>JAZNVW010000014.1:0-6513 GCA_045593025.1 Ruminococcus sp. | reverse complement strand
GTCAGCGTAGGAGAAAACACAAATATCCTCTCTTATGACGATTTTGACAGCATTTCCGAGTATGCAATACCTTCTATGCAGTGGGCAGTTGGCAGTGGCTTGATAAAGGGTAAATCAGAAAGCACCCTCAATCCGCTTGACAATGCCACAAGAGCAGAAATAGCAGCAATCCTTCATAGATTTATTGAAGCGAATAAATAAACCATAAAAACAAAATGAGCCTCCGGGGAGAACTCCTCGGAGGCTTTCATCATATATTTTAGTTTTTATCGCCGTATATAATCCAGTCTTTATCATATCCAAATTCAAGGGCGATGAGCTTTGCAAGAGTTTCGGATATGGTGGTCAGCTTTTCTTGGCTTCCTGTGAGCTGATAGATGTAGTTTTCGCTGACACCCAAGGTTTTTGCAAACGCTCTTTTTGTAAGTCCCTGTTCATCAATTATTTTATTCAGTCTGTCTGCAAGTGTCATAAAGCCCCTCCTTTATTCGTTATGGTTTGCACGTTGTTTGTTTACAAGTGTTGCAAGCTCAAAACGGCTGTGAACACCCATTTTGGGATAGATTTTCTTTGTGTGGTCTTTTACGGTATGCTCAGAAATAAAAAGCATTTTCGCAATGTCGGCATTGCTGTAGCCAAGGCAAATCAATTCCACAACTTCTCTCTCTCGCTTGGAAAGAACTTTCAGTGGGTCTTCGCTAACAACATCTTTATAAATGCTATTGACCGACTCTGCGGTCAGCACTCCCTGCTCAGGCACCTTGCTATTGCCGTCACTCTCTGAGGTAACGTCTCCGTCGGTAATCCTTTTACGCAGTGCAAACATCAAAAACGGCTCCACCTGCGTAAACACGAACACAAGCACCGCCATGATCACCGCATAAACGATGTACAGCGCGGTAGGCGCGCCCAGAAACATCTCTCCAATAACGGAGTGAACGAGAACAGCCGAGAGAGCAAGACCGATGATAGCGCAAGGTATGTATTTTGAGGGATAGGATTTCATGATCGGCACACCGTAAAGCGGAGCGAGCATACAAGCCGCCATACCAAATCCGATCAACGCGCAAGCGACGTATGCAAGCGCGGGAACGTAGGAGGTCGTGATCATCAGAATAAAACCGAGTCCGCCGAGTCCCACAAGCACGGGCATCATTCGGAAAGGGTGGATATTCGCTTTTTTGTGGAGCAAATACATCGTGAAACAGGAAAGTGCCACGACCAAATACATAATGGAAACGCCGTGCTCTGCCTTACCAACAACCGCAGGGCCGGCAACGCCCATCAGCGCAACAATGAACATAAGAAGATAGGTGCCCCACATCATCTTTTTAGGTGCGATAATGCCATCGCTCTTTTTCACGAACCGCGGCAAATGCTCCTTACCCGTAGGCATACGGAGAAAGAAAACAAACAAAAGCACAAGCGCCGCTACCATTCCGTAGCGGAATGTAGAGAACGGGATCGAGATGACCTCGTTCTGAACCAAAGCGATCAGAAACACCGCTATGCCGTAGCCGAAGGTCAGATACTTGACACCGCTTTTCTCGGAAAAGCAGTTGACCACAAGGAAGGTCTCAAATCCGATCATCAGACAGCAGCAGAAAATCTGCAGGTAAATGTTAAGGCGCAGAATATCGTCCGGCAGAGGAAGAAAAAAAGCAACTGCCGAAACCAGCGCAACACCCGTGGCGATCCGCTGTGTCCACACGATGATCTTCGGTAAAAAGATCATCGTAAGGATACTCAGGATGTAACAGACCGCCGTCAGCGAGGTGCCGTTATCGATGTTAATGGGTAGTGGGATTTTCCCATCCATTGCCGAGGACGGCTCAAGGAAATAATAGATAAACGCCATCTGCCAGAAGCTAAACATAGCAAAGCACACAAGAAGCCATAGCGGTTTGTCCTGCCGTTTTTTTAAGTTTTCCATAAGAAGTGATTCGTTCACAGCTTGTCCTCCTTTTTTGCCCCAAAAGAGGGGTATTCCCACTATTTTGCGAAAAAATCTATCCCTTCGGGCGGTAATGCCCCCCAATATCCCACCGGTGTGGGATATGCATACCCTCCAAAATACATTATAATTTAACCGAGGAATAAGAATTAAATTTTCAAATATTATACATTATTGCTAAAAAATTTTCAACGGATTATTAGTAAAACTACCCGAACAGGTATTATTTACCAATATTAACCCCTTGTTGGGTAGGTTACGAATTGCTTTAGATAAAGTATAATTTTTTCAGGGGGAATTATATGGAGAAATTAAACTATTTTGACTATCTCGCTCTGGCACAAAATGAATATAAATTGTTATTGGAAAAATACCCCGAGCTTGCCTTGCTTTCCAAACGGGAGTTCGAGGTTTTTGCACAGCTTCTTACCGACAAAACTCAGGCTCAGATTGCCGAGATGTTGTATATTTCCTATTCTTCTGTGCATTTCCATTGTAAAAACATTTACAAGAAACTCAATATTAACAGCCGAAAGCAACTGTTGATTAAATACAAAGAAATTTAAGGAGGCTTATCCATGGGATTTTTAGAAAGAGCAATTCGCCGAGGTGTAAGCGACGCCGTCGGCAAAGCTGTTGGTCAGGCGATTACAAATGCCGTTGAGCCAAAGGCTACGGAGCTTGTTAATAAAGCCGCTGATAAACTCGACAATACTGCCGAAGCTGTTGCTTGTCAGCAGGATCAGATTCCACAGGGAGGAGACTCCTTAGAGGGGGCTTTTTCAAGGTTTGGGCAGGCGGCTTCAAAATACGCCACCGAAGCGGCTAAGAATATGAAAGTTTGTCCCGCTTGCGGAGAAAGCACTACTGCGGACAAAAACTTTTGCCCTTCCTGCGGTGAGAAATTACCTGAAAAATCCATAGCAGATGAACTTGTATGTACCTCCTGCGGCACACAGAACAATGTGGGCACAAAATTTTGCCAAAATTGCGGAGCTAAGCTTCCCTTTGCGGTAAATGAAGAAAATGCTCAGCTCAGTAAAGACCAAAAGGTTTTGGATGAGTTTAAGGCGTATCTGCCTCAGTATCCTGTGTGGAGCTGTGGCGGTAAAAACTTTATATTGGAAAAAGAGCCTGACTACTGCTGGTTTTCTGCAAGGTTTGACAGCAACTTCTCTGCAGAAAAGGCGGTTGAAGGCTACCGTCAGCTTCTTATGAATAACGGATTCAGACAGGCAGGTCAGTACCCAAGCGTTTGCCACCTTTACAAAATGATAAACGGTACCTGCTACCACGCAGACACCGAGCATTGCTTTGAGGGTGACAGTGACACCCCTACAATTTACTTTAATATAGCAGAGCCTGCAGGCGGCTTTGACTATGTAAAACCCGAGCCTAAAAAGCAAAAAAGCTTTTTCGATTTATTCAAATAAATTTATAATAGGAGGATTTAATATGAAAAAAAGATTATTATCACTTATCCTTTGCCTGACTTTGGTTCTGGCATTGGTGCCTATGGGGGTTGTCAGCGCCGCTGACAATGACTTTAAGGAGGTTCCCACCTCCTTTACTGCTCCTTACATCTACATAACCGCAGACAGGGGTCGTGACATTCTGGTTAACGCAGTTCACCCCGAGGATTTGCAGAGATTCATTGCATATTCCGACGGCTATTGGGGTGATGCCGAGGGCGGCAGAACCGACAATGACTATTGGTGGACTAAAGAATACGGTGACGGCTTGCGTTTTGATTTGGATTTCCAGTACGACTGGCGAATCCCCGGCGGTGAGTGGCACTATACCGAAGAATGGGACACAATGAATGTTCACGGTAACAACAATCCCACCTACGAAGGCTTCGACTGGTGGGGCGACATTTCAGGTACTTACTGGAGAGTTTTAAGAGGAACTGACTGCTACACCGCAGAAGAGGGCAGCAAGTACTATCCCTTAAAGGACTATTTTGACGAGTACTTTGACGGCTGGGATAATTACTACCTCTTTGACCAGAGCAAATCCTTGGAGTTCAGAGCAAGATATGTGGTTAAGCAGACCTCAGGCTACTATTCTGTAGAGGATAAAGAGGACGAAGTGTCCTATATCTTCTCCGACTGGAGCGACACCGTTTCCTACGGTGCAAATAACGACGCAAGTGCTCAGCTTCCTGCTACCCTTCCTGCACCTACAATCGAAGACCCATATATCGAGATTGGTACAGGCGAATACGGTGCAAACAAGATTTGGCTTCGTGCTTTTTCTCCCTTCGAGGTATCATACCTTGACGGCATCAAGCTTGATATTGAGGAAACCTCCGTTAAATCTGTTAATTATAAGAATATCCGTTTAGAAGCAAGCCTTGATGGTGAAAACTGGCAGGAGGTAGCATACCACAACCTTTCTTCCAAGGAATACAACATTGATACTATTAACATCTGGTGGAAGCTTATCCGCGACCCCGAGGTTACTAACACTTGGCGTGCATTTGAGTGGCAGGAGCAGGAGGTTTACCTCAGAGCAAGATACCGTTGTGAGATAGAGCATTACGACTACACCGGCGAAGAGGTTAAGAGTGACTGGATGGAGATGTACTCCCCCTACAGCCCCGTGGTTAAGATAAATGTTCCCGAGGTTAAAAAGTACCAAATCACAATGGACTACCAGAACTACGGAGCAAATGATAACTCAACCGATAATTTTATCCGTACAGAAAACGAGAAGATAGGTTGGATTCGCCTTGCTCCTCTTGAGGGCTTCTGGGTGCAGAAGGTAGTTGTAAACGACGAGGTAATGTTTGACCTTTCGGACGAAAGCACCTACGAGCTTCTTGATTGGGAAGTCCAGGAGCAGATGGCACGCAACTACTTTAAGTTCAAGGATGACCCCAATGCTTGGGATGACCTTACAATCGCTGTTACCTACGGCGGCGAAGCCCCCACTAAGCATAATCTGACATATTCAATTGGTGAGGGCAACACAGGCAGAGGTTATGTGAATGTTTATGCCAAGGGCATAAACACTGACCTTGATTATGAGGGCGATGTTGCCGCCATCAACGAGGGAATGGAGCCAACTCTTACCGTAAGAGCTTCAAAGGGCTCCGTTATCAAGAGCGTAACTCTTGACGGCAGAACAATCAATGTTCCCAAAAATGCAACGGAGTATGAGTATCAGATGTCCGCTGTAACTGCTCCTATGTCCCTTGTGGTAGAGTTTGAAGAGGTTGCGTTCTCTGTTTATGGCTCAAGGAGCGGTAACGGTACTATAACCGCAGAGGCTCCCGACTACTACGAAGAAGCAGACGAGTATATAAATAAGGGTGACAGTATCACCTTCAATATGCAGGCAGAAGAAGGCTATGAAATCTTGAGAGTAACCGTTGACGGAGAAAACGTTGACCTTGCAACTCTTGGCAAAACCGGCAACGAAAAACTCACTTCTGCAACCTACACATTTGAGGACGTGCAGAAGTCACACCGCATCTCCGTTGAGTTTTCTACCCCCGAAACTCAGTACGTAACCCTTACCATTAACTGGAACGAGGGCGGTATCTGTAACGGCGGAGATTCCACAGAGCAGGTAGTAAAGGGCGGTTCCTGCGGATTCTATATTCAACTTCAGACCGATTACGAGGTAGCAAGAATTATTGACGGAGATAATGAGATCACAAATTTTGTAGGTGATTACTACTACGTAAAAAATCTTAATTCTGACAGAACTGTTACAGTTGAGTTCAAGCAGAAGGAACTCCCCACTCTTTACGGCGACGTAAACCGTGACGGCAAGGTTACAATTTCTGATGCAACAATGATTCAGAAGTGTGTTGCAAAAATTGAGGAGTTTAACGATTTCCAGAATACCTACGGTGATGTAGACCTGGACGGAAATATTACCATCAAGGATGCAACTGCAATTCAGAAGCATATTGCAGAACTCATTGATGAGCTTCCTGTAGTTAAGCTATCCTGATGATAAAAAAGGAGACGATTAATATGAAAAGACTGATTTCTGCACTTCTTGTTCTGATGTTGCTGGCAGGTATGAGCTCTGTGAGCGTATTTGCAGATACAGGTGCCCCGGAGGAATATCTTGTATCCTCAGATGAAGGCGATATGGATTCTGTCCGTGAACTGATAGGGGAAACAGGTGTTATTGCAGGATATATCGGTGATGCCGATTTGTCACAGGACATTACCATCAAGGACGCAACTGCTATCCAGAAGCATGTTGCTGCTCTGGAGGTTCTTGTAGATAACGCTCTGCTTCTTGCAGATGCTGACCTTTCTGCAGATGTTACAATCAAGGACGCAACCGCAATTCAGAAGTGGGTTGCAAAAATATCCATCGCTGAGCCTGTATATCACACTCTTTACAAAATGGGCGAGGAGGATATAACCCCAGACGCTACTCTTGACGAGGCTGTGCTTGGCAACTGGACAGAGCAAACAGACCTTGCAGATGAGCTCAACGCAAAGATTACAAATCCCATTGATTCCAGAGCAGACAGAGAAAATCATAGGTTATTTAATTTGATGGTTAAGCTTGATTCTTTCAGCGCAACG
>JAZNVW010000013.1:0-58444 GCA_045593025.1 Ruminococcus sp. | reverse complement strand
AAGAAAGAAAGGTTTATGTGCCTGTAGAGATAGTTGGAGGAACAGGAAGCGGAGATGATGACGGAGAAGGAAATTACCTTGCAAACTTTGCACTGCAGCTAACAGCAGACGAAGCACCCGAGGGCAAGAAGTTTGCATACTGGACCTTCAACGGAAAGATAAAGAGCTATCAGAAGGTTTGCGAAGTATATCCTGTAAATGCAAGTAAGGCAGAAGCAGTATTTGTAGATGAAGATGAAGTGATAGAGTACAGTGTAATAGTAAATATGGACACAGCAGACACAGTGACAGAACCAACAAAGCTCAGATTCTATTTCAGCTGGGAAGTACTTGAGGAGCAAATGGGAGTAGAATACGTGAAATCAGGTATTGTAGCAACCAACAAGAAGAACTACACAGGCACAAACCTTGTGGCAGGTTCTCAGGATACAAACGTATACGACAGAGGTCCCAGTACCAAAAATCCCATATACAGCTTTTTCTGGACAAAAGCCAACGTTGCAGCAGGTGAAACCTGGATTGCAAGAGCTTATGTTCAGTACAAAACAGCAGACGGCACACTCCACACAGTTTACTCCGACCTGATGGAAGCTACAAAGTAATAAATATACAAAACAAGTCAAATATCCCTGCAGAATTTGCAGGGATATTTTTATATTGAAATGTTGTTTTGGTTATGGTAAAATATTATCATTACCACTTAATAAGGAGCTTTGCAGTGAAGGATTCATTTTCTACAATAGAAGAAGCTGTTGCACGCGGTCACTTTGTCATTACTCCCCATGGTGTGAGTATGTGGCCTATGATAAGAAACGGCAAAGATACTGTGTTGATAGAGCCTGCAGAGGGGAGACTGGAAAAATACGATATCCCTCTTTATAAAGACAAACGCGGCAGGTATGTAGTCCACAGAATAATTGAAGTTACCGATACAGGATATATCATTTGCGGTGATGGTTTGTATGAAAAAGAGTACGACATTACCGATGCAAATATTATCGGCGTCGTAAGAGGCTTTTACAGGAAAGAAAAGTTTATATCCTGTACAAACAAAGGCTATATGAGATATGTAAAATTATGGGTAGGAATGATGTTTTTGCGTAAGCCCATAATTAAAATTGTCAGAAAGCTAAGACGTTTTAAGCAACTTATTAAGGAATATTGGGCACGGATTACCAAAGGCAAAAACCATTTTGAAAAAAAGTAATGTTTTTATCATCAAGCAGTCGGCAGATTTTCTGCCGACTGCTTTTTTGTGCAAATGACGTGATAAAATTTATACAGGTTAAAAACAAAAAAAGGTAATCGAGGTGATATTTGGAAACAAAAGCCAAAAATAAGCCATAATTTCAAGTGAAAAAAATAGGAATGAACTTGTGGAGTTCCGATATTTTTGCTAAAATCTATTTAGGTTTTTGAAATCACTCAAGGAGGAATCACCTATGTTTCAGAAAAGAATCGTTAGCTTGATTATGGTGTTTTGCTTGATAGCAACTGTTTTTTGCCTTCCTGCAGTTAACGCTGCAGAGTTTGATACGGCAGAAATTGGTGCTTTGGCAGACGCTTCCGAAGTTGGTGCAAATTATGGATTGGCAAAAAACATCCAGGATGGTAATATTCTGCACTGCTTCAACTGGAAGTATAACGATATCAAGGCAGAACTGAAGAATATAGCAGAGGCTGGTTTTACTTCAGTACAGACTTCTCCTGCACAGCCTGCAGGCGGCGGCGAGTGGTACTGGCTGTATCAGCCTTACGGCTTTTATGTTGGCACAAATTCTCTTGGTTCAAAGGGTGATTTGCAGTCCCTTTGTCAGGAAGCTGACAAATACGGAATCAAGGTTGTAGTTGATGTTGTTGCCAACCACTTAAACGGCGACACAAACCGAGTACAGGACGACCTTAAGGACAATCAGTACTGGCACTCACACGGCGGTGTAAGCAACTGGGCAGACCGCTATCAGGTAACTCACGGTGAAATCGGTATGCGTGACCTGAACTCTGAGCACTCCTATGTTCAGCAGGTTGTTGCTAAATATATCAATGAACTCAAAGGTATTGGTGTTGACGGCATTCGTTGGGACGCCGCAAAGCACATCTCCCTTCCTTCTGAGGGATGTAACTTCTGGCCCGCAGTTACTAACAACGGACTTTACCACTACGGCGAAATCCTTGTTGGTCCTGATGACAGAGGTTCAGGCAACGAAGGCCTCATGAAGGAATATACCAACTATATGACAGTTACAGACAGTTCATACGGTATGACTTTAAGAAACTCCTTTGCAGGCGGCGGTGTGCCTTCCTCAAACGGAAACTGGTCCAACAGAGGTATTGCAGCTGATAAACTCATCTACTGGGGCGAAAGCCACGATACCTGGTCAAACGGTCAGGATTGGGGTTTCTCCAATGGAATGAGCCAGAATACAATTGACAGAGCTTATGCTGTTGCGGCTTCACGCGCAGGCACAAACGCTCTCTATTTCTCACGTCCCGGTTCTGCCGACAAGAGCGGTATCCGTTCAGGCCAGAAGGGAAGCACAGCATTCAAGAATAAAGAAATTGCGGCTGTTAACCAGCTCAAGAATGCTTGTGCAGGTGAAAGAGATTATTACACAACAGGCAACAACTGTGCAGTTGTTTGCCGTGAAAGCGGTGCGGTTATCGTTGCGGGTTCAGGCGGTGGCTACTCTGTAAACGTGCCTAACGGCGGCGGCACAACCAAGCCCGGCACATACAAAGACCTTGTTACAGGTTCTACCTGGACAGTTACTTCCTCTAATATTTCCGGCCAGATTGGTTCCTCAGGTATTGCGGTTCTTCTCAACAAAACAGTAAAGCCTGCAGGTCCTTCTGCTTCTGTAACTCCCGGTTCTCAGACCTATAAGACAGATTCCCTTACCCTTACCCTTAACTATTCTGATGCAACAAGCGGTCAGTATTCAATTGACGGCGGTGCATATCAGAGCTTTACAAACGGTCAGAAGATTACTATTGGTGCAGGTGTGGATTACGGCACAAAAACAACAGTTTCTGTTAAGGCTACATCCTCCGCAGGTACTTCTGATGTTGAAACCTACACATACACAAAGGCGGATCCCTCTGCTACAGGCATCTACTTTGACAACTCAGGCAAAAACTGGAACACAGTATATTGCTACATTTATAAGGACGGCAACAACGCTCCTGCACAGTGGCCAGGAACTCAGATGCAGAAAGAAAGCAACAATGTCTGGTCTTTTGAGCCCCCTGCAGGATTCGAGAATTGCTACGTTCTCTTTACAGATAACAACGGTAACCAGGTTCCCGGTGCAAACGAAGCAGGTCTTCAGTACTCAGGCTCTCCCAAGATTTACAAGAACGATTCATGGGAAGACTATGCTCCTATAAAACCCACTAAGCCTACAGAGCCTGTAACAAAGCCTACAGAGCCTGTAACAAAACCCACAGAAACACAGGCTCCCGATCCTACAGAAACCCAGAAACCTACGGTGCCCGGCCCTTTGGAAATGATGGTTATGTTAGGCGACGTGGATGGCAATGAAATTGTAAATGTTAAGGATGCAACTCTTGTACAGAAATATATTGCAGGACTTGTCCTTATGAGCCTCAAGGAACTGATTGCAGCCGATGTTGATATGGATTCAGATGTTACAATTAAGGATGCTACTTTGCTTCAGAAATATGTTGCAGAGATGATTACCAGTGATGTTATCGGTTCTATGGTTAAATTCATAAACGGTGATGTTGAGCCTCAGCCTACTGTTCCCACAGAAGCAACAGAAGCAACTAATCCGACAGAGACTACACCTGTTGCAGATGATACAAATACAATAGACCTGTCATCTCTTGGCGGTAATGTTGTTGCAATCAAGAACAATAACTTCTCAACCCCCTATGCTTATGTATGGAAGTCCTCAGGTGAAGATGTAATGAGCTGGCCCGGCGAGCCTATGAAGAAGCTCAATTCTGAGTATTACTACATGGTAGTTCCCGCAGGCTGTGACAGAATCATTTTCAGCAACAACGGCGGTAATCAGACAGGCGACCTTAACATTGACGGTAATTATGTAATCTATAACTGCTCAAGCAATCAGTGGGAAGGTAAACTTTCTGATATTGCAGATGTAACCAGATTCCCTCTGGACGGAAACATTAATAATAACAACAATAATAACAATAACAATAACAATAACAATAACTCAAACGGCAACTATATTTACTTCAAAGATAGTGCAAATTGGGGTAATGCATACTGCCACTCCTGGGGTTCTGACGGCTCAGGAACAAACTGGCCTGGCACTCAGATGGAAGCTATAGGCGGCGGTGTGTATCGTATTGAGCTTCCTGCAGGTCACACAGGCGTTGTTTTCAATAACGGAAGCGGTGCTCAGACAAGCGACCTTACTCCTCAGACAGGTTCTGTTTATAACAACCAGTCAAATAACTGGGAGCCTTACGCAGGTTAACGCAATTACACTTTTAAGTGATTTCTTCCTAAAACAAGCTGACTCCTTCGGGTTCAGCTTGTTTTATTTTGTTTAATTGATTTTGCAGAAAACAAGGGGTATAATAACAGTATTAATATATTGAAGAGATGATAGAATGTTTGAACTTGTAAAGCTCGGTGAAAACACATATTGTTACACAATGCCCACCAATGTGGGCTTCTATGTGACAGATGAAAATGAAGTATACGTAATAGATACAGGTGTTAATGAAAAATCCGCAAAGAGGATACTTGGGATTCTGGAAGAGCAGGGTTGGAGTATAAAGGCGATAATTCTTACACACGCTCACACAGACCACGCAGGAGGATGTAAATATATTGTAGAGACAACGGGGGTAAAAGCTTATGCAACTGAGGCAGAGCGGATGTTTGTAGAGAAGCCCGATTTGGAGCCTGCAATTGTTTACGGAGCTTTTCCTTGCAGAGATTTCAGAGGAAAGTTTATGAACACCCCTGCTTGTGCAGTGAGTGATATAGAAGAGCTGACACTGCCAAAGGGTATGGAGTTTTTTCGTCTGCCCGGTCATTTTGCAGATATGATTGGCGTGAAAACTCCTGATGACGTGTATTTTCTGGCAGATGCCGTTATAAGCGACAGAACTCTTGAAGTTTCTCCTATGAGTTATGTTTTTGATATTGAAAGTCAGTATAAAACTCTGGAGAATATAAAGAAGTACGAGGGAAAACTCTGCGTACCTTCTCATGCAGAGCCGACAAGAGAGATTGCAAAACTTGCTCAGTTTAATATTGACAGTCTTAACAAGGTCAACGAACTGATTTTGAAATTGCTCGAAACGTTTCTGTCTGTTGAGGATTTGACAGCTAAGTTTATGCAAATGTGGAGCCTGCCCGAGACATATATGCAGTTTGTGATGACCTCATCAAGTGTCAGAGGACACCTGACATATTTGAGGCATAAAGGGCTTGTGGAGTACTCTCTTGACAATGGTAAAATGCTGTGGAAAAAAGCATAAAATAAATATAGTAAAATACTGGACTTTATCTTCTCTGTGTGCTATAATTATCGAGCTTTCAAAAATGTGGGTGTAGCTCAGCTGGTTAGAGTACTTGCTTGACATGCAAGGGGTCGATGGTTCAAGTCCATTCATCCACACCATGTAAAAGACCTCTTTTGTCTACCTGACAAAAGAGGTCTTTTACAATGATATCCGTTCCCTTTGGTCACGGATGATATAGCTGATGCTATGATATCTGTTTCGCAGATGATATACGCTTCGCGTATGACGGAACGGATATTATATCATATTTTCACGAAGTGGAAATATATCATTCGGCATAGCCGTATATCATATCGCCAAAGGTGATATATCATTGAAAAGAATGAATGTTAGTGGTATAATAGTATAATTAGGGGTGCTTTTGTGTCCGAAAATAAATTACTTGAGCTTTCTTTTGAGTTTGCAGTTGCTATTGTAAATCTGGTTGATGGTATAACTGTCCCCAAAAGTGTTCCTATATGACCGATCAAATTGCACGTGCGGGAACGTCCGTAGGTGCAAACATACACGAAGCTCAATATGCACAGAGCAAGAAGGATTTTGTTGCAAAACTTCAAATTGCTCTCAAAGAAGCAAATGAAACAGGCTATTGGTTGGAGTTGTTGTAAAAACCAATTATATTACCGAAGCAGAGTATAGAACTCTTGATTCTTCTTGTACAAGCATCCGGGTTATGCTCATTGCTTCTATTAATACTGCAAAGGAGAAATAACTATGAACTGTCCAAATTGCGGAGGACTTATTAACCTTGAAAAAAGATACTGTGAGTTTTGTGATACTTCTTTTACCGAAAAAGAACTGGGACTTGCAGAAGATGTACATACAGAAAAAGAAACTCATATTCAGGAGGAATCTCTTGCTGAGCCTGAGCGTAAAAAGACACTTACACAGCAGAGACAGGAAGAACTGAACAGAGAGAAATCAAACAGAAAAACTCAGCCTGCAGACACTTCTGCCCGTGAGATTGCCACAGGTGCGGCGGTGTTGGGTGCTTTTGGCTTGTTTTCAGGTATACGCAGGTTTTTCCGTGACCTTAAACGCACGGTTTGTCTGATTTTACTTATAGCACTTGAAATCGCCTTTGCCTTTCTGATGATAAGCGGTAAGGTAACAGACCTTATGCAGGGTGAAACAGAAGGTTTCATTGTTGTGAATATTCTGATTCTTATAAATGCCCTGCTTGCAGGACTTATAAGCCGAATAGGCAGAATCCGTGCAGGCACTGCAATTACTGCGATTGTAAACTTCTTTGCGGTTGTGTGGGTGTTTGTGTATCCTCTTGTTGCTACAAGTTTTGAGGGTGCCACAGCACAGTCGGTTGCCCTTCTTGCTGTAATCGAAATGGCAGTCCTTGCGGTGAGCGTATTGTTCTCACATCTGATTTACAGAAGATAATATGAGCAGGTGATATTATGGTTAAACTATCGAGAATATCCTCAGTTATTTGTTTTGCTTTGGCTTTGTATTGCTTTGTCGGCTTTTTTGTGTATCTGCTTGCACAAGACAGGATTATCAGTGTCTTTGCAAGTAAAGCGGTTGCAGATGCACCCTTTATGTTTCCCGTGAGTATCTTCATAAAGGTGTTTTCTCTTGCTTTGTCGGGAGTTCTGCTTTTTATTGTTGCAGGAAAAACCAAAGCAGGTATCTGGGGAGAAATAGTTGTTGCTTCCTTGACTTCATGCGGTACATTGGTGATAGAGTGGTTTGTTTCTCTGTATCAGAATATTCTTATGGGGCAGATGGGAAGTAAGGTTTTAGCGGCTTACTCTGCTCTTATAACCGGTTATTCTATAAATTCTGTAGTAAGTACGTTTACGGCTGCATTGATTATGTTTACTTGTGGTCTCAGCCTTACTGCAAAGGTGTACGAAAGAAGAACTCTCAAAAATACTCTCTGATAATCTTTGTGATTCGGATAATAATTTACTATCCATTACCCCGACCTATTATTTGGTCGGGGTATCTTTGTTATTATTCACAAAACCTCAGGGATACGATTGTAAATAATTTACATTCGAGGGATGTCGTGTTTTGTTGACTTATATTAGGTTTATATGATATAATTACGATGTTGTAATGTTTTCTGTAACTGGCGGATTAGTGGAGTACCACGTGGGAGCAGAAAACCTGTTTTAATGTCGACCGCCTGGGCAGACTTGTAGCATTACTACAGGTCTGCCCGGTTTTGTTTTTATTCACTATTTTTTGTGAACGGAGGTAATATTATGAAAAAAGTTGCAGTTGTAATGGGTAGCGACAGTGACCTTCCCGTTGTTAGAAAAGCAACCGATATCCTTTCTCAGTTCGGTGTACCCTTTGAGGTGAGAGTTCTCTCTGCACACAGAACACCCCTTGAGGCTTCTGAGTTTGCACGCTCTGCCCGCGATAATGGCTTTGGTGTTATTATCTGCGCAGCAGGTATGGCGGCACATCTTGCAGGTGCTTTTGCGGCAAACTGCTCACTCCCCATTATCGGAATTCCTGTTAAATCAAAGTATCTTGACGGTGTTGATGCACTTCTCTCAACTGTGCAGATGCCTACAGGTATGCCTGTGGCTACAGTTGCTATTGACGGAGCTGCCAACGCCGCCTTGTTGTCTATTCAGATGCTTGCTATAAGCGATGATGAGCTCAGAGTTAAGTACGATGAGTACAGAGCACAGGCAACAGCCAAGGTGCTTGAAAAAGACCGCGCTGTTCAGAGCGAATTCGGTCTTTGATATATTAAGTCTATTATTTTACATTTTATTTTAAGGAGATTTTATTATGAAAGAGCTTGTTTACAGAGGTAAGACCAAGGACGTATTTGCACTTGAAAATGGCAACTATGAGCTGAAGTTCAAGGATGATTGCACAGGTAAAGACGGCGTGTTTGACCCAGGTGAGAATTCCGTAGGTCTTACAATCGACGGTGTTGGCAAGGTTAACCTTGAGATGAGTGTATACTTCTTTGAGCTTTGCAAGGCTGCAGGCATTAAAACTCACTATGTATCTGCTGATATGGACACAGTTACAATGGAAGTTCTTCCTGCAAAGCCCTTCGGTAAGGGCCTTGAGGTTATCTGCCGCAAGAAGGCAGTAGGCTCCTTCCTTCGTCGTTACAGCGATTATGTTGAAGAAGGTGCAGACCTTCCCAATTATGTTGAGATGACATTCAAGAACGATGCAAAGGGCGATCCCCTTGTAACTGCTGACGGTCTTGAGGTTCTCGGTGTTATGAACGCAGCTCAGTACAATGCAGTTAAGGAAATGACACAGAAGATTACCGACATCGTTGATGACGAGATGCAGAAAAGAGGTATGAACCTCTACGACATCAAGTTCGAGTTCGGCTATGTTGGCGACGAGGTGTTCCTCATTGATGAAATCGCATCCGGTAATATGAGAGTTTACAAGAACGGCGAGTATATCGACCCCATGACACTCTCAAAGCTTTTCTTTGAATAATCAATAAATTTCCAAGCAGCTCCCTTTTTACAAGGGAGCTGTCGGAGTACTATCAAGACTGTTTGTTCAGTCATATTTCATTGCGTAATCTCGGAGGTGCTCTTAAATGGGCGGATTTTTTGGTGCGGTTTCCAAGCGTGACTGCGTTTTAGATGTGTTCTTTGGTGTTGACTACCATTCTCACCTTGGAACCTCCAGAGCTGGTATTGCAAGCTACTGTGAGGAAGACGGCTTTCAGCGTCATATCCACAATATCGAGAACACTCCTTTCAGAACAAAATTTGAAAACGACCTTGATAAAACAAAGGGAAGAGTATGCATAGGCTGTATCAGCGATACAGGCCCTCAGCCTCTTCTGATATACTCTCACAACGGTATTTATGCCATAAGCATTGTAGGGGTAATCAACAATCAGGCAGAGCTTGCTCAGGAGCTTCTTGATACAGGTAAGGTGCATTTTGGTGCTATGGGCGGAGGCAAGGTTAACGCCACCGAACTTGTGGCAACACTTATTGACCAGAAGCAGGACTTTGCAGAGGGTATCGCTTATGCTCAGAGCAGAGTGAAAGGTTCTCTTTCAATTCTCATTATGACAGAGCACGAAGAGTTGATTGTTGCCCGTGACTCAATGGGACGTACTCCTGTAGTTATAGGCAAGGATGATGACGGCTACTGTGTAAGCTTTGAATCCTTTGCGTTCAAAAAGCTGGGCTACTCAACTGTCAGAGAGCTTGGAGCAGGTGAGATTGTAAAGCTCACAAGCGACAGGGAAGAGGTCCTCAAGGAAGCAGGCAAGAAAATGAAAATCTGCTCCTTCCTCTGGACCTATTACGGCTATCCCAACTCTACCTACGAGGGTGTCAATGTTGAGCTGATGCGTAACAAAAACGGCGAGATTATGGCACGTGATGAAATCAAAAACGGAACTTATGAGGACGTGGACTTTGTCTGCGGTGTTCCCGATTCAGGCATACCTCACGCAATCGGCTATGCAAATCGGAGCGACAAGCCCTTTGCACGTCCCTTCATTAAATATACACCCACCTGGCCTCGAAGCTTTATGCCTAAGAATCAGAATGTTCGAAACCACGTGGCAAAAATGAAGCTTATCCCTGTTGAGGAGCTTATCAAGGACAAAAAACTTCTCTTTGTAGATGACAGCATTGTTCGCGGTACACAGTTGAGAGGTACTGTTGATTTTCTGTATGACAACGGTGCCAAGGAGGTTCATATGCGTTCTGCTTGTCCTCCCATTATGTACAGCTGTAAGTACCTTAATTTTTCTTCCAGTACATCAGAAATGGACCTGCTCTCCAGAAGAATCATTATGGAGCTTGAGGGTGAGGAAGGTTTTGAGCATTTGGAGGAATATGCCGACAGCACAACAGAACGCGGCAGAAATATGCGCCGCCTTATTTGTGAAAAACTGGGCTTCAAGTCGCTGGAGTTCCAGTCGCTTGACGGAATGATTGAGGCCATCGGCCTGCCCGCAGACTGTGTCTGCACATATTGTTGGAACGGAAAGGAATAAATAGTATGAGTAATTCAAGATCTGAAAGTTATGCAGCAGCCGGCGTTGATATTACCGCAGGTTACAAGGCTGTTGAACTTATGAAGGAACACATCAAGCGTACCCGTAACGAAGGCTGTCTTGACGATGTAGGCGGTTTCGGCGGTTGCTTCGGTCTTCCTACAGGTATGGAGGAGCCCGTGCTTGTTTCCGGCACAGACGGTTGCGGTACCAAGGTAAAGCTTGCAATGCTTCTTGACAAGCACGATACCATTGGTATTGATGCAGTTGCAATGTGTGTAAACGAGATCATGTGTTGCGGTGCAAAGCCACTCTTTTTCCTTGATTATATCGCTTGCGGTAAGAATTACCCCGAGAAGATTGCTTCAATCGTCGGCGGTGTTGCAGAGGGCTGCGTCCAGTCCGGTGCGGCTCTTATCGGCGGTGAAACCGCAGAGCATCCCGGTCTTATGCCCTTAGATGACTACGACCTTGCAGGCTTTGCTGTAGGTATTGTTGACAAGAAGAAAATGATTGATAACAGCACTGTTAAGGCAGGGGACGCAATCATTGCTCTTAAATCCAGCGGTGTTCACTCCAACGGCTTCTCCCTTGTTAGAAAGGTGTTCGATGTAGACAACGCAGATTTGCACAAGACCTACGATGAGCTGGGCGGTAAGTCCCTGGGCGAAACCCTGCTCACACCCACAAAAATTTACGTTAAGTCTGTACTGGCTCTGATGAAGAATGTAAACGTTAAAGCTATCTCCCATATCACAGGCGGCGGCTTCTACGAGAACATTCCCCGCTCACTTCCCGAGGGCTTCTCTGCTAAGATTAAGACAGAGGATGTGCAGATTCTGCCTATCTTCAAGCTTATTCAGCAGGTGGGCTCAATCCCCGAGAGAGATATGTTCAATACCTTCAATATGGGTGTTGGTATGAGCATTGTAGTTGATAAAGAGGACGCACAGAAGGCAGTTGAAATCCTCAATGCAAACGGCGAGGATGCATACATTCTCGGCGAAATCGTTGAATCTTCTGAGGGTGTTATCTTATGTTAAAGGATAACAAGGTGCGTATCGCTGTCTTGGTTTCAGGGGGCGGTACCAATCTTCAGGCACTTATCGACTCTCAGAACAGCGGAGTTATAAACTCGGGTGAGATTGTACTTGTGCTTTCCAACAAAGCCGATGCATACTCCCTTCAGCGTGCAAAGAACGCAGGCATAAAGGCAGTGGCAGTTACAAAGGCTGAGTTCCCGACTGACTTTGAGAGTAAAATAATAGAGACCCTTGAGGAAAATAACATCGAACTGATTGTTCTTGCAGGTTTTATGTGTATTCTTTCCAAGGATTTCACAGATAAATATAAAAACAGAATTATCAATGTTCACCCGTCACTTATTCCCTCATTCTGCGGAGAAGGCTTCTACGGACTGAGAGTTCATAGAGCGGCACTTGAGAAAGGCGTTAAGGTTTCGGGTGCAACAGTTCATTTTGTAAACGAAATCCCCGACGGCGGAGAAATCATTATGCAGAAGGCTGTTGAGGTTTTAGACGGGGATACCCCCGAAACTCTCAGTGCGAGAATTCTTGAAAATGCAGAGTGGAAAATCCTGCCTGCATCCACAGAGCTTGTCTGCAGTAAAATCCTAAAAGGTGAAATTTAACTGAAATATTATTGTATAGAGAGAAGGAGCTTAAGCTATGGATATCTACAAGATTAATTGCATTAAAGAACTGCTGAGTAGCAACACCTACCCCGGCAGAGGTATTATCATCGGTAAATCCGAGGACGGCAAAAAGGCAGTAACTGCTTATTTCATTATGGGCAGAAGCGAAAACAGCCGTAACAGAGTTTTCATCGAGCAGGGTGATGAGGTGATTATCCATCCCTTCGATGCATCTAAGGTAGAGGACCCTTCTCTGATTATCTACTCTCCTATCAGAGTTTATGAGAACAACCTTATTGTTACAAACGGCGACCAGACTGACACTGTTTTCGACGGTCTTGCAAGCGGTATGAACTTTGAGACTGCTCTTACTCAGCGTGAGTTTGAGCCTGATGCTCCCAACTTCACACCCCGAATCAGCGGTATGATTACATTTGATGATAACGACTTTACATATAAGATGAACATTCTTAAGAGTGCAGATGCAGAGGGTACTGCTTGCAACCGCTTTAACTACGCTTACAAGGCAATTGCAGGTCTTGGCCACTTTATCCACACCTATGTATGTGACGGCAATCCTATCCCCACATTCCAGGGTGAGCCTGAGCGTGTGTTTATCCCCTCTGATATTGACGAGTTCACAGACGCAATCTGGAGTACTCTCAATGAGCAGAACAAGATTTCTCTCTATGTTCGCTTTGTTGACCTTGAAACAGGCAAGGCAGAGAACAGAATGATTAACAAGAATGCTTGATAAGGAGAATAAAAATGAAAGAGTTTGAACTTAAATACGGTTGTAACCCCAACCAGAAACCCTCAAAGATTTATATGAATGACGGTACAGAGCTTCCCATTGAGATTCTCAGTGGCAGACCCGGCTACATCAACTTCCTTGATGCATTCAATTCATGGCAGCTTGTTAAAGAGATTAAAGAAGCTACAGGTATGGTAGCTGCTACTTCCTTCAAGCACGTAAGCCCCACTTCTGCTGCAGTAGGTCTTCCTCTCTCTCCTGAGCTTAAGAAGGCTTGCTTTGTAGACGATATTGAGGGCCTTGACGAGTCTCCTCTGGCTTGTGCTTATGCAAGAGCAAGAGGAACCGACAGAATGTCCTCCTTCGGTGACTGGATTGCACTTTCCGATGTTTGCGACCTTAAGACCGCAGAGCTTATCAAGCGTGAGGTTTCCGACGGCGTTATTGCTCCCGGCTACACTGACGAAGCACTTGAGGTGCTGAAGTCAAAGCGTAAGGGTAACTACAATATCGTTAAGATTGACCCTGATTATGTGCCTCAGGAAATTGAGACAAAGATGGTTTACGGCATCACCTTTGAGCAGGGCAGAAACAACTTTGAAATCAACAATGCTCTCCTTGAGAATATTGTAACACAGAACAAAGAAATCCCCGAGAGTGCAAGACGCGACCTTATCATCGCACTTATCACTCTGAAATATACACAGTCCAACTCCGTATGCTACGCAAAGGACGGTCAGGCAATCGGTGTTGGCGCAGGTCAGCAGTCCAGAATTCACTGCACACGTCTTGCAGGTAACAAGGCTGATATCTGGCACTTAAGACAGCACGAGAAGGTTCTGAATCTTCCCTTCAAGCCTGAGCTTGGCAGACCCGAGCGTGATAACGCAATTGACGTTTATATCTCTGATGACAGCGACGATGTATTGGCAGAAGGCAACTGGCAGCAGTTCTTCACAGTAAGACCTGAGGAGCTGACAAAGGCAGAGAAGAGAGCATACCTTGATTCTATCACAGGCGTTGCTCTTGGCTCAGATGCATTCTTCCCCTTCGGTGATAACATCGACCGTGCAAAGCGCTCAGGTGTATCTTACATTGCAGAGCCCGGCGGTTCAATCCGTGACCAGATTGTTATTGATACCTGCGACAAATACGGCATCGCAATGGCATTCACAGGAATGAGATTGTTCCACCATTAATTAAGAATTAATATGAGGTGAAAACCGTGAGGATAATGGTAGTCGGTGGCGGCGGCAGAGAGCACGCCATCATTAAAAAACTAAGTGAAAGTCCCAAGGTAACCGAGATTTTCGCACTCCCGGGCAACGGTGCAATCGCACAGGATGCAACCTGTGTGAACATCGGCGCAAAGGACATTGAAGGTATCGTAAACTTTGCAAAGGAAAACAATATTGAATTTGCAGTAGTTGCTCCCGATGACCCGTTGGTGCTTGGTGCTGTTGATGCACTGCATGCCGTGGGCATTCCCTGCTTCGGCCCTGAGAGTAATGCGGCAATCATTGAGGGCAGTAAAATCTTCTCCAAGAATATGATGAAGGAGTTTGGCATTCCTACTGCTCAGTATGAAACCTTTGATAATATGGACAAAGCTCTTGAGTATCTTGAGACTTGTGCTATCCCTGTTGTTATCAAGGCTGACGGCTTGGCGCTTGGCAAGGGTGTTGTCATTGCAATGACACGTGACGAGGCTAAGCAGGCTGTTAAGGAAATGATGGAGGACAAGGTTTTCGGCGACTCAGGCAGTAACATTGTTATTGAGGAATTTCTCACAGGACCTGAGGTTTCAGTTCTGTCATTTACAGACGGCAAGGTTGTAGTTCCCATGGTTTCATCTATGGACCACAAGCGTATCGGCGATAATGATACAGGTCTTAACACAGGCGGTATGGGCACAATCGCTCCCAACCCCTACTATACAGAAGAAATTGCCGACAGATGTATGAAGGAAATCTTCCTTCCCACTATGGAGGCTATGAATAAACTGGGCAGAACATTTAAGGGATGTCTTTACTTCGGCCTTATGATTACCGAGGACGGCCCCAAGGTTATTGAGTACAACTGCCGTTTCGGCGACCCTGAAACTCAGGTTGTACTGCCCCTGCTAAAAACCGACCTCTTTGAGATTATGCAGGCAGTAGAAGCAGGCACACTCTCTGATGTGAACGTAGAGTTCAAGGATGAGTCCGCTTGCTGTGTTGTCCTTGCATCCGAGGGTTATCCCAAGAAGTATCAGACAGGCTTTGAGATTACTTACGATATGGACTTAGAGGCAGAGATTTTTGTTGCAGGTGCAAAGGCTGAAAACGGCAGACTTCTTACAGCAGGCGGCAGAGTTCTGGGTGTTGTGTGCACAGCTGAGAACCTTTCCCTTGCAGTAGAGAAGGCATACCGCGAGGTAAAGAAGGTACACTTTGAGAATGCTTACTGCCGAAGTGATATCGGTCAGAAAGCACTGAAGGTTCTGGAGGAAAAATAAAATGGTATACAGATTATATGTAGAGAAAAAAGAAGGACTTACCGCTGAGGCACAGTCCCTTAAGAATGAAATTAACAATCTGTTGATGATAAAGAGCCTCACTGAGCTTAGAGTTATCAACAGATACGATGTGGAGAATATTGACAAAGACCTCTTTGACTATGCAAAGACCACAGTATTCTCCGAGCCTCAGCTTGATAATATCAGCGATGAGCTTCCCGATACATCTGACTGCATTGTATTTGCAACCGAGTATCTCCCCGGTCAGTTTGACCAGAGAGCAGACTCTGCGGCACAGTGTATCCAGCTTATTTCTCAGTGCGAGCGTCCCACAGTTCGTACTGCAAAGGTATTCCTGCTTTACGGTAATGTAACTGAGGAAGAACTTGCAGTTATCAAGAACTTTATCATCAACCCTGTTGAAAGCCGTGAGGCACAGCTTGAGACTTATGATTCCCTTGCTTTTGAGTGTGAAATTCCCGAGGGTGTTGAGACACTCACAGGCTTCTGCAAACTTTCAAAAGCAGGTCTTGCAGAATTTGTTGAGAAGTACGGTCTTGCAATGGACGAGGATGATATCGCATTCTGTCAGAACTACTTTATTTCTGAGGACAGAGACCCCACAATTACTGAAATCAGAATGATTGATACATACTGGTCTGACCACTGCCGTCATACCACATTCCTTACAAATATTGACAATGTTACCTTCTGTGATGAACTCTTAGAGGGTGCATATAACAGATACCTCAAGACCCGTGAGGCGTTGGGCAGAACTGAGAAGCCCAAGACTTTGATGGATATTGCAACTCTTGCCGCAAAGTTTTTACGTGCAGAGGGCAAGCTTCCTAACCTTGACGAGTCTGAGGAAATCAATGCTTGTACAGTAAAAATCAAGGTTGAGGTTGACGGAGCAGAGGAGGATTGGCTCCTGCTCTTTAAGAACGAGACCCACAACCATCCCACAGAAATTGAGCCCTTCGGCGGTGCGGCTACCTGCATCGGCGGTGCTATCCGTGATCCCCTTTCAGGCCGTTCCTATGTATATGGTGCAATGCGTGTAACAGGTGCCGCTGACCCCACAGTGCCTGTATCTGAGACTATCGAGGGTAAGCTTTCTCAGAGAAAGATTGTTACCACTGCTGCTGCAGGCTACAGCTCCTACGGCAACCAGATTGGTCTTGCAACAGGTATTGTTGACGAGCTTTACCACAAAGGCTATATGGCAAAGCGTATGGAAATCGGTGCAGTTATTGCTGCTGCTCCCGCAGAGAACGTTCGCCGTGAAGTTCCCGAGGCAGGAGATGTTGTAATCCTCCTTGGCGGTAAGACAGGCCGTGACGGCTGCGGCGGTGCAACCGGTTCTTCCAAGTCCCACACACTTTCCTCCATCGAGACCTGCTCTGCTGAGGTTCAGAAGGGTAACGCTCCCGAGGAAAGAAAGCTCCAGAGACTTTTCAGAAACAAAGAGGCGTCTCTCCTTATCAAGCGTTGTAACGACTTCGGTGCAGGCGGTGTTTCCGTTGCTATCGGTGAGCTTGCAGACGGACTTAAGATTAACCTTAATGCTGTTCCCAAGAAGTACGAAGGTCTTGACGGCACAGAGCTTGCAAACAGTGAATCTCAGGAGAGAATGGCTGTAGTTGTTGAAGCATCAGACGTTGAACGCTTCAAAGAACTTGCCGCTTCAGAGAACCTTGAGGCAACTTTAGTTGCAGAGGTTACTGCAGAGCCCAGACTTGTTATGACATGGGGCGGTAAGGCAATTGTAAACCTTTCCAGAGAATTCCTTAATTCCAACGGTGCACAAAAGCACATTGATATAGCA
Organism: Ruminococcus sp.; assembly: GCA_045593025.1. GTDB lineage: Bacteria > Bacillota > Clostridia > Oscillospirales > Acutalibacteraceae > Ruminococcoides. Next base: position 41,207 of record JAZNVW010000013.1, on the reverse strand, counting down.
CCCTGTGCTCCTGTTCTCTATAAGAAGCAGGCAGGCGAGAGCTTTGCTGAGAATATGAAAGAGCTTGCTCAGGACCTTAACGTTTGCTCCAAACGCGGTCTTTCCGAGAGATTCGACTCCACCATCGGTGCAGGCACAGTGCTTATGCCCTTTGGCGGTAAATATCAGAGAACTCCCATTCAGGCAATGGTAAACAAGGTGAGTGTTGAGAAGAAGCACACAGACACTGTTTCCTTTATGTCCTGGGGCTTTAACCCCTTTGTAAGCGAAAAGAGCCCTTATCACGGTGCTTACCTTGCAGTAGTTGAGTCCCTTGCAAAGCTGGTTGCTACAGGCGGTTCTATGGATGGTGCATACCTTACATTCCAGGAATATTTCGAAAGCCCCAGAACAGACGCACAGCGTTGGGGTAAGCCTCTGTCAGCACTTTTAGGTGCTTTTGATGCACAGCTTGACTTTGAGATTGCGTCCATCGGCGGTAAAGACTCAATGAGCGGTAGCTTCGAGGATATCGACGTTCCTCCCACACTTGTTTCCTTTGCTGTTACAACAGGCAATGTCAAGACAGTTACATCTCCCGAATTCAAGGGTGCAGGCAACACAGTTGTACTCATTACACCCCGGTTTAATAAATACGGTCTGCCCGATAAGGACAGCCAGAAAGAAGTTTTTGCGACCGTTGAGAAGCTTATCCGCGAGGGTAAGGTGCTCTCTGCTTATACACCCGGCTTTGGCGGTATTGCTGAGGCAGTATATAAAATGGCTATCGGTAACGGCATCGGATTTAAGTTTGCTGACGGCATTACTTCACAGGAAATCTTCGATTGCTCTTACGGCTCATTTATCCTTGAACTTTCCGAGAATGTAGAAATCGGCAAGGTGCTTGGTACAACCACAGAGGCAGAGGAGCTTGTATTTGGCGGTGAAACAGTAGCTCTTTCAGCTCTCTCCGAGCTTTACGAGAACAAGCTTGAGGATGTGTTCAGCTGTAACATCGACCAGGGCGGACGCACAATTCCCACACTCAGCTTTGAGGGTAAATCAAACGTTGCTCCTGCAATCAAGGTAGCTAAACCTAAGGTTCTTATCCCTGTTTTCCCCGGTACTAACTGTGAATACGATTCTGCTAAGGTTATGCGTGACGCAGGTGCCGAGGCTGAGATTATTGTTATCAAGAACCTGACTCCTTCTCAGGTTACAGAGAGTGTTGAGTATTTTGCAAACGCTCTGAAGACTGCTCAGATGGTATTCATTCCCGGCGGCTTCTCAGGCGGTGACGAGCCCGACGGCTCAGGTAAGTTCATTACCGCATTCTTCCGTAACAAGGCTGTTACCGAGCAGGTACACGAGCTTCTCAAAACCCGTGACGGTCTTATGTGCGGTATCTGTAACGGCTTCCAGGCTCTTATCAAGCTGGGTCTTGTTCCCTTTGGCGAGATTATCGACACTGACGAGAACTGCCCCACACTGACATACAATACTATCGGACGTCACCAGTCAAAGCTTGTAAACGTTCGCGTTGCATCTAACCTTTCACCCTGGCTTAAGTATTCACCTGTTGGTGAGACTTACCTTACTCCTATCTCTCACGGTGAAGGCAGATTCCTTGCAAGCGAGGAGCTTATCAAGAAACTCATTGCAAACGGTCAGGTTGCTACACAGTATGTAGACCTTCAGGGTAATGCAACTGCAGATATCCAGTTTAACCCCAACAATTCTGCTTACGCTATTGAGGGTATCACTTCACCCGACGGTCGTGTATTCGGTAAGATGGGCCACTGCGAGCGTGTAGGCAACGGTCTTTACAAGAACGTTCCCGGTAATTCCGATATGGGTATTTTCCGTGCAGCGGTAGACTATTTCAAGTAATATAAACTTTCATAATAACAAGTGCAGAAGGCTTCATTAATAAGAGTAAAAAAGTCTTGACTTTTGAAGCCTTTTGCAGTAACATAGAAAAAATATTTAATTTTCCAAGAAAGTGATTGAAAGAGGAGGACAAAATCATGGCATTCTATTACAACGAGCCTTCACGTACATTCAGCGAATATCTGCTCATCCCCGGTTACACTTCCGAGGAGTGTATTCCTGCTAACGTAAACTTAAGCACACCTCTCACAAAGTTTAAGAAGGGTGAAGAACCTGCAATCAAACTTAACATTCCTATGGTTTCTGCTATTATGCAGTCCGTTTCCAACGATACAATGGCAATCGCACTTGCAAAAGAGGGCGGCGTTTCCTTTATCTACGGCTCACAGAGCATTGAGGACGAGGCTGCTATGGTGTCCCGTGTTAAGAACTATAAGGCAGGTTTTGTAGTAAGTGATTCTAACCTTACTCCCGATTCTACTCTGGCTGATGTGCTTTCTCTTTACGAAATTACAGGCCATAGCACAATGGCTGTTACCGAGGACGGTACCGCAAACGGCAAACTCCTTGGTATTGTTACAGGCAGAGACTACAGAGTAAGCCGTATGTCTGCTGAGGAGAAGGTTGCTGGTTTTATGACTCCTCTTGCTGACCTTGTTGTAGCTCCTGTTACAACTACTCTCAAAGAAGCAAACGACATCATCTGGGAGCACAAGCTCAACTCACTTCCTCTGGTAGATGAGAACGGCAACCTTGCTTATTTTGTATTCCGCAAGGACTACTCTCAGCACAAAGAAAACCCCAACGAGGTACTGGACAGCCAGAAGAGATATGTTGTTGGTGCAGGTATCAACACTCTCGACTATGAAAAGAGAGTGCCCGCTCTTGTTGAGGCAGGCGCAGACGTGCTCTGTATCGACTCCTCTGAGGGTTACACATGCTGGCAGGCAAAAACCCTCAAGTTCATCCGTGAGAAGTACGGCGACACAGTTAAGGTTGGCGCAGGTAACGTCGTAGACCGCGACGGCTTTATGTTCCTTGCAGAAGCAGGTGCCGACTTCATCAAGGTTGGTATCGGCGGCGGTTCCATCTGTATCACCCGCGAAACAAAGGGTATCGGCAGAGGTCAGGCTACTGCTCTTATTGAGGTTGCAGCTGCAAGAGATGAGTATTTTGAGAAGACAGGTGTCTATATTCCTATCTGCTCTGACGGCGGTATTGTTCACGATTATCATATGACTCTTGCCCTTGCAATGGGTGCAGACTTTATGATGCTGGGCAGATACTTCGCTCGTTTTGACGAATCTCCCACAAACAAGCTCATCATCAACGGCACTTACGTTAAGGAGTACTGGGGTGAGGGTAGTAACCGCGCACGTAACTGGCAGAGATACGACTTGGGCGGTAAGACAAAGCTTTCCTTCGAGGAGGGCGTTGACTCCTACGTAACCTACGCAGGTCCTCTCAAGGACAACGTAGCAAAGAGCCTTTACAAAGTTAAGTCTACAATGTGTAACTGCGGTGTTATTAACATTCCCGATTTACAGAAGAAGGCAAAGCTCACAGTAGTTTCCGCCACATCTATCGTAGAGGGCGGCTACCACGACGTTACACTCAAAACTGCAGGTCAGTCAAACAGATAAACCTATTTATTAAATTACGCTATGCAGAAAACTCTGCATAGCGTTTTTGTTTTGCGCTTAATTGAGAAGATATATTGCCAGGTTCAAATACCCTGCAAAGGTTACCCATAGTAAATAGGGGAGCATCAGATAGCCTGCAGGCTTTGAAATCTGATAAAAGAGAATTGTGGTAGCCAGTATGAGAATCCAAAGTATTACAAGCCACACAAAGGCAAAGAGATATGCCTCAAAGTTGAAGAAGATAACAGACCAGCAGAAGTTAAAGAATAACTGCACAAAGTAAACTGTGAGGGCGTTGCGCCTTTGCTCGCCTTTGCCTTGCTCCCATACAATGTAAGATGCAACTCCCATAAGTACAAATAGAATTGTCCACACCACGGGGAAAAGCCACCCGGGCGGGGACAGGGGCGGTTTGATTACTGAATCAAAACTTTCCATACTGCCCATAGTAATCAGTGCGGAAAATCCACCAGTCAAAAGTGGGATTGCAATAAATAATATAAGTTTCTTCCAATGTATTTTCAGAAAAAACACCTCCTTGTAAATTATATTTACCATTAGAGTTTTCATTCATAAAGGACAGGCATAAAGACATAAAAAATCCCTGACGGTTTTCCGTCAGGGATTAGCTGTTATTTAGCGTGATTATCAATCAGGCGAATGTGTAGGTATCGCAGGTGTATTTACCTGAGCTTTCGCCTGAGATGTAGTAGCCTACTCCGTTATCGCCCGAGAGGGTTATATCTACGGTCTGCTTGCTTCCGTCTGTGAAGATAATGCTCTGATAATCCTCGTAGCTGAAGGTTATGGAGTAAATCTTCTGGCTCTGGCTGTTAGTCTTTACGTATGTCATAGCCTCTCCGGGCCAAGTGGCTTTGGTGCCGCCGCTGCCCCAGACATAGGCTTTAACCGAAGACCAGTTTTCATTGTTTGTGAAGTAAACCGTAATCTCAGAGCTTTGTACAGGTGCATCTAAATCCGGAAGCTTTCCGCCGATGGAGAGGATAAAGTCTTCAAGCTCTTTTTCAAGCTGAGGTAAAACTTCGTTGTAGTTAAAATCTGTGCCGCCTCTGCAAGCATCCTTCAGAGCCATATACTGGTCGTAGGAGCTGTAGGTGTAGTAGGCTTCAAGATACTTCTTTGCAAGCGCATAGGGGGGAGCAATGGCACCGGGGTTGTCGGTAGGTTTTTCTGTTGGTGCCTGTGTGGGAGCTTCTGTAGGCTCTTGTGTAGGAACCTGTGTTGGGAAGACGGGTTCTTCTGTGTAGTCGTTTGTAGGTTCTTCGGTGGGAGTTTCTATCTCATCAGCAGGGAACTTGTCAATAAGTCCTGCTATGAATTTCTGAATCTCTGTAGCATCCTTGATGTTTACTGCTTTGTCTGCATTTACGTCAGCCTGTCTCAGAGCAAGGTTATCCTCAAGTATTACAAGCAGTGCGGCATGCTTCTGAATTGCAGTAGCGTCCTTGATGGTAACATAAGTATCAAGGTCTGCATCGCCATAAAAGGGAATGTTGTCACCTAATGATGCAAGCGACTTTGACTTTGCAGTGTGAAGAACAATGAGCTTGTTTGTGCTTGTGTTGAAATTGAAGGTGTAAACTCCGCCGGTGGCAATGAGTGTGCAGTTAGAGCTATCGCTTGAAGACATTTCCCATCCGCCGCTTGAGGAGGTTGTTGTTGTGTTATTGATTGTACCGCCGTTGCCAAGCCAGGCGGAGCCTTCCATTACTTTGAATGTATAGGTGCCTGCACTCAGTTCCAGGGTGCGGGTAACAACGTTTGCGTCAGAGGTTTTCATAAATGCACTTTTTTGGTCCCAACTGTTGAATGAACCCGGCAGGTATACGTTAGCATACTCGATAATTTCGTTTTCCCAATGACCGAGGTCGTCACCTGTGATGAAGTAGTTTGTGTCACTGCCTCTGTTTCCTGCAAGCCAGGTGTGAGTAACTTCCCCGTTCTTCACTCGGTGGAAGGTTATATCCTGAACGTCTGCAGGAACCTTAACCTCCCATCCTGCTGAGGTGAGGGTTGCGGCGTATTCGTTGCCTGTTGCGTTGTCCACAAGTGTTACCACACGGTCGGTACTGTTGAGTACCCAGTCGGTATCAGTACCGCTTGACTTGAGGGTAATTGTGATGCTTTCTGCAGGAGTGCTTGTGGAAGCTTCTGTAGGCTCTGCGGTGGGAGCTTCTGTAGGCTCGTTTGTAGGAGCCTGAGTGCTCTGTTCTGTGGGTTCTTCTGCAGGAGTAGATGTTTCGGGTTCTGCAGGTTTATCAATAGCCTCTGTGTCAAAGGGAATGATGTAGCTGCACAAAGGCATAATGCGGTCAGAGCTTGTGTTCATACCGTTGAAGAGAATGCAGTCTTCATAAACTTCAACAAGATATCCCTCGGAAAGACCGGCAACAGGACTTCTGTCAACAGAGCCGTTTACAAGACGTCTTACACCGCCTACTGCAGAGTTATGCATCATAACAGCAGATGTACCATTGTTATCGGAATAGTTATACTGAGCACTGAGCTCTAAGTGAGTGTGGCCTGTGATGATAACGCACTCTTTGTAGGTTTCCATAAGACGGATGAAACGCTGAATATCGGGATTGCTCTTCTTTAGACCCAAGTCGTAGTAGTAGGGAGCGGTCAGCTTGTCGCCTGAGCCCCAGCCTTCGATATTTGCGTGCTCAATTATGAAGATGTTCTTGCCGTCTGTGGAGTATTTCATAAGAAGTCCCTCAAGCCAGTCAAGCTGTGCAGTTGAGAACTGAGTGCCTTTGTTGGTGTAGAAACCGCCCTCAAGTGCCATAAAGATAAAGTGGTCGCCTGTTACAGGTTCTGTAACCTCAAAGTAGGGCTTGCCTGCATTTATGGTTTCTGCCTTTGAGTCAAGACCCGTTGCCTTGATGAAGGGAGCGTTGTCGTTGTAGTAGTTGCCGTTTTTATCCCAAACAGTACCTACGTCGTGGTTGCCCAGTGCTTCGTAGATGGGTTTTGAATAGAAGGAATCAGCCAGAATTTTCTGGTATGCCTTGTACTCGGCGGCATAGGTTTGCTTGCCGTTCTGGTCGTTTACGGTGTCACCTGAGGAAACGATGAAGTCAACATTTCTGCTTGCTAATGTGTTCAGTGTGTTAAGCAGATGGTTTTCATCATGAGGATAGCTGTTTGAGCCGTAGGAATCGTTAGCAAGCTGAGGGTCGCTTATTGCACCGAAGGTATAGAGTGCATCGTCGGAGTTGAAGCCCAGCTGACGGCTCTGAGGAATATCATAAACCGCCTCAGCATCAGAAACTCTGAGAATAGTGGTGTTACCGCTGATGTCAGTTCTGCTTAAGAATGCGGCAATCTTGGTAGCATCTGGGGGGATAACCGTCTGAGCGGGCATTTTAACCGTGCCTGAGCCTGAGCTGACGTTGAGTACGCTGATAGGCTTGTAGCCTTCGAGTGCGTCTGTATCGTCTGCCCAGAAAAGGTAGTAGGTGCCGTTGCCGCCCGAAAGGGTGATTGTACCCTCGGCGTAGCCTGCTGTGTTTTTTGCAAAGCTGTAGCTGATAGTAGCTTCGGCGGCAGCAGTAGTAACAATGCCTGTCACCATAACAGAAAGAACCATCAGAGCTGTCAGCAGAACAGCCAGAAATCTTTTTGATGTTTTCATAGCGGACCTCCTTATGAGTTGAATCCATTTGTACGCAATGTGTACTCTTAAATATAATAATATCACACAGCATAACAAAATACAATAGAAAAACACCATATATATGCAAAAACAGACCTGTGGAAATGCACAGGTCTGTTGGGTTTAGTGGGGGTTATCAGAAACTTCCGCTGTGGCCTCCGTGAGAAGAACCGGAGGAAGAAGTGTGAGTGGAAGACCCGCCGTTATCCTTTGGTTTTGCACGTCTTGAAACAGTGGAGTAAAGGAAGATATCCCTTCTCTCTGTAACGTTGAAACTTCCGTTTCTCAGGTAATTCTGAGCCTCGGACTGGTATCTGACTGTTTTAAGCTGTCCCTTCATAACAAGCACAGCAATGAAGGCGATAATCACACCTACAAACAAGCCTGCAAAAAGATACAGGATGCTGAACTGGAATTTACCGTGGGTGGAAATTTCTTCCTCGCACAAATCGGCGAAGGTGTTGAAGGCTTCATAGTAGTCACCTGATGAAAGGTAGGGCACAAACTCATCTTCTATGGCATAAAGGTCTGAGTCTGTGAAAATATCAATAGCCTTACCGCAGGTGGAAGTTGCCCATTTACTCTCGGAAAGGGACACAAGCAGGAGAATTCCGTCACGGCTGTCGCCATAACCGTAACCGTTGTAGTCGTAGTAATCGTCTGCATATTCGGTGGCTGTCTTGCCCTCTAAGTCATAGGCGGTTACAATCACTACGTCACACTGGTAGGTTTCGCTGATTGTGTCAAGCTTTTCGGAAAGCTCACAAAGCTCATCGCTTGTAAGCAAACCTTCCCAATCAAGCAAATGCTCACTTGGAAAAGCCAGGGAAGCAGATGTTGAAAAAACACTGACAAGGATAAGCAGGAGAGCCAATAAAATTAAAGCAAATCTTTTCATATTATCAGCCTCCCAGGTTCATAAACAAGGTAATAAGGAGTGTTACAGCCGCTGAAGCACAGCCTGCAATAACAGCCCAGTATTTCCAGAACAAACCTTTATCCATAGGCAGGTCACCTACGAATTTGCCTGTCTGAGCGTTCATGGCAAAGGTGTATTTCTGTCCCTTGTAGGTGGTGTTGAGAAGCCACACGGGATAGAGAGCGTACTTTGCTTTGCCGTTGTGAAGGTTTACAGAAGAATGCTCTGTAGCCACAGAAGTGTACCCTTCAACAGTAGAGGCGAAAGTCTGCTCTGTGCTTCGCTTTATACGCTCGTTTGCACGGGTGATGCTTTCTTCTGCGTTTACATCATATTTGTCTGCAAGGTAGCCTGCAAGGTAAGCTGTTTGGAAGTCCACAGCGTCTGCGAAATTGTAGGGCTCAATTGATTCCATCAGGTCGTCTGCCATTTTTGTGGAACCATCTACAGGCACCTTGTCAAAAGCCACAGAGCCTCCTCTGATAACAGAGAAGAAACTGGTTTTTGTATAGTCGTAGTTTGAGTCGCTCCAGCATCTTACCTTTGTGCATTTGTAACGGATGCGTGCATCTGCATCGGCGTCAAAGAGCCAGAAGGGCACATACACTCCCTTGATTTCGTCTATGTGGTTTTCACTTCGGAAAACCTTAGGCAGAAGAGCCTTACCCTTCATATGTTTTTTTAGTCCTTCTTTTGCGTCTTCTTTTGAAAGCTTGAAGGGAATTACATAGTCGGGTCTTAAATCGCCCTTGAACTGTCCCATCAAAACAACAGGGTTGTTGCAATAAGGACAGGATGTGGCGGCTGTGGTTTCATCGCCAACAATCTCACCGCCGCAGGAATTACATACATAAATCCTTAAGGAATCGTCTTCGCCTTCCTGCCACTGTGAACCTGCCTGAGTTTCCCACTCCATATTGTCTTGTTCTGTTGCTTCGTTCTGGAGCTCCTGGTCGAATTCTTTGAGAGAATCCATTTCAAACTCGGTATCACAATAAGGACACTTCATTTTCTGGATGGAGCTGTTGAACTCTATGGCTCCGCCGCAACAGGGACATTTGTATTCTTGTAAAACTGCCATATTTATCTCCTGAAAAAGAGTTGTTTATTAGCCTGTAATATCTGACTCGTCAAAAGTGTCGCCGCACTCGGGGCAGAACTTGGGAGGATTGTGAGGATCTTCGGGTGTCCATCCGCACTTGTCGCACTTGTAAAGAGGTGCGCCTGCAGGCTTCTTTGCACCGCACTCGGGACAGAACTTGCCCTGTGCTACAGTTCCGCAAGCACAAGTCCAGCCGTTTGCCTCAGGTTTCTTTGCACCGCACTCGGGGCAGAATTTACCTGTTGCAGTAGCACCGCATGCACATTTCCAACCCTGAACAGGTTCAGGCTTCTTAGCACCACACTCGGGGCAGAAATTACCTGTTGCTGTTGCACCGCAAGCACACTTCCAGCCGTTCTGAGCAGGAGCTGCTGCCTGTGCCTGCTGAGCCTGCTGTTGCTGCTGGTTCATCTGGAAGAACTGACCTGCGTTCATTCCGCCGCCTGCGTTCATTGCCATACCCATACCGATGAAGCCATTCATTGCGCCGCCTTCGTTCTTTGCTGCTGCACGCATTGCATCAGACTGTGCACCTACAAGCTCTGCACCTGCAAGACCGGGGTTCTGAAGTCGTGCTGTGTACTGTGCCTGCTTGATCATCTCTGCGTCCTCGGGTGAGAGGGTCACAGGATTAAGAGCTACAGATACTACCTTGATGCCACGGAGTTCTCCCCATTTCTTGGAGAGAGCTTCGTTCATAGCAGCACAGATTTCTTCGTTGTGGTTTGAAAGTTGATTGGGACGCAGTTCCATCTCGGAAAGCTTGCCGAATGCAGGGGCAAGTGCGCTGATGAACTCGGTCTTAAGTGTACTGTCAATCTGCTCACGTGTGTATTCACGCTCAACGTTTCCGCAAACCTTTGTGTAGAACAGAAGAGGGTCGGAAATTGTGTAGGAATAAATACCTGAGCAACGTACAGATACATCAATATCAAGATAAATCTTGGAATCAACAACACGGAAAGGAATAGGGTTGGGAGTACCGAACTTGTTGTCCATAATCTCCTTTGTGTTGAAGTAATAAACTCTCTGGTCTTTGCCTGTATCTCCGCCGTATGTAAAACGCTTGCCTACTGCCTTGAAGGTTTCAAGGATGCTGGCTCCGAGTTTGCCTGCAAAGATTGAAGGCTCGGTTGAAGAATCATAGGTAAACTCACCGGGCTCTGCACATACCTCTACAACCTTACCCTGTTCAACGATAATCATACACTGGCCGTCAGCAACAGCAATGCCTGAACCGTTAGAAATGATGTTGTCTGATGCTTTTGTGTTGGAGGAACGGCCACCTACTCTCTTTGAGCCCTTTGTAACAAGTACATCGTTAGAAAGAGATTCGCAATAGAAAAATTCTTTCCACTGGTCAGCCAGCACTCCGCCCACTGCACCAATTCCTGCTTTAATAAGTCCCATAATAAAATCTCCTTTCAGATTTTATAATATTACAGAATTATGTGTAAAAGACCATAAGGTCACGGTGCTGCTTATGCACCAATAGAATTATACACCTGTCATTCATAAAAATCTACCATAAATGATAAAAATCCAAAAAAATAGTCATCTTTAGTGTATTAAATCAAAAAACGCAAAGGGAGATGCAGAAGCATAGTCCTGTTTATGGTACAGCTGCTTTAGTATTATGTAACTGTAGGGAGCGGACAGCACATAAAGACCAAACGGAGGGATTACAATGAAAAACAATTTTATAACTATTACAGGACTTAATCATTATCTGGGCACAAATCCCTTCAAGGTGGGCAGGCTTGTAAAGCTCATCAAGGAAGAGGATAATATCCACGATTCGGATGCAATCCGCGTGGTTATGCCGTATCTTGACACAGTGGGATATGTTGCCAACAGCGTGTACACAGTGTATCAGGGAACAATGAGTGCAAGCAGAATTTATGAGCATATTGGCAAGACAGCTTATGCACAGGTAATGTTTATCACACACTCTTCTGTTATTGCCCGCGTGCTTACTAAAGAAGAAGCACTTGAGATTTTCTCTCAGGAGGATGACTTCTTCAGTGATTTTGTAAAGACAGACAAACCTGAAATTATATATACAAGCGGTGAAGCCGTTGTATTCTGATTTTTGCCTGCTCCCTTATTAAAGCTTTTTCCTTTCTCTTTCTATATACACACTTACGCAGACCGCCGCCAGTTTACACTGACGGCGGTTTGTGTTCTTGGCTATATTATGGTTAATGCCACTTCTTGACTTTTTCTGAGATTTCCTTTAGTTCTTCCTTGGAAAGTTCATCAAGCCGCTCCAGCTTGTCCAAAAACTGGGTTGTTGTTTCGTTTTTCTGTTGCTCCACAAGGTTTTGATAGAAGCTCACCACAACTCCTGTGGCAATGGCTATTACAAACAGAGAGTATACAGTAAGGAGGACAGAACACAGCTTGCCTATAAAGGTTACTGCTATAAAATCGCCGAAACCTATAGTAGAAACAACAGCATAGCAGTACCACAGAGCATCGCCGTACCGTGTTATGTCGGGTTCAACCAGTAAAATTATCAAAGCACAAATAAAGAAGAATCCCAAGAAAACGCCGATTATTTCGTTTGCATGGGTTTTTCTGAGCACAGCTCTGAGTATTCTGAATCTTTTCATAAACAATACCTGCTTTCTGAAACAGAAGTAGCTTTTTGATAATTTTACCATAGCGAAGGGTTCTTAACAAGTGAATTTTTCAATCCGTGTTGACACTAAAGAGTTTATCGTGCTATATTTTTTAGTAGATTATGTAAGGAAGCGGTTAAATTGAAAAAACGTATTATTATAATAGTTTCTGTAGTCCTTATGCTGGGCGTTGCTTTTGGAGTAGGTGCCTTTGCCTTGCTTGATACAAGCAAAGAGCCGATGGCAAAAATCCTTTTGTCGGATTATAAGTATTACGGGGCAGATACATCTGACGGAAGCTCTCTGGTGCAGGTTGGAGCAAGGCTTTACTACAGCATTCCTTCAGACAATAATCCTGTAAAATACGGCATTTACGAGATAACAAACAAAGAAATCCGCAGAATCTGGTGGGACGGAATCAAATCATCTTCTTCAACAGGGAATTATTTTAATAACCTTGCGGATTACAACGATAACCTCGCTCAAGTAGACCCTGTTACAGGACAAATAAGCCTTTTTGACTTTAACAAGAAAGAATTTGTAGAAAAAGAAGGCGCAGTGTCATCCTTTGTTGCAGAGAGAAGCAAGTATCAGCAGTATCAGACAGAAAATGATTCACCTGTGCTCTTTACATCTCTTTTCGGAAAAGATTACTATATTACAGACAGAGACGGTTCACCTGTTCTTTATATGAGTGACCCCGACAAAGATAATGATGAGGCGGTTTTTAACTTTTCTCAGATTCAAGGCGGAGCAAACTGTCGAGATATTTACAGCCGTGATGCTACTGTTTTCGTAGAGTATATGTCTGCATCCGGAGTTTGCTCTTTGGAATATTCTGTGGAAAAAGGAACCGCAGTGATTGTAGAAACTGAAGATTACAGGGGCAGATTTGCCTCCCCTGAGTATTCGGTAAAAGTCAACAATACAGAAAAAACAGATATCAATGCAGGCATATATGTAACCGCCAACAAAACCGGTGAAACAAAGAGAGTATATGAAGGTTATGTTTCGGAATATTATATCCTTGACAGCAAGTGGGTGTACTTTACTCTTGAGGATTACAGCCTGTGGCGTGTAAGCGTTGACGGCGAAGTTACAGAGCAGGTGTTCTGAGTTGTTATAAACGTTTGCTGATTTTGCAGGGTTTACTCTGGAAATATGAATATCAGGGTGCGGTGGGTGTCTTGGTAAACTATATATCGGAGGGAACGGTATATGGTGTATGATATGTTATCAATCATATCCTCCTGCAAGCCTTCGTCATATTCTTCAAATACAAGCATAACATAATCTTCGGTTGTTTTGTTTAGGGCTGTTTGAACCTTGTCTGCTATGTTGTCATCAGTATTGTTTTTGAAGACGCAGTCTGGACTGATTAAAAGATTTTCTGTGCATTCGGGGACTACACCCTGATATTGATGTCTGTCAAACTGAAGGTTGTCGGCATAACCGAATCGGAAGGGGATTCCTTTTAGAAAGCTATGCTCACAATATGTTGTAGAGTAGGTTGCATCAGCGTTGTACCAGACTCCGTCAATAAGCATGGTGTTCCATGTGTGTCCTTCGTCATCGTCGGTTTGAGCTGTGTTTAATTTTTCAAAGCAGGGGATATCTGCCATATTACAAAGCAGAGAAAATGCGTTTGCATAACCGTCGCAGTTGGAGGAGCCTTCTATAAGTGCATCATAAAGAAAAAATTGGTATTTATGCTCCTTATAATCTTTGTATTCTATGTTTTTACCCAGGTACCGATAAATAGCTTCTGCTCTTTCAGTGTCAGTACTATTCTCATTAAAATCAAGGTCTTTGAGTATTTCTTCTGCCTTTTTTACCGACTCTTCAATTTTTTCGTTTTTTTCATCCGTGAAATCAGCAATGTTAATCTTAATGCATTTTCCGTTTTTGACCATAACTTTGTAGAGGTATTGTTGGTAAACTTCAAATTTTTCATTGTAATATGTCATTGTTGAGTTCTGGTCAACAACCGCAGAATCCATAGAAAGCATTATGAGCATATCCGAAAGGTCCTTGTAAGCAGGAACTAAGCTTGATTCAATGTAAATAAAAGGAGTTCCGTTTTCCATAGCGTACTCATAGATTTTGTAAATCAGCTTTTCTTCCTTGGTTTCAATGCTATTGTAATATGTATACGTATTGTAGTCATCCCACTTGAATTCGTAGGTTGTCAATGCTTTTTCAAAGTCTTTAACAGGAATGAAGTTAGGGTTGTCATCAGCACTTTTGGCTAAAGCAATATATTTGATTTTTTGCCACTGGTTGGTGTGGTTTTCAATGTGTTTTTCAAGCTGAAAATATCCTGCAACGCCTGCGGCACAAATAAGTGTAAAAACCACAGAAAGTATAATTCCTGTTATCAGTCTTTTTTTACCCTTGCTCATACAATCACCTCTTGTTTATATAGTAACACGCGTTAGACCGAAATGCAAATAAATTTGTTTTGTTGAAAATTCAACATATTTATTCCTTGATATGGTATATAATAACCTCAGAAAAGCAAAGGAGGCAGCACAGATGAAACCTAAAATCACTCTCAATCCCGACAAAGAGGTTGTAAAAAGAGTTCGTGAAGGACTTAAGGCAAAGGGCGGTTACTGTCCTTGCAGATTACCAAAAACAGAAGAGTTCAAGTGTATCTGTGAAGAATTCCGCCAGCAGATTGCAGACCCTGATTTTGAGGGCTACTGCCACTGTATGCTTTACTATAAATCAAAAAGTTAATATGAAAGGAAGAAAACTATGTCAGTATTAAGTGTAAATAAAGATAATTTCAGTGAGCTTGTGAAAGGTTCAAAACCGGTGCTTCTGGATTTTTATGCAGATTGGTGCGGTCCTTGCCAGATGGTGTCTCCTATTGTACACGAAATTGCCGAGGAGTACCCCGAGTATATTGTGGGTAAGATTAACGTTGACGAAGAAATGGAGCTTGCCCAGAAGTTTTCGGTAGTAAGTATTCCTTTGCTTGTAGTCATTAAGGACGGCAAGGTGGTTTCTCAGGCAGTAGGCTTCAGACAGAAAGAACAGATACTTGAAATGCTTGAGGTCTGAGAATAGTCTTGTTAGATAAAGTTTAACGGCACGGGAGTAAAATCCTGTGCCGTTTTGCGTTTATATCTCTATTCCGATTTCCTTTGCAATAAGGTTTACTGTGATGCTTGTATTGAGCAGCATAGCATCAATGGGGTATATGGTTTTTATGTAGCCTTTGTAGAATTTCTCTTTGAAAAATTCTA
Organism: Ruminococcus sp.; assembly: GCA_045593025.1. Lineage (GTDB taxonomy): Bacteria > Bacillota > Clostridia > Oscillospirales > Acutalibacteraceae > Ruminococcoides. The sequence continues at coordinate 26,117 of JAZNVW010000013.1, read as the reverse complement.
TGCACTCCTCTTTTGTTTTGCCCTTTCTCAGCATACTTGCGATTTCCTCAAAGGTTTCCTGTGCACTTGTCTTCGCGTTGGTGAGATATAGTTTGGTTTTCTCTTTGTCAAGCAACCCGAAGTGGGGCAGGAGGATATGGTCGATATCCAGTGCAGTTGTCTTGTTTATAGAGTCAAGGGTGGTTTGTATTCCCACAAGGTAAGAGGGCACAACGGTGCTTTCTCCGTCAAAAACTCCCAGAGTTTCACTGCTGAGCAAAAGCTTTTCGCTCTCAAGGTAATACCCTACAGAGCATCTGGTGTGTCCGGGCAGGTCAAGGGCTGTGAAGCACATATCTCCTGCCTGAATTTTGTCTCCGTCTTTTACAGTGATGTCTACCCTCAGCTCGTCAGTCAAATCCTCATAATCGGTAACACCGTTTGTCTTTGCAAATTTTCTGTCCAAATCTCTCATAACTGCTTTGGCGGAATCTTTTGCAAAAATCTTTGCCGCATACTCACCTGCCACAACCTTGGCGTTGGGATAATACCTTAATATATATGCTGAGCCTAAGGCGTGGTCATAGTGGGAATGGGTCAGGAATATATAGTCAAGTTTTCTGTCTTTAAGCACTTCCTTAATATTCTCTGCCACCTTATATCCCGTAAAAGCAAAGCCTGTGTCATAGAGCACAGCGGTTTTGCCTGAGTCAATCAGAAACGCACTGTCTCCCTTGAGAGCACGTACATCTGTAAATTTCAAGTTCATATGAGTCACCTTCCTTATGTATGGTACTACTACGCTTTCACTAAGTCAAGCGGCAGGTAAACGTAACAAAATGATAGCATTTTGCATAGCAATGCCGCATAAAATGTTTTCAGAAAGCGTGTCTGTTTTGTAAGAAACACGTTTGTTTGTTTATTCAGGATATTTTATGGGAAACGGCTGTATTGTCAAAATACAGATAAATACTGATTTTTTTGCGTGTAGGATAATTTTTGGGTATGGTTACAAAATTGTATATACAGATTACACAAAAAACCGATTGACAAGCGGTGTTTTTGTGATATATAATATAAGCACAAAGGGGAGTATTCCGCTTTTTCTACAGGTTTTTATATCTTCAGAAAATTACGAAGATATAGGGATAAATTTATTTTATGAAAGGAAGAACAAGCAAATGAAAAAGTTGTTCGCACTCCTTCTCGCAGTTCTTATGGTTATCTCTCTGGTAGCTTGCACAGGCGGCGAAGAGGAAAAAGGTTCCGTTTATTGGCTTAACTTCAAACCCGAATCTGATGAGGTTCTGAAGGAAATCGCAGCTATGTACACAGAAGAGACAGGTATCGAGGTTCAGATCGTTACTGCTGCTTCCGGTACATACAATGAAACTCTCACAGCAGAGATGGATAAGTCCAATCCTCCCACAATGTTCGTTGTAGGTAACGCTGCTGCTGTTGACCAGTGGGGTGAGTACTGCCTCGACCTTACAGGTACAGACATTGCTAACGAGCTTAACACAGATGCTTACATGCTGAAGGATGCTGACGGCAAGCTCTGCTCCATCGGCTACTGCTACGAGTGCTACGGCATCATCGTAAACACAGCTCTCCTTGAGCAGGCTGGCTATGCAAAGGATTACATCACAAACTTCGAGACACTCAAGACTGTTGCTGAGGACGTTCACGCTCGTGCAGCTGAGCTCGGTTTCGATGCTTTCACATCTTCCGGCATGGATGATTCTTCTTCTTGGAGATTCACAGGTCACCTTATCAACCTTGAGTACTACTATGAGTCTGTTGATGCTCCCGAGGCATGGACAGAGTGCCCCGCAGAAATCAAGGGTACATACATGGACAACTACAAGGCTCTCTATGACCTTATGGTTGTAAACAGTGCTACAAACCGTGCTGACCTTGCAAACGGCGGCTTCGATGCAGCTGCAGAGTTCAAAGAGGGCAAGGCAATGTTCTACGTAAACGGTAACTGGGAGTGGTCCGGTCTTTCCGAGGCTGGTATGAAGGCTGAAGACCTCGCAATGATTCCCTACTACTGTGGCGTAGAAGGCGAGGAGAAGGCTGGTCTTAACTGTGGTACAGAGAACTACTGGGCAGTTAACTCCAACGCTTCCGAGGCTGACCAGAAGGCAACTCTCGACTTCATGAAGTGGATGGTAACAGACGCTGAGGCTTCCGCACTTGCTGTTGGTACATTCGGCGTTATGCCTTACAAGAACGCAGTTGAGTCTTCTAACCCCTTCCTTGCACAGGCTAACGCTTATGCATCTGCAGGCAACTACACAATGCCTTGGGTTACAAACTTCCAGCCCAACGTTGACCAGTACCGTGCAGCTGCTGTTGCAGCTATGAACACATACAACGCAGATCCCACAGATGCAAACTGGGAGCTCGTTGAGGCTGCTTTCGTTGCTGGTTGGGCAACACAGTACAATGCAGCACAGCAGTAATTTCTGCTAATTTCAGTTTTGTCTGATATTCAGAAATTAACTTAATTTGCTGACTATGGACGGAGCGAGCTGAACCCTCGCTCCGTCTTTTGAAATTAACGCTTGTTTGACTTTCGCAAAAAAAACACGACGCTTTACCCGTATGTATGGCAAAGCGTGTAACATACGCCGAGCTTTATCGGTAAAACTTATACCTTCTCAAATCTACTCGGAGGTGGAAAAATGAAAAATAAAAAGAAAAAGAAGTCATACAGCACAGCGGCTGTTACCAGTAAGCTGCTCAGAAGACCAATAAGACGTGCAGGCTGGTTCTTTCTGATTCCTATGGTAGCAGCGTTCTGCATCGGTTTTGTATGGCCATTCTTACACGGAATGTTCCTTTCATTCTGTCAGTTCAAAACCACAAGTAACTGGAAGTGGGTTGGCTTTTCCAACTATGCAAAAGCTTTTGCCGACCAGAGCTTTCGCTATTCCTTCGGTTATACTGCACTTTTTGCTATTACATCCGTTATTCTGATTAACCTTCTTGCTTTCATAGTTGCTTATGCACTCACTCAGGGCATCAAGGGCACAAACCTTTTCCGTACAGTATTCTTTATGCCTAACCTGATTGGCGGTATTGTGCTTGGTTACATCTGGAGTATGATTTTTGATGGAATCTTAGGTGCTTATGGTACCTCTATCCTTATGGATACCCGCTGGGGTTTCTGGGGACTGATAATCCTTATGTGCTGGCAACAGGTCGGTTATATGATGATTATTTATGTTGCAGGCTTGCAGGCTGTTCCTGAGGATATGATGGAAGCTGCAAAGATTGACGGTGCAAACGGTTGGCAGACATTAACCCGAATTACAATTCCCAATGTTATGCCTTCCATCACAATCTGTACCTTCCTCTCACTTACAAACGGCTTCAAGCTCTTTGACCAGAACTTGGCTCTCACAGGCGGCTTGCCTTATATTATCAATCCCGATGGTTCAAGCGTTCACACAACAGAAATGCTTGCCCTCAACATTTACAATACCTTCTACGGCCAGGGTGCAAACTCCAGAGGTACAGCTCAGGCTAAGGCTGTGTTGTTCTTCATACTTGTAGCACTCATTGGTCTTATTCAGCTTAAGTCCACCCGTGATAAGGAGGTGCAGCAGTAATGGCAAAGGATAAAAAAGTAAAGCCCTTAAAGGCTAAACCCAAGAAGCTTTGGCTGACCATACTGTTTTCAGTTGTATCGCTTTTCTATGTGATGCCTGTTGTTATGGTAGTGATTAACTCTTTCAAGAAGAACACCTTCGTAAAGACAGACACCTTCGCTCTGCCGAATGCTGAGAGCTTTGTAGGTTTTGATAACTTTACCAAGGGTATGACCTTCGGTGGTTATGCCTTTTGGAAGTCCGTTCTTTACAGCTTACTTATTACTCTGCTGTCAACCTTCCTGATTATCTTCTTTACCTCTATGGCAGCTTGGTTTATTTCCCGAGTAAACTCCTTATTCTGCAAGGTTGTTTATTACGCTTGCGTATTCTCAATGGTTATTCCTTTCCAGATGGTAATGTTTACTCTCTCCAAAACAGCTGATACCTTGAAGCTCAACACCCCCTGGACAATCCCTATTATATATCTTGGATTTGGTGCAGGACTTGCGGTGTTTATGTTTACAGGCTTTGTAAAGAGCATTCCTCTGGAGATAGAAGAAGCCGCTGCTATTGATGGTTGCGGTCCTTTCAGAACCTACTTCAAGGTAGTGCTTCCTATGCTCAAGCCCACCATCATCTCTGTTTCAATCCTTGAGATTATGTGGGTATGGAACGACTACCTCCTGCCTTACCTTGTACTGGACAGAACAAAGTTTATGACAATCCCCATTCATATCCAGTATCTGAAGGGTAGCTACGGTACTGTTGACCTGGGTGCTACAATGGCACTTATCCTTCTCAGTATTATCCCCGTCATCGTATTCTACCTTACTTGCCAGAAGCACATCATCAAGGGTGTTGCCGCCGGCGCAGTTAAGGGTTAATACAAATATTATAAGTCAACACAATAAAACACCTGTGGCAATTTTGCCACAGGTGTTTGTTTAGAAAAAGAGTTTGTATTTAATGTAATCAGGCAAAGGAAAATAAGCCGGAGAGCATCAACGAGGAGCATATGAAGATTATTAACGACAAACCAGCCAAAGAGAAGAACAAGAAATAAGGTGCAGAGAATGACAGAGGTAGTAGCCGCCCTTGTATGGGATAATGATAGTTTTATGATTTGCCAGCGTCCGAAACACAAAAAGAGAGGACTTCTCTGGGAATTTGTAGGCGGTAAAGTCGAAGCAGGAGAGAGCAAAGAGCAAGCTCTTATCCGTGAATGCAGAGAAGAACTTGATGTTGAGATAAAGGTTAATGAGGTTTTTATGGATGTCGTTCACGATTATCCTGATATGCTTGTTCACCTGACACTATTTAATGCAGAGATTTCTAAAGGAACCCCAAAACTTTTGGAGCATAACGACATAAAATGGATTACTCCTGCAGAAATACAAAACTTTGAGTTTTGTCCTGCAGACGAAGAAATCTTAAAGAAGATAATAGAGGAGTTCGACGAATCCTAATGAAAGAAATCACCGCAATGACACAGAGGATACTTGACTACATTAGCGAAACCTACAACACAAACCCAGAGTATCTGTGGCTTTCAAGTCCCGCAAATGCGGTTTTTAGAAATCAAGCTACAGGCAAGTGGTTCGGTGTGCTTTTGGGTGAGTTGCCATTGAAAAAACTTGGAGTAAACTCAGAAGAAAGAGCCGATGTATTAAACCTCAAATGCGACCCTTTGCTTAGCTTTACCTTAGTTGATGATGAGAGAGTATTCCCGGGTTACCATATGAACAAAGAGCACTGGATATCCGTTCGTCTTGACAGTACAATCACTTTTGAAGAACTAAAAATGCTTGTGGATATGAGCTACGGTTTAGTGAATGCAAAGACGAGCAAGTCATAAAGGAAAGCACACGCAAAAAACTCTGACATCACACAAATTAATATCATTTCTATATAACAAAACTCCCCGAGAATGAGCATATGCCTTTCTTGGGGAGTTGATTTTTTATTTTTTGTCTTTTTTCAGCAGGTCCAGAAGTATTAAGGGATTGAAAGATTTGAGTATCAGAGTACCGCAGGGACGTATGGGTTTCATTATAAAGCAAAGCACAAAGTTTGTAATAAACTGAGTAAGTACAGATGCTGCTGCAGCGCCGCAGGCACCAAAAAGAGGAATAAGAATCAGGTTGAACACAACATTGATTAATGCACCTGCAAGGTCAATCTGCCATACATATTTCTGCTTGCCTTCTGCAAGAATCCAGATATTCCTTACGGTTCCCATATATGAAAACGCCATAAACCAGGTGGATATTCTGAGAATATTTACGGAAGGAGCGTAGTCTGCACCGTAGATAATATTTATTACAAGAGGTGAGAAAACAGCCAGAACAAGGCTCTGTGCAAGACCCAGATAGAAAACTATGGAAAAAAGTCTGGAGACGTTGGTTTCGTAGCTGGGGGATTCATTTTTCTTGCACTCAAAAATCAAAGGGCGGAAAGAATCTACAATAGCGGCAAACACAAAGCTTGTCATTCCCGCACAGACAACTGCCGCCGAGTAATATCCCGTTTCAGCTTTATCAATCATCAGCTTCAGCATAATCTTGTCTGTCTGGGAAAAGACGGTTACCATAACTCCTGCCAGAATGTAATATTTGCTTTTCTGAAAAAAAGTTCTGAGCAAGGAGAAGGAGTAGGAAAGCTTCTGACCGCCAAGTTTTTTGTAGATAACAAAGAGGGCAAGAGTAATCAGAAGGTATTCAATAGAGTGGGAAATTGCAAACCAATAAACGTTTTTACCTGTGACAAGGATATATATCTTATACACTGCCATAATGGCATAAACTATCAGAGAAACAACAGAGATGTATTTGGAGATTAGCTTTGCCTGAAACCAATACTGAATCATTTCGCTCATCTGGAAAAGCAATGAAATGCTGTATAAAGCACAGACAATAATGGTATCTGTTTCTCCCCAGTCTGCAACCAAGGTAAAACACACAACTCCCAGCATTCCCAGAACACTGCAAGCCATAGTGGAGTAGATAATGGTGCCCAGGGTTTTTCCTTCTGTTTCAGGACTTGCTACAAGCTCCTGAACAATAGTATTTCTAAGTCCCAACTGAACAAGAGGAACAATGAAAGCTACGATGGAAGCGGCGTAGCTTACAAGGCCGTAGTTTGAGGGACCCAGATACCTTGCAGAAATCATAGTTACAAGCAAAGTGATAAGCGCTTGTGCAATTCTGCAGGAAATTATCCATAATGAGTTTTTCACAACTCGGTTTTTAAGAATCATAACTGTATACTTCACTCACAATCATATTAGCCGAAGTAAACTTCGTTGCCCGCCGCACGCCACGTGGAGGCTATGATTTTATGCGGCACCCGGTCAAAAGACCGGGGAGATTTATTCTCAGTCGGTTACCATGTAACCTGTGTTTGCGTCAAATACCTGCTCGGAAGCATAGGGAACGTAACCGTTATCAAGCCATACCTTATAATTGCCAACTGCAAGCTGACCTGCTGTACGAACGTAGATGAAGTGCTTAACGCCATCAACCTCAATTTCAATAAGACCAAGGTTGAGCTGCTTCTCGCCGTTTACATAGTAGTAAAGGGTGTTGCCTTCCTTAACGATGCCGTCCTTCTCGCCGGGAATCTCGATGTTCTTCATCTTACCGTCTGTGCCGAAGTCCTGCTCAGAAGCATAGGGAACATAGCCGTTGTCGAGCCATACCTTATACTTACCAACTGCAAGCTGACCTGCTGTACGAACGTAAATGAAGAATTTATCGCCATCAATCTCAACGAGGATAAGACCGAGATTTACCTGCTTCTCGCCATCGATGTAGTAGTAGAGTGTGCCGCCCTCGTTTACAATGCCGTCCTTAACGTCGGGCTTGGGAGCGTTCTTCATCTTACCGTCTGTGCCGAAGTCCTGCTCGGAAGCATAGGGAACATAGCCGTTGTCGAGCCATACCTTATACTTACCAACTGCAAGCTGACCTGCTGTACGAACGTAGATGAAGCACTTCTCGCCGTTGTCCTCGATTTCGATGAGACCGAGGTTGAGCTGCTTAACGTCGTCGATGTAATAGTAGAGTGTGCCGTTCTCGTTAACGATACCGTTCTTAACAGTGGGAACATCAGGATCGGGCTCGGGCTTAACCTCGGGTACGTTGAGCATTCTGCCGTTTGCATCGAACTCATATACGCCGATGGGAATTTCATTTGTCATGTTGTATGTACAGTTGTAAGAGCCTGTAGCAACAATACCGCCGCTTCTGATGTAGTAGAAGTAGTCGCCGATCTTGATAAGGCCCATCTGCTTGGGAGTACCGTTTACATAGTAATGCATGCTGCCGGAGATAGTCTTGATGATACCGGAGTAGTTCTTGAAGTCGATGATAGCGGTACGAACACCGTCTGCATCAAATTCGTAGTATACAAGCTCCTTCTGGTTGGACTCGCCGAGACCGTATACGCCGTCTTTGTAGATGTAACCGTTTCTGTCGAAGCCGTAGGTCTTGCCGTCGATTTCATAGAAAGCAACGGATGCGGTGTTAACTGTACGGTAGTAAGAAGAACCTGCGTAGTAGTAACGTGTGCCTTCCTCAGTTGTTACCCAAACACCGGAGATGAGCTTACCGTTCTCTTCGAACTCGTAAGGTGTGCCGTCCCAGTACTTGTAGCCCTTCTGAGGAGCTGCCTGTGTGGACTCTCTGAAGTAGTACCACTCGTTGTCGATAAGCTTCCAGCCTGAGGAGAGCTCGCCGAGCTGAGCATAGCGCCAAACCTCGCCGTCAAAGAAGAGACCTGTAAACTTGGTTTTGCCTGCGCAGATGCCGTTGTCGCCGAAATCATAGTAGAAGCCGTCGATAAGCTGAACGCCTGTGAGCTTTGTGCCGTCAACGTAGTAGCTGTCAGCGATCCAGCCCTGAGCTGCGAGACCGTCAACGTAGAGAACGCCGTCCTGCTCGCCGTTAAAGAGCTTGCCGCACTCGCACTTGAGTACGCCGTCAATTACCTTGTAGTCGTGGCCTGTTGCTTCGAGGACAGTACCCCACTCAACAACGGATTCACAAACTGCACAGTAAGTTCTGCCTGTGTAGCCTGCCTCTGTGCAAGTAGCAGCCTTGTCAGCCATAGCTTCAGCTGTGTGTACGTGAGTGCTTGCTTTACCCTGCTTAACGAAGGTGATGTCACCTGTTACGAACTTACCTTCTGTATTATAATAACCTGCAGTTCTGTATCTGTTATTCTCTGTGAGGACAACGATCATATCATCGCTGAATGTATCAACTGTATCGTCAGTGTATTCAACAATGATGGACTCAGTTGTGACTTCAAGATTGATAAGACGGGGACAGTCTTTCTGCCAGAGTGCTTCGGGAGTGAATACATGGTCTGCTTCACTTGCGTTGGGGTTGTTTGTAACAACACCTGCAGCAATGAAATCAGGATCGAGGTATGCCTGTGTGCCCCAAACGCGAACGGGAAGGGCTGCAACAACATTCTCGCCTGTAAGCTCTACCTCGCCTGTCTTTGTGAGAGTGATGTAAGCCTTGTTGGAAATCTCGTCAACGGAGTAATCCATAGTAAAGCCGTAAACAACTTCTGCGCCCTGAAGCTCCCAGAAGTTTACACCGTCGAGGTCGAGTGTAAGTGTGATTGTGTCAATTGTTTCGATGTTCTTTGCGATTACATCGAAGTACTCAACAGAGTTTGTAAGGGGCTGTACCTTGTTGCTTCTACGAGCTACATATACGTCGCCGTTCTCCTCCTGGATAGCAACAGTCTTTGTTGTAAAGCCTGTGTTGCCTGCAAGGTCGTCAATCTCAAAGCGGAGAGTGTGTGTACCGTTGCTGAGAGTGAGGTCGCCAACTGTGATAATGTCTCTTGAATCGCAAGTGTAAGCGGATGCATCAAGCTGAATACCGTCAACATATACTCTTGCGCTGGAAACATCAAGACCTGTATAGTTACCTACAAGTCTCTCTGCTGCGTAAGCCTTGAATGTGTTTGTGTTCTCTGCGAGAGTCTGACCGTTTACAGCAGACTCAGCATCAAGACCTGTAACAACATTAACCTTGGAGAAAGAGGGAATCTCTCTGTCCTCTGTAGCGTTAGAGTAGTCGAGAGTAATGTCATCAACATAGATTGTGTATCTGTTGTAGATGTTGAAGTATGTCTCATCGGGGTCTGTGATGTAGATAGTGAAAGAGGAGAGGGACTTACCAACAGTAGCTGCAGGAGCTGTGATATAGTACCAACCTTCGTCACCAATCTGGCTGTCGTCCTCGATGTAGTACTCGTAACCGCCGATATCGAACTCAAGGTTGTTTACATCGTGTACGGGGAGATACATCCACATACCTACTGTAGTAGCACCTGTAGTGTCGATTGCGGGGAATGTGTACTGGTAGCTCTTGTAACCTGCCTGAGTTGTGTAGGTCCAGTCTGTGGAAAGAGCGACAGAGTAGTTGCCGTTTCTTACCTTGCCGGTATTAGCATCAGCAAGAGCTACAGAACCTCTTTCAAAACGACCGTAGGTGAGGTGACCTTTACCTGCACGAGCGTAGCCGGATTTGCTGCTCCAGCCATCAATATTGCCATCCTCGAAGTCTTCAACGATAACGGAAGCTTTACCGAATGTAACGGAAGCAGTAGCAGTCTTGGATGCATCGTATGCACACTTAACTGTGATTGTACCGCCTGTTATACCCTCGGAAGAATCACAGGATGTGTAGAAAGTACCTTCGATTGTACCCATGCTGGGATCGCTGAGCTCAAATACAAGGTCAGACGCTTTGAGGGGAACTGTGTTCATACCGCCGTTTGTAGTACCTTCAACCTTGAGCTCGAAAGTTTTGTTATAGGGAACTGTCATAGTATCGGATGTAAAAGCAAGGTCGGGAATTACTACGTGAACTGTAGTGGAACCTACTACCTTGCCATCCAGAGCCATCTGAATCTCAACGTCGCCAACCTTACCGTTTGAAACGAATACGCCGTCTTCAATTGTACCGAAGCTGTCGTCTGCAAGCTGCCATACTGTGCCTTCGGGAATGTCAGCAGAGTTGTTGGTTGTACTTACACCGATAGCGGATACGTTTACTGTGGAATAAGGTGTAACGTAGTCTTTATCAGCTGTGAGGTTAACATGGTCAAATACGTTTGTGGGAGCAGTTGTGGAAGCAATGATAAGACCGGAGGAGATAGTTCTCTCGGAACCGTCAGAGGGACGGTTGATTACCTTTACATTCTCTTCACCTTCAGGACGGGAAGCAAAAGTTGTGGAACCGCCGCCATCAAGGTTGATTGCTGCTACACAGTTTGCCTCAAGCATGATCTGAGCAAGCTCGTGCATTGTACCACCGCAGGAGAAGGGCTCCTGACGGCCGTCAAGAGACATCATAACAACTTTGCCGTCTGCAGTGATACCAACGCAGGTTCTGCAGTGACGGTCAGTGTTGTAAGCACCGGTAGCGTTTGCAGTAACGTCCTTACCGTCGCGAACAAGCCACTGAGAGCCGCCGACTGCGTGCATAATAGCCTTGTCGCCTGTGTAGTTCTTAACGTTTGCTCTGTAGTCAACAACTGCTGTACCATCCTTGAGGATAGCAAAGAAGCTGTCGTAGGATGCAGTACCAAAGGATACGCCGTCAATATAAGCGACACCTGTGGGCTGACCTGTTGTCATGTTGTAGAAAGAAGCATTTGTACCTACAACGGGGGTATAGTACTCGCTGATGAAGTGCTCATCCTCGGGGTTACTATACTTTTCCTTAGCATAAGCCATCTGGTCAGTGAGCTTCTGCATGCCCATTACGCCATTCTCATGCTGTTTGTAGTAAGAAGTCTGTACTACAACGTCGTCACGTGTAATGTCAGCAGTAGCTACATAGTAAACCATCTGCTTGCCGTCTTTTGAGTAAGCATATTTGATGCTCTGGGTAACACCGGGAGCAATAACTGACTCAACAGACTTGAACACGTCGTGAGTTTCTGACACGAAAGCTTCGTCGGTTGCTGCAAATGCTGAAAGAGGCAAAATGCCTACGATCATTGCGCAAACACAAAGCACTGCCAGAACTTTAGCAAAAAATTTGCTGTGTTTCATAGGGGTCTCTCCTTTATAAAAATTTTATACGACACCGTCACGGTGTGCTATATACATATATATTAAGGCTTTGAAAGCCGAATTTTTTTCTTGGAAACGGGAACAGCATAGTGGGTATAAGGCTTCTTTGTATCACATACCTCGCAGTAATGATGTCCAACCTGCTCCTCTTTCGGCAAATCCTTACGCCAATCGCCGTAGTAGGAGGTCAGGTATTCGTCATACTTTTCAGGTACGATAACAGAAAGTCCTTCAAATTCTGCCACAAAGCCTTTGCCGTAAACAGATGTCTCTGTTGAAAGCTTAAGGTTTTTAGCATTGTGAAAATTACAAAACTCCTCTTTGTAATTTTCACAAGTTCCAAGATATTCCTCAAAACGTTTGTAAATACCCTTGATGTTTACAAATGGTTTGAGAACAGCTTTGATTATATTCTTGAGATGCCCGGGACTTTTCAGATACACAAGCTGACATTTCCTGAAGATAGTGTATTTCAAGGAGAAGTGCTTGTCATCGGGAAGTTTGTCAAGGGGGATAATGTCAATGAAAACTCCGTGATTTATGTTGTCCTGCTTTTTGTCGGTTTCAATATATGTAGTTCTTGAATCCCTGAGCTTTGAGCAGAAAAGATAGTAGTATTTTTCTGACTCAGGAGTTTGCAGAAATAAGTGCTTTGGGAGAAGTTCGGGTGCTGCTTTGAGGAATTTTTCATAATCCTTGCGGAAAAGCGCTACATCCACATCGTCATCCCAAGGGATAAAGCCCTTGTATTTTACAGCACCCAGCGCCGAACCGCAAATAAGATAATATTTTATATCCAATGAATTACAGATGTTTATAAACTCTTTCAGTATATCAAGCTGTACTTTTTGCAGGTCGTTAATGTTAACCGCCTCTTTTCTTTAAGGATAAAGCCTGATTCAAGAAGAACAGTATAAATATAGGTAGCAAAATATTAAATGCTGTGGCAGAGAAAATTTTGAAGTTACCCATAAGGGTTACTGCACACTTAACTGTTCCGTAGAGATAGATATAGGAGAAATCTATCATCTTAGAGGAAGAAAAACCTCTGTCAAAAAACATGATAATACAGGTCATAATAATTGTGTAGAGATATGTTCCTGCAGGACCGAACTGAATGTATGACTGTCCTACTGTGGGAACAATCTGGTCTACAGCAATGTTGGAACCATAGAAAGTCATATTGAAGTATTCGGAAATGTTGGTGTAGTCTCTGAAAATACCGCCTACAGCCATCCAGTTACCGCAGAGATCAGAGAAGAAGGTTTTGACGGTTATTTGGTCTCCATACAGTTCTCTGGTTTCAATAGCAATCGCCATATTCTTTTCACCGCAGAAATATGCCTGCAGAGTGTATGAGATTTCCTCAAGAGAATTGTTAGTCCCGAAACGGATGATAGTTATAGTGGCAAAAGCAGATACAATAATACCCATAATAATAAAGAAGATTAGCTTCTTCTTGTTGGGAAAAAGTCTGATAAGAAGAATGAATCCGCAGATACCGGGAATAACGAAGCTTGAACGGCTTACACCGCTTACGATTGAGGCGGATAAGCAAACAGACAAAATACTTAAAACAACATATATGCTTTTACGGGATTTCTGATATTTTGCGTAGCATAAGTTACATATGAGGATAACAAGAATAATCTTTGACAGGTTGATTGCAACCTCGGCAGGACCGCTGTTTTCAGAAACCTCGTTCAGCCCCGCGTCTCCTGTGGCGAACATAAATATGCTATATTTGGAGAGGACAGTGGGAGTAAGGGCAACGATTACAACGCTCAGAGCAATGAAAAGAATAAGAACGATTTTTCCGCCATGCAAGCCCATTGTAGAGGTCTGGTAATCCACAAGAGGTTTTTTTACAGCGAATTTTTCAAAGCAGTAATAGATAACGTAAATGACCAGTAGCTCACCATACTCCATTAGTATTGCTGTATGAGTTTCTGATTTGAAGCTTACATAGGTTGAGTTGCTGAGAATACTTACTGCCGGATAAACCACACACTTGACAAAATACAGAATGTTAACTATAGAAAACCCCGGTTTATCTGTACCTATAAAAGATTTATATGCACCGCTGAACATAAGGGAAACAAAATAAACCAGCGGGAGAAGTGCCATAAGTGTTTGTTCGGTTGTTTTTGCAAAGCACAGACCTGCTGTCATTGAAAAAATGAAGCTTGCAAACACAATAACCAAAAGGGTAAAATTAGATTTTTTGATTTTTATCAAAAAACACACATCCAATCGAGATAGTGGTAATTACAGATTATTTTATAAGTTCAAAATAGATGTTTTGTAATTTTTCTGCTGAAGCTTTGATTTCGTAGCCTTTATTACAAAGGTGTTCATAAACACTTTCGTCAAAACCGGATTTTTGCGGTATACGCAGGAGAGTATCTACCCATTGTGATGTACCTGCTGTGATGTCCAGAATGGTACACAGAGAAGCACCAATATCTACATCTTTGTCTATTTCCTTGCTGAAAACAGAAGGAGTGGCTGTAGCCTGAGCTTCAATACCCACAAGGGGTAACCCCTCATAAAGAGAGGGAAGAACGAACACGTCAAACATACGCATACAGGTGAGAACATCGTTTCTGATACCTGTAAATATAACATATTCGGAATCTCCGTTTTTTTCTACGGTTTCCTGAATCTGAGGTTTCAGAGGGCCGTTACCTATCAGAATGAATTTTACATTTTTATCAACTTTAACGTAATCGTGGATGATTTCTGCAAGGAAAGTGTGATTCTTCTGCTCACTGAAATATCCTACATGACCGATGATCTTAAGGTCTTTTTCAATGCCCAACTCAGAGCGGACATTATCAATATCGGTTTGAGAAATGCTTTTTATATTATCAAAGGAAAGTGCATTGTGAATGATATCAAACTTTACATTACCAAAACAGTACTTTCCTGCTATTTCACCGCAAGAGAGAAATAAATCTGCATTTTTTCTTGCAAGGTGGCGGAAGTAAGACATCAGAAGTCTTGCTTTTTTATCAACACAAAGGGTTGTGTGAGCATGGCAGATGATTTTTGCATTGCTGAACTTTCGGTAAATTCCTGCGTAAAGACCTGTAAGGTGACCTACGTGTATGTGAATAACATCATAATCTCCAATTCCATCAATGGAGGATACAGCCTCGGCATATCCTTTGTTACCTGCTTTGCCCACAGTAGGCAGATAGAAAATCTTACTGCCCATTTTTTTGAGCTCCTCGTGGTAGGGTTCAATATCACCGTGAGTAACAAAATCAAACATTACCTTCCCACGGTCAATGTGTTCAAAATGACGGGTGAGCATTTTTTCAACGCCGCCATAACCCAGAGTAGGGGTAACCTGCAACACACGGATAACTTTTTCGGACATATTAGCTCACCTGCCTTTTTGGAAATGATTATAGTTTTGAGTAAAAGTAAATCAAGCAATACAGCCTGTATCGTAATGCATATTGCATTACCAAAGCTTTCAAAGAGCCTTTGAATTTACAATTTTTAATCGCTTCTTTATACAGAGGGTTGCTGATAATTTCCTGAATTCGTTTTTTTGCGGATTTATAGGTGCCTGAGTAAAACTGAGTTACACAAACGGTAAAAATATCGTGAGCAAGCTTGCGATATAGCTGTGACTGAAAGTCAGAGGTCTCAACGTTTATTTTGCAGATAATGTGGTTATACACAATCTCCGGCCACTCTGTTGGTAATGCTTTTTTTGCTTTTGTGGCAGATTCCGTGTTCAACCTGTAATAATAGAAACATTCCTTAATTATGTACATTGATTCCGCGTGGTACACACAAGGAATAACACAAGCACCGTCTTCACCGAGAACTGCTCTTGGGTCGGTCAGTATATTCTGGAGAAAAAGCTCACGTCTGATTGCTTTACCGCAAAGACTGGTTATAAAGTATGTTGCATCGCATTTGTGGATAAGCAGTGGGAAAATTTCTTTTTCTATATCGGCTTTAGAGTACAAGCCTTCTCTATGAGGCAGAGTGCTTTCAAAGAATCCGTCGTTTCTTTCATAAACAAGACCATGACAGATAATATCCGCTTTTGTTTTATTAATGATTTCTGCTACTGATAACAGGCATCCTTCCTTCAAAAAGTCATCGCCGTCAACGCAGAAAATATAGTCGCCCTGAGCTGTTTCTGCGCCTGCTCTTCTTGCCGAAGAAACACCGCCGTTTTCTTTGTGAATAACCTTTATACAAGGGTTTTCGCTTGAAAGTCGGTCGCAGATTTTACCGCAGTTGTCAGGGGAACCATCATCCACAAGTATTATTTCGCAGTCATCAAATTTCTGGTTTAAGATGCTTTTTACACATTCTTCAATATACTTTTCGAGATTATAAACCGGAATGATAATACTGATAAGAGGGTTGCTTTTCATAATGTATGTCCTTTAGTCAGTTTTCAAAAGCCTTTTTCTGTCTTCAAGAAGCAACTCGAAGAGCTTCTTCTGATTGAAATTGTTATATACGTACGTCACTGCGTTTTTTCCGAATTGACTGAGAAGTTTTTCGTCTTTTCTCATTTCTGTCATTACAGAGAGTAGCGCGTCTTCGTTTCTGCTTTCAAACACAACCCCGGTGAAATCTTTCTTCATAGCGTCTGTGGGACCGGGAATGTTTGTTACCGCAACAGGTACTCCCATAGCTTGTGCTTCTACAACACCCATTCCAAAGCCTTCGCGATAACTGGGCAGTATATATATGTCCATAGCGGAAAGATACTTTTCAACTTCTTTGGTGTATCCCGTAAAGATGACCCGAGGATGTTTTTTTGCTCTTTGGTAGAGCTCAATGTCAACAGAAGGGTCGTTATCTTCAGGTCCGACAACCAGCAAATAAGCATCCGGATTGTTCTTTGCGAGCTTTTCAAAGGCAGAGAATAGTTCGTTGATTCCTTTATCTCTTGTTATTCTGCCGACAAAACCGTAAACAAAACTCTCTTCGGGAATGTTGCATTCCTCAAAAACAGATTGCCTGAGGGTATCTTTTTTAGTGAAGTCAAACTTGTCAAGGTTGATTCCGCACGCACTTCCGTTCCAGATTACGGAGCTTTTGTTCTTTGAATAAAGCTTTTCTTTGTGAGCAAATTCAAGGTTTCCCTTGCTGTCGGGCTCAATGTATGTAGAGCAGCCGCAAATCAGTTTTTCTATACTTTTGAATATAAAACGCTTAAGTCCGCTGAAAGCTACAAAAGCCATACCCCATTGGCAATAAAGCCGCACTGGAACTCGTGCAAACTTACCTGCTAATGAAGCATAAAGAGAAGCGTTGGGAGTAGAATACTGAATAATGTCAAATTTTTCGCGTTTGAAGATTTTACGCATTTGACTCATAGCACTCAAGCCTTGAAGACTGATGCCTCTTTTCATAGATACAGGGATGTAATGAATATAGTCGGGAAGATTTTTTTCAAATTCTTCATCATAGTCGCAGATAAAGGTAATATCCCAGTCAGTGTTCTGATGTATATATTCGGCGAATTTCAGAACAAAAGTATTAAGTGTCAGAGAAATCGTGGTGATAAAACATATCTTTTTCAGGTGAAATCACCGACCTTGAAGTTATTTAATCTTTTTTGCAGGGGTGCCCACGTAGGTGCCGGTTTTCTCAATGTTTTTTATAACAACTGAGCCTGCACCTATAATTGAATGCGGTGCAATCTTCAGGTTGTTAATTATGACAGAACCTGCTCCAACAAGAGTACAAGCACCGACAAGGACGGTTCCGCATATATGAGCGCCCACAGATACATGAGTGAAATTATCTATTATACAGTCGTGGTCCACTGAGGCACAGGTGTTTATTATGCACCCGCATCCTATGCGGGTATCGGAGTTAATAACTGCACCTGCCATAACCACGGTCCCTTTTTCGATTGTGCTGTCAGAAGCAATGGTAGCGGCGGGATGAATCAAGGTAGCGATTGAGTATCCTTTGGACAATAAGTCTCTGAGAATATTCTCTCGCACGTGTATGTTGCCAATGGCTACAAAGAAATCCCAGTGTTTGTAAGAGGGTGCATCCGCAGTAACGCCTTTTACAGGATACCCTGCACAGGAAGCGGCGTCAGTATTGTCATCAAGAAAAATGATTTCGTTGTATCCGTTGAGCTTTGCGATGTCAGCGACAACCTTGCCGTGTCCGCTTGCACCTACAATCACCAGTTTTTTATCCATTGTGTACCTTCTCGGGTTTATTACCCATAAATTCTTCCATAGTTACTGAGGTGTCAGAAGAAATTCCGTCTTTTTTCAGAACCTTGAAAACGGTGGAGAATAGAATTTTCCAATCCTGCTTAAAGGTTAAGTTGTCAACGTACCAAACGTCGTAGTTGAATTTGTCCTCCCAGCTGATGGCGTTTCTGCCGTTAATCTGAGCCCAGCCTGTAAATCCCGGACGAACTTCGTGGCGTCTTGCCTGATGGGGGCTGTATCTGGGAAGATACTGCACCAGGAGAGGGCGGGGACCTACAAGGGACATCTCCAGTTTTATGACGTTTATGAGTGATGGGAGTTCATCAAGGGATGTGCTTCTGAGCCATTTGCCAAAGCTTCCCAGCCTCATTTCGTCGGGTAGAAGCTGTCCGTTTTCATCTCTTTCGTCGCTCATGGTACGGAATTTGAATAGCTTGAAAATCTTGCCGTTAAGACCGGGGCGCTCCTGCTTAAAAATAACGGGAGAGCCAAGCCTGGTTTTTACAAGTATAGCTATAACAAGGAGAACAGGGGAGAGAAGAATTAAAGCAATCAGTGCCAGAATAACATCCTGAGGACATTTTATGTATTTTTCATAAAAGCTTTTTTTATGTTTCATAACTGTATGGTTCTGTGATGCAACAGTGAATTACTCAAAACAGGATTTGATGAGCTCAATGATGATTTCCTGTTCTTCGGCTGTGGTTTTGTTGTCGCTGGGCAGGCACAAACCGCGACGGAAAATGTTTGCGCCTACGCTGTTGTCAGAGGTTTTGTCGCAAAGACCTTCTGCAGTAACGAAATCGTTGTCCTGATAGAAGGGCTGCAGATGCATCGGCTTCCACAGCGGTCTTGCCTCAACGTTGTATTCTTCCAGCACGTTAAGTATTCTGAGAATAAGTGAGTGCAGTGATTCTTCAGAGGTGTTTTCCCCGGGTAAGTTGTTGATATATTCATTGTCAATCAGCAGGCAGGAAAGCCAGAAGATGGGCTCCATTTCGTTTTCAATGTAGGGGTTCATTGAAACAGGAAGATTCTTAAAAGCTTCCTTGTAGCGATTGTAGATTTCTTTTTTCTGGCCGATATGCTCAGAAAGGTAAGGAATCTGTGCTCTGATAACGCCTGCAATTATATTGCTCATTCGGTAATTGTAACCGATTTCGCTGTGCTGATACCAGGGCGCGTCATCACGGCTTTGAGTAGACCATTTGCGAACCTTCTCGGCTGCTTCGGTATCATTTGTAAGAAGCATTCCGCCTGATGAGCCGGTTACAATTTTATTTCCGTTAAAGGAGAGAACGTTGTATTTGCCGAAAGAGCCTGTCTGCTTGCCTTTGTAGGAAGCACCCATAGACTCGGCAGAGTCTTCAATAAGGATTGCACCGTGCTTTTCACAGACAGCACAGATTTCATCGTATTTTATGGGAGTACCGTACAGGTTTGCGGCAACTACAACTTTAACATCAGGATAAAGCTCAAAAGCTTTTGTGAGAGCTGCAGGGTCCATATTCCAGGTTTCTCTGTCGCAGTCAATAAGTACAGGAATACCGCCCTCGTAAACGATGGGATTGACTGTAGCGGCAAAAGTAGTATCGCTGACAAAAACCCTATCTCCTCTTTTAATGCCGGCAAGCTTAATTGCCATATGTAAAGCAGAAGTACCGGTGGTGAGAGCAACAGCGTGCTTTGTACCTACCAGCTCACAACATAGTTTTTCTGCTTCATTAATGTTTTCACCAACTGTTGACATCCAGTTGCTTTCGTAAGCTTCCAGAATATATTTCATTTCTCCGCCGTGCATGGTAGGAGAGGAGAGGTATATTCTGTTTTTGAAAGGCCGAAAGTTCAGAGCCTTCATAATCTTCCCCCTAAATCCGAGTATTAGTGATGCTCGGGTGAATTGCTAAGAATATATACGAAAGTGTATAATAAGTTTAATTTGCATAAATTGTGGCGAAAAAGCAGTATAAATAAGCTTTATTAACGTCGGATTTTTGCAATTTACTTGACAAAAGGTTATAACAACCCATATTCTCTACAATATTATATCACTCCAAGAAATATATTGCAAGAAATTTATACAAATTATTAGCTTTATCCTCAGTCTCAGGGAAAAGAGGTTGCGTTCTTTCGCGGTAAGCTGCTTTTTCCATATCCAATACAGAAGCTGTTATTAAACTGACTAAAAACTGACCCACACCTTTTGAAAAGAAAGGTGTGGGTCAGGTCGTTTTTTATGTAATTAATTCAGTCCTGTTCACGGAAAGTGATGGTGCCTGTTTCAGCGTCCATAGCGTCAATAATTGCCAGAGACTCTACGTGATAACCCATATTACGGATTGCTCTGCCTCCGTACTGGAAGCCTTTTTCAATAGCTATACCGCAGCCCTCAACAATAGCACCCGCGGACTCTGTAATTGAGATAAGTCCCTGCAATGCACAGCCGTTGGCAAGAAAGTCGTCAATAATTAAAACGTGCTCGCCCTCATGCAAGAACTTTTTGGAAACGATAACTGTGTTCTTGTTTTTGTGTGTAAAGGACTCAACCTCAGCTACATACATTTCGCCGTCAAGGTTGATGGACTTGGATTTCTTTGCAAAAACCATAGGAACGCCAAATTCCTTTGCAACAAAAGCTGCAATGCAAATACCCGATGCCTCAATGGTAAGAACCTTTGTGATGTTCTTATGGCCAAATCGGCGTTTGAACTCACGGCCGATTTCTTCCATAAGCGTAATATCCATCTGATGATTTAAGAAACTGTCTACTTTTAGTACGTTGCCGTGCTTGACAACTCCGTCTTTGGTGACTCTTTCTTCTAAGAAATTCATATTTATCCAATCTCCTTTATGTAAGAATTACTTTGCAATATTTCTTGCTACGTGTACACCGCTTGCAGAGGCGTGAGAAAGGGAATGTGTAATACCGCTTCCGTCGCCGATGATGTAAAGGTCGGGGTAGCAACTTTCAAGTTTCTTGTTTACTTCTACTTCCATATTGTAGAATTTAACCTCTACACCGTAAAGCAGAGTGTCGTCATTAGCGGTGCCGGGAGCTACTTTATCCAAAGCGTAAATCATCTCGATAATGCCGTCGAGGATTCGCTTGGGAAGTACAAGGCTTAGGTCTCCGGGAGTAGCCTGTAAAGTAGGTGTTATGAATGCGTCTTCCATTCTTCCTTGTGTTGAGCGTCGTCCTCTGATAAGGTCACCGAAACGCTGAACAATAACACCGCCGCCCAGCATATTTGAAAGTCGGGCAATGGATTCGCCGTAGCCGTTGGAATCTTTGAACGGCTCAGAGAAATGCTTTGATACAAGCAGAGCAAAGTTTGTGTTTTCGGTCTGCATAGACGGGTCTTCGTAGCTGTGACCGTTAACCGTGATGATACCGTTGGTGTTTTCGT
Source organism: Ruminococcus sp. (assembly GCA_045593025.1). Lineage (GTDB taxonomy): Bacteria > Bacillota > Clostridia > Oscillospirales > Acutalibacteraceae > Ruminococcoides. The sequence goes on along the minus strand of JAZNVW010000013.1, from coordinate 4,804 downwards.
TAACAACTGCACCCTTGGGGTTCATACAGAAGGTGCGGACTTTATCTCCGTACTTTTCGGTACGGTAAACAATCTTACTCTCATAGAGTTCGTCGGTAAGATGTGCAAATACGGTTGCAGGAAGTTCAACACGGACACCGATATCCACACGGTTGGATTCGGTAGGAATGCTTAAATCCTTGCACACCTTTTCCATCCACTTACTGCCGCTTCTGCCAACAGAAACAATGCACTTTTTGCAGGAGTATGCCTTTTCCTTGGCTCTGATTTCATAACCGCCCGGGATTATCTTAATAGCCTCAACAGGTGTGTCAAAGAAGAAAGATACCTTGTCTTTAAGCTCGTTATAGATATTTTCCAGAACCACATAATTTATGTCAGTACCCAGATGACGGACAGAAGCATCAAGCAGATGCAAGTCACTCTGGATACACAAGGTTTTGAAACGGGTGCCCGCGGTGGAGTAAAGCTTACAACCCTCTCCGCCAAAACGCATATTGATTTCATCTACATAGTGCATCAGCTCCAAAGCATGCTTTTTGCCGATGTACTCATATAATGTACCGCCGAAATCGTTGGTGATATTATATTTTCCGTCAGAGAAAGCTCCTGCACCGCCGAAACCGCTCATAATTGAGCAACTCTTACAGCCGATACAGGTTTTTATCCTGTCGCCGTCGATAGGGCAGTGACGTTTGCTGAGCTCGTGACCTGCCTCAAATACCGCAACTTTAAGCTCGGGTTTAAGCTTAGTGAGCTCAAAAGCAGCATATATACCGCCGGGGCCTGCACCAATAATTACAACATCATATATCATGATTACTCCTCCTGATATATTGTGACATCTGTCACATATAAGATTTGCATTAGAATAACTATATAAATAACTATATCACAACCTCTTGCAAAAGTAAACAAACTCAACATTGAGAAATTTTCTCAAAGCTGATATAATAATCCGGAAGGAGCGGATACTATGAGAAAACTAAGGGGATTTATTACAATGCTTTTGATATCACTTTCGTTGTTTGGCCTGTGTGCCTGTAAGGGCGATACCGGCGGTGCAAATTCTAACAATGACACAACTTTAAGCTCTCTTGGTTATGAGCAGATAACCGCACAACAAGCAAAAGAGATTATGGACAGCGGAGTAAAGTATATTCTTATCGATGCCAGAACTGATGAGGAATTTGCAAATGGTCATATCGAGGGTGCAATCCTCATCCCCGAGTATGAAATCCGTGGCAGAGCACGACAGGAACTGCCCGACAAAGATGCTTTGATTTTAGTCTATTGCCGAAGCGGCAGAAGAAGCAAAATCGCCAGCGAAGAACTCGTAAACCTCGGCTACACCAACGTAAAAGAGTTCGGTGGTATCATCGACTGGCCCTACGAAATTGTAAAATAAACAAAAACCAAACTCCCCGAAGGATTGAGTATTTGTTCGTGCTCAAGCCGCAGGGAGTTTTTTCGTCTGTATGTTAGCTGAATCCAAGTCAAATTTTGCAGTGCTGTAAACAACGAATAAAAGATTGAGAAGTGAATATTTTAGTGGTATAATATGAATTAAAGTTTACAGCAAGTAAAGGTGGTACTACAATGAACTTTACAGAAATTGCAAAGAACAGACAGTCCTGCAGAGCATATAATCCTGACAGAGCGGTGGAGAGTGAGAAGCTTCAGGCTATTCTTGAATCAGCAAGGCTTTCGCCTTCTGCCTGCAACGGTCAGCCCTATCACATCACAGTCTGCAAAGGCGAGTGTGCCAAAAAGGTAGCAAAGGCTACAGAGGGTTTGGGTATGAATAAATTTGCCGTACAGGCACCTGTGATGATTGTAATATCCGAGATGCCCTATGTTAAGTCGGCAGCTCTTGGTGCGAAGGTTAAGCACAACGACTATCGCTCAATCGACATCGGAATCCTTAGTGCTTATATCACTGCAGAAGCCGCTGCACAGGGGCTTTCCACTTGCATCCTCGGCTGGCTTGACGACCGCAAAATCCGCGAAATCTGCCGCCTTGACGGACAGGTGAGATTGGTAATTACCCTCGGATATGCAAAGGATGACGACAAACTCAGAGATAAAAAACGCAAGGATATGTCTGAGCTTGTGAGCTTTGCGGAGTAATAAGGATTCATAGGTGGAGTATGAGAAAACTTAAAGAAAGCAGAGCCTTGAGTTTTGCTGTTATTGCTTTTGTATATATAATTGCAACTGTGGCGGGAGTAGCCACATACCGGATGTTTGATTTTTCTTGGTGGCTTTCGCTTCTTATAGCCGACGTGGTGGCAACAGTTGTAACCTTTATTTTCAGCGTGGTTTTTGGCAACGCTTCGGTGTACGACCCTTATTGGAGTGTTCAGCCCCCTGTAATCCTTACAGCCTTTGCTGTGGGCAAAGACCTTACCTTTTTGGGTGTGATGCTTATATTTGCAGTCAGCTTCTGGGGAAATACGTCTGACCGCAAACTGGGCTTATACTTTTGGTGATTTAACCCATCAGGATTGGCGGTACACAATGCTCCGTGAGCAAACAGGCGTGTTCTATCCCATAATCAATTTTGTGGGAATACATATGGTGCCTACCCTTGTGGTGTACGGTTGTATCTTGCCGGCAGTGTATGCAGTCAGAGAAGGCTTGGCGGCAAATGCGGGAAGTGTTTTCTTTCTATGTCTTTCGGTAGCTTCGGCTGCAATGCAGGGCATTGCTGATATAGAGATGCACAAATATCAGCACAACAGAACTACAAATTTCATCCGCACAGGACTTTGGAAATATTCCCGACATCCCAATTACTTAGGCGAGATTCTGATGTGGTGGGGAGTTGCTTTGGCGGTAGTCTGCACAGCACCCGAAGCCTTCTATCTTTGTGCAGGCGCTGTGGCAAATACTGTACTTTTCTTTTCTGTCAGCATCCCCATGGCAGAAGACAGTCAGTCAAAAAAAGAAGGCTTTGACGACTACAAAAGCCAAACAAGAATGCTTCTGCCTATAAAGAAGTAATGCGAGGTTATGATTTATGAACACCCAATATACAGAAGATGCAAAGGTTCGATTCGGCAACACTGAGGCGTTCCGGGAATTCGAAAGTAAAACCGCAGGCTACACCGAGGAAATCTGGCAGGGTGCTGAAAGCGGACTAAGTGCAATATTCGCAAAATTTGCTGAGTGTAAAGCGGAGGGATTTGCTCCGCATTCAGCAGAGGCTCAGGTGCTTGTTAAAGAGTTGCAAAACTTCATAACAAACAGCTTCTACACCTGCACCGACGAAATCTTAAAGGGCTTAGGTTCTATGTATGCAGCCGACGAAAGATTCAAAGAAAACATCGACAAACACGGCTCAGGTACTGCTGAGTTTGTATCTGATGCCATAAAGATTTATACAAAGGACTGACAAAAATGAGACCGTCAATACTTGTAACTGGTGCATACGGAGGTATGGGTAAGGCTACTACAGAGATGCTTAGAGATAAGGGTTTTCGCATTTTTGCTCTCGACAAAACTGTAGGCGAAGCTGATGAAAACATCATTCCCATTCAGGCGGATATCACCGATGAGGTAAGTGTGAAAACAGCATTTGAACAGATACATAATATGACAGACGAACTGTTTGCTATTATCCACTTTGCAGGTGTATATATGCTTGATTCTTTGGTGGAAATGGAAAGCGGAGATTTTGAAAAGATTTTCAGAATCAATGTAGGCGGAGCTTTTCTTGTGAACAAGCTGTTCCTACCCATGCTTACTGATAATTCCCGAATAATTATCACTACAAGCGAGCTTGCACCCCTTGACCCGCTACCCTTTACAGGTGTTTATGCTGTGACCAAGGGTGCCCTTGACAAGTATGCGTATTCTCTGCGAATGGAACTGCAACTAAAAGGCATAAAAGTAAGCGTTCTCCGAGCAGGTGCCGTTACAACAGGAATGCTTGGAGTTTCCACCAATGCTCTCGATGAATTCTGCGAAAAAACAGAGCTTTACACGTGCAATGCGGACAGGTTCAAACGGATAGTGGATAGTGTTGAAGCAAGAAGTGTAGAGCCTCAAAAAATCGCAAAAAAGACAATGAGGATACTAAAAAAGAAATCTCCGAAGTTTTCATACAGTATCAACCGAAATTTACTACTGCTTATGCTGAATGCCCTCCCAAAGAACCTGCAGTTCCGGGTAATAAAACAAGTGCTGAAAAGCAAAAGAGATAAACTGTAAATCAGTGTAAATATAAAAGCAACCATGCATTTGATTTTGCAAGGTTGCTTTTTCGTTTGACAAAATAATAAGAGCACCGAAAGAATCAGTGCTCTCATTTTTGGTGGGAACAACAGGGCTCGAACCTGTGACCCTCTGCTTGTAAGGCAGATGCTCTCCCAGCTGAGCTATGCTCCCGTACAATAACTTGTTCAGTTTATCATAAGTTCAAAAATAAATCAAGTGTTTTTGATACTTAAATGTGTTTTTATGTGCGGCACCACCAAAAGGTGGTACCGACATAAAATGGTCGGGGCGACAGGACTTGAATCTGCGGCATCTTGCTCCAAAATGGTAAAAGATACCTGATTTATAAACGTTTCCGGTTATTCCTAACCCTTTCCGCTCAAAATCACATCCTCTTTGATGCTTTTATCTCCTTTATATCCGTATGTTCCGGTTGCAGATGTGGGATAAACTGTGGTCAAAAAACAACCTCGCAGTCGTTGAATTTTCTCAACACTGGTGGTTGTTTTTTCTTTCTATATCAAAAATTGATCCGCAGTAGACAAAGAAGAAATGTTTTTTCATCGCAACCTGTACGTAGACA
>JAZNVW010000012.1:0-94782 GCA_045593025.1 Ruminococcus sp. | reverse complement strand
TGCGGGGATAGCTTCAACAAGCTTCTCTGCTGAGCAGGGTCTGTAAAGACGAACCTTAACAAGACCAACTTTCTCACCCTTAGCGGTAAGATAATCAATAACTTCTTCTGCTACGTCACAGATTGATCCCATAGCAACGATAACTCTCTCTGCATCGGGTGCACCGTAGTAGTTGAAGAGCTTGTAGTTTGTGCCGAGCTTTGCATTAACCTTATCCATATACTCTTCAACGATTGCGGGAAGAGCATCATAGTAAGCGTTGCAAGCTTCTCTGTGCTGGAAGAAGATGTCGCCGTTTTCGTGTGAACCGCGCATAACGGGTCTTTCGGGGTTAAGAGCACGCTTACGGAATGCTTCAACAGCATCCATATCGCACATTTCCTTAAGGTCTTCAAAATCCCAAACTTCAATCTTCTGAAGCTCGTGTGATGTGCGGAAACCGTCAAAGAAGTTGATGAAGGGAACTCTGCCCTTGATTGAAGCAAGGTGAGCAACTGCGCCGAGGTCCATAACTTCCTGAGTGTTTGTTTCTGCGAGCATTGCGAAACCTGTCTGACGGCAAGCATAAACGTCAGAATGGTCACCGAAGATGTTAAGTGCATGAGATGCAACTGTTCTTGCGGATACATGGAATACAGAGGGCAGGAGCTCGCCTGCAATCTTGTACATGTTGGGAATCATCAGAAGAAGTCCCTGAGATGCTGTGTAAGTTGTGGTAAGTGCACCTGCGTTCAGAGAACCGTGAACTGTACCTGCTGCACCAGCCTCAGACTGCATCTCCTCAACCTTAACGGTTGTGCCGAAGATGTTCTTGAGACCCTGTGCGGACCACTGGTCAACATAGTCTGCCATGGGGGAAGAGGGAGTGATGGGATAAATACCGGCTACCTCGGTAAACGCATAGGAAACATGAGCCGCCGCGTTGTTACCGTCCATGGTCTTTCTTTTTCTTGCCATTGGAATTACCTCCTTGAATAATCAATGCGAAATAAATCGCAAAATCTACATATTCGGTACGTTCTGTACCACCTTAGATAATATCACTTTTTATAGTAAATGTAAAGTCAAAACAAAGAAAATCACCGACAATTTATTGGTTTTTCGGTAAATTTATGACACAAAGATAAAAAGGGGAGACCCCCTTGCAAAAATCACCTTGGCTTCAAGGTGATAATACACCCTGTACACTCTGAAATCAATCACAAATCAAAGGCAAAATTTTTGACATTTTATCACAAAAAGCAAACCACCCTTTCCCGTGTGTCAAAGAAAGGGTGGTTTTTAGTATTTTGCGGAGGGTTGCGTCCGCCTTACTTAATATTTAATTCGTAGGGGGCGCCTTGTGTAAAGAGAGCCTCTCAATCAATCCACAGGCTTTATGTGCCAGATATCACGGGCATAATCGTTTATGGAACGGTCTGCAGAGAAGATACCTGCATTTGCAATATTCATAAGCGACATCTGGTTCCACTTCTGTCTGTTTACATAAAGTTCCGCTGAGCGCTCCTGTGCTCTGCGGTAAGATTCAAAGTCTCCGAGCACCATATAGGGGTCGCTGTGCAGAAGATTGTCCGCTACTGCGGAGAACCTGCCTGCTCTTATTTCGTCCACAGCACGTCTTATTACACTGTTTGTGCTGTAAAAATCCAAAGAACGGTAGCCCTTTGACTTCATATCATTCACCGCAGGGGTTGTCATACCGAAAAGGATGATATTATCCTTGCCGACAGCCTCGCAAATCTCAACATTAGCACCGTCAAGAGTACCCAGTGTCACAGCACCGTTTATCATAAACTTCATATTGCCGGTACCCGATGCCTCTGTACCTGCAAGGGAAATCTGCTCGCTGATTTCAGCAGAAGGAATCAGTTTTTCTGCCACCGTAACGCGGTAATTCTCAAGGTAAACAACCTTCAGCTTTCCGTTAACCCTCGGGTCATTGTTAATCTGATTTCCAAGGTCAACAATAAATTGAATAATCTGTTTTGCAAAGTAGTAGCCGGGGGCCGCCTTTGCACCGAAGATATATGTTCTGGGAGCAAAGTCCATACTGGGATTATCCCTGAGCATCTGATAAGTTGCCAGAATATTCAGAGCATTCATAAGCTGACGCTTATACTCGTGCAGTCTTTTAACCTGAACATCAAAAATTGAATCAGGGTCAATCAGAACTCCTGCTGTTCTCTTTATCTCCTCGGCCATTCTCACCTTGTTCTGACGTTTAATCTCCGAGAGCTTATCCAGCACACCTCTGTCGTCTGAGAACTTTTCAAGCTCTTTAAGCTGTGACGCGTCAGACACAAAACCGCCGCCAATAAGGTCGGTAATAAGAGAGGCAAGTCCGGGGTTTGACTGATTAAGCCAACGTCTGTGGGCGATGCCGTTGGTCACGTTTGTAAATTTATCGGGTGTGTAATTATAAAAATCGGAGAAAACAGTATCCTTGAGAATATTGCTGTGCAGTGCAGAAACACCGTTTACCTTATGGCTTGCCACAACCGCAAGATTTGCCATACGCACCCAGCCGTCACGGATAATGGACATCTTTGCAATTTTGTCCTCAGGTGTGCCTGCTTCCTTGAGTTCATAGCACCAACGTCTGTTAATCTCGCATACAATCTGGTAAATTCTGGGCAGTTTTGTGCGGAACATTTCCTCGCTCCAGCACTCAAGCGCCTCTGCCATAACCGTGTGGTTGGTGTATGCAATGGTGCCTGTGACGATTCTCCAGGCCTCGTCCCAGCCGTAACCGCACTCGTCCATTACAATTCGCATAAGCTCGGGCACAGCAAGCACAGGATGGGTATCGTTTAAGTGAATTGCCACCTTGTCGGGCAGGTTTGTGAGAGTTTTGTATACTCTCAGATGGCGGTTGATAATATCCTGAATTGTGGCAGAAACAAGAAAATACTGCTGATTAAGGCGAAGGCTCTTACCCTCTGTGTGGTTATCCCCGGGATACAGCACCTTGGTGATACTTTCAGCCATAGCCTTCTGCTCAACAGCTCTCAGGAATTCTCCGTCATTGAAAAGCTGCATATCAAAATCCTTGGAGTCAGCCGCCCAAAGACGCAGTCGGCTCACGCCCTTGCCGCCTTCACCTGTGACAATCATATCATAGGGCACAGCCAAAACCTTGGTAGCATTTTCAATCTTTACAAGGTGGATACCGTTTATCCAATCCTCAACCATATTGCCGTTAAAGCTGACCTCCACTGCTTTTTCGGGGTGTGCATGAAGCCACACACTGCCTCCGGGAAGCCAGAAATCAGGAAGTTCTGTCTGCCAGCCGTCTACAAGCTTCTGACTGAAGATGCCGTACTCATACCGAAGGGAATATCCCATTGAGGAGTACCCTTGCGCGGCAAGTCCGTCCAGAAAACAAGCCGCAAGTCTGCCAAGACCGCCGTTGCCAAGGCCTGCGTCGGGCTCCTGCTCGTAGATTTTGTCAAGTGAAACTCCGAAGCTTTCCATTGCTTTTCTTGCAGTTTCTTCAAGCCCCATATTGCACAGATTGTTTTTGAGGGAGCGTCCCATCAGAAACTCCATGCAAAGATAATAAACCGTCTTTTTCTCCTGACGCTCCACCTTTGAGGTAAAGTCTGCATAGTCTTTGCTCATGAGCTCTCTCAGGACTATTGCCGTTGCTTTATAAATCTCCTCGTTTGTGGCTTCCTCGGGTTTAATATGAAAAACCGAGCCAAGTTTTTCTGTGATTGCATTAACCATATCGTTAACTGTAAACTTCTTGTCCATATTTCCTCCTTAAATTTATAGAAAGATTATAGGTCAGCTTGGGCGGATTATCTGTCGATATTAGTCAGACTAACTAATTCGTTTGCAAATCCGCCCGAAAAGATAGTTAAATTATACTATAACCCCCTTGAAATTTCAATACTTTACTATGATAAAAAACAACATTCGGCGGTAACAAATAAGTAACGAATAAAAAAGCAGATTACAATTTTAACATTTTACTTTTTTATTTACGCGTTTTGTACTATAATTGATAATGGATAAAAATCAAATGAAGGAAGGCTTACATAATGGAAAAGAAAAATGTAGTCATCTATGTTGCAGGTCAGAGATTTTCTATCTCCACTGCAGATTCACAGGAATACGTACTCGGAATTGGCGAAAAGGTTGATGTTATGATTAAGGGTATTGCAAAGGATAACCCCAGGCTCAACCGTGATGCCTGTGCAATTCTTGCCGCCTTATCCCTTTGCGATGACGAGAGTAAGCTCAGACAGATGATGGAAGTGCTCCGCACTCAGGTTAAGGATTATCTGGAAGCAAACGAAAAGCTCCGCGAAGAAAACGAAAGCCTCAAAACTCAGCTCAGAGAGTTAACAGAAAAAGCTTCTTGCATAACTGAGGAGGCCAAAGAACAAACAAAGGAAGAAGTTACACAGGAAGACGCAGTCCCTGTGCCGGCAAGTCCCGTTATCTCCCGGGCAGAAGCAATAGTAATGGCAGAAGCTAAGGAGGCACCTTCACGTCAGACCGCCTTCGTGGGCAAGGACTTCCGCCGTGACAAAAAAGGCAAGAAAAACAAAAAGCACTCACATAACAGAAACTTTGAAACCGTCACTTCTGCACCTGTTGCAGTAAGCACTCCGCCTCAGACAGAAGCTGAAAACACAGAGGTTTCTCCTTATCACCAGTTCAGCATTTTTGATACTTTAGAGTAATTATCTTTTTACACGCAAAGGAGTGGGGAAGATGAAAAACAAAATAGAAATCCTTGCTCCTGCAGGCAGTATGGAAAGTCTTGTTGCCGCCGTTCGCTCAGGTGCTGACGCGGTGTACTTGGGCGCCAAGGACTTTTCGGCACGTGCCTCGGCACAAAATTTCAGCTCAGACGAGCTTAAAGAGGCAATAGACTACTGCCACATAAGAGGTGTCAAGGCTTACCTTACGGTGAACACTCTGATGTTTGATACTGAGCTTATTCCGGCTTTAAGTCTGATTACAGACGCATACAACAAAGGCATTGATGCAGTGATTGTTCAGGATATCGGACTTGCAACTCTTGTAAGAAAGCACCTGCCCGAACTCAGACTTCACGGCTCCACCCAGATGAGCGTGCACACCCCCTCGGGTGCTAAAGCTCTGTATGAAATGGGGTTTTCCAGAGTTGTGCTCTCAAGAGAACTTTCTCTCAGAGAAATAGAAGAAATCAGAAAATCCTGTCCCATTGAGCTTGAGGTTTTTGTTCACGGAGCACTTTGTATGAGCGTTTCGGGACAATGCTATTTTTCAGCAATGCTTGGTTCACGCTCAGGAAACCGCGGAATGTGTGCTCAGCCCTGCCGACTGCCCTTTAAGGTAGATACGGGAAGCGACCACGCTTTGAGCCTTAAGGACAACAGCCTTATCGAATATATAAACGAACTGCAAAACCTCGGTGTTTCTTCGGCAAAAATCGAAGGAAGAATGAAACGTCCCGAATATGTGGCTTCTGCCACCTCTGCCTGCAGAGAAAAACGGGACACAGGCTTTGTATCCGATACTACAGAGCATTACCTTCAAAGTGTTTTCTCCCGCACAGGCTTTACCGACGGATATATAAAGGGCAAACGCACAGGGGAGATGTTCGGATTCAGAAGGAAAGAAGATGTAACCGCTACAAGCGAAAAACTTTTCTCTGAAATCCGCAACACTTATAAAAACGAAACACCCCGTATCCCTGTCACTTTTGATTTCACAGCAAACCCAGGGGAGTGTCCTTCTCTTTTTGTATCCGACGGAACTTATAATATAACCGTCACCTCTGCTGCCCCTTGCGAACAGGCACAGAATGTTGCACTGACTGATGAAAAAGCCTGTGCTCTTTTGGCAAAATGCGGCGGCACTGCGTTTTTTGCAGAAAAAATTCTCTGCCATATAGGAGAAACCGTATCTTTTCCTGCGGGTAAAATCAACGAGCTGAGAAGAACCGCTCTGCAAGAGCTCTCAGATAAACGATGCACAGTAAACCGAACCCTTGCTGAACCGCCAAAAATCGAACTTGCTCCTTATAATTGCAAGGACACAGGCACAAAGCAAACCCGTGCACGTTTTACAGATACAGAAATCCCCGAAGAATTCAAAGACTTCGAGCTTGTGTTTATTCCTGTCACTTCCAAAGAAGAAGACATAAATGGACTTCTCAAAAAGGGCTTCAACGTAGGTGTAGAAGTTCCCAGAGGAATGTTCGGCAGGGAAGAAACCCTCAAAAAAGCATTGATAAAAGCCAAAGAACTCGGTATCAATCACGCTCTCGTTTCAAACATAGGTGCTGTGCACCTTGCAAAGGAGCTGGGCTTCATCCTTCACGGCGGATTTGGTCTGAATATCACAAACACCGCCTCCCTTATGTGGGCAGAGAACATGGGACTTGCCGACGCAGAACTGAGCTTTGAACTAAAAAAAGAGCAGATTGACGCTTTGGGCGCCTCAATCCCCCGCGGAATTATCTCTTACGGCTATCTGCCTCTGATGCTTTGCCGTGCCTGCCCGGGGCTGACAACCAAAACCGCCTGCAAAAATTGCAACAAACAAAAATTTATGCAGGATAGAATGAACAAAAAATTCATTTTCACTTGTGACGGAATTTGCACCGAGGTGCTTAACTGTGTGCCTCTTTTAATTCCCGACAAGATTAATACATTTTTGAAACTTCAATTCCACACTTTCCGCTTTAGTGTGGAAAACTCTGTGGAAAAAGTGGAAAACACAAGTGATTTTTCAAGTGTTAATCAAAAATCCACCGCTTTTACCCGCGGATTATATTACAGGGGAGTTAAATAATTAACAAAACTTTAATGTTCACAGAAGAATTATTTACAGGAATTAACTTTAATTCCCTACAAAAAATATAAAAATTTTATGTTTCTTGTGCGGAATTTCAAAACGGAAATATAAATTAATTTTGCAAGTTTGTCCGTAAATTTGCAGGAAAGAGGATGTTATGGAACAAAAGCTTAAAATAAAGAAACTTCGCGAGGGTGCCACTATTCCCAAACGTGCCACCGAAGGCTCTGCAGGTATGGATTTATACGCCTGTATTGACACTCCTGTCACCATCAGGCCCGGTGATTTGGCACTGATTCCCACCGGCATTGCAATCGAGCTTCCCTGTGCAGAATATGTTGCATACATCTTTGCACGTTCGGGACTGGGTATCAAGCACGGCATCTGCCTTTCAAACGGGGTTGGGGTTGTTGACTCGGATTACCGAGGCGAGGTCTGTGTTGGACTTTGCAACGTTTCAAGCAAGGAATACACCATTGAACCCAACGAGCGCGTTGCCCAGATGGTTATTTCCCCTGTATCCCTGATGCCTGTGGAAGAAGCACAGGAGCTTTCCGACACAGAACGTGGAGCAGGCGGTTTCGGTTCTACTGGTAAAAAGTAAAATTTCTCCGCAATCCCTTATTTTGCGGTTGAAATCTATAAATCTTTAGAGTATAATTAATAAGTTAAAGTATATTTTATAGTTATATATAACTTATGCTTTCATTCAAGTATCAAACTTCTTTTGCGTTCTCACGCAGGAAAGGGGCACAAATATGTTTTTCTCATTCACAAAGGATATCGGTATCGACCTTGGCACCGCTAACACTCTGGTATTTATGAAGGGCAAGGGCATTGTCCTCAGAGAGCCTTCCGTTGTTGCTGTTGACATCCGCAACGATTCTGTACTTGCAGTAGGTTCTCAGGCTAAAGAAATGATTGGCCGTACTCCCGGTTCAATCGTTGCTGTGCGTCCTCTCAAGGACGGCGTTATTGCCGACTTCCAGATTACAGCTTCTATGCTGAAGCACTTCATCAGAAAGACTGTCCGCTCAAACTTCTTCTCCCGTCCTCGGATTGTTATCTGTATACCCTCAGGTGTTACAGAGGTTGAAAAGAACGCTGTTGAGGACGCCGCAAGAGAAGCAGGCGGCAAAGACATCGAGCTTATCGAGGAGCCTATGGCTGCAGCAATCGGTGCAGGTCTGCCTGTTGCCGAGCCAACCGGCAGTATGGTAGTTGACATCGGCGGCGGTACTTCTGAGGTTGCCATTATCTCTCTGGGTGACATCGTTACATCCTGCTCCGTCCGAGTTGCAGGCGATAAGTTTGACGATGCAATTATGTCCTACATCAAGAAAAAGTACAACCTTCTCATTGGCGAGCGTACCGCAGAAGACATCAAAATCGGTATCGGCTCCGCTTATCCTTACGAGGACGAGGGCGAAATGTGCATCAAGGGCAGAAACCTGATGGACGGACTTCCCAAGAACATCACCATAACAGCTGCCGAGGTAAGAGATGCTCTGGCTGACCCCCTGGCTACTATCATTGACGCAATCATCAACACTCTGGAGAAAACTCCCCCTGAGCTTTCTGCTGATATTATCGACCACGGCATTATGCTCACAGGCGGCGGTGCTCTGCTTCGCGGTCTTGACCTGCTTATTATGCAGCAGACAGGTATGCCCGTGCACGTAGCAGAAAGACCCCTTGACTGTGTTGTTGACGGTGCAGGAAAGCGTCTGGAGCTTACAATGCCCAGCGAGTACTACCGCTCAAGAAGAAAATAAGAAGTGCCGAAGTGCTTCTGATTACCTAATATTCAAACCACTACTCGGGGAACGGCAGTCCGTTCCCCGAATTTCAGCGGAGGCTTAATATGAAAGACCTTATATCTTCAAAAAGCTTCAAAAAATTAATATGTGTTCTCCTTGTCATTGCTGTGACCTTCACAATCACGGCGGTTTCGGGCAAGTCTGTAATTTCAAGCCTTCTCAGCTTCACCACTCTGGGCCTTCAGGAAGTTTCTGCGGCTGTGTCCAAAGAAGCCAACAAAAAGTCCTACGACGAACTCGCTGAGGAAAACGAGGCTCTCAACAATGAAATCGCAGAGCTTCGCACTCAGCTTGCAGACTACTATGACGTAAAGCAGGAAAATGCCCGCCTCTGGAGATATTATGACCTGAAAAGAGATTATCCCCAGTACGAGCTTCTGCCTGCTACCGTTGTCCGCCGAGACCCCAACGACGATTTCTACGCCTTTACTATCAATCAGGGCAGAAAAGACGGGGTTTCTGCAGGTGACCCTGTTGTAACGGAAAAAGGTCTTGTGGGTTGGGTTGCTTCTGTTGATGCTTCCACAAGCAGGGTAAAAACCATTCTTTCCCCCGATGCCAAGGTTGGCACCCTTGACAGCGTTTCCCGTGACAGCGGAATCGTAACAGGCAACGTGCGTTTTGCAGACCAGGGCCTTACCACTATGACGAAAATCTCTGCTCTCAACACAATGAAGGCTGGGGATATTGTAATCACCACAGGCATCAGCGGAATTTATCCCTCCTCCGTTATTGTTGGCGAGGTGGTTGAAATTCAGTTTGACGAATACGACACCTCAAAGTTTGCAGTAATCAAGCCTTACGAAGATTTAACTTCTGTTATGGATGTAGTAGTTATTACTGATTTCGAGGGCAAAGGAGAAATCTCCACAGGCTCCATAGAAGACATCACTCTGCCTGCAACCACCGAAGGCACAACCGCTCCTTACACAGAGGCTGAGACCGACGCAGAGGTAGAGTAATATGGACGGCAAACTTAAATTCTTACGATTCATTGCCTATGCCATAGAGATTGTGCTCCTCTATGTAATCTCAGGCACACCGGGCTTTATGCCCGAAATACTGGGTGTGAAACCGCTTTTGCTCCTGCCTGTTGCAATCACCATTGCAGTTTTTGAAAACGAAACCCCTGCTATGATTTTCGGGTGTATCTGCGGTGCTCTTTGCGACATAGGATTTGATACTCATATCGGGTTTTACACTATCGCACTGACACTTCTGTGCTTTGCCTTCGGCTACACAGCGCGGAATTTCTTTGTAACAAACTTTGTAAACGCAATGGTCATAGGCACTGTTACCATAACGGTTCTGCTTATTCTCCATTTTCTTATATTCTGCACAGGGAAAGATATCCCCAACGCAGGAGGGCATTTTGTAAGACATTATCTTATCAAAATTCTTTATACTTTATTGTTTTTACCGCCTCTTTACTGGTTTAACCGTCTTTTCAGGTCATCTATGGTAGAATCCTGAGCGTGCTTATCCTATAAAAAATTTTAGCTAAAGGAGTAAAGGTATGATAAAAAGATACTTAAAAGAGAATATCCGTCCGATTATCTGCCTTGCTCTGGTTGCGGTTTTCTTTGTCTGCTTTGTTGCACGGCTTTTCAACTGGCAGGTTATTCAGGGAGATTACTACCGCGAAAAGGTTGCCACCACCGCAAACTACCGACTCACGTCCGACGATACCCGAGGAGAAATCGTGGACCTGAACGGCGAACCTATCGAGGCAAACACCACCGTTTATTCGGTTATCATCGATAAACTTTACATCAACGGCGAGCTGACCGTAAACAGCGTTATCACCAAACTTTTTGATATTTTCAGCCAAAAAGGCGCCAAGTGGATTGACAAACTGCCCATAAAAACAGTAAACGACACTTATCAGTTTGTTTCGGGAGAAGATGCCGACGATGCACTTGAATACCTTCGCTCTGACGAAATGCTGGATTTAAGCGTATACGCTACTGCTGATGACTACATGGCGGAGCTTATTGACCGCTACGACTTAGAGGAGTACGCAGAAGATAAGGTGCTCTGCAGAAACCTTGCCTCTGTTCGATACAATATGGAGCTTGAAAGCTTTTCTTCCATAAACCCTTATACCTTTGCAGAAGAACTCTCAGACGAAATGACTGCTATCATTTCCGAGTATTCCCAGTCACTTCCCTGCATAGATATTTCTGCAGTCAACAAGCGTATATGTGTAGACGGTACCCTGATGCCCCATATTTTAGGTATCACAGGTCCTCTTACTGCTGAAGAATATGAGGAAAACAAAGACAAAGGCTACTCCTACAACGATACTATCGGAAAATTCGGCATTGAAGCCGCTATGGAAGATTACCTCAGAGGCGAAGGCGGTACAAAAACCGTTTCCAAAAACTCTGACGGCACAGTAATAAGCGTTGTTGATGTTGAACCCGCAAAACCCGGCAACACAGTGTATCTCACCATCGATAAAAGGTTACAGCAGGTAGCAAACAAAGCTCTTGCAGAAAACGTCAAGGCTGCACAAGCCGCAGGCAAAAAGGCAAGCGCCGATTACGGCGGAGAATCCGGTCACGGCGAAGACTGCACCGCAGGTGCCGTTGTAATGCTCTCTGTCAAGGATTTCTCTGTTCTTGCTGCCGCCACATATCCCACCTATGATATTACAAAATACAACGACGGCGACTACTATATGTCCCTTCTTAACGATAAGAAACTGCCTCTTTATGACAGAGCATTCACAGGCTCCTTTGCTCCCGGCTCCGTTGTAAAGCCGGGCGTGGCACTTGCCGCTTTGGAAGAAGGCGTTCTTTCCGAATATTCTCCCATTACCTGCACCCAGCGTTACGACTACTACCCTTCCAACGTAGTAAACTGTATGGGTTACCACGGCAGCATTGATGTGTACAGTGCAATCACTCAGTCCTGTAACTACTTCTTTGCAGAGGTAGGCAGACGTCTCGGCATTGATACAATGTATCTCTATATGGAAAAATTCGGTCTTGGCGAACGAACAGGTCTTGAGATTTACGAAGCAAGAGGATTCCTTGCAGGCAGAGACAGTTCCTTCTGGGTGCCCGGTAATACCGTTCAGGCTTCAATCGGTCAGTCCGATAACACCTTCACTCCTGTTCAGCTTGCTACCTACTGTGCAACCATTGCAAACGACGGTGTACGCCTTCGCACTCACCTTGTCAGCAAGGTTACAAGCTACGACCGCCAGGAAGTAATCTTCGAAAACAACCCCGAAAAGCCCGAAGTTGTAGAGGATTTACAGCTTAGCCCCTATAACCTTTCTGTTGTACAAACCGCTATGCGTCAGGTTGTGGCTTCTGAATACGGTACCGCTTACTGGTACTTCTCTGACTTTGATGTACCTGTTGCAGGCAAAACAGGTACCGCAGAAAACGTAGGTTCAGACCACGTCGCCTTTATCGGATATGCTCCCTATGATAATCCCGAAGTTGCAATTGCCGTCCTCCTTGAGCACGGTGCAAGGGGTACCTATTCCATGTCTGTTGCACGTACAATGCTGGATGCTTACTTCCATCCCGAAGCATACAGTGAACCTGCAACTCCATAACAAACCAAACCTACAGCCTTATGCTTTGTGCAAAAGGCTGTAATATTTTTGTCAAAAATTGTTTTTTCAAGGATGCTTTTATCAATATTGCCCAAATTACGGACGCATATTTTTACATCCCGAGCATAGATTTTTAATTGTCCTTCTTGATTTTTTATGATAAAATGTATTAGAGGTACTGTTTTATGAGCAAAGTTATCGTTCTTGCTTCAGGCAAGGGTGGCACAGGCAAGTCCACAGTTTCTGTAGGTCTTGCAGTTGCCTTGGTAAAACTTAATAAAAAGGTACTGCTTGTTGACTGCGACAGCGGTATGCGCGGTGTGGATTTGATGTTGGGAGTTGAGAAGGAACTCATCTACGATGTTTCCGACGCTGTAGGCGGTGGTTGCGATAAATCAGCCGCCATCTATGTAACCCGCAACATCTACGGGCTGTATATGATGCCTGCGGCTCTCTCTGCAGATGACGAGGTTAGCCCCTCGGTGCTCAGACAGCTTATCAACGAAATCAAGGATGATTACGATTACGTTCTCATCGATTCTCCTGCAGGCACCGGCTCAGGCTTTGAAGCAGCGGCGGCTTCTGCTGATTCCGCCCTTATCGTCATCAATCCTGAACCCACAAGTGTGCGCGGATGCCTTAACATCAGACAGAAGCTCTCACAGATGGGTATTCACGATGCCCGCCTTGTAATTAACCGCTTTATTCCCGACAGATTTACCGCTATGGGAATCTACAAGGACCTGGATGTGCTTATTGACACCGCCCAAACCCAGCTTATTGCCATTATCCCCGAGGATGTACAGATTGCGGCGATAGCTCAACGCGGCGAAAGCGGTCAGAAAACTGTTCCCTCTATGCTTGCATTCAACAACCTTGCCGCCAGACTGGAAGGGGAAAATCCCCCTCTTGCAAAAAAGCTTTTGGGGCTATAATTCCGTTATCTGCCTGAATGTTCAGGATTTTATATATATTAGTTTTATGTTTTGGATTTGTAAAAGAGATTGTGAACGGAGGTAAAGATTATGAATATCGCAATTATTGCGCACGACGAAAAAAAGGAATTGATGGTACAGTTCTGCATTGCTTACTGCGGAATCCTCAGTCGCCACGCTATTCTTGCAACAGGCACAACAGGCAAGATGGTTTCAGAGACCACAGGTCTTGATATCAAGACTTTCTTAGGCGGCTCTCAGGGCGGCGGACAGCAGATTGCGGCACGCATTGCCTGCAACGAAATCGATATGCTGCTCTTTTTCCGTGACCCCCTCAACCCCAAACCCTCTGAGGCTAACGATATGAACCTTCTTCGTCTGTGTGATATGCACAACATCCCTGTTGCTACCAACATTGCAACCGCAGAGGTGCTCATCCACGGTCTTGAGCGCGGCGACCTTGACTGGAGAAACATTCTCAAATAAACTAATAACCCAAGTTACTTTTAACCGTCAGATTTCTGGCGGTTTTATTTTTTGCAGAAAAGGCAGCTGTCCTTGATTTTTAAGCCTTCGTACCCGATGCTTTTTCTATATTTATGCAAAAGTACCATTTTTATTTTGCAAAAACACCGTCTATTTAAGTCGCATAAACATTGATTATATCGAGGCTTTGGAGTATAATGTAGAATAGAGTTTTATGTACAAATGAGGTGTTTTTATGAGTTGCCCCTGCAACCACTCAAACAGTGACCTTACACTCCTTGCGCCCGTGCTTTCAGAGTACAAGGATGTTAAAGGTTCGCTTATCACCATTCTGCAGAAAGCACAGGATATCTACGGCTATCTGCCCACCGATGTTATTTACCACATTGCCGAAGAAACAGGCAATACTCCCGCAAAGGTAATGGGCGTTGCCACCTTCTATACACAGTTTCGGCTTACCCCTGTGGGCAAGTATCTGATTATGCTCTGCCAGGGCACAGCCTGCCATGTAAACGGCTCTGAGCGTATTGAAGCAGCTATTACCGAAGAATTAGGTATTAAAGACGGAGAAACCACCGAGGACGGCCTTTTCACCCTCAAGTGCGTTGCTTGTCTGGGATGTTGCTCACTTTCTCCCGTTATGATGATAAACGAGGAAACTTACGGTTCCCTCACTCCCGAGAAAGCAAAGAGTATTCTCGCAGAACTTCGAAAGAAAGCAGGTGAGGAAGAATGAGAATAGTTGTAGGCTCAGGCTCCTGCGGTATCGCGGCAGGCGCAGGCAAAGTTTACTCCGCTATCGAAAACTTACTTGCGAACAACAAGGATGTTGCTCTCGGTGTCACAGGTTGTATCGGTATGTGCTACCTTGAACCCATCGTAGACCTTTATGAAGAAAACACTCTCAAGGCTCGTCTTGTCAGAGTATCCGAAAAAGATGCCGAAAATATCGTAAAAAGCGCTCAGACAGGAGACCTTTCCTTTGTAGAAGACCTTATTATCTGTGCCGATGACGAAAACTTCCTTGCTCAGCAGACAAGAATTGCCCTTCGTCACTGCGGTGTCATCGACCCCACAGACATTGAAGACTATATTCGCACAGACGGCTACGGTGCTTTGGAGAAAGTCCTCACCACAATGACTCCCGAGGATGTCATCGAAACCATCAAGGTTTCAGGTCTTGCAGGCAGAGGCGGTGCAGGCTTCCCCACCTGGTTCAAGTGGAATGCCGCAAGGCAGTCACAGGGCGAGGAAAAGTACCTTATCTGCAACGCAGACGAGGGCGACCCCGGTGCATTTATGGACAGAGCTGTTATCGAAAGCGACCCCCACAACCTCATTGAGGGTATGCTTATCGGTGCATACGCAATCGGTGCAAAAGAGGCGGTTGTCTATGTCCGTGCAGAGTATCCTCTTGCAATCAAGCGTCTTGAAAATGCAATCAAACAGGCAAAGGCAAAGGGCCTTTTAGGTCAGAATATTTTGGGCACAGACTTCTGCTGTGAAATGAGAATCAAGGCAGGTGCAGGTGCCTTTGTATGCGGCGAAGAAACCGCACTTATCGAATCTCTTGAGGGCAGCCGAGGTATGCCAAGGCTTAAGCCTCCTTTCCCTGCACAGTGCGGTTACTGGCAGAAGCCCTCTAATATCAACAACGTAGAAACCTTTGCAAATGTTCCCTGGATTCTCTTAAACGGCGGTGAGGCTTTCGCCGCTATGGGCACAGAAAACAGCAAGGGTACAAAGGTTTTTGCCCTTACAGGTAAAATCAAAAAAGGCGGTCTTGTAGAAATTCCCATGGGTATGACACTGAGGGAAGTTATCTACAACATTGGCGGCGGTATCAAAAACGACGCCGAGTTCAAAGCCGTACAAATGGGCGGTCCCTCAGGCGGCTGTATCCCAAAAGACCTTCTCGACACAGTCATCGACTACAAAGCTTTGGGTGCTACAGGTGCCATTATGGGTTCAGGCGGTATGGTTGTTATGGACGAAAGCACCTGTATGGTTGCTATGGCAAAGTTCTTCCTTGATTTTACCGCCAAGGAAAGCTGCGGCAAATGCGTACCCTGCCGAATCGGCACAAAGCGTATGCTTGAAATCCTCACCCGTATTACCGAGGGCGAGGGCAAAGAGGGGGATATTGAACTTCTTGAGGAGCTGTGCTACGCCATCAAGGACGGAGCTCTCTGCGGTCTTGGCCAGACAGCACCCAACCCTGTACTCACCACCATCCGTTATTTCCGCCACGAGTACGAAGCACATATAAAGGACAAGAAATGTCCCGCACACGAGTGCACAAGCCTTATTACCTACGAAATCGACAAGGACAAGTGCCGAGGCTGTACTCTCTGTGCCAAGAAGTGTCCTGCCTCAGCCATCACAGGCTCACTTAAAAACCCCCACGAAATTCTCACAGATAAATGTATCAAGTGTGGACAGTGCCGTACTGTATGTAAATTCGGTGCTGTTAAGACTATATAAGGAGGTGTCGCTATGAGTGAAATTAAGCTTACCATAAACGGAACAGAAGTTGTTGCTCAGGCGGGTGACACCATACTCAAATGTGCACGCGAAAACGGCATTGAAATCCCCACCCTTTGCCACCACGAAAGCGTCAAGGTTTACGGTGCCTGCGGTCTTTGCGTTGTAGAAGCTGAGGGAATCCCTAAGCTTCTGCGTGCCTGCAGTGCAACTGTATCCGAAGGAATGGTTATCAATACCGAGAGCGACAGAGCAGTAAAGGCACGCAAAGTAGCCCTTGAGCTTCTTATGAGCGACCACAAAGGCGACTGCTTGGGCCCCTGTGTGCTGGCTTGCCCTGCAGGAACAAACTGCCAGGGATATATCAAAAAAATCGCAGAAGGCGACGACAAAGAAGCAGTAAGAATTATCAAAGAAAAACTCCCTCTGCCTGCTTCTATCGGCAGAGTTTGTCCCCATCCTTGCGAGAGTGAGTGCCGCAGAGCTTTGGTTGAGGAACCAATGTCCATTGCATTCCTCAAATATTTTGCGGCTGATAACGACTTAAACTCAGGAAACCCCTACAAACCTCAGGTTGCAGAACCCACAGGCAAAACTGTTGCCATTATCGGCGGCGGCCCTGCAGGTCTTACTGCGGCATACTTTCTGAGCACTAAAGGTCACAAAGTAACTATCTTTGATGCTATGCCCAAAATGGGCGGTATGCTCAGATACGGTATCCCCGAGTACCGTCTGCCCAAGGCTGTTCTCGATAAGGAAATCGCCCTTATTGAGGACTTAGGCGTTGAAATGAAAAACAATGTAAAAATCGGTAAGGACATCACCTTTGACGAGATTAAAGCTCAGTTTGACACAACTTTGATTGCTATCGGTGCATGGAACTCTATGAGTACCCGCACAAAAGGCGAGGAGCTTGAGGGTGTAGTCGGCGGCATTGATTTTCTCCGTAAGGTTGCTCTGGGCGAAGCAGTAAACATCGGCAAGAATGTGGCCGTTGTGGGCGGAGGCAACACCGCAATGGACGCCTGCCGTACCGCTGTACGCGTTGGAGCCGAGAACGTATACGTAATCTACCGCCGAACAAGAGCAGAGATGCCTGCTGAGGATATTGAGATTGAAGAAGCAATGGAGGAGGGTGTACAGTTTCTCTTCCTTACAAATCCCGACGAATACATTGGCAAAAACGGCAAGATTACTCAGGTTAAACTTCAGGTTATGGAGCTTGGAGAACCTGACGAGAGCGGCAGACGTTCACCTGTGCCAAAAGAAGGCGAGTTTAAGTACCTTGATGTAGATACCGTCATTGCCGCTATCGGTCAGAAAGTAAATGTGACAGGCTTTGAAGCTGTTGAGCTTAATTCCCGTGGGATTATCAGTGCTGACGAGTACACATTCCGCACAAACCTTGAGGGAGTATTTGCAGTAGGTGACGCTACAAACCGCGGTGCTTCCATTGCCATTGCCGCTATCGGCGAGGCTCAGAAGGCTTCTCTTGTCATCGACAGCTACCTCAAAGGTGACTGTGTACCCTATATTGCACCCTTTGTCAGCAAAAAGACTGTAACAGCAGAGGATTTGGCAGATAAAGAAAAAGCACCCCGTGCAAAAATGCCCCACAGAAGTGCTGAGGAAAGAAAGAACGATTTCAAAGAAGTCAACTTAGGTTTTTCTGAGGAAGAGGCAAGACAGGAAGCAAAAAGATGCCTTGAGTGCGGTTGCCACGATTATGAGGATTGTTCCCTCATCCGCCACGCAAGGCGCTACACCATTCACCCTGAGAGATTTATGGGTGCTCTGCACACAGGCTTTATGGAGCAGAAGCTTGTATCCATCGAGCGCAATCAGGACAAATGCATCCTCTGCGGACTGTGTGTAAGGGTTTGTGACGAGGTAGCACACAAGGGTATTCTGGGCTTTGTGGGCAGAGGTTTCGACACAGTAATCAAACCCGAGTTCAACAATGCAGAAACTATAGCAGAATGCAGAAACTGCCGTAAGTGTGCTGAAGTCTGCCCCACAGGAGCTCTCAAAATTCTTGATAAATAATATTAGATTTTATAGTAAAAACACAGAAGCCACAGAAGACACCCTTAGTCCTCTGTGGCTTTGATTATGTATGATATTAACGAACCTATCAGGCTATATCCACCTTACCGAATTTGAAGATATCCTCAACCTTTGCTCTGAGGGTTGTTGCAATATCCATAGCAAGTTTCAAAGATGGATTGTACATGCCTTTTTCAAGTCTGCCGATGGTTTCACGGCGAACTCCTACCTTTTGAGCAAGCTCAGCCTGGCTCATCTTGCACTTTTTGCGGTATTCCTTAATCAGTGTTGTCATTTTTTCGCCCATAAACCATACTCCTTTCTAAAGCAAATATCATATACCTTTATATCTATGTATATTATATCTGAGAAAGGTGCAGATGTCAACGAGAGAGTTTATTGTCGTTTTTTTCTTTTTACCTTTTTATAAATGATGTATGGTAAGGTTATCAATTTCCAAACACCTAAAAAAATTGAAGCAATAAGATAAAATGGAAACAAAAACCCCTCTTTAACCCACCAAAACTCCGGCATACTAATCACCCCTTGTCAGTATACCAAATATGCATTGCAAACGCAATGCATATTTTTATCATAGATAGCTGTACACTAAAAGCAATACAAATGCATTGCGAGGTAAATCTATGGGCAACTTCAAAATACCGTCTGTTCCACCAACCACCAACAAAACCATTCGGTTTCCTAATGATGTTATCGAACAGGTCGAAAAAGCCATTCAAGGCAAAGACTGCACTTTTTCAGCCTTTGTAATTGCGGCAGTTCGCTCTGCACTTGAAGATATCGATGAATAAATTACACCCTGCAGAAATTTAAGTTCTGCAGGGTGTTTGTGTTTTTTACACTATCCTGTTGTGTGTTTCTCCATTGTAAAATCTTGTTATGTTCTCTGCCATCATTCTCACACATCTGGCACGTGCCTCGGCACTGCCCCAACCCATATGAGGAGTAAGGCAAACGTTGTCAAAATCTTTAATTTCATAGAAGGGATGCTCCTCAGGAAACGGCTCCTGAGAGTATACATCAACGCCAAGAGCACCGATTTTGCCTGCTTTTATTGCATCCGCAAGAGCTTTTTCGTCAGTTACCGCACCGCGGGCGGTATTAACCACCACTGCAGTGTTTTTCATACTCTCAATCCTCTCTCGTGTAAGAATTCCTCCGGTGCTGTCTGATAACGGCAGATGGATTGAAAGAATGTCCGCCTCTTTGCACAAAGTATCAATATCCGCAAGGGGATATTCGCCCTCCTGCTTTCTTCTGCACACAAGAACCTTGCAACCCAACGCCTGTGCCACCTTCGCCACTGCCATACCTATATTACCGCCTCCAAGGATTCCCCAGGTCATGGAAGAAACCTCGTGATAAACAGGGCTTAGTTTATTTGCCACCCCGCTTGCGCTGTATTCCCCCGAGCGGACAAATTCGCGGTATTCACCCAGATGTGTCACAAGAGAGAGCGCCATAGAAACCGTCACCTGAGCAACGCTGTCAGTAGAATATCCGGGCACATTGCACAGGGCAATGCCTTTTTCATTAAGGTAAGCAGTGTCAATATTATCATAGCCTGTGGCAGCAACGCAGATAAGTCTGAGTTTTTCCGCCCCTGCAAGGGTTGTTGCATTGAGCTTTATTTTATTTGTAACAATAACCTCGGCATCCTGTACTCTCTCTGAAACCAGCTCCAAGGGGGTGGTGGGGTACTCTGTGCACTCACCAAGATTATAAATCGGAGTAAGGTCTATATCCTCACCTAAGGTGCTTTTATCAAGAATAACAATTTTCATCAGATTCTCTCCTCTTCATATCACAAAGCGGTGTCCGAACCCGGGACACCGCTTGCTGTTTTATAATCAGTTTTTGGGGAGCATTTTCTCCATACCGCCCATATATGGACGCAAAGCCTCAGGAATGTTAACAGAGCCGTCTGCGTTGAGGTTGTTCTCAAGGAACGCAATGAGCATTCTGGGAGGTGCAACAACTGTGTTGTTGAGGGTATGTGCAAAGTACTTGCCGTTTTCCTTGGAGTTTACACGGATTCTCAGTCTGCGTGCCTGTGCATCGCCAAGGTTTGAACAGCTTCCTACCTCAAAGTACTTCTGCTGTCTGGGAGACCAAGCCTCAACGTCAACAGACTTAACCTTAAGGTCAGCAAGGTCGCCCGAGCAACACTCAAGAGTTCTTACGGGGATATCAAGGCTTCTGAACAAATCAACTGTGTTCTGCCACAGTTTGTCAAACCACATCATTGAATCCTCAGGCTTGCAGACAACAATCATTTCCTGCTTTTCAAACTGATGAATTCTGTATACACCGCGCTCCTCAATACCGTGGGCACCCTTTTCCTTGCGGAAACAGGGAGAGTAGCTTGTGAGTGTGTAGGGGAGTTCTTCCTCTTTGTTCATTGTATCAATGAACTTACCAATCATAGAGTGCTCGCTAGTGCCGATAAGATAAAGGTCCTCGCCCTCAATCTTATACATCATGGAATCCATCTCTGCAAAGCTCATAACGCCTGTAACAACATCAGCACGAATCATAAAGGGAGGCACACAATAAGTAAAGCCTCTGTCAATCATAAAGTCACGTGCATAGGAGATAACTGCTGAGTGAAGTCTTGCAATGTCACCCATAAGGTAGTAGAAGCCGTTACCTGCTACCTTTCTTGCACTTTCAAGGTCGATTCCGCAGAATCTCTCCATAATATCTGTGTGATAAGGAACCTCAAAATCAGGGGTGAAAGCCTCGCCGTAACGCTGAACCTCAACATTTTCGGAATCATCCTTGCCAATGGGCACAGATTCATCGATAATGTTGGGGATTGTCATCATAATAGTTTTGACTTTCTCTGCAAGCTCTGCTTCCTGAGCCTCCAATTCAGCAAGTCTCTCGCCCTGAGAAGTAACAAGCTTCTTCATTTCCTCTGCTTCTTCTCTTAAGCCCTTGCCCATAAGAGCACCGATTTCCTTGGAGTGCTTGTTTCTCTGAGCTCTCAGCTCGTCAGCCTCTTTCTTTGCGGCACGGCTGAGTTTATCAAGCTCGATAACTTCATCAACAAGGGGGAGCTTGCTGTCCTGAAACTTCTTGCGGATATTTTCTTTTACAACCTCGGGGTTTTCTCTTAAAAATTTAATATCTATCATTTTTCATACTCCTCATTTTATATTGAGATAATTATTTGCTATTCTTGGTGTTTATTTATCTTTAATCCTTGCTTTCAAGCAGGTTTGCAAAGTTTGTAAGTTCTTCGTCAGAATAAAACTCAATGGTAAGAACTCCGCCTTTACCGCTTTTCGCCTTGGAGACAGTCACCTTTCTGCCTAAGTTTTCGGTCATTGCCATTTCAACCTCTGCATAATAGTGAGGCTTCACAGCCTTGGCAGGAGTTTTCTTCTTTTTATCATTCTGTGGCTTGCAAAGCTTCTCGGTTTCTCTTACGGAAAGACCTTTCTGTGCAATTTCCTCTGCCAAAGAACAGATAACATCAGCATCTTCCAGCGATGCCAACGCTCTTGCGTGGCCTGCCGAAAGCTTACCTTCAGAAACAAGTGCCTGCACATACTCGGGAAGCTTCAGTATTCTCAGTGCATTTGCAACCACAGGACGGGATTTGCCCACAGCAGTTGCAACTTCTTCCTGAGTAAGTCCGTGTGTATCCATAAGAGTGCGGTAACCCTGAGCTTCTTCCACAGGATTAAGGTTTTCTCTCTGAAGATTCTCAATAAGAGCAATCTCCATAGTCTGCAAATCATCCAGATCGCGGATAATTGCAGGAATTTCTGTAAGTCCTGCTATTCTGGAAGCTCTGTATCTTCTCTCGCCGGCTACAATCTGATATCCTCCGCCAAACACAGGACGAACCAGTATGGGTTGAAGCACGCCGTGCTCGCGGATGCTGTCAGAAAGTGTGATGAGAGCTTCTTCGTCAAACTCTGTACGGGGCTGTTCGCGGTTGGGCTCTACGTCTTCAATCTTGAGATATACAGCGCCTGTGCCTGTTTCGCTCTCGTTTTCAAGGTAGATTGAATCAAGCCCTCTGCCAAGTCCGCCTTTTTTTGCCATATCAAGCCCTCTCTTTCTTCATTATCTCTTTTGCAAGGTTTAAGTATGCCTCCGAACCCTTGCAGGTAATATCGTAGTAAATAACAGGAGAACCGTAGCTCGGTGCCTCTGAAATCCGCACTCCTCTGGGAATGGGGGTAGAGTAAACCTTTCTTGGGAAATACTTCTTAACCTCATTTACAACCTGCTGTGTCAGGTTAAGTCTGCCGTCATACATAGTAAGTATAACACCCTCTACATCCAGATAGGGGTTATACATCCTCTTTACTCTGCGGATGGTATTCATAAGCTGAGCCAGTCCTTCCAGAGCATAATACTCACACTGAATGGGAATCAGTACTGTGTCGGTACAGGTCAAAGCGTTGACTGTCACAAGTCCCAAAGAAGGCGGACAATCAATGAAAATATAGTCGTAGTCAGCCTTTACCGGCAGAACTGCATTTTTAAGGATAGCCTCGCGTTTATCTCTGTCTGCAATTTCAAGTTCTGCCGCCGCTAAGTCGAGGCTTGACGGAATCACCGAAAGATTCTTGAATTTTGTTTCAATTATACATTCGGAAGCCTTTTTATCGTTAACAAGAATATCGTATGTAGAGTATTTTGCGCTTCGTCTGTCAATACCTACACCGCTTGTAGCATTGCCCTGGGGGTCGATGTCAATAAGCAGGGTTTTCTTGCCAAAATATCCGAATGCCGCCGCCAGATTAACCGCGCTGGTAGTTTTGCCAACTCCGCCTTTCTGGTTGGAAACTGCAATTATCTTAGCCAAACAAATCACCTTTCCAAGGAATTAGTAGTAAAAATCAAATCTAAAGTTAATTTTACCACAGTTTCAGCCAAAATAAAAGTATTTTTACACAAAAACCTTTTGAATTTGCAAAAACCAAAAGCTGTAAGCCTTAGCACGTCTATGTCACGCTCGCTGCGGACTTCGCTATTCATTAAAAATGCTCACAGTCCTCTGAATTGCCTGTTCGGATTTATGATTTATTAAATCCGAACTTTTCGGCAAATCCGCCGTCCCATGGCATTTTTACGGGCTGCGTCCGCGCGCTTCCTGCAAAATGCCAAAAGACGCACGGTATTTCTACCGCACGCCTTTTGGCAAGGGGTTCAGATAAGGAAATGGGTATGAGTGGACGGATGCTTTCGCATCCTAAGGGGAAAGCTTGATAATATCTGTCGCTTCAAATGTTTCACGTGAAACATACAGAAGCGCCGAGGTGCGTAGCCTTAAAAAATCAAGTACGACAGCGAATTTGTCGAGAGCCAAGTAAATGCTGTGCATTTGCTTGCAGGCAAATTTGTGGAGTACGATGACTTTTTTAAGAGCAGCGGAGCACTACGAGGCGTGACACAGAAGCGTCCGAGGTGCGCAGCCTTAAAAAATCAAGTACGACTTCTATTTCTTATGCAGTCTTCGGTTTGTTTCTGTGTGCCTGCATCTGTTTGGTTGCTTCGTTTTTGGGGATTTTCACCGTATATTCTATGTATTCTTCGGTTTCCTGTTTTTTTGCAATGGCATTTATGCCTGAAAGCCGCATAGTATCTACTGCTTTATTAATTGTGTTTACAAAAATCCGCACATCGCGGACAATAAACTTTTTATCCTGAGAAGGGGAGGCTGTCACAGTTTCACGGCAAAGAAGTTTTACTACTATATCCTCAGTGTCTTTGGCACTAAGATTCTCTGCCACAATTCTGCTCAGCACTTCTTTTCTGATTTCTTCATCGTCAATTCTGAGCAATGCTCTTGCGTGTCTTTCAGAAAGCCCTGCCTGCAAAATCCAGTCCTGCTCCTCCATGGAAAGCTTCAGAAGTCTGAGCTTGTTTGCAACGGTAGATTGCTTTTTGCCTAATCTTATTGCCGCTTCGTCCTGAGTAAGTCCGTATTTTCTGATTAATCGGCTTATTCCTCTTGCTTCTTCAAACATATTAAGGTCAGAACGCTGGATATTTTCAAGGAGAGCAAATATTGCCGATTCTTTATCTGTGCATCTGATGAGCACACAGGGCACCTTCGTAAGCCCAGCAAGCACCGCGGCGCGCAGTCTGCGTTCGCCTGCTACAAGTTCATACTCTGTCTGGCTGAGTTTTCTCACCGTCAGAGGCTGTAATATGCCGTTTGTAGTTATTGACTGAGACAGAAGCCTGAGCTCGTCTTCATCAAAAGACTTACGGGGCTGGGTTTTATTCGGACGTATTTGTATGGTGGGTATTTCAAGAACTCTGTTATCTTCTTTTGAAAGGAATTTCATTCTTTCACCCCGCACGTCCTTTTTGAGCTTTTAGGTTTGTTCCCTTGACTGTGACTATATTCTATCACATCAAATACCTTGCATTCTGTCGTTATTTGAGTAAGTTTTTAGGGACTTTCTCGCATTTTCTAAGCAATAATGTCGATAAAAAACAAAAAACACCTCTCAAAAGAGAGGTGCCAGATAAATTTATAAAGATTGTTTCTTGATTTTTGAATTGTGTCTTGGATATTTCGGCGGTGTTTGTGAGGTTTTATTTATCACAAGTATTGTGCGGTTGCTTTCGTCAGAAAGGCTGTATTCCTGCACAGCTGATATTGTACCGCCCAGTACCTTCAAAGCGTTCTTTGCTTCTGCGATTTCTTCTGTAGCCGCAGGACCTTTAAGGGATACAAACATTCCGCCTTTCTTAACATAAGGCAGGCAATATTCGGAAAGCACATTAAGACGTGCTACCGCGCGGGAAGTAGCAATATCAAATTTTTCTCTGTATTTTTTGTCCTGTGCACCTTCCTCAGCTCTTGCATGAACAATCTCGGCTTCAAGTCCGATTTTTTCAAGAACGTCAGAGAGAAACACAAGACGTTTGTTTAATCCGTCCAGAAGGGTAAGCTTCAGGTCAGGACGGACTATAAGCAAGGGAACTCCGGGGAAACCCGCCCCTGTGCCTACATCAATTACACTTGCACCTTCCTTTACATTACATTTTGAAAGAAGATACAAACTGTCACAAAAATGCTTGACTATAACCTCGTTTTCCTCGGTAATAGCCGTTAGATTCATTCTTGTATTATAATCAACAAGCATTTCATAATAAGTCTGAAAGCGGTCAAGAGCAAGGTCGTCAAGCTCGATCCCGATACTTTTTACTTCTTCAAATAAAGCTTCTTTGAAACTCACTCTTTCTCACCGCCTTTTTTCTGATTTCTTGTAAGCCAGATGATAAGAACGCTCACATCAGCAGGGGAAACACCTGAAATTCTGCTTGCCTGGGCAATATTTCTGGGTTTTATCTTGTTAAGCTTTTCCTGTGCTTCAAGCCGAAGCCCTGTTATTTCCTTATAGTCAATGTCTGCAGGCAGGTCTTTTTCCTGCATTCTGTGCATCTGCTCAACTCGGTCGAGCTGTTTTTTTATGTAGCCTGCGTACTTAACCTCAATTTCCACCTGTTCAAAAACACTTCTGTGCAATTCAGGTCTGTCTTTATCAACAGCTGCAAGGTCTTTGTAAGAAATCTGCGGTCTGCGGAGCAAATCTGCAATAGTAACTCCTGTGTTTACTTTAGATGTTTCACGTGAAACAAGAATATCGTTAAGCTCATCAGTAGGAGAAAGGGTAGTGTGTTCAACCCTGTAAAGCTCTTTTTCTATTTCTTCCTGTTTTTTCAGAAAGCGCTCCCATCTCTCGTCGCTGATTAAACCTATCTCTCTGCCAGTAGGCGTCAATCTCTGGTCTGCATTATCCTGTCTGAGCACAAGGCGGTATTCGCTTCGAGATGTCATCATTCTGTAAGGCTCATTGGCACCTTTTGTAATAAGGTCGTCAATAAGAGTGCCGATGTATGAACCGGAACGCTCGAGCACAAGGGGTTCTTTGCCCATAACAGCCAAAGCCGCATTAATACCTGCAACCAAGCCCTGTGCGGCGGCTTCTTCGTAACCGCTGCTTCCGTTGAACTGGCCTGCACCGTAAAGTCCTGCAAAATTCTTAAACTGCAAGGTAGCATCTAAGGAAAGCGGGTCTACGCAATCATACTCGATTGCATAGGCGGGCCGCATAACAACCGCGTTTTCAAGACCTTTGATTGTATGGTAGAACTTAAGCTGAACTTCCTCAGGAAGCGACGAAGACATTCCCTGCAGATACATTTCCTCTGTATTCTCTCCGCAAGGCTCAATAAAAAGCTGATGTCGCTCCTTGTCGGCAAACCTCATAATCTTATCCTCTAAACTGGGGCAGTAGCGGGGGCCGATACCTTCTATCATTCCGCCGTAAAGAGGACTGCGGTGGATGTTCTCAAGAATAATCTTCTTTGTATTTTCGTTAGTCCAGCTGATGTGGCAGACAACCTTGTTTTCACACAAATCTTCTGTTTCAAAAGAGAAAGGCTCAGGAGGTTCATCACCGCACTGCACATCAAGCTCAGAAAAATCTATGCTTGAACGAAGCACTCTTGCAGGAGTTCCTGTCTTGAATCTCCTGATGGAAAGTCCCAAGTCACGCAGACTTTTGCCAAATCTTGTAGCTGCAAAGGTTCCGTCGGGACCGCCCTCGTAGCTGACTTCGCCCACAAAGATTCGTCCGCCTAAGTATGTACCTGTAGCAATAATTACCTTTTTGAACGAGAACACAGCGCCCATCTGAGTAGTAAGGTCCCAAGAGTACTCCTCGTCGTCGGTTTTTGTAATATCCGTAATTTCTGCCTGTCTGAGTTCAAGATTCTGCTGAAGCTCCAGCTTGTGCTTCATTATGGAAGCATATTTAAGACGGTCAATCTGTCCTCTTAAGGAATGAACAGCAGGACCTTTGCCGCGGTTGAGCATTCTCATCTGCAAAAAAGCCTCGTCTGCAGTTTTGCCCATTTCACCGCCTAAGGCATCAATCTCTCTGACAAGATGGCCTTTTGCGGTACCTCCGATAGATGGATTGCAGGGACAGTTGCCCACCGCGTCCATATTAATTGTAAAAATTGCGGTCTTGCACCCAAGACGTGCTGAAGCCAAAGCCGCTTCTATTCCTGCGTGGCCTGCACCTATTACTGCAATATCATATTTTCCTGCCTGGTAAGTTTGCATATACATTACCTCTTTTGTTTCACGTGAAACTTTTATGGGGATTTTATTTTCCTACACAAAAACTGTGGAACACATCGTCCACAACTGCATCAGATACATTTTCTCCTGTAAGTTCAAGGAGTGCATCAATAGCATCCTCAACACAGACTGTAACTGCGTCGTAAGAATATCCTGCATTAAGAGTGTTTTGTGCTTCAGAGATGCATTTTTCAGCCTTCTGTGCCGCAGAACGCTGGCGTTCGCCTGAAAGTATACCTGCACAAGGGTCAAAATTCTTTGTGCCCGAAACCTCTGAAATTGCTTCGGTAAGTTCACTTTTTCCTTCGCCTGTTATAGCACTTATATAAACAATATGTTTTATTTTCTCACTTATTATATTAATATCTAACTTTCTTTCCAAGTCGGTTTTATTAATAATAGCGATTGCAGGAACACCTTCTAAGCTTTCAATCAGCTCGATATCTTCCTCTGAAATCTCCTGACTGCTGTCAAAAACAGCAAGTACCAAAGAACAGCTTGAAAGCCTCTCCTTTGTTCTGTCAACTCCGATTTTTTCTACAGGATTGTCTGTATCCCGAATACCTGCAGTATCGCAAAGCCGGAGTGTAACATCCCCGACAATTACTGTTTCTTCCACTACGTCGCGGGTAGTGCCTGCAATCTCGGTAACAATACTTTTGTCAAAGCCTGAGAGCAGATTCATCAACGTAGATTTTCCTACATTTGGTCTGCCTGCAATAACCGTATCTATGCCGTGAATTACCGCCTGGCCTGTTTCGTATTCATCAAGAAGTTTTGAAACTTTTGCGTCAGCAGAGTTTAATGTATCCCTGATAGCTTTGTCTGTCACCTCGGGAATATCTTCTTCAGGAAAATCTGCCCAAGCACACAAATGTCCCGCCAGAGAAACAAGTTCGGACTTGATTTCGTCAATACGTTTTCTCAGTGCTCCTGTGCGACTGCTTACCGCACATCTTACTGCCTGTCTGCTCTGAGCAGAAATTATATCCATAACCGCCTGTGCTTCGCTCAAATCCATTTTTCCGTTAAGAAAAGCACGTTTTGTAAACTCACCGGGCTGGGCAAGCACTGCTCCGTTTTCAAGAACTACTCTTAAGACACTTCTGGTAACATAAAGACCTCCGTGACAGCAAAGCTCAACTACATTTTCTCCTGTGAAGCTTTTAGGTGCACGGTAAACAATAGCCACAACTTCATCAAGCATTTCATCATTCTCTACTACTTTACCGTAAGAAGCTCTGTAACCTTCCAAAGATTCAAGTTTTTTATTGCTTGCAGAAACAAAGACCTTATCTGCAATTTCGATTGCATCATTACCTGAAATTCTTATAATACCTATTCCGCCCTGTCCCTGTGCGGTACTTATAGCGGCTATTGTTTTTTCACTCATTTTGTTCACCGTCCGTCTTTTATATTGTTTATATAAAAGTTATCTAAAAAAACAGGGCAGCTTCTGCCGCCCTGTTTGTATCGGCGAGCTTTCCGCCGTTTATTACTTGTCGATTCTGCCGTAAAGAGCAGAGCCTTCGCCTTCGTTGATAGGTGCACGCTTAGGTGCATTATCAGAGGAAGAATTGTTATCAAAATTACGTCTGGGACGTCTGTCGTATCTGCCCTTTGAGCCTCTGCCACCGCGATTCTGTCTGGGAGCATCAGGGTCGGGACCGATAACAACGTGTCTGTTCATATTTTCGCCTTCGCTCCAGGAAATAGCACCGTTAACTTTCTGAACAGCTGTGTGGATAATTCTTCTCTCATAGGGATTCATAGGCTCGAGACTGGTTTTATAGCCTGTCTTAACTGCCTTGAAAGCAAGCTTTCTGCCGAGAATTTCAAGTGTTTTTTCTCTCTTTTCACGGTAATCGCCTGTATTGATTGTAACCTTATAGTAGGAATTTTCTACGTGATTTGCAACAAGACCTGTAAGATACTGCAACGCATCCAAAGTCTCACCGCGTCTGCCGATAACAGAGCCTACATCCTCGCCCTCAAGGTCGATTACAACTCCGTTTTCTTCGCTTTCTGCTGCGTTAAGAGTAATACCCTCAAGACCCATTGCATCAAGAACATTTTTAAGGAAGTCCTGAGCAACATCAGCAGGAGATGCTTTGATAAAAGCTCTTACTTTTGCGGGGCAGCCGCCAAATAAACCGAGAATCTTCTTTTCAGCTCTCTGGATAATTTCAAATTCTGCTTCGTAGGTTTCAACACCGAGCTGTCTGCATGCATCTTCCTGTGCTGCAACTTCGGTTTCACCAACGCCGATAGCTTCTCTAATCAAGATGTCACCTTCTTGTTTTCTTTTGAGTTATAAAAAATATAGTTATTTTCTTATTAATGTTTGTAAAGCTTAAATTAAATACGCTTTACAGCAGCTTCCTTTTTTTCGAGCAGGGCAACTCTTGCTGCCTCTGAACGGGCAACCATCATGCCGGGACCGAAGAAATAATGAAGGATAATAGACTGCACAAAACCCAGTACAGTAGAACAAATCCAATAAAAACCTACAGCTGCAGGAACGGTATATGCAAGATAAGCTGAGAACAAAGGCAAGAAAAGAATCATTGCACTCATACAGCCCTTCTGCTGACCTGCGCCAGTGCCGTTTAACTTCTGCATAACAAATGAAGACAGTACAGATGTGACAAAACAAAGTACAGGAATTATAAGATACCAGGAAAAACCGAGTTTTGAGGGAGTTTCCAGAAGATTGATTCCTGAAAAATTAAAGGATGCACAAAATTGTGAAATTTCGGGTATAGAAACCTTTGCACCTTCAAAACATGCCTGAATACACTCAAAAGAGTTAAAATACTTCATAATATCAATCTGACCGCCATACATAGCAGAAGCACTGATGTTCAGTCCGGGAATGGAAACAAGAACATTCTTTGCGTTCTCTACCATAGCTTTGTCAATGTGAAGTGTATTTGTAAGAGGATAAGCAACGCTGTAAAAAACACCAAGCATAATAAACATGGGAAGCAGTGTTGTAAGACAGCCTGAATAGGGGCTGACACCCTCTTTTTCGTAGAGTTTCTGGGTTTCTTCGTTAAGCTTTTCTCTGTTATTTCCGTATTTTTCGCGCAGCTCTGCCTGTTTTGCCTGCATTCTGGCGTTACCTGCCATAGTCTTCTGCTGTTTTACAGAAGAAGGAAACTGAATAAGCTTTGCGATAATTGTGAAAATTAAGATAGCAAATGCGTAGTTATGAACTAACTGATAAGCAAACCAGAGAATATAACCGAATATGCTTCCGATAAATTCCATAAGCTTAACCTTTCTTTCATCTCTTGTGTTTTTTCTGCGGGACGGGGTCATACCCGCCTTTGGAGAAGGGGTTACACCGCAGTACTCTCCATATTGCAAGGGCCGAGCCCTTCAATACTCCGAAACGCTCAATAGCTTCGTATCCGTACTGTGAGCAAGTGGGATAATACTTGCACGCAGGTGGAGTATGAGGAGAAATTTTATTCTGATAAAAACGTATTATTCCGAGAAATAACTTTTTCATATTATTCCTCCAGTATTCCCGCATCCTGAAAATGCTTTTTCATACTGACAAGAATATGAGTGCTTTTTCTGAAAGGGGTTTTGCCTCGTGCTACAAAAACAATATCATAGCCCGGACGTAAAAAATCCTTTAATTGAGAAAATGCTGCTCTGATAATACGTCTGGAGCGGTTTCGCTCCACAGCCTTGCCGACTTTTTTGCCTGTGGTGATTCCGATACGCAGGTTATTAGTATTATTTTTTACGATATAAGTAACCAGGTCAGGTGAGACATACGACCTTCCGCGGCTGTATGCTCTCCTGAAATCCCTGTTTTCTTTCAAAGTGATTACATCACTCATTCAAATCACCTGTGAAGATTGCAAATAAAAGTCGCCTAACGACTGATAAAAAGAAAGACCACTTAAACCGTGGTCCTCACTTTTCTTAAGCCAAGAACTATCTTTAATTAGTAAGAAAGTCTCTTTCTGCCTTTTGCTCTTCTACGAGCAAGAACCTTACGTCCGTTCTTATCGGACATTCTCTTTCTGAAGCCGTGCTCCTTCTTTCTGTGGAGCTTCTTGGGTTGATATGTTCTGAGCATATTAATCCTCCTTTCGGATACATAACCTTGCAATTTAGCATTATACTTGAAATTTTCCTTTTCGTCAATAAAAATTTTGATTTTTTCTTAAGTTTTGGAAAATAAATTTTATTTTATCTTCATCACCAAAAACCCTACACAATATCTTGTATTTATGCAGAAAATTAAACACAAATTACAGAAATAAAAAATGCTTACAAAAAGAGGTATAATATAAATAGTAATAAATACATTATAAATGCAAAAAAAGCATTGCAATTACACCTTATTTTTGGTAAAATAAAATGGTAAATGTGAAAGAATGTCTGATTGTATTTTTGTCCCGTTTTTATTAACAAATCTGTTTTAACCGAAACTATAATTAAAAAGATATTTTTACGATTTTTTACGTTTTTTTAAGGGACACAAGTGGAAAATCACACATAAAAAAGAAAATTCAGGAGGTAAATAATATGGAATCTTTCAGCGACGCCTGGGGTGTCATCTGCGAATACTGCAAAACTAAAATTACCGATGTAGCATATAAAATGTGGATAAGCCGTATTGAACCTGTAGACCTTGACTTCAAAACAGGAAAAGCCACTCTGCTTGTTCCCAACGAATTTCACAAGGATACCATTGAAAGATGTTACATAACTCTCCTTGACGACGCTTTCAAGGAAATTTTCGGCACAACATTTGAAGTATGTCTCATTACTCCCGAGGATAAAAAATCCACGGTGCAGGAAGAAACCATTCAGGACGCAGGTGCTATCTATGACTACACCTTTGCAAACTTCATTGTAGGCCCTTCGAACACCTTTGCCCATGCAGCGGCAATGGCGGTTGCGGCAAAGCCTGCAGACGCATACAACCCTTTGCTTATTTACGGAAGCTCGGGACTTGGCAAAACTCATCTTCTTTATGCTATCGGCAATCAGATTAAAAAGAATAACCCTGATATGAGAATTCAGTATGTAAAGGGCGATGAGTTTATTAACGAACTGGTACAAGCTATCAGTAACGCAACTACTGCAGAATTCAAACAGAAATACAGACATGCGGATGTTCTTCTTGTAGATGATGTTCAGTTTATTGCAGGTAAGAACAGTACTCAGGAAGAATTCTTCCACACCTTCAACGCACTTTACGAAGACCATAAGCAAATCGTTCTTATTTCCGACCGTCCTCCCAAGGATATGAAAATTCTTGATGAGAGACTGCGTTCAAGATTCGAATCCGGTCTTATTGCAGATTTGCAGGCTCCCGATATTGAAACCAGAATTGCCATTATCAAAAAGAAAGCAGATATTCTTCAGGTACCGATAAGCGATGAACTTATCCTCTTTATTGCTCAGAAAATCAAAACAAACGTCCGTCAGCTTGAAGGCGTTGTTAAGAAACTCAAAGCAAGATATCTGCTTAACAACGAAAAAATTACTCAGGCTGTTGTTGTGGAGGCTATTTCCGATATTCTCAATAACGACAACACTCCTGAGCAGACAGTAGAAAAAATTATTGATGAAGTTGCACGTACTTTCGGAGTATCTGCAGAAGATATCAAATCCAAAAAGAGCCGTAAAGCTTCTATCAACAATCCCCGCCATATTGCTATTTACATTATCCGTGAAATGACAGGTATGTCTATGGCAGAAATCGGCAAGGTTTTCGGAAATCTTCATCATTCCACTATTGTTTACACAACTCAGCAGGTAGACAAAAGAATGCAGACTGAACCTAACCTGAGAGAAACTGTGGAAGATATTATGAAGAACATCAGAGATAACTGAGTTTTCCACAAATTAACCAACATTAACATTCTATTTTTCCACATTTCATTATTTTCATTTCCTTGGAAATAGAAATGTGGAAATCCTAAAAGTTTTCATCAAAACACATTCGGAGAAATTTTTCCCATTATTACTTGGGTTTAATTGTTTTTTAACAAATTCACAGCCCCAATAACATACAACAATTTATTATTACATTTCTTTTTATTTTCTTTCAGAAAGGATTTTTATAATGAAATTTACAGTAATGAGGTCTGATATTGTTCAGGCAGTTCAGAATGTTTCAAGAGCTGTTTCAACAAAAGCTACTCTTCCTGCTCTTGAGGGTATTCTTATAAAAGCATACAACAACACTCTTACTCTTTCAGGTTACGATTTGGAGCTTGCTATTACCACATCTATTGAAGCAACTGTTTCAAACGAAGGTGAAATCGTAGTCGGTGCAAGACTTTTTGCAGATATCGTAAGAAAACTTCCCGAAGAAATCGTTACCTTTGAAACTGACGAAAGAATGATTATTTACATTCAGAGCGGTAACGCTTCTTATCAGATTGTGGGTATTTCCTCAATGGAATATCCCGAGATGCCTAAGTTTGATGCAATGGATGAAATCAAAATCAATGCAGGTGTGCTTAAGAATATGATTAAGCAGACACTTTATGCTGTTTCTGATAATATAAACAAACCTATCTATACAGGTTCACTCTTTGAAATAAAAGATAAGGTTATGAGAATTATCTCAATTGACGGTTACAGAATGGCAATCAGACGTGAGGATATTGACTGCGAGACTGATAATAAATTCATTGTTCCCGGCAAGATGCAGAGCGAAATCTTAAAACTTATTACTGATGACGAAAAGGAAATCACAATTATTGTAGGCCAGCGCCACGTTACCTTTAATGTTGATACATATTCAATTGTTTCCAGAATCATTGAGGGTAACTTCCTTGATTACCGCACAACTGTACCGAAGACTGAAGAAACTTTAATCAGAATCAATACAAGACATCTGATTAATGCAGTTGACCGTATGGCGCTTATTACAAGCGAAAGAGTTCAGAGCCCTGTTCGTTTCACAATCACACAGAATGAAATCAAGCTCTCTTGCCGTACAGCAGTGGGCAGAGCTTCTGATGAAATTCCTGTTTCCACTGTCGGCAAGGATGTGGTAATCGGTTTTAACAACAGATATCTCTTAGATGCTCTTAAAAATACAGAGTGCGATGAGGTTATGCTGGTACTCAACGGCAGTCTTTCACCTATGATTGTAAAACCCGTTCAGGGAGAAGAATTCCTGTTCTTAGTTGTTCCTATGAGGCTTAACGATGAAATCTGAGATTATAAAAATTAATGATGAATATATAAAGCTTGATTCACTTCTGAAATTTTCAGGGCTTGCAGAAACAGGCGGAGAAGCAAAGGTGATTATCCAGAGCGGACAGGTGCTTGTAAACGGCGAGATTTGTACAATGCGAGGCAAGAAAATGAGAAACGGAGACAAAGCACAGTACGGTGACAGAATTGTAGAGGTGTCTGTTGTTTGATAGTTAAATCTCTTGAATTTACATCTTTTCGCAATCTTCAGGACAATAAAATATATCCCGCAGAGAATGTCAACGTGATTTACGGTGACAACGCTCAGGGAAAGACAAATCTTCTTGAAGCTGTGTGGATGTTTTCGGGAGGTCACTCTTTCCGCGGGGCAAAGGAATCTGAACTTATTAACTTTGAAAGTAAAAATTCCGAGATTAAAATGGAATTTTTCAGCCAGGGCAGAGAGCAGACAGCTTCAATTAAGTTTTCGGGAAATAAAAAAGAAGTCAGAATAAATGACGTTCTGAAACCTTCATCAGCTTATTTATCCCAATGTTTTGCTGCGGTAGTTTTTTCACCAGAGCACCTTTCTCTTGTGAAAAACGGCCCGTCTCTCAGAAGAAAATTTATTGACGGTGCAATTTGTCAGCAGGATGTAAAATTTGCAGTACTGCTTTCAAAATATAGCAGAACGGTATTTCAGAGAAATGCACTGCTTAAAGAAATATATAAGCATCCTGAACTTTCTGAAACATTGTGTATCTGGGATGATTCTCTGATTGTACTTGGTGCCAAGATAATTTCAAAGCGTCTTGAATATCTCAAAAAACTTCAGGATACTGCAAAAGAGTTTCACAAGGGAATTTCAAACGGCAAGGAAGAACTTTCTATTGAATATATAAGTTCGGCAGGAATTGAAATTTCGGATACTGAAGCAGAAATTACAGAAAAGCTGAGAGATGGCTTTGAAAAATGCAAACGTGAGGATATAAAACTCAGTTGCACAAACTGCGGAGCACACAGAGATGACTTGGATTTTCTTATCAATGGAATAAAAGCAAAAACTTATGCTTCCCAAGGCCAGCAAAGAAGTATCATACTTTCCTTAAAACTTGCAGAAGCTCAGATGCTCTGGAAATATTTTGATGAAGCTCCCGTGGTGCTTCTTGACGATGTACTTTCTGAAATAGACAGAAGCCGTCAGGAATTCCTGCTTAGTAATACAAAGGGTTGCCAGACCTTTATTACAGGTTGTGAGGTTCCTGTAAAGACAGGAGAAAACACTAAAATTTTTACTATCCGTAAAGGAGAGGTAATATAAATGTATCTGCATCTCGGACAGGAAACTATTGTTGACAGTAAAACTATTATCGGTATCTACGATATGGACACTACTACAATTTCAAAATGGTCAAGAGATTTTCTGAGTGTTGCAGAAAAAGAAGGCAGAGTTGTAAATGTTTCTTTTGAACTTCCTAAATCTTTTATTGTTTGCAGAGAAGTAAAGGAAGAAAAAGAAATTGAAACAGTATATATAAGTCCTCTGAGTTCACAGACACTTCTAAAAAGAACCCAGAGTAAACAGCTTATTACTTAATAAAATGAATATTCATAAAAACAGGAGGGTTTATATGAATAAAGAAAAACAAAAATGTCCTTACTGTTCCAGAAAGATTGAATACAAAACAAGACTTCTGGAGCACGGAAACGCAGAGCACGATTGCCCTAATTGCAATAAAACTTCAAAAATAAGTCAGAATCCGAATATATGGATATTACTTATTCTGTGTTGTATGGTTGCATTATTCATAATGATTTTCTATTTTTCTGCGGCAAAACCAATACAGAATATTTATGAGGATGAAGGCAGGTTTGCTTTTCTTGTTACTTTGTTTTTTGGCAAAGCTAAGGAAATTAAATGGATGTTCTGGGAACTTCTGCCCTTTGCGGTATTTTTATTTGTATCTCCTGCATACATAGAATTTCTGCCACTTAAAAGATTTATGGAGCAGACACCCTCAAAGATTGATTTATCTGTTCCTGTGCATTCATCTTCTTCAAAATCAGATAAACCTACAGGCAGAACAAGGAACATTCCCAAAACACAGACAGGTTCTTTCAGCGGAGTTTACGAGGATATATCTTCTTCTTCAGGCTCGGTTGACAAAACAAGAGCATTCAGAATTTCTGATATGGAATCTTCTGAAGGAGTTACTGATGTTTCATCATACACTACTTCAAAATCTGATTCATATTCAAGCGATGCTCCTCTTAAAAAAGTTCAGCATCACGAGCAGGTAAGAGAATATTCACCCAGAACCGAAAGAACGGAGACTGAGCGGGCACCTCAAAAAACTGCTCCTCAAAGTACAAAAAAACCTCCTCAGGGAGGAAATTACTCCGGTAACAGAAAATTCTGATTATATTATTACAGGCATAAGCCTTATTGCAAAGAACGAATAAGATTTATTAAACCTTATAACAGGAGGTTATTGTTTTGGATAACGAAAATTTAGTTTACGGTGAAGTAGAAAACACCAAAGTAGAAAAAGAATATAATGCTGATGAAATTCAGGTTCTGGAAGGACTTGAAGCTGTAAGAAAGCGTCCCGGTATGTATATCGGTTCCACAGGTCCCAGAGGACTTCATCATCTTGTGTATGAAATAGTTGATAACTCTATTGACGAAGCTTTAGCCGGTTACTGCTCAAAAATTGATGTTTCGATCCTGCCCGGCAATATTATCCGCGTTCAGGATAACGGCAGAGGTATTCCTGTAGGTATCAACCAGAAAACAGGTCTGCCTGCTGTTACCGTTGTATTCACTGTTCTTCATGCAGGCGGTAAGTTCGGCGGCGGCAGCTACAAAGTTTCAGGCGGTCTGCACGGTGTTGGTGCATCTGTTGTTAATGCGCTTTCCCAGTGGCTTGAAGTAAGAGTTTGCGACGGTGAGTACGAATATACTCAGAGATTTGAAAGAGGCAAGGAGTGTTATCCTCTCAAAAAAGGTAATCCTACAACGGAGAGAGGTACAACTGTTCTCTTTAAGGCAGACACAGAAATCTTCCAGGAAACTGATGTTTACGAATACAGTATTCTTGAAACAAGGCTCAGAGAGCAGGCATTTCTTAATGCAGGTGTGCATATTGAGCTTCGTGATGAAAGAGATGCAGAAAATATAAAATCCAAAAACTTCCTCTATGAGGGCGGTATCCGTTCTTATGTTGAGTTTCTTAACAAAAAACGTTCAGTAGATGCAATTCACCCCGATGTTATGTATTTTTCTGCCGCTAACGCAGAAGATACAGCTTCTGTTGAAATTGCAATGCAGTACACAGAAAGCTACAACGAGCTTATGCTTTCCTTTGCAAATAACATCAATACCGTAGACGGCGGTACTCACGAAGAAGGCTTCAAGCGAGCTCTGACCCGTGTAATGAATGATTATGCAAGAAAATTCAATAAAATCAAAGAAAACGACCCCAACTTAAGCGGTGAGGATATAAGAGAAGGTCTGTGCGTTATTATTTCTGTTAAGGTTAAGGAAGCAGAATTTGAAGGACAGACCAAGACAAAGCTGGGTAATACTGAGGTGAGAGGTCTTGTTGATAAGCTGATTTCTGACAAGCTTATGACCTTCCTTGAGGAAAATCCCAATGTGGCAAAAACTATCTTTGAGAAAGCTCTGGCTTCTCAGAGAGCAAGAGAAGCTGCAAGAAAAGCAAGAGAAAGTGTCAGACGTAAATCTGCACTTGAGAGTGCAAAGCTTCCCGGTAAGCTTGCAGACTGCCAGTCAAAAGACACAAGCATTACAGAAATTTATATCGTAGAGGGAGACTCTGCGGGCGGTTCCGCAAAGAGCGGTCGAGACAGACGTTATCAGGCTATCCTGCCTCTGTGGGGTAAGATGCTCAACGTTGAAAAAAGCCGTGCGGACAAAGTTTACGGCAATGATAAGCTGATGCCTGTTATTACAGCTCTGGGTTGCGGTATCGGCAATGAATTTGATATTACAAAACTGAGATATAACAAAGTTATTATTATGGCGGATGCTGACGTTGACGGTCAGCACATCAGAACACTTCTTCTGACCTTCTTCTTCCGTTATATGAGACCTCTTATTGAAGAAGGCCACATCTACATTGCACAGCCTCCTCTTTACAGAATTACCCAGAAGGGTAAGAAAGAGCACCGCTATGCATATTCTGACGTTGAGCGTGACCAGATTCTTGCAGAAATCGGTTCCAAAGCTGATATTCAGAGATACAAGGGTCTTGGTGAAATGGATTCAGAACAGCTCTGGGAGACCACAATGAATCCCGAAACAAGAACAATGCTTCGAATTGAACTTTCTGATGCTATTGAAGCAGACGAAACCTTCTCTGTACTTATGGGAGATAAGGTTGAGCCCAGACGTGAATTTATTGAGCAGAACGCAAAATACGTTCAGAATCTGGATATTTAAGCTTAGGGAAAGGAGAGAAACACAATGGCTAAAAAAGAAAAGACTTATAATATTGACGAGAGTGCTTTTGCCAATACCAAAATTATAGATGTTGATGTAAACCGCGAAATGCGTCAGTCATTCCTTGATTACTCAATGTCAGTTATCGTTTCCCGAGCTCTTCCTGATGTCCGCGACGGTTTGAAGCCTGTTCACAGACGTATTCTCTACACAATGTACGAAAAAGGACTTGCCCCCGAAAAGCCTTACAGAAAGTGTGCGGATACAGTCGGTTCCGTGCTGGGTTCTTATCATCCTCACGGTGACGCTTCCGTTTACGACGCAATGGTACGTCTTGCACAGGATTTCTCTATGAGATATATGCTGGTTGACGGACACGGTAACTTCGGTTCCATCGACGGCGACCCCCCTGCTGCATACCGATACACAGAGTCAAAAATGAGCAAGATTTCAACAGAAATGCTTGCTGATATTGACAAAGACACCGTTGACTTTATGCCCAACTTCGACGACCGTCTGGAGGAGCCTACTGTTCTTCCTTCCCGTTTCCCAAACCTTCTGGTAAACGGTTCAAACGGTATCGCTGTAGGTATGGCTACCAATATTCCCCCTCACAATCTGGGAGAGGTTATTGACGCAATGTGTATGCTTATTGATAACCCCGATACAGAAATCTGTGAGCTTATGGAATGTATGCCCGGTCCTGATTTCCCCACAGGTGCTATGATTATGGGCAGAAGCGGTATCCGCGCGGCTTATATGACAGGCAGAGGCAAAATTACCGTCCGCGCAAGAGCAGAAATTGTTGAGGAAAAGAACTCAAGATTCAAGATTATAGTTTCTGAGCTTCCTTATCAGGTTAACAAAGCAAGACTTATTGAGCATATTGCAGAGCTTGTTAATGAAAAGCGTCTTGAGGGTATCTCAAATATCGAAGACCACTCTGACAGAAACGGTATGCACATTGAAATCGACGTAAAGCGTGATGCTTCCGCACAGGTTGTACTCAATCAGCTTTATACATACACTCAGCTTCAGTCCACCTTCGGCGTAATTATGCTGGCGATTGTAAACGGCGAGCCCAAGATTCTTAATCTTAAGGAAATGCTCACCCACTACATCGACTTCCAGGAAGAAGTAATTACCCGCCGTACAGCCTTTGATTTGAAGAAGGCTGAGGAAAGAATGCATATCTTAGAGGGCCTCAAAATTGCCCTTGATAATATCGACGAGGTTAT
This sequence comes from Ruminococcus sp., assembly GCA_045593025.1. Taxonomy (GTDB): domain Bacteria; phylum Bacillota; class Clostridia; order Oscillospirales; family Acutalibacteraceae; genus Ruminococcoides. The sequence goes on along the minus strand of JAZNVW010000012.1, from coordinate 54,600 downwards.
TGCAACAATCCGTGCAAGTAAGGATACTCCCACAGCTGTTACTAACCTTATGGAAAAATTCGCTCTTTCTGAAATTCAGGCTCAGGCTATCGTGCAGATGAGACTTCGTCAGCTCACAGGTCTTGAACGTGAGAAGATTGAAGACGAAATCCGTGAGCTTGGCATTAAGATTGCAGATTATAAGGAAATTCTTGCAAGCAAAGAAAGACGTCTGCAGATTGTAAAGACAGAGGCAATTGAAATCAGAAACAAGTATTCTGACGAGAGAAGAACAGAAATTTGCTCAATAAGCGGTGAGGTTGATATTGAAGACCTTATCCCCGAGGAGCAGTGTGTTGTTACTTACACACGCTTTGGTTACATCAAGCGTCAGACTACAGACACCTACAAGCTTCAGAACCGCGGAGGCAGAGGTGTTGCAGGTATGACCAGACGTGAAGAAGACGTGGCAACAGAGCTTATGATTACAAGTAGCCACGATTACATTCTCTTCTTCTCCGATAAGGGCAGGGTCTACAGGCTCAAGTGCTACGAAATTCCCGAGGGAAGCCGTCAGTCAAAGGGTATGAATATTGCAAACCTTCTGCCTATTACTGCAGATGAGAAGATTACCTCTATGATTCGCGTGCCTGAGTTCTCTGAGGATAAGTTCCTTATTATGGTTACACGTCAGGGTATTATCAAGAGAATTTCTCTCTCTGCATACAACACTAACCGTAAGGGCGGACTTATTGCCCTTGAGCTTAACGAAGGCGACGAGCTTGCCTGGGTACGTATGACAGACGGAGACGATTCCATTATCATTGCCACAAAGAAAGGCTTTGCAATCCGCTTTATGGAAACCGACGTGCGTCCTATGGGCAGACTTGCCCGCGGTGTGCGCGCAATCCGACTGCGTGAAGGTGACCAGGTTGTGGGAATGTCAGTTGCCCGCGAAGGCGGTAAGGTGCTGACAGTTTCCGAAACAGGTTACGGCAGACTTTCTGAGATTGATAACTACAGACTTCAGTCCAGAGGCGGTAAGGGTATCATCAACTACCATGTAGCAAAATACGGCGATGTAGCTGCAATCAAGGTGGTTGACCTTGAGGATGATATTATCCTTGTTTCCGAGGACGGTATCATCATCAGAATTCTTGCAAGCTCAATAAGAGTTTGTGCACGTCCTTCAAAGGGTGTAACAGTAATGCGTATCAAGGAAGGCAACAAGGTGGTTGCCGCTGCACGTGCTCCTCACGAAGAGGACGCGGTTGCCCTTGAAGCAGAAGAAATAGACCCCGAGGAAGAAGCCGCAGATGCAGTAATTGACGAGGTTGAAGAGGTTATCGAGCCCGACGACACCGAGGAAGAAACTGCAGAAACAGAAGAATAATTATAATAAAACAGGGATAGTGCTCAGCTATCCCTGTTTGTATTAATATCTAAAGACATTAATAACAAAAACCGCTGTATGAAAATTAATCATACAGCGGTTTTATGTTTATAAAGTTTTATTCTGTTGTTTCGTCAGAAGTGTTTTCTTCTTCAATATCATCAGTTTCAGAGGTTTCTTCAATAACTTCTTCAGTTGATACACTTTCTGAATTTTCAGAAATTTGTTCTGATTCTGATGCTTCTGCAGTGGTTTCTGCGTTTTCTGCAACTTCTGCTTCAACCTGTTTTTTCTTTTTCTCATAAAGCTTAACTGTGAAAAGCCACACTACAGGGGATGCATAGGCTTTTTCTCTGAACTTGTTGCTTGTGCACAGGCACATCAGAGCAAAGATAAGAACAGCAACAACAAAAGCAAGACTTCCCAGTACAAAGCCGTCGGGGGTGTATGAGAACTTAATTGTATGCTCGCCCTTAGTAAGCTTCACTGCGCAAACGCCGTTGCCTACAACGACCATCTCGGTTTCTTTTCCGTCAACTGTGGCAGTCCAGCCTTTTTCGTAGGGAATAGAAGTATAAAGCAGACCGTCGCGGTTTGCATTTACTGTACCTTCAAGGGAAGTATCTGTTGCCTTTGTGGCTTTCAGAGTGCTTTCGCCCAGAATCTCTACACCCTTTTCAAAAACTTCTTTGTTGAGAGAGTAGCAGTAAACACGCACAGAGGAAGAGCTCTCAGGCTTGAGAGAACAGTAGAGAGATACCTTCTCGCCTGCCTTGATTTCGCCTACAGAGAACAGACAAGGCTGTTTAACGTTCATAGAGCTTCTTGTGTTATCGTTTAAGTAAACATTTCCTTTGCCTTCTGCTCCGCTTACATAGAAGTAACCGAACAAAAGAGAATCCTCCTCGGGATAGTAGTTGAACTTAACGTGTTTTGCTGTAGTTTTATCTTTTGGAGAGAAGGTATAACTTCCTTCGGAAGTTTTGCTGTATGTGAGGAAGTCACTGCTTGTATGCCCTACATCCTTCACAGGAATCTGTGTGTATACAGGTTCCTCAATACCTGTAGCCAACTGCCAGAATTTAATCTGATTCTCAAAGGGATTTGTGGTGTTTTCGTCAACCACCAGATTTTCCAAAGCAGTTTCTGTCATATAGCCCATAGGCAGATATGCTGTGTTTTCGTAAACCACAGTGTTTCCTGAGCGGTCAACTTCTTCAAGATAAGAGTTGTATACCGCACTGCCGCGGGCGATTATATACTTAAGGTTCAGAAGAACATTGGTAACAGGTGAGCTTTCGTAATAAGTATAGCGGTTACCTGCTTTCCAGCCGGAACAACCTAAGAACTCAGCGTATTTTGTAATGCTCACATTAGCCATAGAGTTGAACACAGAAACACCGTTATAAACATTGAGAGCGCCGTCGTTGAGTGTCTGGGTATCGGAAACCTCAGTGCGGAAAATATCAACATCGCCTTCTTCTGCCCATTTGTCAATATGGCTTACTACTCTTTCGACGTTAATGCCGTCTTTGGGATAACCGGAAATCGAGGTGGTACCCACGGTGCCAACGCCGATAATTGCTGTGGCGCACATTTCGCCCACAACTACCAGGCAAAGCAAAAGACACATAGCCTTCTTGGGCATAATTTTCATAGTGTAAAGAAGCAGAACAATAAGCATAAATCCGCCTACTGCAATTGAAGCAATGGCAGTTGCCTTGTTGAACTTTTCTTCTTCTCTGAGGTAGTAACCCAAAAACAGCAGAGCAAACACCAGAGCTGAAATAATAACATCCAGATACGAACTCTTTTCGATGAGAGTAAACGCCCGAAACGCCATATATATCAGCAGGAAGCTTACAAGGAAGCTGAAGCGGTGGGGAAGCATGTTGGGATAATGGAAGCCGTGCCAGATGTAATCAAGATGACGGAAGATAAAGCTTGCAATCATAAAGAGCAGAGATACAAGACAGAAGATTTTTTCAGAAAGCTTAATCTTTCTTGCACAGAAGAACACACCCAGAAGTGCAATGCACAGAAGACCGCAGGCAACGTTTGGCAGACCTTCTTTGCTTGTGGGTTCTATAAAGGAAATAATGTTTGAAACAACAAGATGCAATGCCTCAAACACACCTTCTGCGTCGTCGGTACCGATGTTAATGTCAAATCTCTTGGGGAAGGTGCTTGTAGACTTGTAGCAATTCTGCAAAGCAAGGAAAGCAGGAATTGTAACAGGAGCAGTCATAAGCAGAGCAGTCACAGAACAAACAATGGTTCTGAGCAAATCTTTCAGAGATTTTCTCAGACTGTTCCAGCAGGAAACGGTGTATCCGATAGCTGTGAACAAAACTGCTGCACAAATAAACAGACCGATGTAGTAGTTGAAGATTACTGCAAGGGCGAGAGAAATTGTAAACAGCTTGAATTTACCGTCACGAAGCAGACAGACCGTACCTGCAACCACAAGAGGAAGCATAGCCACAGAATCAAGCCAGATGGTGCACCAGTAATAGCCCATATTAAAGGAACAAAGTGCAAACATTACAGAGAAGAACACAAGAGAAATATCGTTTCTTCTGAAAATAATTCTGAAAGCAATGGCGGTAAACATACCTGCACAGGCAATTTTGATGACTGTAGCAACTGCAAGGTAACCCACAAGTGCATCTCTGGGAATGAATACAGAGAGGAAGTTTAAGGGGCTTAAGAGGTAGTAGGACATCATGGCAATGAAGTTTGAACCCATACCTACGCTCCATGTCCAGAAGAGAGAGCCTCCCGACTGAAGCTTGTCCTGTAAATCTACAAGGAAGGGATAGTACTGATGCCACAAATCTACAACCAGCATCTGCTTGTCGCCCCAGGGGTTGGCTGTATTGGGCATAACCTCTATTCCCAATGAAGGAAACAGCTGTCCCAGTTGATATCCGATTGATTCCACCATAGTGGCAAAAATTCCGAAAGGCGCTATTTTGTAAACAGCAAAGGCAACTGCCATCAGGCAGAAAGGCACAAGAAAAGCAAGGATAATATAGATATTATTGCTCAGAAAGCCTTCTTTGTTTTTACCTGTCAGCTTTTTCGCCTTGGGGGTTTTGGCTGTCTTAACCATTTAATTTATTCCTCCCAATTAATAATATGCCTGTGTTGAAAAGTGAGTATGCCTGCTTCCAACACATAAATATACAGATTAATTATACCATTTAATCCTCATAAGGTAAACCGTTTTTTGAAAAATATCAGAAAAATAAATAATATTACTTTGTTTGTCTGTGTAGACTTTTGCAGACAGACGTGGTATAATGTATGCGTATATTTATGTTCAGCGAAATTTCAGCAAACTATGAGGTGATGAATATGAAAACCGTTGATATAGTAGTGCCTTGCTTTAATGAAGAAGAGGTGCTTCCCGAATTTGTAAGAGTGACAAATGAGGTTATTGCCACACTTCCGCAGTACAGCTTCCGCTACATTCTGGTAAACGACGGAAGCCGTGACAAGACACTCCTTGTTATGATGAAGCTGGCAGAACAGTTTTCTAATGTAAAATACATTTCTTTTTCAAGGAATTTTGGTAAGGAGAGCGCAATGTATGCAGGACTTGAGCATACAACTGCAGATTACGTAATCGTAATGGATGCAGACCTGCAGCATCCCCCTACAATGTTCCCCAAGATGCTTGAAGAAGTTGAAAAGGGCCACGACTGCTGTGCACTCTACCGCGAAGAAAAGGAGAGAAAAGACGGATTTATCCGCACTGCTTTCTCAAATCTTTTCTTTAATCTGCAGAACTCAATGACAGACGTAAAAATGCCCAAGGGTGCAGTTGACTACCGCGTTATGTCCCGTCAGATGATTGATGCAATCCTCTCTATGTCTGAGGTGCAGAGATTCTCCAAGGGTATTTTCTGCTGGGTTGGCTTTGATACCAAGTGGATTCCTTATGAAAACGTGGAGCGTACCATCGGTACCTCAAGCTGGAGCTTCTTCGGTCTTTTCCGCTATGCTATTGACGGCATTGTGTGCTTCTCTGTTTCTCCCCTTAAATGGCTTATTATCATCGGTATTCTGATGCTGGTTGCCGCTTTTGGTGTTGGTGTTGCAATGATTTTCATGGCAATCTTTGCTCAGGTTGGTGTGTTTATGCCTGTGCTGTGTGCACTTCTGGCAGTTGGCGGTGTGCTTGAAATTTCCATGGGTGTTCTGGGCGAATACGTCGGCAGAACCTATATGCAGGTAAAGAACCGTCCCATCTACATTGCAAAGCTTAAGAACATTGAAAAGGCAGACAGATAATATGAAGAAGATAAAAGAGTTGTTCCTTAAATATAAGGAAATCATAATGTATCTTATTTTCGGAGTGCTGACCACCGTTGTCAGCTGGGGAAGCTACGCTCTGTTTGAAATTGCATTGGGAATATTTATAAAGAACACAATCGTTCTTTCTTCCGTTGCAAATGTGCTTTCCTGGATTGTTGCTGTGCTTTTTGCTTTTGTAACAAACAAACTCTGGGTGTTCGAAAGCAAAAGCTGGAAGGGCAGTACACTCATAAAAGAGCTGGGTGCTTTTGTAGGCTCAAGACTTCTCACAGGTGTGCTGGAGTGGTTCGGCGTACCCCTTCTGATGCTCATAGGACTTGACCAGTCAATCTTCGGCATTGAAGGAATGCTTGCAAAAATTCTCATCAGCATAATCGTAGTTATCCTCAACTACATCCTCAGCAAGCTCCTGGTTTTCAGAAACAAGAAAAAGTAAATAAACTAAAAAACAAAGAAAACCACCGCAACTCTGCGGTGGTTTTTGTTGTAATTAATTCTCTGCTTTCAGACCTGTGAGTTCTTCAAACACAGGCAGTTCGTAACAAGGAAAGAAAAGTCCCCACTCCTCGTTATTGTGAGTGAAATGAAGAATGTAGTAAGAATCTATGAGTAATTCGTTTCCATCTACGGAAATATTATATTTCTCATATTTTTTGGAATTAAAGGGTTCGGGTTTTATCCAATAAGGAATTTTTATGTACTCGTTTACTTTTGTGATTTCCGTGAAAGAATCCAGACTGACAGCGAATTTATCAAGAGCAGTGGCAATGCATAAAAAATTATCCTCAATATAGAAGTAATAATTTGCGTTGATGTAGGGGGATTTCCTTTTGTTTTCCGGAATAGGTATTCTTATTCCGTTTTTTTCTTTATAATGGCAAAAGAGCGTATCCGCAAGAATTGCATTTTCGGGAATATGTAATTCCTTTCGGGTTTTGTCTGCAAGGATGTTTGCTCTCTCTGTTAATTCTTTGAACTCTTTGCTTTCTGTAACGTTTTTTCTTCTGTTGGTAATAACTTTTTTAAGAATAAAAAATCCTGCCAGACCTGTTGCAAAAAGTAAAAAAGCAATGAATATTCCAAATGCATTCTCTTCAGTTATGTTTACAGGTTTAAAAACATAGGGAGCAATATACATAACTGTGCTGAATGCAAGCACAAGACAAAAAGTGTTAAGAATCAAAAGAACTTTTGGAATGCGGAGTTTCTTTTCGTATTCCATTTGTTCTTTTGAAAGAGCCTTGTGTTCTTCAAATGTTTCCTGACTTACGTCTGCAGTATTAAACTCCGCACCGTTGGGGTAGCGGTTACTGTCGTCTAAGGTTCGGTCTATCTGCAAAAAAGGTTTCACAAAACCACCCTTTCGAACAAATCAATCCGTATCAAGCTTAAGAACTGCCATGAAAGCTTCCTGAGGAACTTCAACCGTACCCAGCTGACGCATACGCTTTTTGCCCTCTTTCTGCTTTTCAAGGAGCTTCTTCTTTCTTGTAATGTCACCGCCGTAGCACTTGGCAAGAACGTCTTTTCTCATTGCCTTAACGGTTTCACGTGCGATAATTTTACCGCCGATGCATGCCTGAATGGGAACTTCAAAGAGCTGTCTCGGGATTTTCTCCTTGAGCTTTTCTGCCATTTTTCTTGCTCTGGGGTAAGCTTTCTCTGCGTGGATAATAAAGGAAAGTGCGTCCACGATATCGCCGTTGAGCATAATGTCAAGCTTAACAAGCTGGCTCTGGCGGTACTCTTTGAGCTCATAGTCAAAGGAGGCGTAGCCTCGGGTTCTTGATTTCAGAGTATCAAAGAAGTCATATACAATCTCAGCAAGGGGGAGCTCGTAGTGAATGTCAACTCGGTCGGAGTCGATGTAGGTCATACCTATGAACACACCTCTACGCTCCTGACAAAGCTCCATAATGTTGCCCACATAATCCGAGGGAGAGTAAATGTGTGCATCTGTGAAGGGTTCTTCCGCTGTGGCAATGTGTGCAGGGTCGGGGTAGTTTGTGGGGTTGTCAATCATCTGCACGGTGCCGTCGGTGAGAGTTATGCGGTAGCTTACCGAGGGAGCGGTGGTAATCAGGTCAAGGTTAAACTCTCGCTCCAGTCGCTCCTGAATAATCTCCATGTGCAGAAGTCCCAAAAATCCGCAACGGAAACCAAAGCCCAGGGCAACGGAAGTCTCTGCCTCGTAAGTAAGGGATGCATCGTTGAGCTTGAGCTTTTCCAGTGCATCTCTCAGGTCGCCGTAGCGTGCGCCGTCGGCAGGATAAACACCGCAGTAAACCATTGACTGGATTTCACGGTAGCCGGGCAGGGGATTTTCTGCAGGATTCTCGGTGAGGGTGACGGTGTCGCCAACCTTGGCATCTCCCAAGGTTTTGATAGATGCTGTGATGTAGCCTACCTCGCCTGCGTAGAGAGTATCCTTGGGCACAAGGGAAACTGCACCCATGGTACCAAGCTCAACAACATTGAAGGCGGAGCCTGTCTGCATAAGCTTGAACTCATCACCGATACTGATTTTGCCTTCTTTTACTCGTACATAGATAATTACACCCTTGTAGCTGTCGTAAACGCTGTCAAAAATCATAGCTCTCAAAGGTGCATTGATGTCACCCTCGGGAGCAGGCACATCCTGAACAATACGCTCCATAACCGCGTGGATGTTAATGCCGTTTTTGGCAGAAATCTCAGGGGCATCCTGAGCAGGAATGCCGATAATATCCTCAATTTCATTCTTGATTCGGGCAGGGTCGGCGCTTATAAGGTCGATTTTGTTCACAACGGGTACAATTTCAAGACCTGAATCAACTGCAAGGTAGGTGTTTGCAAGGGTCTGAGCTTCAATGCCCTGAGTAGCATCTACAACCAGCACCGCACCCTCACAGGCGGCAAGTGAACGTGAAACCTCGTAGTTAAAGTCAACGTGGCCGGGGGTGTCGATAAGGTTGAAGATGTAGTCTTCACCGTCGTCTGCGTGGTATTTAAGGGTTACGGCACGAGCCTTGATGGTAATGCCGCGCTCCTTTTCAAGCTCCATATCGTCCAGAATCTGGTCCTGCATCTGACGCTCTGTAACCGAACTTGTTTCCTCAAGAATACGGTCTGCCAGAGTGGATTTGCCGTGGTCAATATGAGCAATAATGCTGAAATTTCTAATTTTACTCTGCTCAAATGCCAAGAGTATCACCTCAAAACATAAAAATACATAATAATTATAGCATAATGTTTTTTTGCTGACAATAAGCTGAGCTGATTATTTCGGGGAAAAGTTGTCAAAAATACCAAAGAGGTGATAATTTTGCAAAGCTTATGGCAGGATGTAAAGTTTGAAAAAAGAGAAAGATTATACGGTACTCAGGTGGCGGACTGCACCGTTATAGGTGCAGGAATGGCGGGGCTGCTCACAGCATACGAGCTACAGCAAAGAGGTTTCGGAGTTATAGTTCTGGAGGCAGACAGAGTGTGCTCCGGAGCTACTGCACTCACAACAGCCAAGATTACTGCTCAACACGGATTGAAATACGATAAGTTAATCAGAAAACACGGACTCAGTACAGCAAAAGCTTATTACGAAAGCAACACAAAAGGCATAAATAAATATGAAAAGCTCATAAGAAAACTGAACATAGACTGCGATTTTTCTTTGGTTCCCTCATATGTTTACGGCAGACACTCTCTTTGCGAGGTGGAAAAGGAAGCTGACGCGGCAGACAAAGTCGGTGCTATGTACAGGTTAACAAAAGAAACCTCTCTGCCCTTTCAGGTAAAAGGTGCTTTGAGGTTTGAAAACCAGGCACAGTTTCACCCTTTGAAGTTTGCACAGAGTTTGGCTAAAAATCTTGTGATATATGAGAACACACCTGTGATTGATGTGGAAGACGGCAAGGTGACAACTATGGACGGAGAGGTGCGTACTCAGTATATAATAAATACCACCCACTATCCCATAATAAATCTGCCGGGACTTTACTTTCTCAGACAGCATCAGGAAAAATCCTACTGCCTGAGCCTTACGACAGACAGGAGACTTGACGGGGTTTACTTGGGTGCTGACGAGGACAGAAGCTTTCGCAGTTTTCCCGAGGGGGTTATTATAGGCGGAGAAAGCCACCGCACAGGAGAAAACCGAAAGGGAGGTTGCTTGTGCAGGTTAAAAGAAAAGGCTCTGGAGTATTACCCCGAGGCGGAGAATATTACACTTTGGTCAAATCAGGATGCCATAACTCACGATGCACTGCCCTTTATCGGCAGATACAGTGCCTTTGCGCCCAGAATGTTTGTGGCAACAGGCTTTGGCAAATGGGGAATGAGTTTATCTGCGGTGGCAAGCGAGTTGATTGCCGACCTTATCTGCGACAGAAAAAACGAATACGAAAAGCTGTACTCACCCCAAAGAGTGAAGCTGAGAGCGGCTTTTAGCTGTTTTGCCGTGGATGCTGGTTATTCTGTGAAAGGCTTGGCACAGGGAGTTTTCAGCAGTAAAGAAAACCGATGTACCCACCTGGGGTGCAGGCTTCTGGAAAACAAGGACGAAGGGGTTCTTGAGTGCCCTTGCCACGGTTCTCAGTTCGACAAAAAAGGAAGAGTGCGGTTTTCTCCTGCAAAGAAAAATATAGGATAGAGCAGAAAAAAGGTTCGTAAGCTGAAACTTACGAACCTTTCGCTTTTATGTATTTACTTTACGGTTTGTTTTTTTCTGGCAAAAACAACAGCCAATACAGCTAAAGCTGTCAAAGAGAATATTAATGCAAAGGGGATACCCATTCCTGTATTAACAACGTCTTTGTTCACATCTTCTGATTTGTCTGTGGTACTTCCGGGATTTGTGGGGGTTGTGTGTTCACCGCCGTGAACAGGGGGAGTCACAGAGCTTATATCAGGTGAGTTTGCGTAAGAAGAATCAGACCACTTATATACGGTGCCGTGTCCTTTTACAGGAACAGGGTAAGCATCGGCATCGTCGGTGTCAAGGTTCTGATACCAGCTTTGTGTGCCGTCTGTTACACCGTTGTTTAAGAGGTAAGCCACCTCACCGCCGGAAAAAGCAGATACTGTTGTTTCTGTGTAATAGTTGTTTTTAGCATTTTCAGCGGGGGTGTAGAAGCTGTTAAAGGGTGAGCGCTGACCGGATACAATCATTACGTTGTTCTGAAGTGTACCATTTGTGAAACGACAGTTATAAACAAAACAGTTTTCGATGTAGCCGTCATTCTCCTGAGTAAGACCGCCTATAGAACCGGCGGATGTTCCTCCCCAACGTCTTGTAAGAGAAGAGTCTGCAATACCGCAGTTTTTGATGGAGCCTGCGTTGTAGCCTGTGATACCGCCCAGGTAATTCCAGTTTCCGAGCTGAATTCCGGAGTTCTTTACAAGGCAGTTTTCAATGGTGCCAAAGTTCTGCTTTGAAACAGCACCTGCACCTATAACATAGTAGTCGTCGCTGAAAATATCCGCATCGTCAATGATTAAGTTTCTGACAACGGCGTCTTTTTCAATAACACAGAAAAGAGGATGGCGGTTGCCGTCTTCAGCAGAAGCGTCTGAGTTCAGCCCCTTGATGATATATCCGTTTCCGTCAAAGGTACCCTCAAAGGAATTAACGGGGTTCCAGATTTTTCCTGTCATATCAATGTCATTTGCAAGTACATACTGAGCCTTGGCGTACTTGGGGTTTCCTGAATTAATAAAAGCGGACATACACACAAGGTCTTCGTAGTCTGAAATAAGGAATTTTCCGTCTGCAAGCTCAGGCAGGGAATAAACGGTTTCTGTGAAACAGTTGCTGATAACCAAAAGGGTGACATCTTCCTGTGGCATTTTGAAACTGCCGCAGCTGTTGTTAAGGGCGTAGTTGTATGTAAGCTCAACAGGGGTAACGCCCTCTTTTGTGAGCAGATAGATATGATTGAGTCTGCCGTTGTAAGTTAAATTTATGTTGTCGTCTGCTTTGTGAGCATTCTGATAAGCAGAGAAAGTTACAGGAGTATTTTCAACGCAGTTTATGTAAGAGATGGAATATCCCTTTGAAGTCTTGAGTTCTAACCTTGTATTAGAGTAAGGCATAGTAAAATCAAGCTTATAGTAGCCTGTGTCCTCGTCTGTTTTAAGAGAATAGAAGTTCTCTCCTTCAAGAAGCACCGTACTGCTTTCCTGAGCTTCTGTTGACAAAGGATTGGCGGACTTGTATCTTGTGAGAGAATCAAGTATGGTTGTGTCGTCAGAAGGGTTTATCCACAGGGTAAGGTCTGTTCCGCAGACAACCTGTGCACCGTTTGAAATCTGGTTTCCGTTTTTGTCTGTGATGTAAGCCTGAACCTGGCCCTCGCCTGTAACAGACAGAGAAAGGGTGTTTTTGAGCTGTTCGCTCTGCTCTTTCAGAATAACGGAATAATAGGAATCGTATGTGTTCTTGTCGTAGCCTTTCTTGGTGTAATCTTTTTCGTATACAACCTTGCCGTTTACCTTTTCAACCAGATTCTGAGAAACGTCAAAGCCTATGTAGCTGTTTTCCATATCCAGAGTGTCATAGATTATATGGTCGTCGGTAAGAATACCGTCAGCGGTGTAATCTATCTCAGATTTTGTGAAAAACTGGTATACTCTGGAGTTTTGCGGAACATAAGACAGATACTCGCTCAGATAAACATGAGGAGTACTTGCGTAAAAAGCAAAGGAGTCTGTCTGGTAGAGGGACTGGACTTCTGCAGGAGAGGAAGGACAGTTGAAGCTATTGATACCGTCGGTGTATGTGCAGAGCCTGAGGTTGTAGGCATCGCAGGAAGAGTAGTAAAGGTCCAAAGCGTTATGGTCGAATCGGTGAATCATTGCAAATGTCTTTGGGTCAATAGGTTTAACGTTTTCTTTTTTTTCCTCGATCAGGTAGTTGTTATAGGTTGTTACATCAAAGATGTAGTAGGTGTCAATACCTGTTGTTGTGGGCACAGCAACGCGGTTAAAGAACATATTCTCCACAGTGAAGACAGCACCGCTTTCATAACCGTTGAAGTTGTTCAGTCTGTCGTCGCTGTCGGTTCTGCTTTTATAATCTTTGTTTTTAAGTATGATGCTGCCCATATCCTCGGGAGTGATATACTTATCCAAAGCAAGTGTAATGAAGGTGTTAAGCTGGAGGGGTTTGGTAATACGGTTCTCCATATAGCCCAGGAGCTCTTCGTTGCACTGTGCAAAGAGGTCGATATCGTTGTAGTATACCTCCCACATAGCTTTGTTTTCTGCCAGCAGGGCATCTGCTGTTTCCTTATCTTTGCTTTCCATTGCCTGGCTGTATTTGTATTCAAGGTATTCACCCCTCATGGAGAGGTATTCCTGATAAAGCATTTCAACCATACAAATCTGCATAAACTGTCTGTTTACACCGTTAATAACAAATTCGTACTGGTCGCTCAGATTGGGCATAGACTGGTATGCTACCTGAGCACAGCGGTCAGCATAACTGTCGGTTTTAGTTATATTGAAAGAAAGCTGGCGGATTGCGCTTTGCATCTGAGAATCGATATAGTTTGTAGCAAAGAGATATTCCGCTCTCTTTTCGTTAGTGTTTGCGTTTGAGGGTATATTTCCGTGCATCTGGCAAAAATCATCAAAGAGTTTTTTACGCTTTTCGAGTACCTCTGCTTCGGTGTATGTGTGGCCGTATTTATCTTTTTCGCCGTTTTCAAAGCAGGATGCGGCGGCTACATAGCCGATAACTGTGTTTGTATCGCCTGTTGTTTTGTCGGTGAGGTCTTCGTATTCAAAGAAATCCTGCATTGCAGAGTGAAGTCCGTATGCACTTATGGTATCTTCTACGTCTTCTGTCCAGGCTTTATTCATTTTTTCGACTAAAAGGTCGTATTTATTCTGGGCGTCTTGAGTTGCAAAGTAGTTTGCATAGGAATCCATTTTTTGTTCGATTCTCTTTAACTCATTAAGAATCTGATTGCAGAGAGCTTTGATTTCTGCCAGTGTCTGAGTTGTGGGGTTGCCTCCGCACACCCATACATTAATAAAGGAAACTATTTTTTCAAGTTCTTCGCACTCGGTAGAAGCGGCAAGCTTTGTCAGCAGTGTGCCAACAGCAACAAGACCGGTGGCGTAAAGTTTGTTTACACCGAAGCCTTTTGCGCTTGTTTTCCATATAGAGGGCGCAACAGCGGGTGCTGCAGGAGGGTCGGTGACGGCGCTGACACCTATTGCACATACTGAAAACAGCATGCAGAAACAAAGGGATATTGCCAGACATTTTTTGAAGATTGAACGAATCATAAAAAATCACCTCATTAGTTTTCAAATCTCATTTTACCCATACTATAGCACGTTTTTTTCAAAAAGCAATAGGTTTGTTAATTTTTAGTAAAACAAGTCTTTTTTTGCACTGATCTAAAACAAATTTTGTGCGATACAGTAAAAAACAGGAACAAAATAGTCCGTAGTGCTTAGCATAATTCTTCGGCTCTTGTAAAATGAGGCTTTTTGTGATATAAAGAAATCAGTATTTTTATATGAAAACAGGTGAATTGTTATGGCTACAAAAGCAGAATTTGCAAAAGAGCTTTTTCTCAAGGGCTACAACTGCTCCCAGGCGGTGTTCGGAGCTTTTTGCGAAGATTTCGGAATAAGCCTTGAAACAGGACTTATACTCTCCTCGGGCTTTGGAGGAGGATTTGCCAGACGCCGTGAGGTATGCGGTGCCGTAAGCGGAGCGGTGATGGTGCTGTCTCTTGTTCACGGCTACAGTGATACAGAAAATCACGAGGCAAAAAAGCATCTTTATGAGGAAGTCAGAAAGGTTCTTGATGAATTTGAAAGAGAAACGGGCAGTATAATCTGCCGAGAGCTTCTGAGACTTGAAGAAAAGGAATCTGTGCCAACGCCTGAGGCACGCACAAAGGAGTATTACCAAAAGCGTCCTTGTGCGCAACTTGTGTATTTAGCAGCTCAGTGTGTAGAAAATCATATTGAAAGTCTGAAGTAATTATCTTCAGGGGTGATTATCGGCTTTGTTTCATCATAATCATTACTACAAAAATTTTGGAGTGTGGTTATGAAAAACTGCAACGTTATCAATCCGGTGTATCCTTATAATTATGAGAGATTGTGTCTTAGCTTGAGGCGTCTTGTTATGTGCTATGGCAAAATTATCGGCACAGAGCAAGGCGGAGTAAGCACTCAGCAAAGATGTATTCCCCTTTTAAGCTTAGGAAAAGGCAAAAAGAAAATACTTGCAACGGGAGCTGTTCACGGCAGGGAATATGTAACTGTCGGTTATCTTTTACTGTGTCTTGAGGAATATGCCCGGGCTTTCTGTAAAAATGAGAGTTACTGCGGATTTGACGTTAAGAAAATCCTTAGAGAATATACCTTTCATTTTGTGCCTTCGGCAAATCCCGATTCTGTGGAGATTGCTTTGGGAAGATGCTCTCCCTGCGTAAAGACAGATGATTTCAGCGCTTATTTTTACAAGAACAACGCAAACAATATTAATATAAATGCAAATTTCCCTTTTGAGTGGCAGGCTGTTCCTAAAAGCCGCCAAGGGGGCAGCAGTGCCGGCAGTGAGAGGGAGACAAAGTTTCTGATTAAGCTTTGCGAAAAGCACAGATACGAAAAATTGCTTTCGTTTCACTCCAGAGGCGACTGTATCTATTGGCGGGATAAAGGCAACTCAGAGATTGCAGGGGATAAAGAGCTTGCGGAAAAACTAAGCAGTGTTTGCTACTTTTCTCTTTGCTCTGCGACAGAGGATATAAAGGCATACTCGGGAGGTTTTGAAAACTGGTTTCGGTACAGATTCGGAAAACCTGCAATGTGTATCGAGCTCGTTTGCGATGAAAATGCACCTTTTGACTTGTGTTGCAGAGATTTTTACACCCTTACAAGGTGGGAGCAGACAAGGTGCGCGGTGCTTTTATCGGCAGAGGGGTAAACTCTTTACAAAAAGTTATCATATATACACAAAGCTGTCACATTCATAAGTTATGTTATTTGCAGAAAGTCAGAAGGTGAGTGCGATGTCAAAGCTTCTTATTGTTGATGATGAATACAGAATAAGAGAGATTATTAAAAAATACGCAGAATTTGAAGGCCACACCTGTGTAGAAGCAAAGGACGGTATGGACGCCATAGAGAAAGCCCGCATTGAGGACTTTGACCTGATTATTATGGATGTTATGATGCCTGAGCTTGACGGCTTTTCTGCTTGCAGAGAAATCAGAAAACACAGTCAGACACCCATTATAATTCTTTCTGCACGCGGTGAGGAGTACGACAGAATCCACGGCTTTGAGCTGGGAATTGACGACTATGTTGTAAAACCCTTTTCGCCAAAAGAGCTTATGATGAGAGTAAGTGCGGTTATCAAACGTTCAAAGGGAAGCACTCGGGAAAAGGATATTTTTGTTTACGAAGGTCTGTGTGTGGATTTCAGCGGACGCATTGTAACCGTTGACGGGCAAAGAGCTGAGATGACGCCCAAGGAATACGACCTGTTCTTTTATATGGTGAAGAACAAGGGCATAGCACTTACCCGAGAGAAACTTATAAGCAAGGTCTGGGGTTATGATTTCTTTGGTGATGACCGTACTCTTGATACTCATATCAAGCTTCTGCGCAAGAGCCTTCAAAAATACAGTAACCTGATTGTAACTCTGAGAGGGGTTGGATATCGCTTTGAAGCACCGTGAGTATGAAAGAGAACAGTATATGGAAAATAACAATAACGGCAGGAAAGGCTGGTCAAAGCTTCCCTTGAAGGTGAAGCTTATCGGCTTTTTCCTGCTTTTTGCTTTTTTGCTTCTGATTTTTCTTTGGCTTTTCCAGATAGTTTTTCTGGATGATTTCTATAAGCTGATAAAAACCTATCAGATAAAAACCAGCACAAGCTACATAAGTCAGAACGTGGAGGACGAGCATATAGAAGAACTGATTGAAAGCATACACACGGGAAACAGTATGTCTGTTGCGGTGTATGAAACCTCAGACGACTTTTTCTCTCTTTTGTATGAAAGTTCACGGGACAAAGACAAAGGGCTTGAAATATTTCCCCATCAGGTGTATTCGTATTATACTCAGGCACAGCAGGCAGGAGGAAAAATAACTTTTGAAGCAGACGGCTTTGAATATACGTCGAGCTTTTTTGAAGAAGGATTCAAGGGGGAACCTCCCAGAATGGACAAGGAGGGTTCACGGGTACTGATCTGTACACAGATTACAGAGATTTCTGCAGGAGAATATCTGGTTGTACTGAAAACCCGAATGACACCTGTTACAAGCACAGTTGACACCTTGAGAATTCAGCTTGTTATTATCACTGCTCTGCTTGTGGTGTTTGCTGTTGTGTTTGCCGCCACGGTTTCTTCTAAAATTTCAAAACCCATTGCAAAAACCAACGAAGGTGCAAAAGAACTTGCACGGCAGAATTATAATGTGCATTTTGATGCAGACGGTTGCAAGGAAATATGCGAGTTGAGCGAAACGCTGAATATAACCGCAAAGGAGCTTTCTGCAGTGGACAGCTTAAGGCGGGAGCTTATTGCAAATATATCTCACGATTTGCGTACTCCCCTTACTATGATAAGCGGATACGCCGAGGTAATGAGAGACTTGCCCGGAGAGAACACAGGAGAAAATCTGCAGGTGATTATTGATGAAAGCCGCCGCCTTTCCGAGCTTGTGACGGATTTGCTGGACCTTTCAAAGCTGGAAGCTCAGAACGAACCTTTGAAGATAGAGGAGTTCTGTCTGACAGATTGCATCAGAGAGATTTTCTCCCGATATACAAAGCTTATTTCGCAGGAAGGCTATACCCTTGAGTTTATAAGTGACTGCGATGTGAGGGTAACAGGAGACAAGCTCAGATTAAGTCAGGTTATCTACAATCTTATTAACAATGCCATTAACTATGCAGGCGAGGACAAAACCGTTATTGTCCGCCAGATTTTTGCCGACGGCAAGGTGAAAATTGAAGTTGAGGACCACGGCAAAGGAATCAACAAAGAGGACTTGCAGTATATCTGGGACAGATATTATCGGGTTGACAAAGAGCACCGCAGTGCTGTAGTGGGCACGGGACTGGGACTTTCCATTGTAAAAAACATTCTTTTGCTTCATAAGGCACGCTTTGGCGTGAGGAGTACCCCGGGAAAAGGCAGTGTCTTCTGGTTTGAGTTGGAAGCAGTTTCAAACTGAATAATACACAAAAACACCGTTGAGATTTTGATGAAAAACTCAACGGTGTTCTTTTTATTCAAGTGTCTTTTTGTAAAGTTCGGTGTAGGTGAGCCTGCCCTTTATACGCTCAGACTTCATCAGGGAGATTTCTTTTACTTCTACCGTTTGGGTGCCGAGAGCCCGGGATATGAACTTTTTGTCAAAGTCGGGGAAGGCTTCAAACTGACGGGCAAGGGTAATATGAGGCTTGAAGGGTTTTGCGTCAATGCTCACACCAAAAGCGGTAAGGCTTTCTCTCACTTTATCTGCAAGGGCAGAAAGTTCCTTACATCTTTTTGTTTTGGCAAAGCACACAGAGCCTGCACCAAATTCACCGTACCCCTCGATTGTAAGCTCAAAAGGCGGGACTTCTACTGTATGCAGAGCGTCAATTGCTTTTTTTGCAGAGGGAACTTCCCCGATAAACGCCAAGGTCAGGTGGAGGTTTTCTCTGCGGGAGATGTTGGCGCTTATGCTGTTTTCCGTTATTATCTGACAGCAGGAGTAAAGCTTATCCACAGTTGTTTTGTCAAAGTTTATTGCTACAAACAGTCGCATATTACAGGTCCTTTACTTTTGGGTTCCAAAGTGCTTTTTTGCAACGCGGACAGCACCCATAGCGTCCTTTGCGTAGTAGTCGGCACCAATCATTTGGGCGTATTCCTCTGAGAGCACCGCTCCGCCTACGGCAACCTTTGTCTGAGGGCGCTTTTCTCTGAGAAGCTTTATGGTTTTTTCCATAGCAGGCACAGTGGTGGTCATCAGTGCTGACAAGGCAACAAGGCTGACATCTTCCTTCAGAACGGTTTCAAGGATTACATCTTCCGCTACGTCTTTGCCCAGGTCAATCACCTTGTAGCCGTAGTTCTCAAGCAGGATTTTTACTATGTTTTTGCCGATGTCGTGGATATCCCCCTTAACGGTGGCAACAATAATTTTTTCCTTTTTGCCTGCGCCTTCGCCCAAAGCAGAAAGCTTTTCTTTCACAAGGTCGGCACAAACCTTTGCGGCTTCTGCACTCATAAGAAGCTGGGGAAGATATATAGTACCGTTTTCAAAGCCTTCCCCTACGGTATTGAGAGCAGGGATGATGTGGTTGTTTATAACATCAAGAGGGGTTGTGTCTGTAAGGAGAACTCTTGTCAGGTCTGCACTTTCCTCAGAAAGACCTGAGATAATAGCGTCCTTGAGGGTGAGGGAGCCTGTGTTTGCTGCGGGCAAAGAAGCGTCCTGCGTCATAGACATGGCTTCCTTGATAATACAAGGGGCAAAGTCTGAGAGCTCTTTCTGAGAAACAGGGTTTTCGCAGTAACCTGCAAAGTTATTTCGGCAGGCATTTATCATAAGCTCTGAGTGGGGGTTCATAATAGCTGAGGACAGTCCGCACCTTAAAGCAAGGGCAAAAAACTCGGAATTTACAAAGTCTCTCTGAGGCAGTCCGAAGGAGACATTGGATACGCCAAGCACGGTTTTTACCCCCATAGCGGTAATTGCTTTTACTGCCTCAAGAGTAACTCTGGCGGCGTTTTCGTCTGCACTTATTGCCATAGTGAGAGTATCTACAACAATGTTCTTTTTGTCTATTCCGTAACTTTCTGCGGTTTTAATGATTCTTTTTGCAATCTCTATTCTGCCCTCTGAGGTCTCGGGAATGCCTTTTTCATCAAGGGTGAGGGCAACTATAACTCCGCCGTATTTTTTTGCAAGAGGGAACACAGCTTCCATAGATTCCTTTTTGCCGTTGACAGAGTTAATCATAGGCTTGCCGTTGTATATTCTCAGGGCAGTTTCAAGAGCAACAGGGTCGGAGGTGTCAATCTGCAAGGGTGCGTCGGTGACACTTTGCAAAGCCTCGATAACCTGCTTCATGGTTTTTGCTTCGTCAATCTCAGGCAACCCGCAGTTTACGTCAAGAATCTGAGCGCCTTTATGCACCTGAGAGACACCTTCTCTAAGGATAAATGCCATATCGCCCTCTCTGAGAGCCTCTTTTACCTTCTTTTTGCCTGTGGGGTTTATACGTTCACCAATGATAACAGGGGTGTCTGCAAACTCCACCGCGTGGGTATATGAAGATACAAGACAGTGGTTTTTCTTTGTGATTTCACGAGGGGCAGTGCCTTCAAGACGGGATACCACAGCCTTGATATATTCGGGAGAGGTTCCGCAGCAACCGCCTATGATACGGGCACCAATCTCAGCTGAGCGTTCCATCTCCTTTGCAAATTCCTCTGCGCTTACGTCATACACAACCTTGCCGTTTTCGCTTCTGGGCAGTCCTGCGTTGGGACTTATCATAAGAGGAGTGGAGCTGTACTTTGCAAAGGTTTTTAGTATTTCGTTCATTTTGCGGGGACCGAGGGAGCAGTTCATTCCTATGGCATCCGCACCCAGTCCCTCTAAAAGAGCAATCTGTGATAAGGCATCTGCACCTGTCATCAGCTTTTCTTTTTCGTCGTAGACGTTTGTGACGAATACAGGCAAATCGGAGTTTTCTTTTGCCGCAAGGACTGCCGCCTTGGTTTCGTAGGCGTCGTTCATGGTTTCTATGAGAATCAGGTCGGCTTTGTCCTTTGCAAGCATTACTACTTTAGCAAAAGCCTCAACCGCATCTTCAAAGGGTAAATCACCGAAAGGCTTCAGAAGCCTGCCCAAAGGACCTATATCAAGGGCAATGTAACGCTTTTTGCCCTCTGCTTTGCTGACTGCCCTCTGTGCGCAGTCAAAAGCCGCAGACACAATCTCAGAAAGTTCATCCTCTGAAAACTTCAGAGGATTTGCACCGAAGGTGTTGGAAGAGATTACGTCACAACCTGCCTCAAGGTAAGAAAGGTGGATTTCCTCTATTACCTGGGGACGGGTAAGGTTCAGCCTTTCAGGAAGCTCCCCTGTTTTTAAGCCTCTTTTCTGAAGCTCGGTGCCCATTGCACCGTCAAAAAACACAAGAGAGGTTTTGAGCTTTTCAAGTATGTTCATAGGTATCAGTCCTTTTTATAAGGAGTCGGGTTTCTTCACAATAGCCGTTACGGATTTTGTGGGAGTTAAAAGGTACGAATCGGTCATAGAAAGTCCGATTTTAAGGTTTGCATCAAGAAGTGCAAGAATATCTTTCTGCATTTTTAGGGGCAGGTCCCCGTAGCCGGGAGAGAACCTTGCCTGCTCGTCTGTTTTGAATATTTCTCTGCAGATATAGTCGCAGAAGCACTCAATGGAGGCAGTTGCACAGCCGTCTGTAACCACTGCACGGCTTGGGAGAATGGGGGAATACCTTGCAATCAGTCTGTCTGCACCTACTCCCAAGGTTGCCGCGAAGATGTATGCTGTGCAGTCACCGCCTAAGAATTTTCTGAGGGAACGGCTTTCATATTTACAAAAGCCGAAGTCTGCCACATCCTCTGCAAACTTCACACAAACCTCAGCAAAAACAGCTCTGGGAGTAATGAGGGCACACAACTCATCCGAGGCTTCTTTGCACATAGCGCAGAGTTTTTCGTCTTTGCTCTGTCTGCAGCCCGAGTAGCGGATAATATCACTTGTGGGAATACAGAGCTTTTCTGCGTCGAGAGTGATTGTATTAAGATAAGGCGTCATAGCTTACCCCTTGATAATCTCAGAGAGGTTCTCTTTGATTTTTTGTGCTACATCGGGTTTGTTCATTGAGTAAACGTGAACGTTTTTTACTCCTGATGCATACAAATCAATAATCTGCTCTGTGGCATAGGCAATGCCTGCCTGCTTCATAGCGTCGGGATTGTCTCCGTAACGTTCTGCAATGCGGATAAACCGCTTAGGAAGCACTGTGCCCGAAAGCTCACAGGAGCGGTAAATCTGACGTGCGTTTGTGATGGGCATAATTCCTGCTACAACGGGGACAAAAATTCCCTTCTTGCGGAGTTTGTCTATGTAGGAATAAAGGATATCGTTACTGAAAAACATCTGGGTTGTGAGAAACGAGCAGCCTGCCTCTACCTTTTTGCCGATGTTTACAATGTCGTCTTCAAGACTTTCGCTTTCAAGGTGACCTTCGGGATAACAGGCACCGCCGATGCAGAAATCCCCTGCTTCTGCGATTTCGGCAATAAGTTCGCTGGCGTAAGTGTAGTCATTTGCAAGTCTGCCTTCTTTGGGGATATCGCCGCGAAGTGCCAAGATGTTTTCAATGCCTGCTTCTCTGAGGGCCTCAAGCTGAGTGCGTACACCTTCTTTGGTGGAAGAAACACAGGTAAGGTGTGCCATTGTCGGCACAGAGTAACGTTTCTCTATGTTTTCTGCAATGGAGACCGTGTATTTGCTGGTACCTCCTCCTGCTCCGTAGGTAACACTCATATAGTCGGGAGAAAGAGCGGCAATGGAAAATGCCGCTTCTTCCACTTTTTCGTAAAGGTCGTAGGTTTTGGGCGGAAAAACCTCAAAGGAAAGGGTAGGCTTGTCCTTTGCAAAAAGTGATGACAGTTTCATAAACATCATTCCTTTATATCTTGTTAAGGGAAACCCCGAACAGGGCACACGAGGCTTTGTTCGGGGATAAATTCGTAATTATTCTTCCTCGTTGGCTTTTACAATGGCAAGTCCCAGAACATCTAAGTTTTCCTTTTCAACAGGAGAAGGACACTGAGACATAAGCTCGGATGCGTTCTGAACCTTGGGGAAAGCGGTAACATCACGCAGAGAATCGGCGTTGCAGAGAATCATTGTGATACGGTCAAGGCCGATACCCATACCGCCGTGAGGAGGAGCGCCGTACTTGTAAGCGTCCACAAGGAAGCCGAACTTCAGAGCAATCTCTTCGTCGGTCATTTTGAGCGCTCTGAACATCTTCTGCTGAAGCTCAGGGTTTGAAATACGGATTGAGCCCGAGGAAAGCTCAACTCCGTTGAGTGTCAGGTCGTAAGCCTTGGCTATTACCTTTGAGGGGTCTGTGTCAAGGTACTCAAGGCACTCTTCCTTGGGCATGGTGAAGGGGTGGTGCATTGCAACCCACTCGCCTGTTTCTTCGTCTTTCTCAAAGAAGGGGAAGTCTACAATCCAGAGGAACTTGAACTCGTCGGGGATGATGTTAAGACGCTTTGCAACCATGCCTCTGAGTGCACCCAGCACAGGCAGAGTAACACTGTCTTTGTCTGCTACAATCAGCACAACGTCGCCTTTTTCTGCACCAAGACGCTCAAGGATAGCTTCTAATTCGCCCTCAGCCATAAACTTTGCGAAAGAGCAGGAGGGTGCATCCTCAACCCATCTTACAAAGGCAAGACCCTTTGCACCGATACCGCGTACATACTCGGTGAGCTTGTCGATTTCTTTTCTTGTGTAGACAGAAGCGGCGTTCTTTGCAACGATTGCACGAACGGAACCGCCTGCTTCAATGGCAGAAGTAAACACACCGAAACCGCAGTTTGCGACCATATCGGAGATATTCTCTATTTCCATACCGAAGCGGATGTCGGGCTTGTCTGAGCCGAAACGCTCCATAGCCTCTTTGTAGCTCATACGCTCAAAGGGAGTTTTGAGGTCTTTGTCCAGTACGTCCTTGAAGATACGCTTCATAAGTCCCTCGTTAATCTCAAGGATATCCTCAACATCAACAAAGGAAAGTTCCATATCAATCTGAGTAAACTCAGGCTGGCGGTCAGCACGCAGGTCCTCGTCGCGGAAGCACCTTGCCAGCTGAATGTATCTGTCAAAGCCCGAAAGCATCAGAAGCTGTTTGTAAATCTGGGGTGACTGGGGCAGAGCATAGAAACAGCCCTTGTGAATTCTGGAAGGAATAAGGTAGTCGCGGGCACCCTCGGGGGTGGACTTCATCATCATGGGAGTTTCAATTTCTACAAAGCCGTTTTCATAGAAATAGTCACGTGCGGACTTGCAGATTTCGCTTCTCATCATAATATTCTTCTGCAAAGGTCTGCGTCTTAAATCAAGGTATCTGTAGCGAAGTCTCAGTTCTTCGTTTGTGTTGAGGTCGTCAATAATCTCAAAGGGAGTGGTTTCTGCCTTTGAAAGAAGTCTCAAATCGCAGACGTCAATTTCAATATTGCCTGTGGGGATTTCGGGGTTTTTGGAGCTTCTTTCTCTGACAACACCCTTAGCGCACACAACATACTCACTGCGAAGTGTCTGTGCTTTCTCAAAAATCTCTCTGTCTGTTGTATCGTCAAAAGCAAGCTGAACAATACCTGTGCGGTCACGAAGATCTACAAAAACAAGCTGGCCCAAATCACGCTGTTTCTGAACCCAACCGCAAACGGTAACTTCCTGTCCGATATTACTGTCTCTCAGGTCGCCGCAGTAAGTGCTTCTTTTAAGTCCTGTCATAAAATCTGCCATAATATATCTCTCCTTATAAAAGGTTATTTCTTAATTCATCTCGGATGCAAGGTCTGCAGAGAGAAGGTTCTCAATGAAGATGTGAGCATCCGCTATTGAAACCTCTGTCTGCTCGCCGCTTTCCATATTCTTGAGGAAAGCTTTTCCTGTTTCAATCTCGTTATCACCGAGAACCAGCGAGAACTTTGCACCGATTTTGTTTGCGTACTTCATCTGAGCCTTTAATCCTCTGCCTACAATGTCAAACTGAGCGCCAAGTCCTGTTTCACGGACTTCTCTTACAAGTTCAAAGGCTTTAAGCTGAGCTTTGTCACCCAAAGCGGCAATGTAAAGCATATCGCTCTCGGGTTTTGGAATTTCCACTTTTTCGGCTTCAAGGACCATAAGAAGTCTTTCAAGACCGATGGCAAAGCCTAAAGAGGGCAGGGGATTACCGCCTAATTCCTCAATAAGTCCGTTGTATCTTCCGCCTCCGCAAACTGTGGACTGAGCACCTATGCTGTCAGAGATAAACTCAAAAACTGTGTTGGTGTAGTAGTCAAGTCCGCGTACAATGGAGGGGTTAACCGTGAACTCTATGTCAGCCGCGGTAAGGTACTGCTGAACTTTCTCAAAGTGTGCCTCACAGCTTTCGCAAAGGAAATCTGTAATCTTGGGGGCATTCTGAGCAATCTCCTTGCACACAGGGCTTTTGCAGTCAAGAATACGCATAGGGTTCTTCTCAAGTCTTGACATACAGGTAGCACACAGGGTATCGGTATACTGAGCAAAGTACTCCTTGAGTGCATTGTGGTAGTTTTTTCTGCATTCGGGACAGCCGATGGAGTTGATTTCAAGACGCACATCAAAAAGCTGAAGTCTTTCAAAAATAGACTTTGCACAGCAGATGAGCTCAGCGTCGGCTACAGGGTCAGCCGCTCCGTAAACCTCCATACCAAACTGGTGAAACTCCCGCTGACGTCCTGCCTGAGGCTTTTCGTAGCGGTAGCAGGTGGTGAAGTAGTGAGCCTTAATGGGCAGACCGTCATTGTAAAGGCCGTGTTCCAGAAGTGCTCTTGCGGCACCTGCTGTACCCTCGGGTCTGAGTGTCAGGGATTCCCCGCCCTTGGTCTCGAAGGTGTACATCTCTTTCTGAACAACGTCTGTGCCTTCGCCCACACCACGCTGAAAAAGAGCGGTCTGCTCAAAAACAGGTGTGCGGATTTCAGAGAAGCCGTAAACCCTTGCTTCGTCAGAAAGGATTTTTTCTACAAACTGCCATTTATAACTATCACGGGGGAGTATATCCTCCGTTCCTTTGATTTTCTTAGCGATAAGAGCCATATCATATCTCCCTTTCCAAATAAGTAAAAACAAAATAATTATACATTATATATAGTATCACAATCACAGAGCTTTTTCAATAAAAAGAATAAAAAAATAGCCCTCCTCTGAGAGGAGGGTGACGTTGCTGTGCAAAAAGTCACTTTAGCACAGAAGGAAATAAAAAAGCCTCCCTTGTGTAAAGGGAGGTGGCAGCCGTAAGGCTGACGGAGGGATTGGTATACAAAGCAAGCTTGCCTTGTATAGATTATTTCAGAAATTTTTCTTTGATTTTTGTTCTTCTGAGAAGCTCTGTGAGCAAGGTGCCTGCAACTATGCCTGCCACACCCTGCATACAGTTACCGAGCACAGAGGCAAGAGCACCTGCTCCGTATTGAAGAATTACTGCCTCAAACAAAAGATACCCCAGTACCATCAGTACTTCTGCAAAGAGCGCACCCAAGGCGGTAAACAGGATAGAAAGATTAGGCTTTTTATCTGTGATGTTGCGGAAGATGTGAAGCACAAACCATACACAAAGTGCCATAAGAGCTTTAACAACAAAGGTTGCAGGTGCATACTGAACGTAGCCTGCGAATATATCTGCCAGAGCTGAGCCGAGCCCTGCGGCAAGTGCACCGTACACAGGACCTAACATCCACGCAGACAGTATAACCACTGCATCGCCTAAGTTGAGGAAGCCCCCTGTGGGAGTTGGAATCTGAATAACCATTGTTGCCACACAGCAAAGAGATGCAAAAAGTGCCCCGAGGACGGTTTTTACAAGAGCGTTTGATTTACCTGCTTTCATAATTATACCTTCTTCACTTGGTGAGTTTTTTGTATTATACTACAGCAGTTTGAATTTTTCAACACTTCGGAGGAAATTTGAAATTACTCTGACTTATCACATATTGATATCGAATTTACCACAATGAAAAAACCGCCTTTCCAAAATTGGGAAAGGCGGTTGCTCTATGCAAAAATTAATTATACGTCGTAGGTTTTGTCCAGAGCTTTTAGCTCATTGTATGTGTCGATTTCGATGATGTCCTCAAAGGAGCACTCTCTGACGTGGACCTTATACTCGTCCTTGAAATACTCAAGGGCAACCTGGTCCCAGTATCTCTCTTTGCCTCCCGGAGCCTGGAACACCTGCTTGATGTGGTTTACAAGGCGGGCACCGTCCTGTTCGTCCCAGTAGGAGATGCCGAACATATGGTGGCAGTTAACTCCGCCTACCAGAAGTTTCTTGATAACACCGCTCTCCGAGGTCTCAAAGCACCAGTCGTCGGTTTTTTCTACGGGTACGCCAAGGTAGTTTGAGTGGTACTGATACTTGGTAATCAGCTTGGGATTGTAAAGCACCAGGTCTGCTTCCAGTACGTAAGCGTTCTTCAGAAGATAGCTTGCACACACTGCAGAGGAGATGTTGTTTGCCTCGTTGTACTGGGGATTTTCAATGAACTTAATCATAGGATAATCGTACAGAAGCTGGTCAAACTGCTCTGCAAGGTAACCTCTTACTATGTAAATTTCGGGAATTCCCGCGGCAACAACCGCATCAAGCAAAGTGGTGATGATCCTCTTGCCGTTTACACGGATAAGGGGCTTTGGTGTGTTAAGGGTAACAGGAACCATTCTGGAGCCGAAACCTGCCGCAATGAACACAGCACGCTTTACTCTGTAGGGCTCAAGGGCGTCAAGACCCTGAGGGGTAATTACGCCGTCGTTGAGGTAGCCTATATTGGTAAGTTCTGCAATGCATTTGTTGACTGTGCCCACAGACATTTTTGTGTCCTTGGCAATCTCACGCTGAGGGTGGGATTCGTGCTTGTCTGAAAGATACACAAGTATATCAAACTGCTTTTTTGTAATCATAATATCACCGCTTAATTTCCGTACTTTTCTTTGAAAAATGAACACAGGTGCTTTGAAAACACCTGCTTTTGGAACACAAGAAACCCTCTGTCAGTTTTTTCTGCAGAGGGTTTTATTGATTTGCTGAAAATGAACGCAGAGAGATTTATTAATTATCGCCGAAAGAGCCTGTAACCTCTGCCTCAACTTCTTTTTTCTGGTTTTCGTCAATGCCGAGCTTGTCGGAAATCTTCTTCTTTGCACGGCGGAAATAAACCGCAACAACGGTACCGATAGTAACAGCAACGCCGGCAACAGCGGCAAACACCATTGACATACTTGCGGCATCAATATAACCTGTAAAAATCTGCATTTTTATTCCTCCGATAATTTATCATTTATTGTCGCTTTTTACACAATCAATTATAGTGTAGTGTATATAAAAAGTCAAATGTTATTATTTAGCGGAATTTTTGCCTTCGCTCTGACGCTTTACAATCTGTGAGTAGATGTACTTAGCACCTGCAAGTCCGCTTTCGCCTACATTAAAGATGTTGCGGTGCAGTGCTTCGTCAATCTGAGCCTCATACTTCTTGGGGTTGGAGAGGAGCTCTGCAACTGTATCGGGAACAGCGGAAAGTTTGTCTGTATCAATGGAGATACCTACCTGGTCTTTCCAGGAAATCTCCGTAGGAACAAAGGGGATTTTCTCGTAGTTGGGGTTTAAGACCTTCATAGGAGTGTTTATGAACATTGAAGGCTTCTTGGTTGCATAGGAGAACTCGTAGGCGATACCTGACCAGTCGGTAATGAGCAGGTCGGATTCCCAGATTGTACGGTTAGAGGAGAAGTCCATCTCGATGACAAAGTCGTCACCGTCACAGCCTTCGTACTTTTTGATGATAGCATCCATCTTTGCAGGGAAACGCTTGATGTACTCGGGGTGGGGGCGAAGGATTACCTTGTTGCCCTTGTGAAGAAGTCCCTCCATAAGCTCGTCCAAGCAGTACTCAAGGATGTTGTCCTCCTGCCAGGAGGGAGCAAGAAGAATCTGCTTTTTCTCGTGCTCGACCTTTTCCATCTCGTCATACATTCTGCACAGATTGTCAATAAGTCCGAAGCCTACAGGCACCAGAGTTTTCTCGGGAAGATTGTAAATTTTCTCTGTAGCTCTCAGCTCGTCTACCTGGTGAGGACCCACGCAGAAGATTGTATCAAAGTGGTCGTAAGCACCCTCACGCACGCACATATGTGTGCTGGTGGGGCCGTGGAAGGTGTAGATGTATTCAATGTCTTTTCTTACATAGGAACGCTTGATGTAATACTTCTCAAGGTCGGGAGTTGTCATCAGCACAATGTCGGCATCCATCTTCATCATAAAGGTGATGATTTTCTTGGGACCTATATAATAAGCTTTGATGCGGTCATTTTTCTCCGCTTTTTCAAAGATTGCGTCTTTGGGGTCGTTGGTTACATAGTGGATGATGATGTTTGTGTTTTTGAGAAGTTCGTTTATGATGTTTTCAAAGTATTTGTAGAAACCGCTTTTTTCAGAGTAAACAACAAGATGTTTGTTTGCAACGGAGAAAAAACGTTTGTAGTCCGCACGCTCGCGTCTTGCGTTTTCGTCACGCTTGAAAATACCCTTTTTCTTGTTTGTATCAAGAGCTTCAATAGCGGCAAGTTCCTCGCGGCTTGCTTCAAGCTCCTCGTAGTCAACGTACTTTTTGGGTGAGATAAGAGCATTGAGAAGCAGAAGCTGAAGCACTGCGATAATGTTGCTTACCACCCAGTACAGGGCAATACCCGCAGGCACAAAGAAGCCGAGGTACAGTGAAAGTCCCACAGAGAATGCCATGGTACCCCACTTGTTGCCCTTGCCCTGCTCTGCCTGAAGAACGTTGATTTTGTTCTGAATAAAGCACAGAAACCAGGAGGAAAGACCTGCAATGATGGGAGCAAGCACATAAATCCAGTTGGAGCGCACAGTCTGCGAGGGCGTTGCAGAAAGGTCAAAGCCGAAGAAATCAAGGTCGAAGTCCTGAGCATTCTTAATTGCCAGAGCACCCTCCTCGGTCTTTGCAATCTCTGCGAAAGCCTCGGGATAGTTTTTAATCGCATACATTGCATCAATTTCTACAGAGTTTGACTCCAAATCAATCTCCATAACCGTAGCTGCTGTTTCGTTAATCTCAGCAATAACAGGGGCAGGGGTCTGGAAAATGTATGAGAAAGGATGATAGATAACCGCCACAACGCCCAGAAGCAGAACAATCTGGATTGCAAGGGGAATAAGGCTTGCAAAGGGGTTGTACTTCTGCTCCTTGTACATACGGGACTGTTCTTCGCCGATGCGTTCAGCGTCGCCGTAGTACTTGGCTTTGAGCCTGTTGATGGCAGGCTGAATCTTTACGATTTTGATTGAATTTTTATGCACCCAGATGCCTACGGGCAGAATGATTATCTTCGTAATCAGGGTGAACAGAGCAATGGCAAGACCGTAGTCGGCAATAAGCGAATGGGTAAACTGCATTATGTAACCCAAGGGCACGGCAAGCCAGGAGATTATCATATCATACATTGCTTTTCCTCCGTTTTGTCGGGATTGTAAAAAAGCGTACAATCCCATAATATATCAGCATACATTATACTCCTCTGTAATAAGGTTTGTCAATTGTGGACGAACACAGTAAAACCCCGTGTTTAAGCCGAGAAGATAGACATTCTGACAATAAAAGCGAGCCTGAGAGAAGGGGAGAAAATAAAATTTCAAAAAGATATTGAAATCCCGCAAACTTTGTGGTAATATAATCGGGTAACAAAAATTTCAACCGAATACGCTGGTATAGCTCAGTAGGTAGAGCGCATCCTTGGTAAGGATGAGGTCACCGGTTCAAATCCGGTTATCAGCTCCAAAAACAAGCACGCCCAACGGGAGTGCTTGTTTTGTTTTTTGTAGGACAGAAAGCGGAATTTATCTTGAATTTATACTTGAATTTATCTTGAATTTATACATATCAGGGTTTATAATAAAATTAACCTTAGTTCAATAAGAACAGAAAGAAGGAGAAATGATGAAAAAAATTATTGCGTTTTTTATGGTTGCTGTTATGCTGTGTGCACTGTGTGCTTGCGGCGGCAGTGATGACAGCACTCAACCCGTTGAAACAGAAGCCACACAGGGAGCAGACGAGCTGAGCATAATGGACAGATTCATACTCGGCAAGTGGAAATGCACAGAGGTTAACCCTGCAGG
Source organism: Ruminococcus sp. (assembly GCA_045593025.1). GTDB lineage: Bacteria > Bacillota > Clostridia > Oscillospirales > Acutalibacteraceae > Ruminococcoides. Next base: position 23,950 of record JAZNVW010000012.1, on the reverse strand, counting down.
TGACGAAGGCTGGACAGATGATGCATCCTTGGTGGGAGAGCGTACTCTTGAGTTCTTTGAGGACCATACAGCCAAGGCGGTAATAAACGGCGAAGAATTTGAAATAAAAGAATGGAAATTCAGATACTATGACAAGGGAAATGCAATGGTTTTTGATCTGGATGGATTTGAGCCGATTAAGTATTTTTTTAAGTCAAACAGCATTTCTACAGGTATTACCGAACCTGTTGATACTGCAGTTTATTATGGTTATCAACCTGTAGTTGAAGAAACAACGGCAGCTGCAGAATAACAGGAGGAAGGAGAGTCAGTTACTATGAAAAGATTTATTTCGTTTGTTTTAGTGATTATTACCTTGTTCTCTTTATGTGCATGTGCAGGAGGTAAAGGGGAATCCTCCCAGGATTTGATTATAGGCCGATGGGGAATGATAAACCATACAAGAAACGAAGAAGCAGGCGGCAACGCGAACTATGATATGTGGTTCTTTGAAGACGGAGCCTGCACCCTTTACTGTGAAGGTGTGCCCGTAAAGACTTTGTACTGGACATACAAGGAATCTGATTTCTTTAAGGGTAATGAGGTTTACGACCTCCGCTTGTTTAAGGATGATGTGATGCCTGTTGCCGGTATGTCCCTTGTATATAACAAGAGGACCGATGAACTGACCTTTGACGTAAAGGTTGATAATTGGGAGAAGCATCAGTTTGTGTTTGAAAAGAACGAGAAAGAATTTGAACAGCCTACAGCTGATGAATTTAACGGAAAAATGTTCTGGCTTCAAAGCGGAGAATGGAAAGCAAGTGCCTTGCTGAAGAAAAAAGGGGAATATGACTTTGTTAAGGAACAGGCTGATGACTATGTAATAAAGAATCATGACAAAGCACGTCTGTACCGCGGTGATGAGTTTGTTACAGAGCTTGACGATTTTTATGTGATAATTGTTGAGGGTAAAGAAAAGAACCGCCTGACAGACGGCAACATAAAGATAGAAGCGTCTGATAAAGAATATGATATGGTCTATGATATGTATACAGACAGGATTATTATAGGAATCCGTGATGAAGCTGCGGGTACTGTTGAGTATATGACCTTTGAACATAAGGAAACAGAGATGACAGATGCCGAGTTTGCAAAGATGATGCTTATGAATCTCTATGGTGACGGGGTTGAGTTTACATATATATATAAAAGCGAAGGAGGAAAGACTGTATCGGCAGATAAAATTGCAATTACCTCGAAGTTGATAATTAACGATGATAATACATATAAATTTACACTAGACGGAGCTGAGTATTATGAAGGTAATTGCAATTATTCTGAGGTGAGAGAGACCAACACAGGGCAGGGTAAGTTCATAAAATACGGAAGCGGACAGCATTTACTAAGAATTTTTACAAAAGAAAACTATATTCAATTATTCTTAGAGGATGATGATAGTTACCTCATTCTGTATTTCGCGAAAGTGTAAAAGCAAAAGAATATAAAAACAGAAAGGGAGCGGAATTATTATTCCGCTCCCTGTTTTTGTGGGTGTGTTGAATTTACATAGAGTAAATGAAGGTATTGATACAGTCTGTGCCTGCATCAAGTCCTGCAAGCCATTTCTGGATTGCAGTTGCATCCTTGATGTTTATGTCATCTTCGGTTATTACATTTGCTGCAAGTTCTGCTCTTACGGAAATGGTCTCAAGTCCTGCAAGATATTTCTGGATTGTTGTTGCGTCTTTTATGGTAACAGAGAAGTCAAGGTCTGCGTCACCCATTAAGAGACCCTCATCGACCTCCCACTGAGCATAGAGGTTAGTGTGTGCATCGGGGACAATTGAGGTTTCGGTTATCTTTGTACCGCCTGTCTTCTGAGTATACCAACCCTTGAAAATGTAACCGGGTTTGCTTGCTGTGGGAAGTGTGCCGTAAATCTTGCCGGGGGTGTAGGTGCGGGTTTCTGAAATCTCAAGATAATCAGGCATTACTGGTGCAGGTGCATCTTTGTCTTTAAGTACAAAGTCTGTGAAGTAGAAAGTGCCTGCTTTATCAATGTAAGGGTGCATATGTGCACCGTCATAGGTCTGCTTTGACATATCAATGGTGTATTCCTGCCAGCTTGTGGTAAGGGTGACTGCCTGAGTGTCGGTGGTGTATCCCCAGCGGAAATACATTTTAGCACCGTCTACAGAGGATTTTGCTCTGAAGGTGAGTGTCATCTCTCGGTTGTCGCTTGCACTTTGGTTGTAGCAGGGGCTTTTGTTTGTGTTGGTCTTAAAGAGCATATCGGCGCCTGACTTGCCTGCTGCGGCACCCTTGATTACCAGAGTATCGCCGTCGGTAACGCTGAGCTGATATACATTGAGGTCTCTGCTCTGATAGAAATCGTTGAAGTTTGCAGGGTCAATATCCGCCATATAGTTGGTGCCCGAATAGTTTGTGTAGAAGTCGTGGGTAACTTTTGTCGGCTTCCATACAGGGTGAAGGGTGAAGGTGTCTCCTACAATACCGCCGTTTTTGGTCCAGCTGTCGTTCATAGTGAATTTAAGGCCTTCGTTGTAAACCGAAAGCTCATAACCGTTGTCGCGGATTTCCTGCAGAGTATACCAGCCTCGTCCTGCGGCGTGCCATTTGCCGTCAGAGCGGCGGTAAGCGGTGTAACCTTCGCAGGTGTGGCCCTCATATGTAAAGGTGCACTCGGGGAGGGTAACCTCTTTGCCCATTGTTGCTTTGAAAGAAGCCATTGTGCCCTCACCGCCGTTTGCGTTGAAAGCAAAGGTGCAGTCTGTGCTGACAGCATTTGTGGGATAACAGATTTCCTGGAGTTTGTTACCGCAGTAGGAAATCCAGGACTCCAGATTAACGTAACAGCACATATAGTTCTTTTTGTTGGTAGAAAGTGATGCAGAATCAATCATGGGTGCGTTTGCGTGGTTGTTGTAGTGGGTTGCAGAATTGACCCACCAGTAAGAACCTGAGGAGGTTTTGTCCTTCTTAATCTCCAGCACAGTGAAGCCTGAGGGCTGAAGGGTTGTAGTGGAACCGTTGTAAGCAATAACAACAGAGGCGTGGGTTCCTGTGTAAACAATAACAGGCTTGCCCTGAGCGAGCTGATTGTAGATTTTCTGGTAAGTGGAGGCATTTTTGCCGATACCGTCCAGTACGCGTGTCATTTTTACAGGATAGTATTTGGTAAGGTTGTTGTAGTCGTTGGCGTAGCCGTTAGCAGAATCCTTGAACATCTTTGTGATGGCATCTGCACGGTCGAGGTAGTTGTAGTCGGTGCCCGGCTTGCGGTAGTTGGTGGTAACACCCTTGTAGGTGTAGGAGCCTAAGCAGTAACCCTGAACTGTAGCCATACTTGACCAGTAGCAAATGCCGTTTGTGTCATAGTGAGGCTGGTACACACGGCTTATAGGCAGAGCAGGGATTTTGGGGTAGCTTGCCGCAGAAGTCTCAAAAAGACCTAAACCTGCAAAAGCGGTGAGCGTGAGTACAAGGGTGAGAAAAAGTGCCAATAGAGATTTGAATTTTTTCATAATGAAACCTCCGTTTATATATTGTCAGCTGTCAGCTGAACATAGTTTCAATGTCGGGGAGCGCGGTGTCAGAAGGAGCCGTCACAAGGATAATGTTCATAAACTTGTCCATAGCACGGATGTAGTAGATGCTCTGAGTTGAAGTGTCGCCGTTTTCCGTTGTGAAGATTGCTTTCTGATACATCTGACCGCTCAGGTCTACGGTGGATTTCTGCACTAAAGCTGTGCCCTTGGTGTTTCCAAAAGCACCTTCCAACATTTCCATATATTCATCGGTTGTCATTGCTACGGAAGCAGAAACGTGCATATTTTCGTAAGCAACAGAAATGTTGATGCCGGTTTTTTTGTCAGTTGCCCACATATCGTAAACAGCGGGAACGCGGTTTGCCGTAAAGGGGAAGATGTCCTTTTGAAGCTCTTGGGTGTTCACTTCGATTTTAAGTGCAAGCTCATCGTCGGAAAGGTAGGTAAAACTCTCGGGTTTTGTAAATTTAAGTCCTGTGAATGAGCTTGTGTATACATTGCCGTTTATAGTGCCTTTGCTTACTTGCAGTTCTTCGTTTTGCGATGGAGTTTCCGTAGCTTGAGCAGAGCTGTCAGAAGTCTCAGGCGGGGTTGTTTCCTCCTGGTGTATGTGGTCGTGGAAGTGATTGTGAGCATCTGTGGGAGAAGTCTGTCCTGTCTGAACATTGCAGGCGGTAAAGGATAATATCACCAACACCGCAATCAGAGTTGCAAAAAATCTTTTCATAAGTGTTCTCCTTGTTATGAAAACATATTTTCAATGTCAGGGGCAGCGACATCTGAGGTGTATGCCACGGTTATGACGTTCATATATTTATCAATTGCATGCAGGTAGTATTCTGTTACGGTAACAAGTCCGTCAATCTCTACGGTGAATATGGCGTGACGGTAAGCTTGACCGCTTAAATACACCGTTTCAATGTCTTCTGATGAAGCGGCGCCCATAGTCTCAAGATATTCTGCCATGGCGTTGAGGTACTCGTCTTCTGAGATTACACTGCCCATAGTGACCTCGAGATTTTCGTAGCCTATTGCCATATTAAGTCCTGTTTCATCGTCCATAATCATCATATCCAGGAGTGTCGGGTATTCATCAAGGGCAGACATAAACTCCTTGTTGCTGAGGATTTCTTCGCTTATGCTCAGGGTTTGTGCAAGCTCTTTGTCTGTAAGATACCGCCAGTGGTCGGGCTTTGTAAACTTTAGGCCCGAGGGTTTGCTTGTGTAGGTGTTGCCTTTGATTTTGCCTCTTTGTATTTCTGTGTCCTTTGCAGCGGAGCCGTTGTTGCACCCTGCAAAAGAAAACATAAGTAAAACCGCAAAAAATACGGAAAATATTTTCTTCATATTAGCCTCCGGTGTTTATATATAAAAAGTATAGCATCTGCAGGTTACGGCTGTCAATTACAAACCGCTTGAGCAGATGTAAATATACAGCAATTTACTGCACACAGTTGCATATTTTATAAACTTGGATTTTAGTTTGATTTAATGTAGAAAAAACTATTGAAAATTGAAGAAAAAAGCCGTATAATATCCCTGTATGAGTTATCTCAACTTTAATTTCAGAAAGGAGTAGCAACAAAATGAACTATTCACATGAAGTACAGAAAATGTGCGTTGTTGCAAAAGGACCCAAGCACGGTCCCGCACCTATCCCCGAAGAGGGCAAATGGGTAAAATCCTATCAGATTTCCGACATCTCCGGTCTTTCTCACGGTGTAGGCTGGTGTGCACCTCAGCAGGGCACATGTAAGCTCACACTCAACGTAAAGAACGGTATTGTTGAGGAGGCTCTGGTTGAGACTCTGGGATGTTCCGGTATGACTCACTCTGCAGCTATGGCAGCTGAGATTCTTCCCGGCAAAACTCTCCTTGAGTGTCTTAACACAGACCTTGTTTGCGACGCAATCAACACCGCAAAGAGATACATCTTTGGGCAGCCTGCTTACGGCAGAAGCCAGACAGCATTCTCCGAGGACGGTCTTCCCATCGGTGCAGGTCTTGAGGACCTTGGTAAAGGCCTTCGTTCACAGGTTGGTACAATGTTCTCCACAAAGGACAAGGGCGTTCGTTACATGGAGATGGCTGAGGGTTATGTCCTCAAGACAGCTCTTGACGAGAACAACGAGGTTATCGGTTACCAGTTCGTAAAGCTCGGCAAGATGATGGAGGATATCCGTCACGGCATGAGCCCCGACGAGGCATATAAGAACAACATCGGTCAGTACGGTCGCTTCGATGGCGCAGCTAAGTACATTGACCCTCGTGAAGAATAATAAGGGAGGTTAACGACATGGCTGTAACATTTGAAAGTATGGACAGAAGAATGCCCAAGATCAATGCTTGTCTCGCTGAGTACGGCATTAAGGACCTTGAAGAGGCAAGAGCTATCTGTCTTGAGAAGGGTTTTGACCCCGACGAAATCGTTAAGGGCGTTCAGCCCATCGCATTTGAGAACGCTTCCTGGGCATACACCCTTGGTTGCGCAGTAGCAATCAAGAAGGGCTGCACAACAGCTGCTGATGCTGCTGAGGCTATCGGTGTAGGTCTTGAGGCATTCTGTATCCCCGGTTCTGTTGCAGAGCAGAGAAACGTAGGTCTCGGCCACGGTAACCTGGGCGCAATGCTCCTCAGAGATGAAACAAAGTGCTTTGCATTCCTTGCAGGTCACGAGTCCTTTGCAGCTGCAGAGGGTGCTATCGGTATCGCAAGAAACGCTAACAAGGCACGTAAAGAGCCCCTCAGAGTAATCCTTAACGGTCTCGGTAAGGACGCTGCATACATCATCTCCAGAATCAACGGCTTCACATACGTTGAAACAGAGTTTGATTACTTCACAGGCGAGCTCAAAATCGTAGAGGAGAAGGCATTCTCCGACGGTGAGAGAGCAGCAGTTCGTTGCTATGGTGCAGATGACGTTCGCGAGGGCGTTGCAATCATGCAGTTCGAGAACGTAGGTGTTTCCATCACAGGTAACTCCACTAACCCCACAAGATTCCAGCACCTTGTTGCAGGTACTTACAAGAAGTGGGCTATCGAGAACGGCGTTCAGTACTTCTCCGTTGCTTCCGGCGGCGGCACAGGTCGTACACTTCATCCCGATAACATGGGTGCAGGTCCTGCTTCCTACGGTCTCACAGACTCTATGGGCAGAATGCACGGCGACGCTCAGTTTGCAGGTTCTTCTTCTGTTCCTGCTCACGTTGAGATGATGGGCCTTATCGGTATGGGTAACAACCCCATGGTTGGTGCTACAGTTGCTTGTGCAGTTGCAGTATATAATGCAATGAAATAATCAGGGTTTTATCAGGCTTTCTTGAAAGTGACTGAACCAAACCTCTTTATTTAAGCACAAAAATTATAAATTTCGGGTTAGCCCCATCATTTTGGAAAAATTCCTTAATGATGGGGCTGCTTTTTTTGTGATTTCAAAGGGCTTTTTAATAGTTTTTATAAAAGAGTTGAATTTTGTAAAAACATTTGATAAAATGAAGCAAAATCAGCAGGATGTACAACAATATTTTATGTTTATATTGGTTATTGGGGTGGCAAAATGGGTCATACAACGAAAAGAACTACAGAAATTGATATTTTGTATTCTATAGGGGCTTTTCTGGCCGTGTTAGGTCATTCGCATCCAGGTAATTGGGGTTTGTTTGATAATACCATTTTTTATCATATAATAGTTTTTATTTACTCTTTTCATATGCCCCTTTTCTTTGCAATTGCAGGTTATTTATTAATAAATTCAAAGTCAATAAGAAATAAAACCTATGGAAATTTTATAAAAGAAAAGGCACAAAAACTGTTAACACCGTATATAGTCCTTTCTGTGATTTTTATGATTCCTAAAGGTTTTTTAGAGTTTGGGGATTTTTCGTTTCTGAGTTTTCGATTTTTTGCACAAACCCTTTTTGCACCGAGGTATAACACATGGGGTCATTTTTGGTTTTTGCCGGTTCTTTTTATATGCTATCTGTTGTTTTCTTTGCTTGCAAAATTGGTAATAAAGCTCGAAAACAAAAAGGCTTGGTTTGTGTTGGCGATTGTTTTTTTATTGTGCTTTTTGATGTACTTTTTTCCGATTCCTGTTCAGTGGCTGGCGATAAAGGATGTATGCACTTATGCTATATACATGATGATAGGATTTGGTTACGGTTTTCTGAAGAACGCTTTCAGTTTTAATATGAAGACTCCGGCAAAAGCAATTGTATGTATTTTTTCCTTAATTGTTTCTGTTGTGATATATTTGTTTGCATACAAAATTGAATGGATGCATTTTTGTTTATCGTGCTTTATGCTTCTATTCTTAGTTTTGATGGCAAAAATCCTCAAGGATTATGGTAAAAGATTTTTTCTGTTTATTAGTAAGAATGTGTTTACAATTTATATTTATTCTTGGATTTTTCAATCCTTCACAGAGCAAATTCTGCTAAAACTGGATTTTTCATGGCAAGTTGTTTCTGTAATGATGTTTGCAGTTGGAATATTACTTCCTTTGTTTGTGGCTTTCCTATATAAGAAAATGAGTTTTCTAAACTGTAAATTTTTAGACCTCTGTTTAGGTGTAAGATAAAAATGGCCTATTCGCTTCTTTGACAATGTAGTTCTTATGTGATATGATATATGTGGTTAATAATTGCTGATGGAGGAAATGTTATGAGTATAAAGAAAAGCCTTAGACGGGCGTTTCAGAAGAATGGTTTTGCCAGAAGTATATGGAGAGGCTTGCATTTGGCAAACATTACTTGGCAAGGCATGATTTATTCCGATGAGGCATACTTCAAAAAATCATATAAAAAAGTGAACGGAGAAGAGCTTGATTTCGAAAATCCCCGTACTTTTGATGCAAAACAGCAATGGCTTAAAATGTATTACAGAGATCCTCTGTGCGTAGTTTGTGCTGATAAATATAAAGTAAGAGAGTATGTTGAGAGTAAAGGACTCGGTCATATCCTGAATCCTTTGTATGCTGTGTATGATAAGGTTGAAGATATAGAATGGGATAAACTCCCCAACGAGTTCTATATGAAATGTAATCATATGAGCGACGCTAATATGCGTTGCAACGACCTTGCAACCTTTGACAGAAAAAAGGCTGAAGCAACATTCCGTAGAGGTCTTAAGTACGATTACTCCCGAGAGTCCAGAGAATGGGCATATCACGAAATCGAAAGAAAAATTATTGTCGAGGCTATAATTGAGAGTAAGGATAATGTTCCTTTGGCGGATTATCGTTTCCTTTGTTCCAACGGAAAATGTCAGTATATGTTTGTTGATATTGACACAGCAGGTGATGACGGCAGACATTTTGCCGGGGCGAAGAGAAACCTTTATGACAGAAATATGGTTTTGCAGGATGTAACGGTTTCACGTCCCAGATTTGATGCCAGCTTGGTTCAGAAGCCTTCTAATTTTGATACCATGGTGGAATATGCAGAGAAGCTGGCAGGAGATTTCCCCTTCTGTCGTGTAGATTTGTATAACATAGACGGCAAAATTCTTTTTGGTGAGATTACGTTCTACCACATGGGCGGACTTAGCAAAATTACTCCTCCGGAGTGGAGATATAAGCTGGGCGAATGCATAGATTTAAGCTGTGCAAAGAAAGAATATATCAGAAAAGTCTAAAACTATTGATAAAACATCGTAAAAAACAACAAAAGGCTTCCGATAAAAAGGAAGCCTTTTTCTTATATCCGCTGTAACATTTTTTGGGTATAATTGTTATATATACAGAAGCGCTTCAAAATAAAGGAAAGGGGAGGGAGAATGGACAAAAAGCTTTTAAGCGAACTTTATACGCGGTTTTATCGGGAATTGTATTTGTATGTTTACTCCTTGTGTGCAAATCGTGAGATTTCTGAAGATGTTTTGCAGGAAACCTTTGTGAAGGCTATTCTCTCTCTGCCTGAGAATCACACCAATATACGGGCGTGGCTTTATCTGGTGGCACGCAATCTGTGTCTGAATCAGCTTAAAAGGAGCAAGCAAACGGCAGATTTGGAGAGCATCAGAGAACTGCCCGCAAGGGACGCGGATGTGATTGAGAAAATCATAAGAGATGAAAACAAGCTGAAGCTTTATAAGGCGATACAAAGTCTTGGTTTCTACAAGAGGGAAGTTATTGTGTTGCAATATTTCGGCGGATTATCCCAGAAGGAAATATCAGGGCTTTTACACATTTCCCCTGAAAATGTCAGAGTTCTGAGCTACAGAGGAAAAAAAGAAATTAAAAAGTATATGGAGGCTGATGGTTATGACATATAAAGAATTGCTGAGTTTGTATAAGTTGGGACAGCTTTCGGAAAAACAGAGTGCCGAAATTGAGGCGGATGTTGAAAAGCATCAGGCGATTTCCGATTATCTGTTTGAAGCAGAGGGCTTGCCCGAGTATTCTGATTTTGATATTGAAAAAATCGCAGAGGATACATCGTCTGAAAACGCAGAACAGGATTTTGTAAAAACGATAAATAAATCGATTCGCAAAGCTTTTGTAAAATTCGGGACTGCGGTGGCTGTTGTTGTTCTGGTTCTGGTGATTGTTCTGGGTGCAACTCTGCCCTATATTGTGGATGCTTTTTACTATAACCCTGCAAAGGTTATAGGAGAAGGAAAAAACTACACAACAAATCAGATGACCCTTGACACAGCAACCTATACTGAGCTTTTTACCCCCGCTTTTTATCGTGCAGATGTTGAGGTGAGCAGGGATGGATTTGGAAATTATGACATCTGTGTTCCTCAGAACTTCAGTGTGAACGGACAATTCAGAGATGCTTACGGAGCGGTGGATAAAGGAAGGCTCAGTTGGTTTTCCGAAGGTTTGCTAAGACTTCCCGAGAAGAACGTGTTTGCAGATAACGGTGCAAGTATGAACCACTCAGGGAACTTGGCGGATGCTTCTTCATTAAACGAAAAACTTCTTAGTCTTGACGACAAAGACTACTATATAGGATATATTACATTTGAGGATGTTATGTCCTACGACGAGCTGGTTTTGTGGAGCGAAGCTAACGCAGTGGCACCTTGGTGGTGTGCTGTGTGTCAGAAGATAGAAAAGGGTTATCAGACGAATATGCTGACAGGGTTTAACTATCAGGGCTTTGGTGCTGAGATGGCATATGATAAGGAAAAGTATCCGTATCTGAATTATTATGACGTTTTGGCCGAAGCAGAAAACGGTGAGGCTTCTGCCGAAATAATGGAAACCCACATGATAAGTATGCTCCGCTATATAAAGGAAAGAGAGGACTTCCGGGATATGGCGGGCTGTATATACTCTGAACACAGCTTTGAACAGCTTGCGATGAATATTGAAGAGCATGGGCTTAATATTTACGGCTTTGCAGTTGTTGCACAGCGTGACGAGCTCATAAGGATAGGCAACCTTGAGAATGTGTGTTATATACACACAAGCCTGTTCGGTTAACCTCTGGAGAAAAACCGCTTTCTTTTAAGGAAGCGGTTTTTGCATGTTGTGGAATATTGTTTTCTTATTAATCTTTTCTTCTTTCTCTTGACTTTGGGTTTTTAGGGGGTATAATTACAATGCACTATGTTTTGAGCGGATAGGAAGAGGTTTTATGGAAAAGGTTTGTGCTTATCCCAGACGCAGGCTGATTACAGCGGTTATATGTATATTTCTGTGCATAGCGGGTGCGTATAATTGTTTTACTCATTTGTTTGTGTATCTGGATGTTGAGATTTTTGACTTAGGCATGCTTATCTGGGATTTGTTGCTGTTTGCAGGTTATGTTCTGATGACAGTCGGTGCTTTCAGAGTAAATGTTGTTCTGGCAGGCACAGGTGTTTCTGTTGTTACGCTTATGAAAATCGCGGATATAGTCAAGGGCTTGTTCCTGACCGGGGGCGCCAACGTATCTGAGGAAATCTACGCTCTTATGGCGGTAGATGTGTCTGAGGTGCTGGGGCTTTTGTTTGGAGCGGTTATGATTTTTTCGAATGTAAAGCCGAACTCAAGCCTGAAAAGTATTCTCAGAAAAATCTGGTTTTCTCCTGCGGTGTTCTTTGCAATTTCAATTACGGGAAGTTTGTTTTTTAACGTGGGAGTGCTTTCAGACAAAACCGTCACAATGTTTTTTCTCGCTCTTGCAATAATATGCTTTGCTGTGTGGTGCACAAATCCCCAAGGGGTTGTGCTTGAAATTGCCAATAGAGTAAGAGAAAACGAAAACGAGCTGTAAGCATTATAGAAATAAAAAACACCGCTGATGGTTTTGTCCGTCAGCGGTGTTTGTTCGTTTTAATCAGAAATCGAAGCTTTCGGGAGATTCGCCGTCAGCTGCAGGTTCGGAAGGAACCTCTGCTTCCTCCTCTGCTGTATCTTCTGCTTCTTCTTCCGCGGGAACTTCTGCTTCGTCAACTTCTTTGAGTGTCATTCCGATGCTTCCGAGGATTGCTCCGATATCAGCGGCTGCTGCCTGGTCTTCTTCGGAGTATTCTTCAATGTAGTTGTCGTCCTCGTCGTCATCGTAGGTGTAGTCCAGCTCATCCAGCATATCGCGGAAAGTGTCCTCAGGGGAGTATTCTTCGCCGTCTTCTGAAGTTTCATTTCCCATTCGGGAAACTGCAGCAGATGCACGCAAGGCCACTTCGTCTACAGCAGCCTTTGCTCTGTCAGCGGCAACGGAAGCTCTCTGTTTGATGGTGCTGAAAGCATCCTGTGCTTTGTCGGGGAAGTTTTCTGCGGCGGTCTTTGCCCTTGCACCCAGGTCGCGGGCGGCTTCTGCAGTTTTTGCCTTAGCATCAGCAACTCTGTTTTCGAGCTCTGTCTTGAAAGCAGTGGTGCATTCGTCAACAGAATGAGCTTCTTTGAGCTGTTCGTAGCGTGCTTTAGCGCGTTCTTCTCTCTGTTTCAGATGCTCAATGGTGTCGTAGAGCATTTCTGTCTTTGCCTTGTTTTTGTCAAGGGTGCCTTCGCAGTACATTCTGCCGATTTCTGCGTAGGCATTGCGCAGACGTTTTGCGTCAGCTTCCATAATCTCTGCAAGACGTGTCATCTGTGCCTTGATTCTGGTGCGTTCTACAATTTCCTTTGTTGCATCTACAAAGAGTTCACCCATAACTCTTGTGGGGTTGTAATCCTTGCTCATATAAAAACCTCATTTCTGTGATTGCTTGTAAATAAAGATGTGTATTATAACTTGATATACACTTATATTATTACATTAATTAAGAAGAAAATCAATAAAAATTTGCAAAAAGCCTTTGATTATATGACCTGCCGTGTTATAATTAACTTGTAATTTCAAGCAGAAGGCTTTATATATCAGGAGGAAAACTGTGGCAAATGTAGTTGTTAAGAAGATTGCCTGCCCCAAGTGCTCAGAATGCACGGAGGCAAAGCTTTATATGAGCATAAATGCTACCAACGAGCCTACTCTCAGAGCGGATGTTCTGGATGAAAGGCTTTTTAAGTTCAGGTGTACTGCCTGCGGACACGAAGCTCGCCTTACATATCCTGTGCTTTATAATGATATGAAAAACCGCTTTATGATATATCTTATTCCCGAGGTTGACCGCTTCCAGCTTGAGGACGTAGAGCTTGAGCAGAAGTACGAAAGACTTCACGGAATAAGAAAACGTCTGGCCTCTGATTTTAACAGCTTTAAGGAAAAGGTTTTTATCTTTGAATCAGGACTTGACGATATGGCAGTGGAAATTACAAAGCTTGTTATATCCGAAATGGTTGCAAAGAAGTATGCTCTGCCGTCTGTTGAAGAAGGCTATCTCTCTATGTATGACAGAGAAAAGAACACCATGGGATTTACCTTCTTTGTAGGCAAGGAGCACGAGCCTTATGTTCAGTCTGCACGACTTGAGATTTACGGCAAGGCGGTTACCATTGTAAGCGAAATGGCAATCAAAGACAGAAAGCTCTCAGGTTTTATCAAGGTTGACCGTGAGTGGGCACAGAACGTACTCTACCGCTACAAAAGAATGAAACAGCTTGACAAAAAAGCACAGGGGGATTAAGAATGTCCCAGTATGAGCGGATGATGCAGGGGCTTGCGTACTACGCAGATGAGGAAACCCGCAGTATGATGATGAGAACAAGGCTGATGCTTCACGAATACAACACGGTTGCCCCTGATAATATGCAGAGAAAAAACGAAATACTTAAAGAACTTCTTGGCAAAACAGGAGAGAGGGTTTACATTGAACCGCCCTTTCACTGTGATTACGGCTGTAACATGGAGGTTGGGGAAAACTTCTATGCAAATTACAACCTGACAGTGCTGGACTGCTGTAAAATAACAATCGGCGACGATGTGCTTTTGGGCCCTAATGTTACCATTACCGCTGCAGGACATCCTATACACCCTGAGTCGCGCAAGAAGTACGAGTACGCAGTTCCTGTGACTATCGGCAACAATGTGTGGATTGGTGCAAATGTTGTGATCTGCCCGGGAGTAAGTATAGGCGACGGCTCGGTTATCGGAGCAGGGTCTGTGGTTACCCGCGATGTTCCTGCCAATGTGATTGCCTTTGGAAATCCTTGCAGGGTGTATCGGGAGATTACCGACGAGGACAGACCTTTTTATTATAAAGACAGACCCTTTGATGTAGAGGACTATTAATTTATATTCACGAAAAACCCCCGAGGGAGCATCCTCGGGGGTTCTTTTATGTCAATATTGATTCTGCTTTCTTTATATCTTCAGCGATAGCTGATTTGAGGTTTGAAAGGTCTTCAAACTTCTGCTCGGGACGGATAAAGGAGACAAGCTCCAGAGCGACCTCTTTTTCGTAAAAATCTCCTGTTGCATCCAAAAGATATACTTCAACAGTTGGTTTTTCTGAGCCTACTGTGGGTTTAAGACCGATGTTTGTAACAGATTTGTAGGAGAGTTCGCCTATATGCGCCACTGTGGCATAAACTCCGAAACGGGGCAGTAACTTTTCTTTTGGAACATCCAGGTTAAGGGTGGGGGTTTCGATAGTCCTGCCGATACCGTTACCGTGAACAACCCTTCCTTTAAGGGAGTAGCTTCTGCCAAGAAGTTTTTTTGCACGTGCCACATCTCCTTCTGAAAGCAGAGAACGAATCTGAGTAGAAGAAACCGAAATGTTATCGGCAGTATACTCATCAACACAGGAGACTGTGATGCCTTCTTTTTCGCATAGAGTGCGAAGAGTGTCTGCATCTGCACAGGCACCTTTTCCAAAGCGGTAGTTGTACCCGCAGAATACAGCCTTTGCGTTGAGGCTTTTTTTCAGCACAAGGCTTACGAATTCTTCCGCAGACAGATTGCGCACAGAGCTGAAGGTTGCGTTTACAACCACGTTTATTCCGCAATCTTCAAAGAGTTTCTGCTTTTCTTCTTCTGTTGAAAGAACGCAGTCAGGGGTTTTGTTCGGATTATCGCAGAAGGTGAACACCGCAGGGGTGAGGCACTCGGGCTTTTTCATCACAGCACAGCGGATAACCTCCCTGTGGGCAAGGTGTACTCCGTCAAATCGTCCTAAAGCAACTGCAGTGGGAAAAGAAAGGGTACACGGATAATTATATACTTTCACTTTGTAATCAATCCTCGGTATTGTTTTCGGAGTTTGCCTGTGTATCTGCAAGCAGATTTTCGTCTATACCTGCACCGTCTTCGTCGTCAAAAGCCATTCCGAAAAGCTCGTCCAGTCTTTCGGGGTTGGGAATTCCGATACTGCTCTGAGCCACTTCGCGGGATTCATCGTCTGCCAGAGATTCAACTTCTGCAATGGCATCTTCTTTGATTTCTGTGGCGGTTATCTCCTCAAAGTATTCTTTGTACCAGACAAGGAACACATACACAGTCCAGACGTTACGGCTGGTATCTGCCAGGTTTTCGTAGTGGTCGTCAAGCCAACTGAGAAGCACATCGATATTAAAGAATTTCTGTGCGGTAGGAGACTGAAACTCCTGCTTTATTATGTTGTAGCATTTCTCGCTCCTTATCCATCGGCTTAAAGCAACGCGCGGGTGCAAGGGTGAAGATGGTGTGCTTTCCTGAGGCAGGTGCCTTTGGGAAGCCTGTCTGAGGGCATACTTTGTACCCTTTTTGTTAACTCTGAGATTCTGAGGAAGGCGACAGGCAACACGCCAGAGCTCTTTGTCAAGGAAAGGAAGCCTAAGCTCCAAGCCGTTTGCCGTGCACAGACGCTCAGCCTTCAGCAGTTCGTTGCCTGCAAGCCACAGATTTATATCGAGATACTGCATTTTTGCCACGTCGTCAAATTTTCTTGCTCTGCGGTAGAAGGGGCGGGTTACATCCTGAGGACGGGTGGCAAGGGATGCATCTTTGAGCAGGGCGCACTTTTCCTCGTAATTATACATAAAAGATTTACCGATGAAGGCTTCCTCCAAGGGGTCGCAGGAGCGGATGAAGAAATCCCTTGCTTTGCTGTCAGGCGTTTTTCTGGCAAGGTTTCTCAGACCTTTTCTGATGCCGTAAGGAACCAGCTTGTGATAAAGCTGTTGCTTCATAGGTGAATTGTACACTCCGTATCCGCCAAAGAGCTCGTCTGCACCTTCGGCTGAAAAGGCAACCTTAATATGTTCTGAGGCAAGGGCGGATTTGAAGTAGAAAGCTATGCAGGAAGGGTCGGCAACAGGCTGGTCCAAAATACGCTGAACAGATGCTGCGGCAGTCATAAACTCATCACAGCTTATGTGCTTTGTGATGTACTCGGGGTTTGAGCTGTCGGTGCTTTCTGCCGGTTCAAAGGAGATTGCAAATTTTTTCTCGTTTGCAAAGTATGAAGAAAGGTAGGCGGAGTTTATGCCTGCAGACATAAGACAACCCATGGGTTTGTCTGTGCTTTTGTGAGCGGTTACTGAGTTGTCAAAGGCGGCTTCAATCATATTTACGGCGTCTTTTTCGCTGAGGCTCTCGTCAGCAGAAAATCTAGGTTCAAAGTAGCGCTCAATCATTACGTCTGAGTTTTTGTACCACATAAAATGGCCGGGAAGCAGGCAGTACACACCTTCGAAGAAGGTTTCTTCGTAAACGGGATACTGAAAGGACAGGTAATTGTTAAGAGCGTTTGTGTTGAGACCCTTCTCAAAATCCGGGTGCTTCAGAATACTTTTGATTTCTGAAGCAAAAACAAGCTCTGAGCCTATTAGTGTATAGTACATAGGCTTGATGCCGAAACTGTCGCGGGCAAGGAAAAGGGACGAATCTTCTTTATTGCAGATTGCAAAGGAAAAAGCTCCGCGAAGACGGGTGAGTACATCTTCTCCCCATTCTTCAAAACCGTGAAGGATAACTTCACCGTCGGTTTTTTTGCCAAAAACATGGCCTGCTTCTTCGAGCTGTTCACGAAGTTCCTTGCTGTTATATAAATTTCCGCTGTAAACAAGCACAAGGCTTTTGCTTTCGTTGTATATCGGCTGAGCTCCTTTTTCATCAAGGGAGCTTACACCCAGGGCGATACTGTCACCCTCATAAGATTTGCAGTTGGTATTATCACCGCGAGACATAGCGTTGCTCATTTTGTTTATGATTTTACTGCGGTTTTTTGTTTTGCCTGTGAAGCCGCAAATACCGTACATATTGCTCAAATCCTTTCTTCAGGAAAATGTTCTGTGTTTTTTCGCATTGTGCAGGACACTAATTTTCTAATTTACAGTATATCACATAAATTTATGCTCTGCAATAAAAACTAAACCGCGTAAAAAGCCGAAAAAACCAAAAGCACCGTACCTTTTGATACGGTGCCTTCGGAAAATGAGGGGATGCAAGTAATTTCACTTGCGTCAGTCTGAGGATATGGGTACAAGTAAATGTGCCCTGCATCCATATCGCTCAGACTGACTGCTTAGGGGTAGAACATTCGCCATCTCTGACGGTACCCGGGTTTGCGGTTTATCGGGTACAGTTATATTATAGCAGGCTTTTCCTTTGCTTGGTTAATAAGCTGTGAACATACCCTTAATTTATGTTATATTTTTCGTGAAAACACCGCAAAAACCAAAACAAATGTTTGATTTTTTCTTTTGTATGTGTTATATTATTATTAAAGTATATGATTATCAGATTTTTTATATAGTGTGTATTACTTGAAAGGAGAGTTTATTTATGAAGCCTTTGACCAAAAGCCAGCAGAAGGTTTATGATTACATAACCGAGTGTGCCCAGCAGCAGAGGGTTCCCTCTGTTCGTGAGATTTGTGCCGCTACGGGGCTTAAGTCTACATCAACAGTTCACCTCCACCTGAAAACTCTGGAGGAAAGAGGGCTTATTGAACGAGAAAAAGGAATCAACAGATGCATCAAAGTCAGCGGAATGGACCGCTCGGCTTCAATCCCTGTTCTGGGCAGGGTTACTGCAGGTGTACCCATACTTGCAGTTGAGGAGATTGAAACCTACATTCCCATAAGCGAAAGCCTCAGACGAGGCAGGGAGTTGTTTGCTCTGCGTGTTATGGGCGAAAGTATGATTAACGCAGGAATTCTCTCGGGAGATATTGTGATTGTCCACCGCACTCCCGTTGCAAATAACGGCGACATTGTTGTGGCTATGATTGAGGATGAAGCTACGGTTAAGCGTTTTTATAAGGAGGACGGTCACTTCCGCCTTCAGCCAGAGAACGATGCTTTTGAGCCTATTATTGCAGACGAGGTTGTCCTCTTGGGCACAGTGGTTGCTCTTTACAGAAATTTTGACTGATTATTTCCGCCGAAGGTTTTTCTTTCGGCGGTTTTTGTTTGGGTGAATTCTGTAATTGTTGTTGCATAAAAAGAGGTGAAAAACATCCCAGATGTCCTCTTGTGTTTTGTTGCCAAAAAAGAAAAATGTGTCGAAAAAGCACCGCAAAAACCCCATAGACAAGCCAATGATAAAAAACAAACACAGGGGAAAAACGGATAAAAAACAGGAATATACCGTTACACTGCTGTCATTTTTTATTACATTTTTGTAACAATTCATTTCTGTTGGATTTATACAGTATTTTAGGGTCGAATAGTTCTTGTAAAGAAATATAGCCTGTTCTTTTAATTTCTTTTTGAGAAAACTATTGTGCAATATGCACAAATTAGAGGCTGTAAATAATTTGACACCTGTTAATTTTCTGAATATAATGAAAATCGAGATGGAACAGGTGTTTGTTTACACCTCATAATCCGCATAATTTTGTGTTTATTTTTGCATTTTACAGAAAGGATGTGATGTGCCGTGAAAAACAATTGGATGAAAACTATATCAGCCGTGTTTGTTGCTTTGCTTATGTGCGTGTTTGCGCTGACGGCACAGGCACAGACCTCCTCCAAAGACGAGGAAGGCTTTAATCTTTCTGATATATATACACAGCATATACTTGATAAAGCGGATATTAAGGTCAGCGAAAATGACAAGATTATCCGCAAAGAGGGTAAAGGCTGTATTGCCATTACCATTGTGAGAGCCTTTGAAGTAAAGGTTGATTACAGAGGACAGGTGATTGTTGCCGAGTGCACCGAGGGCACCGTTGCCGATGCGGTGAAGAAGGCAGGCATCACCCTCACAGGTGCTGAGGAGATTACTCCTGCTCCCAACACTCTCTTAACTCCCGGTATGGAGATTAAGGTTTCTGCCCAGTGCGGTGCAACCGTTACTGTTGGCGGAGAAACCGAGACTATGAGTGTTACTTCGGGCACGGTTGAAGCCTTGCTTTCCGATATGGGAGTGGAGCTTTCAGAAGATGATATTGTATATCCTTCTCTTACCGATATTATCTATGATGGTATCGAGATAGTTGTACAGAGAGTGGAATATAAGGAAGAAACGACTGTTGAAGCAATTGAGTTTGGCTATGTGTCTGAGGAAACAAGCAGTCTGCTCACAGGCACTTCCAAAATCAAACAGTACGGCATTGACGGCGAAAAGATTGTTGTTTCAAAGAATAAATACATAGACGGAGAACTTGCAGAGACTGAGGTTATCAGCGAAGAAGTGACAATAGAGCCTGTTGACCAGATAAAGCTTATCGGAACAGGCGTGCCCAAAAACCAGAACAACTCATCATCTTCCAAGCCGAGCCAGGGTTCTTCCGTGAGCAATAAAGCAGGCACCTTTACCGATGCCTCGGGAAACACGGTTTCCTATACAAAGAAGCTTACAGGATCTTCTACCGCTTACTATGCGGCTGAGGGTGCAATTACCGCAACGGGTGTTCCTGTTTTTCAGGGCGGAGTTGCAGTTAATCCCGATGTAATTCCCTACGGCTCAAAGCTTTATATTGTATCGTCAGACGGCAGTATGGTTTACGGCTATGCCACAGCAGTTGACACAGGCGGAGCTCTTATGAGCGGTTATGTGCTTGTGGATGTGTTCTATCCCACCTACAACCAGTGTATGAACTGGGGCAGACGCAACGTAACAGTATATGTTTTAAGTTAAAACTACGGCTCACACCGAATTAAAGGTGCGAGCCGTTTTTGTATTTTATTTTTATTTCAGGAGGTTAATATGAGGAACATCTTGGTAGCAGGAGGGACAACCTTTGTCAGCAGATTTACTGCAGAATATTTTGCAAGTCTTGGCGACAGGGTATATGTGCTTAACAGGGGGACAAAGAATCAGAGTAAGGGTGTCATACACATAAAAGGCGACAGGAATACTCTTTGTGATGAGCTTAAAGATTATCACTTTGATGCGGTGCTAGATGTTACCGCCTATACGGGTGATGATGTGAAGAATCTGTGCAAGGCACTTGGGGGCTTTGATGAGTATATTCTGATAAGCTCCAGTGCAGTATATCCTGAGGATACACACATGCCCTTTGAGGAATCGGCACAGGTTGGAAGAAACGGTATCTGGGGAGATTACGGAACAAATAAAATTCAGGCAGAAAGAGAACTGTTGAATAGAGTGCCCTCTGCGTATATACTCAGACCCCCTTACCTTTACGGACAAATGCAGAATCTGTATCGGGAGCCTTTTGTGTTTGATTGTGCCACATCGGACAGGAGCTTTGTTCTGCCTGATGAGGGAAGAATGAAACTGCAGTTTTTCCATGTGGAGGACTTGTGTAGGTTTATGGATTTACTTATACGCACAAAACCTGAGGAGCGTATATATAATGTAGGCAATCGAGAAACAGTAAGCGTTAAAGATTGGGTTGAGCTGTGCTATGGTGCGGTAGGAAAAAAGCCGACCTTTGTAAATGCAGACAGATTGCACCCAGTACGCAGTTATTTCTGTTTTTATGATTATGAATACTACCTTGAAGTTTCAAAAATGTCGGCACTTATGCCTGTCACAAAGTCCCTGCGTGAGGGTTTGAAAGAGGAATACGAATGGTATATAAATCACAGAAATGAAATGCAAAGAAAGCCGTATATACAATATATAGATGAATTTATACTGAAAGAGTGATTAAAAATTAAGAGTGCAGCTTTCAAACTGCACTCTTTTACCAACCGCTTATTGAGCCTCTTTCCAAGGCGCCTAAGATTTTTGCTTTCAGATCGGGGTAGCGTTCTGAAAGCTCCTTCATCAGATTGCCTGTCCGTTCCCTTTCTGTGTTTTTGTCCATAGGACACTTGCTCTTTACTACGGGGAAGTAGTACCTATCCGCAAGTGAGGTTATCTTGCTTTCGTCGCAGAATATCATCGGGCGGATTACAGTGATGTCCTTGATGCTCAGATAGGTCACAGGGCGGAAGCAGGCAACCGTTCCCGAGCAGAACAGATTCATCAGCATAGTTTCCGCTGCGTCGTCTGAGTGATGCCCCAGAGCGAGCTTGTTGCAACCGTGCTCCTTTGCCATATTGTGGAGGATTCCCCTGCGCATTTTCGCACACAGCGAGCAGGGACTTTCCGCCTTTTTCTCATCAAACACTACCTTTGCAAGTTCGGTTCTTCTGATTATATATTCTATGTTGTTTTCTTTGCAAAAATTTTCTATGAGCGAGTAGTCTGCTTCTTTGCCGTCAAAACAAGGGTCTGCAGTAAGGGCAACAAGCTCAAACTTTTTCGGGTAGTACTTTCTGAGGTTTGCAAGTCCCCAAAGCAAAGCAAGGCTGTCCTTGCCGCCTGAAACGCCTACGGCAATTCTGTCCCCTTCTTCTATCATATTATATTTATCAATGGCGGCGCGCATCAGTCCGCAATGTTTTTGCATTTTCATCACTTCCTGATTTGATTATACACTATTGATTTGAAAAAAGAAATATGATATTATACTTTAATGTAGAGCTTTTTGCTTTGGTATTATGAACAAAAACCGTAACGGAGGATGATATTATGAAAAAGATTATTGCTTTTGTACTTGCTGTGATGCTTGTACTTTCTCTTTGTGCTTGTATGCCTAACTCAAAAGGCCCCAAAATTCAGGAGGTTACAGACCCTGCAACCACAGACGAAATCAAGGTCGAGAATTATGAGAACACCTTAGACGGACTGTGTGCGTATTTTGCAGATATGGGTTATGCATATGCAATGCCCGAGACTACAGGTGACGAAATGACAGACCCTGTGGTTATGAAGGCGGATATGATTGGTGCAGACAAGGGATACAAGTTCACATACAACTACGACGGCGAAACCGTAGTTATGGAGCTTTACAGCTACACTGATACAAACAATGCTTTCTACAAAGAGGCAAAGAACGAGGGAAAGATTACTGTTACAGAGGAACTTGAAGAGGGTACTGTTGATGTTGTGCTTTCTACAAACGGTAAGTATCTTATGATTTATAACGATGCCGCAGAGAACGCAGAGCGTGAAGCGGAGATTGTTAAGGCATTCAAAGAGTTTTACGCATAAGTTTGTATACTATTATATAATAAGCAAAGTCCTCTGAGGGTTATAAGCCTTCAGAGGACTTGTTGTTTTATGAGTTTTTCAGTTCTTCGGGTGACATTGGTATAATGGGTTCGGGCAGGTTGCAACCGTTTTCGCCTGCGGCTTCGATATGCTTTTTGTATCTCAAGGCGAATGTAGCCAACAATATGGGGATTACGCAGGAGAGCAGGGAGATAATCATAGAACATATTCCAAGAAAGCTCAAAGGCATTGCACTGAGAGTTCTGCCCCATTCGGTTGTTCTTGCAAGTTCGGTTTTTGAGAAGATGTTCAGCCCTACAGAGGACATCAGCGTGCCTGCAAATAAAAGAATGCAGAATATAATGTTTACCGTTGCGTAGGTTTTGCAACCCCTTGCACTGAGACTGCTTGTAGAAATGCTCATTCTTAACGCGTTGCCAAAACGAAAACGGCTGATGCCTCGTATGATATACAGAACAACATAAACAGCAAACACCAGACAGAAAACAAGTGCGGCAATAAACTTTACTCTCGGGGGCAGAGAAGGCACGCCCATTTGAGTTAGAATTTCTGTACCGCCTGCGCCTAAGGTGATACCCATTGCGGTAAAAACAAGTATAGGTATCGCAAAATAAATCAATGCAGAAATAAAGTCTCCGACCATTGTGATGATGCACCAGACGAAGAATACGGAAACCGCACCAAGGGGTGCAATTTGCTTCTTAGCTTTGCGGGATGCAATGTACATTGCCAACATTGAGGCAACAAGAATCACGTTGTTAATGGAAAAGTCAAGGCCAAAGGATATGGCAGGAGGGTCAATCCATTCAAAAGAGCTTTGGCGTATTAGCCGGATAATATAGTCGGTGATGGAGGCAAGTCCGACAATTGCTTGTGTCAAGGATATAAGCAGGCTAATTATCATTGAAATAATAATAAGGATGGCCGCCTGCCTTAAAAAAGGTCTTGCCAGAAAGTCTTTGATGTAAAGTCGGTTTCGGTTTGTGAGAAGAGCTTCTCTGTTTGGTGTGACCTGTGCGTTCACAAAACCACTCCTTTATATAATATAAATAGTATAGATATGTAATCATTATAGTTATTTCATTTATTCAAATCAAGAACCTCTATACTATTTATAATATATATAAGAGATTGCAGTCAATATCTTGTGCTCTAAAAGGGGTAAACATACTACCATTTGGTGCTGACAAAATTTTCGAAAAATTTTGAAAAAAAGTCGAAAAAACGCTTGACATTTGTTAGCCGTTGATATATAATAAAACACGTTCCGCACGAGAGAACATCAAAAACACAGCGAATTCACTAAAGAATGAGATGCAGATTTGGTGAAATCGACGGAACAAAGGACATTGAAAATTGAACAACAAGATTAAAGAGAACCCGTAATTAATTTGAGGATTTAAGTACTCAAAAAATTACAGTGAAGATGACACAACAAACATCAAGTAAACACGCAAGTGTTTTTAATGAGCAGACACAAAGGCTCTGAAATAGGTTTTAACACCTTCGGGTGTTAACATACAGATTTTAGAGAGTTTGATCCTGGCTCAGGACGAACGCTGGCGGCGTGCCTAACACATGCAAGTCGAACGGAGTGAAACGCTGAATTGATAGCTTCGGCAG
>JAZNVW010000011.1:0-11191 GCA_045593025.1 Ruminococcus sp. | reverse complement strand
CCCTTCTCAAAGTGCTGGTCAAAGAATGCAAGCTCTGTGGGACACTTATCCATAACTTCCTTTATGATAGTCTTTATCATATCCTCTGCAATGCCGATGATATCATAAAGATCAGCGAAAGCTACCTCAGGCTCAACGTGCCAGAACTCTGCAACGTGTCTGGGGGTGTTGCTGTTTTCTGCACGGAAAGAAGGACCGAAGGTGTAAATCTTGCCGAAAGCCATTGCGGCAACCTCACCCTCAAGCTGAGCAGAAACAGAAAGTCCTGCTTTCTTGCCGAAGAAATCGTCTGCATAGTACTCTTCTTCGCTCTTATACTCGGGGTTGTAGCCGATGGTTGTAACCTTGAACATCTCACCTGCACCCTCACAGTCAGAGCCTGTGATAAGGGGAGGCTGAACGTAAGTGTAGTTTCTTGACTGGAAATAGTTATGGATAGCGCCTGCCATTACAGAACGAACTCTGAACACAGCGTTGAAGGTGTTTGTACGCACACGAAGATGAGGCATTGTTCTGAGAAACTCCAGTGTGTGACGCTTCTTCTGCAGAGGATACTCAAGAGGACACTCGCCTAAAATCTCGATGTTCTTTGCGTTAATTTCAACGGAACCCTGACGAGCCTCTACAACCTCACCTGTAATCTTGAGCGCTGTGCCAAGTCTGAGGGATGTAGCGGGATACTCGGTAGCCGCTCTGTCAATAACAATCTGAATGTGAGTAAGTGAGGTACCGTCGTTAAGCTCTGCAAAAGCCATTGTTTTGGACTCTCTGGAGGTTCTTACCCATCCGCAAACGGTAACTTCCTTGCCTAAAAACTGTGCATCTTCAAGCACACATTTAATATCGATATGCTGCATATTTATCAACCTTTCTATTATGAAATATCCTTTTTACTTTATATCTTATTCTTATATTCACACAATTGCTGCCAGGAATTTCTGTATGTAAGTAGCATCAGAAATAGTTAACTTACCATCACCGTCTACATCCTCATTGTCAATGGATACACCAATGTTTATTCCTGCCACTGCCTTCTGAATATCTGTTGCGTCTGCTATTGTGGTTTTTCCGTCGCCATTTATATCTGTATTATTAACAGGTTTTTCTACAGGGTCTGAGGGAGTACCAAAATCGGGAGCAGGTGCAAACAGCGGAGGCTCGTCCACGGTTGCCTCGGTTTCAGGCACTGTGGTTTCGGGAACTGTTGTTTCAGGTTCTGTGGGTTTTGTTTCTGCAGGCTTCTTATAAATAAGCTCACAGAAATCAAGTGCACACCAGCCTGTTACTCCTGCATAAGTGGTTTTACCCCACAAATAGCCGTCTGCAGTTTTTGTTTCTGTCACAACGATTTCGGTATTATAAGGAATCGCTTCAACAACAGAGTAATTCAAGCCTGCACCCTTGCGCATATTAACGCCGTTGTAAGAATCAACTCTGTAAATGTCGCCCTCGGGAGTCACCGGCTCTTTTTCACCGTCAAGAATGTAGATATAGCCCATAAAGTAACTGCCGGGTCTGTAGATACCAACGCTCGGGTCGTCGAGTTCTGCCTCTGTCAGGTAGAAGTTGAGGTAACCCCAACCTGAATTGGAGAAGGTGATGGTGGTATCGGTAATCTCTTCAACAACGGCAACGTGACCGCCTGTGGGGGTTTCCCAGCAAGCAACCGCACCCAGTTTGGGAGTTTTGCCGTATGGATAGTAATTATTTTCTTTGTTATAACCATACCAGTTGCGGGCATCGTTAAGGCAAAGCTTAGGCTGAGTACCCAGAAGCTCATAGGCTCTGCCCCAGGCATAAGCTGTGCAGTTAGGCATACCGTAACCTGCCGCATAAAGAATATTCATATTACTGTAATAATACTTATTTGACTTGGAAGGTTCTGTAAGTCTTGGTTTATACCCGCTCTGTGCACAGACAGACACACCATAAGCATCATTTGCAAAAACTGTAAGGCCTGCCACAGGCACAACTGCAATAAGTATCAGAAGTATCATCGCAACAATTCGTTTCATAAATCAAAAAACTCCTTTGTGCATACATCTTATTCATAAAAATACGCAAATTCACAAACATTATACCACAAGTGATTGCAATTTGACAACCTTTCTGAGAAATAAAGTAAAAGAAACAGATTAATATTTTCTTCGCACTGACTGTCGTAAAGAAAAAACCGACCTCGGATAATCGAAGTCGGTTATGATTTTCAATATTGGTCAACGCAACTTAATAGCCGTCGTTGTAATCATCACTCACCTTGGGCTCAGTTTTTCTCTGCACCCTTGTCTGAGCAGGAGCGGAAGTTGCTTTTTCAACCTTGGGCTTGTATAGAATTACAAAGGTCAGGCAGGAAAGTGCCAAACACCAGAAAACTATACACAGAATAAGAAGCAAGGGAGATTTTTCATCACCCTTTGATGTATTGCTCTTAATATCATCAAAGCTTCCTACTGAACCTGCGTTGGGAGTATCCTTAATCTCAATCTTGATTTCTTCCCAATCCTTCTTTTCAAAGTCCTGGTCTGAGGGAGTATAGATAGGAGCAGGGCTTACATAGTCAGAATATGTGTCAGGCTGGTTTTCCTCGTCATACTCGGTAGGACGGGAAAAATCTGTCACAGGCTCGGTAACCTCTGCAGAAGGCTCCTCAGTGGGGCCTGTGGGAGAAGTCACATCAGTAGGGTCTGTGTAGTCCTCGTCGGAATTTGTAGGTGCCTGTGTAGGTTCGTCAACAGGAGTTGTAACCTGTTCTGTCGGCACATCATTTTCAGGGGGTAATGTTTCTGCTGTTACTGAAACCGCTGTGAATAAAACCAAAACAGCCATAAGCACAGAAACAAAAATTAAACTAAGTTTTTTCACTGCTAAAACCTCCTTGAGTTTTACAGTTGTATATATTGAAAGGAGTTATTTGTATAAGTTATCAGAGATTCTCTTCAAAGATTGAAGGGTTGAACTTTGCAATCACAGCCTCGTTCTTTGTGCACTCTACTGTATCTGTGAGGGAATCGATGTAATCAAGGAATTCCTCACTCTTCATTTCCTGAAGAAGTGCATCGTAGTTGGTTTCGTTTGCAACATAAGCTTTTGTTTCCTGAGTGATGGGCTTCTTGTAAAGGAAATAAGCAACTGTTGTATCGGTTTCGCCAACGTAGATTACCTTTGCTTCGCCGTCCTTCATAGCTGAGAGAGCCTTCTTCACCTCTTCGCCAAGAGATGTGTACTCAAGGTTTTCGATGTTGCTGATAGCAGGATTTGCAGAAAGGTTTGCAGCTGCTGTGTGAATCTTGGAGACATCCTCAAAAGAAGTGCCCTGTGCAATCATCTTTACGTAAAGTTCCAAATCCTCTTTTGCCTTCTTCTGGTCCTCTGCAGAGAGAGCCTTGTTCACAGTTTCGCCTGTAGTAGAATCCGTTGTGGATTCATAAAGGTTAACTGAAAAATATGAATAGCTTGTGTAGTTATCCTCAAAGTAATCCTTGATTTCACTTTCGGGGACTTCTTTTTCTCCGCCCTTTGAATAGAAGAAGTCAAAGATTGCGTTCTGCTTAACGCTTGCAAGATAAGAGGACTGATAGAAGCTTTCAAAGGAAACACCGTAAGGCTCCAACATATCCTTGTAGGGAGTAGCAGAATATCCGTAAGCCATATACTCCTCGTAATAAGAGCCGAGATACCAGTCTTTTCTTGCCTGCTCGTAAGCAGAAGCCTCAACCTCAGCATCAAGCTCAATGCCTTTTTCAGCAATTACATTGTCAAGAGCAATGAGATTCTTGGTGATATAATCAGCCTCAGAAAGGATAAAGTCGAGAGCTTTTTCCTCACCCTTTGCTTCGTCAAAGGTAGCTGTAATATCCAGAATAGAAGCTGTTGAATCAAACTTCTCGCCCTGTGCCTGTGAGATTACGGAGTAAGCCTGATTATATGCAGAGAAAAGTGAGTAGGTATAAACACCGATAGGATATTCCTGAGCAGAAGTCTTATATCCCCACTCCGGCTTATTGCTTCTCAGATTTGTGCAGGCACAAAGGCTTGCAAGCATAAGTACAGCCAGAAGCAGAGCTGTGATTTTTTTCATAGTTTTCATACAAAAAACCGTCCTTTTCTAAAAATCAAAACGTACTCTGTAATTATACACAATAATCCGCAAAATTTCAACAATTATCGTAAAATAAACATAATGTTCACAAAATTGTCAGAAACAAGCCTTTCACAAATAGAGTTGTTTCAGACTAAATCAGCCGAAAAACTCCTTGAGTGCAGACAGCGGTTCTGACTTTGAAACAGCACGCAAAGCAATATAAGGCTTTTTGCCTGCAGAAAGCAAGGCTTTGCCCCGTGCCTTTGCCACAAGGGCAATAAGCTCCTGATTTTTCACATCGTTCAAATAAAGAAGCAGGGTTGTATCATTCTGCTTGATTTCATAAATGCCAAGCTGTGCCGCACGGTTTCTGATTAGTGCCACGTCAATAAGCCCCATAACAGACTTGGGCACATCTCCGAAGCGGTCAATAAGCTCATCCACCACGTCAGAAGCATCCTCAGCGGTACGCACATCTGCAATAAGCTTATAAACATCAAGACGAAGATTAAGACTTTCGATGTAGCTTTCGGGAATATGTGCCACAACAGCAATGTCCACAAGGCAGTCTTTTTCTTCTCTGTCCTCGGGTATTTCTCCAAGCTCCTCCTTAACGGCAGTATCAAGAATTTTAAGGTACATATCGTAACCTACGTCTTCCATATGTCCGTGTTGGTTTGCACCAAGCACAGAGCCTGCCCCGCGAAGTTCCAAATCCCTCATGGCAATCTTCATACCTGAGCCGAACTCGGTAAACTCGCGGATTGCGTTAAGACGCTTCTGAGAAATGTCACTTAAGTTGTAGCCTCTCGGGAAGGTAAGGTATGCCCAGGCACGGCGGGTACTTCTGCCAACTCTGCCTCTTATCTGATGAAGCTGAGAAAGTCCGAACTTGTGGGCATCCTCAATAATCAAGGTGTTGGCATTGGGAAGGTCTACGCCTGTTTCAATAATAGTAGTACATACAAGAACATTTATGTTCTGTTCAAGCATATCACGCCAAACTCCCGAGAGTTCCTGCTCACTCATTTTGCCGTGACCTATTCCCACCTTTGCTTCGGGAATAACCTGAGCTATATATGCCGCCTTGGTTTCAATATCCTCTACCTTGTTGTGAAGGTAAAAAACCTGTCCGCCGCGGCGAAGTTCTTTTCGGATTGCTTCGTGGATAACTCCCCCGTCATACTCCAAAACATAGGTCTGCACAGGATAACGGTTTGAGGGAGCTTCTTCAAGCACCGACAAATCACGTATTCCGCTCAGTGCCATATTTAGGGTTCTGGGAATGGGAGTTGCAGAAAGGGTAAGCACGTCCACATTCTTGCAAAGCTCCTTGAATCTTTCTTTGTGAGCAACACCGAAACGCTGTTCCTCATCGATAATAACAAGCCCCAGATCGCGGAAACTTACATCCTTTTGCACAAGGCGGTGGGTACCCACCACCATATCAATCTCTCCCCTTCTGAGCATCTCAAGGATTTTTTCCTGCTCTTTGGGTTTGCGAAAACGCGAGAGAAGCTCCACCCTTATGGGGTAGTCCTCAAATCTTTTGAGGACGGTCTGATAATGCTGCCAGGCAAGGATGGTTGTGGGGCACAGCAGAGCACACTGCTTACTGTCTGTAATGCACTTGAAGGCAGCACGCAACGCCACTTCGGTTTTGCCAAAGCCAACATCTCCGCACAGAAGTCTGTCCATAGGAGCGGTGCGCTCCATATCGTGTTTGATTTCATCTGTGCATCTGAGCTGGTCCTCGGTTTCCTCATACTCAAACTTAGCCTCAAAATCCCTCTGCCACTCTGAATCGTGAGAAAAAGCATAACCGGGAGCATTCATTCTGGCACTGTAAAGAGCTATGAGCTCCTTTGCCATATCCTTAACGGCAGACTTAACACGGCTTTTTGCCTTCTGCCATTCTGTACCGCCAAGACGGCTTAATTTTACCATTGAGTTTTCACGGGGACCGATGTATTTAGCCACCAAATCAAGCTGAGTAACAGGTACATAAAGCACATCGCTTTTTGCATAGGAAATCTTGATGTAGTCCTTGACTATGCCGTGGATATCAATCTTTGTAACACCATCAAAAATTCCTATACCGTGAGTGGTATGAACCACGTAGTCACCAACACTCAAATCTGAAAGACTGTAAATCTCCTGTCCGTTCTTTGGTGTTTTGCGTTTTTTCTGTTCTTTTACACCCTCACGTTTTCCCTGTGCATACAGGTAAAAATTCTCCCCTGTATACTCTATGCCCGAAGAAAGAGTACCTTCGGTTATATATATAGTGCCTTTTTCAAGCTGTGATGAAGAAGAAATCAGTGCTGCCTTGTAGCCTCTGTCCCCAAGGGATTCAAAAAGATTCCGAGCACCTTTTTGGGTTCCTGCAAGTATAACAATAGTACTTTTCTTCTTATCAACAGGTTCAAGCTCTTCACAAAGTTCTGAGACCGTTCCTGCCACAAAGGGAAGTGTTTTTGCAGTAATACTCACAAGAGCATCCAAAGGCAGAGTGTGACTTCCGTGAGTAAATGTATCAAGATAACACACACCGCGAGTTCCCAGTTCTTCGCAAATCTCCTTGTAAGTCAGAGAAAACTTATCAAGTCCTCTGCAGAGTATACCTTCTTCAAAATAATCAAGCACATCTTCCTTAAAACGAAATTCTGTGTTTGCCATACGGTCCTTTACTGCAGATTCTTCCGAGAGAAAACACATAAAGCTATCGTCGATATAATCAAAGAGACTGGCACTTTGAGAATAAATCATGCTGATGTATTTATCAAGATTTGCAAGGTGCAGACCCTTGCGGATAGCCTCAGCCTCATTTCTGAGAATTTCTTTGGCTTTAGCTGATTTTTCAGCTTTCAGAGCTGAAGCTTTTTTCTCAATAAGAGCAGCAAGTCCTTCTCTGTCAGAGATGAACACTTCCGCCGAAGGAGAAAGGGTGATTTCTTCCACAACCTCTCCCCTGCGCTGGGTTTCCAAATCAAAGAAATTAAGAGAATCAATCTCATCCCCCCAGAACTCT
Organism: Ruminococcus sp.; assembly: GCA_045593025.1. GTDB lineage: Bacteria > Bacillota > Clostridia > Oscillospirales > Acutalibacteraceae > Ruminococcoides. The sequence goes on along the minus strand of JAZNVW010000011.1, from coordinate 4,079 downwards.
GCACGGATGGGAGCATCGCTGTCGGGAGGATAAAAATCAAGTATTCCGCCTCGAAGTGAAAACTGGCCTACACCTTCCAGCTGGTCGCATCTTTCATAACCTAAAAGTACCAGAGCACCCACGCATTTTTCAAGAGAAACCTCCTGACCTGCACGAAGGTAAAGGGTGGCATCTGCAAGGCAGGAAGGCGGGATTGTGTACTGAGCCGCCGCATCAGCACAAGCAATAACACAATCGCAGTCACCCGACAAAATACGCAGAAGCACCGACATACGCTGATGCTCGTATTCACGGGATTTGCCTGCAATATCCCTGTAGGTAAAATCCCTGTAAGGATACACGCAAGCCTTAAGTCCCATATTGCAAAGGTCAGAGCAAAGAGCGGATGCCTCCTGCTCGTTTGACGCAACACAAAAAGCCCTGCTTTTTGTTTCACAGCAGAGCGCATAAATCATATTTGCTTTGTGAACGGCTGAAAGTCCTGCTACCGCTGAGGTTTTGCCTTTTTGAACACATTCACTCACTTTTGCAAACTCAGGGGTAGCTTTCAGCACATCATAGAGAAATCTCATAAATCCTCCACAAGAGAATATCAATTAAATCTCTGCATAGCATCAGCTGCTTTGTCCTGTACCATCAGTTCCACAGCCTCAACAGATTTATCAAAAACCTCAGACATAATCTTTGCGTCTGTCTGAGAAAATCTGCCCAATACCCAATCCTTCAAATCGTACTCGGGATGAGGCTTTTTGCCTACTCCCAGTTTAATTCTGGGGAAAGCATCGCTTCCTGTGAGATATATGATATTCTTCATTCCGTTGTGACCGCCGTCACTGCCCTTCATACGGATTCTCATTTTACCTACGTCAAGGGAAATATCATCAAATATTATAATAACCTGTGAAGGCTGTACTTTGTAGAAATTCATAGCCTGAACCACAGCCTCGCCCGAAAGATTCATATAGGTTGAAGGCTTCATAAGAAGGCACCTGGCACCGTTTATGCGACACTCCCCCGTGGTACTTTTGAATCGGATTTTCTTCATCTGGCAGTTGTGTTTTTCTGCCAGTCTGTCGATTGCCTCAAATCCGCAGTTGTGACGTGTGCCCTCGTACTGTCTGCCGGGATTTCCCAGACCAACGATTATATAGTCAACTGCTGAATTTGAACTGCTTTTTGATTTGAACAACATAGTTTATATCTCCTGTAAAACACAGATAATAATCATTGTATGCCGAAAAAGGAAAAAACATACAAATGCAAAACACAGGGAACAGCACGGTGCTGCCCCCTGTCGATTAGCTTTATTATACCATTTGCCTATTACTGACCGATAGTAGAAACAGGCTTGTCAGCGTAGATTCTCTCGATAGCATCTGCAAATACAGGTGCTACGGGAAGAATTGTAAACTTATCAAGCATATTTTCTTCGGGAACGGGAACTGTATCAAGAAGAATGAGTTCCTTGATAACGCTCTGGTCAATTCTCTCAATAGCGGGACCTGAGAGAACAGCGTGAGTAGCGCAAGCGATAACCTCTGTTGAACCGGCTTCAACAATAGCCTTTGCAGCATTGCAAAGTGTACCTGCTGTGTCGATCATATCGTCAAGAAGAATTGCTTTCTTGCCTGCTACATCACCGATGATGTTCATAACCTCAGAAACGTTAGCCTTAGGTCTTCTCTTGTCAATGATTGCAATGGGGCAGCCGAGTTTTGCAGCAAAGTTTCTTGCTCTTGTAACTGAACCAAGGTCAGGAGAAACAACAACATAATCGTCAACATTCTTGCCGATTTTCTTCTTCATATGGTTTGCAAGCATAGGTGCACCTACCAGGTGGTCAACAGGGATATTGAAGAAGCCCTGAATCTGGTTTGCGTGAAGGTCCATTGTAAGAACTCTGTCTGCACCAGCTGCTGTAATCAGGTCTGCACAAAGCTTAGCTGAAATCGGGTCTCTTGCCTTTGCCTTACGGTCCTGACGAGCATAGCCGAAATAAGGAATAACTGCAGTAATGCAAGCTGCGGAAGCTCTCTTCATAGCGTCAATCATAATGAGCATTTCCATAAGATTGTCGTTTACAGGTGTACAGGTAGACTGAACGATAAAGCACTCACTGCCTCGAACAGACTCGTGCAGAGATACTGCAATCTCGCCGTCTGAAAACTTGTTGCAGCTTGATTTACCCAGAGGCAGGCCAAGACAGCCGGCTATTCCCTGTGCTACTGTGGGGTTGGAGTTACCCGCGAAGATTTTGATGTCTTTTCCATGAAAATTCATTTTTCTGTTCCCCTTTTCTTAGTTAATTGGATTTTGAGAATATGTAAAATTAATTAACTTACTGTTTTATTGCTGATTATTTTATTCAGCTTTATAGCCCTTTGCAATTGCAATCTGATTCAGCTCTTCAAGCTGAGCAGGGTCGTTGGCACCCAGTGCCACATCTGCACTTTCTGCCACAAATGCACCGGCTTTTTTGCCCTTGGCAATAATAAGCTTCAGTGCATCGGGAAGATAGTATTCCTTTGCATTGTTGTCTGCTGTGATTGAATCAAGAACACTCAGAAGGTCCTCGGTTTCAAACCAATATGCACCTGAGTTGATTTCCTTAATCTGTCTGATTTCTTCACTTGCATCCTTGTGCTCAACAATACCCTTGAGAGAATCATCCTCATTTCTGACAATTCTGCCGTAGCCTGTTGAATCAGGCACACAAGCACTGATAACTGTTGCACTTGAAGTTGTGTCTGTATGCTGTGAAAGTGAGTTTCTTATGGTGTCTGCATCCACAAAAGGAGCGTCACCGCCCAGAATCACAACAGAGCCTTTTCTTTCTTCAAGGAAAGCACGTGCCATCATAACAGCATGGCCTGTGCCAAGTCGCTCTGCCTGCAGAACTGTCTCAACAGGGAAAGGAAGGGTCTTAACGTATTCATCAATATACTCTGCACGGTAACCCTTTACTATGCATATATCGTCAATGCCTGCATCCTTTACGGCGTCGATAACCCATCGGAGCATAGGCTTACCTAATACCTCACACAAGGTCTTGGGCTTTTCACTGCCCATACGCTTGCCTTCACCGCCTGCAAGTATAACTGCACATTTGTTCATAATGCTCCTACCTTTCCGAACTGACAGTCAGTTCACACAGTAACAGTTATATTTATTATCTCATAAATCGATAAATTTTCAAGTCATTCGGGCAAAATATATCATATTTGTAACTACTCAACAAATTGTCAAAATGAATTTGTGAATATTGGTAACATTTTATTACAAAATAAATTTGAAAAAATATGGCAATTTTAATTAGGATTTGTTATAATACCTATTAGGCATGAGTTTGCATTTGCAGATTCAGAGCATCAAAAGCAAAGCAGAGCTCTCTGCTTTCGCATATTACACACATTTTCAGGAGGTTTTTCACATGAGCCACAAGTTTGTTTACCTCTTCAAAGAGGGTAACGCATCAATGCGTGAGCTTCTCGGCGGTAAGGGTGCTAACCTTGCAGAGATGACATCTCTCGGTCTGCCCGTTCCCCAGGGTTTCACAGTAACCACAGAAGCTTGCACACAGTACTATGAGGACGGTCGCAAGATCAACGATGACATCCAGGCAGAGATTATGGAGTACATCGTAAAGATGGAAGAGATTACCGGCAAGAAGTTCGGTGACCTCGAGAATCCTCTTCTTGTTTCCGTTCGTTCCGGCGCAAGAGCATCTATGCCCGGTATGATGGATACAATCCTTAACCTCGGTCTTAACGAGGATGTTGTTAACGTTATGGCAGAGAAGTCCGGCAACGCACGTTGGGCTTGGGACTGCTACAGAAGATTCATCCAGATGTACTCCGACGTTGTTATGGAAGTTGGTAAGAAGTACTTCGAGGAGCTCATCGACAAGATGAAGGAAGAGAAGGGTGTTACTCAGGACGTAGACCTTACAGCTGAGGACCTCAAGACTCTCGCAGGCCAGTTCAAGGCTGAGTACAAAGCTAAGATTGGCAAAGACTTCCCCACAGACCCCAAAGAGCAGCTTATGGGCGCTGTTGAGGCTGTATTCCGTTCATGGGACA
>JAZNVW010000010.1:0-83749 GCA_045593025.1 Ruminococcus sp. | reverse complement strand
AAATTTACCCCAAGATGGGCGTTCACAGCCGTTTCGAGCTTGCAACTCTTGTCAGCAAAAACCGTTCGGAAGACAACTGATTTTGATTTCGTTTTCTGAGACACCCTCTTACAAAAACGTATCTTAAAGACAAAACACAGGGCATCATTTCCGATGCCCTGTGTTTTTCTTGTTAAACGAAAACCCCTCTGCTTATAAAACAGAGGGGTTAAAAGTCTATTAAAGCTTAATCTTTATTTTGTCTTAGCTTTACCGATAGGATAACCTGTTTCGATGCCTGCAATGTGCTTCTGAATTGCAGTTGCATCCTTAATATTTACTACACCGGAGCCATCCGAATCTGCAAGAACACTTCCCTTATCATCAAGAGTAGTCAAACCTGCAATAGACTTCTGGATTTCCGTTGCGTCTTTGATATTAACAACGCCATCTCCGTTAGCATCACCAAGGAGACCTATTGCAACAGGCTTTGTTGGGTCGGTAGGTTTATCCTCGACACCTGTGGAAGGTTCTGTAGGAGCTGTGGGTTTATCCTCGCCACCTGTAGAAGGCTCTGTAGGAGCTGTGGGATCACTTGGATTTGTACTATCTCTCGGGATAGTAAAATCCATAGTAAAGCCTGCAACTTTGTCAGAAGAAAGTGCAAGTAAAACCTCTGCAGGCTTGCCGTTTATCCTTGCATTTACGTTGAGACAGCCTTCCTTGTCTGTATTCAGATAATAACCGTCATTGGCTCTAAGCCACATCTCAACCTGATATGTGCGTCCTGCCTCAAAGGTATCTGTATTATTCATCAGAACACGCTCTCCGTCGGTTACGTCATACCAATACATATTGTTGACAACACAGCCAATTGTTTTATTCTTAAAAGCTATTTCCGCATCAAGACCCGCTACAGGCTCATCAACCTCAACTGACAAATCCATAATGAATATCGGTGTATAGACATTTACGAAATAACACACATACTCCGTTGCTATCTCATTTCCCTCGGGATCAAGAAGGAAAAGCTCATGGTAGATATAATATCTTCCCGGCAATGTTGCCACATCTTTAAGATTTACTCTGTCTCCCGTATGAGTATAGTAAAGGCCTTCTCCGTCACGCTGGATATATGTGCTGCCGTAAACTGTGTAATCTGCAAGCGCCATACTTCTAGGCAAATCCTTTATCTTAAAGGCGAAGGGGATATCCATAGTATCAGTGCCCAGGTACGCATTGCCTAAATTAACATTTGTGGCTGTATCAGACGGCTCTTTCCACTCAAAGTCCAGAATTCCGTCAGGAACAGTTCCCTTATACGACACCGTATAAACACGGTCTGCATAATAAGAAATTGTTCCGTCGTCACTCTTTTCAGAATACACTTTGCAAATAATGCCATCCACACTACAATCGGAATTTTCACCAAAAGTATATCCTTGTGCAGGGTCAAGATAGAATCTGCACCTATACTTACCTTCAACGTAAACATCATCACTCTTCATCAAAGGTGCAGATGAGCCATTTATTGGTCCATACCACACCATCCTATCCAAGTCGTATTGTTTACTCTGAATATCATCAGTTCTGTATTTGGGACTGCATCCGAAAGCAGGAGCATCCACACCTACAACGTATGCCCTACTGATCACCTTAGGGTCAAGGAATGTAAAATGGAAAAGCTGACTATAAGTAGAACCGCCGTCATAGGTAATTTTGCAACGGAACTCAAGAGTATCAAGTTGTCCTGATGCCAGAATCTTAAAATGGTTTGTTTTTGTTCCGATGTAATAGTCGTTGTCATCAAGATCTACAGGGGCAAGTGCACTGTCATAATAACCTGCCTGCCATTGATAAGTTACATTGGTGGCTCCTGTAACCTTAAGTACAATCTCGCCGTAGCTGCCCATATACGGATTAAGCTTTACAGATTCAACCGAAATCACGGGGTTTGAAGCAGCCGACTGTGCTACATCAACTTCCCTTGCAAATGCTGTGGCCGATATAGTGCAAAACACGCTACATACCATAATAACAGCGAGCAACAACGATATTATTTTTTTCATAAAACCGCCTCCTCAAATTATTGTACTGTAAAAGTCCTTATCCACATTAAGGATGAAGGTATATTCCTCGTCCTCACAGGTGGGATATTCGAAGGTTGCCGTGACCTCTACCCCACCTTCTTATGGTTTAGGAAGTTTCATGTGCATAAATCTGATATTATATAATGATTCCATAAACACGGCTTCCTATAAAACTTATATTTTTTATTTTATTTTAACATTGCATTTTTCATTTGTCCCCACCCCTTTTCGAAAAAAAGGGGGGGAAATCATAATAATATTTTTAACTAGGGTGGGAAAATGGGTAGGATATTGCTTTACCTTGCTCAATACTATCCGTTATACCCACAAGCCTTAAGTTCTCTCTTTTGACGTAATGCATTTCCGTTATCTGTGATGTACTATGTCCGAGAAGGTATTCTTTCAGTTAAATAATTGATAGAACAGTTTCTCCGATACTAACTGTGTCATTCGGTTGATTTATTCTATAATGTGTAGTATAATGCACTTGAATCAAAACAGAAAGAAGGATAACTATGCTTGATTATAACAAGACTTATTTTGCAGATATTGATATTGAGGGTTACGGTGTCATCACGGTAAAGCTTTGTCAGGATTCTGCGCCCATTACCACGGAGAACTTTGTGTCCCTTGCAGAAGAAGGATTCTATGACGGACTTACCTTCCACCGCATTATCGCAGGCTTTATGATGCAGGGCGGTGATCCCACAGGCACAGGTATGGGCGGCTCCGACGAATCAATCGTGGGTGAGTTCCGTATGAACGGATACAGCAACAACCTGTCCCACACAAGGGGTGCAATCTCTATGGCTCGCTCAATGGACCCTGACAGTGCCAGCTCACAGTTCTTCATCGTTCACGAAGACAGCTGTTTCCTTGACGGCCAGTATGCCGCCTTCGGATATGTAACCGAGGGTATCGAGGTTGTAGACAGAGTTTGCGATGAGGCAAGACCTATCGACCAGAACGGAACTATTCCCAGAGACCGTCACCCTGTTATGAATTCTGTTACAATCAGAGTAGAGGATTAACATCTTTTCTTATACTTAAATCATAACAAATTAAAGCGTTGCACATGAAGGAGCAAATCAACACTCTCCCTCAGGTGCAACGCTTTTTTATTTAATAAACCATGTATTTTCTTTGCTCACATCTCAAAGTTATCGGTTATACCGATGAGTTTTGAATTGTCACGTTTGACTTAGTAGAGCTCGGTTATCTCGGATTTGCTATAGCCGAGCAGGTCTGCTACCTGTAGTGAGGTAAGGCATTTGATTGTACCATCAGGTTGCTTTACGCCATTCAAAAGGTTGGTTGCGAAGGTTATCACCCCATCAGGCGGGAAGAATGTCGGCAACGCCGACAAAAGGGACCGCCTCCGACGAAAAGGCGACGGAAGCCTCTTCAAATTTATTTCTTTTGGAAAAAAACCGCAAGGAATTTTTCAACTCCTTACGGTGACAGTTAGCTTTACTCATTCAACACAACTTCATCTCAGCTCTCACCATCATACATTCAATCTTGTATTTACTTTTGTAAGGTAAATTTAACATCAAACAGATGTTTTGCCAAATGTTTTTCAAAAATATTTTTATAGTCATGAAAATGAAAATGCAACACCGCAAGTTCCTCGCTTACAATGTTGCATCTGAGATTATTTATTAACTTTTCTAATACGAATTTGAGGTTACCAAGGGTGTCAAATCGTTAATATAAAGATAATTTCTTTGCCGTATCATTTATTTCAGTATTCTTTTCTTATCGGTCACTGTTACTAAAACTAACGAAACAATTATCATAATAATTACCGAAGCAACATTACCCCAAATGTTATCATTAACAATGAATATTCCTGATAGCGAATTGATAATACAGTGGAATAAAACACATAACCAGACACTTTTAGTTGTTCTTCTGATACTTGCCAAAGCGAAGCTTAAACCTAACACGTTTATCCCGAAAATCAAAAAGCTATCTCCGTATTGTGATACACCCTGAATAAAAAACAACGGCATATGCCACAGCCACCAAATCACACTAACCAACAAAGTAGCTACAACAAAGTTAAGCTTCTTTTCAAGTTCAGGTTGCAAAATGTATCTCCAGCCTGCTTCCTCCAAACCTCCGCCCACAAGCATCATAGGAATCATAAAAATAACAGTAAATAAAGGCGCTCCGCTTTCATAACCCGATATCAGACACTGAGGTAAAACAAACAATGCACTAAAAAGTAAAACAACTACATACGAAAGGATACTGTGTTTGAAATCGAAAATATCCTTAAGCCAGTCTTTGAAGCTCTTCTGCTTTTTTACTGATATGTATGAAGCTATTGTAGGAGACCAACCTCCTAACAAATACGGAATATACAATAAATAATTATCAGTCAGAGTTATACCGTTTGCGCTAAATATCAAACAAGTTCCCCAACAAATTATCATTATAGAAAAAGTCCACAGCAAGTATTTTATACTTAATCTACTCAAAAAAAACACCTCCAAAAAATACGAAATTATAACATATTATATCACTAACTTTGTAAAGTAGCTCCTGGTAACACCCTCACGGATAAAGTCGTTTTTCTCGTAATAATACCGAGCTACTGTGTTATCAAAGGCTGTGTCGGTATCAAAGCGGGTGACGCCTTTTTCAAAAAGCTCTTTGAACAGTTCTCTCCCCTCGCCGTCGGTATCTTCTTCAAAAGACCTTTTCCAAGTATCAAAACCCACATCAAAAAAGTATGGTGTTTTGAAACTAAGCTGAAAATCATAAATATCTTTCAAATTATATGAATCAGTTATCTTTAACATTTTTGTTCTCCTTTTCCTAATGTAACAGCCTTCTGATTCTTCTTTCGTTTTCATTGATAAATTTGAAAACATCGTATGTGCTCTGAACCTGTGCGGTATCCTCCTGTCCCTCGAAATATGCAAGGAACAAGAGCTCTATACACTCCATAACGAACACTGCAGTCTCTTTTTCTTCTGCAGTAAGAGTTAAGATTCTGTTATAGCCATCAAAAACATTTTTTACAAAAATAAACCATTTTTCCTTATTGATTTCAAACTTTTCTTCCTCAGATAAAACCGACAGAACAAAATAACACAAATCAAAGATTCTGATATTCTTCTGGCTTAAATCGAAATCTATGTAACCGCTGAAATTACCTTTGTCAAAAAGGAAGTTGCCAAAATGTACATCTCTGTGAATAAGCTGTACAGGCAGTTTTTCATAGAGTTTTTCAAGATTTTCAACAACCGATTCGTAATCTTCACGGCTTAAATTCTGCCATCCGCTTTTTTCAAAGCTTTCTTTCACCCAACCGTTCATCTCTTCAATCAGGCTGTTGTTCCAAAGTTCAACTTTGTCTTCAAGACTTATAAAGGCAATATGAAGATTTGCAATAATTCCGCCCATTTTCCCGGCTATTTTATCCCCGAATTTAAGGCTTACAATATTACTTCCCGAAAGCTTTTCTGATACAAAGAAATACTGTCCGTCAGCTTCTACGTACTGTTCTTCTTTTAAGGTGTATAAGAGCTTACCGACGGGTATGCCCATATTGTGCAGGTGCTGATTTATCGCAATATTTCTTTTTAATGACTTGGGCTCTTCGTATACTTTCAGTACAAAACTCTCACCAATCTGCCATACGGTAGAATAAATTTGTGTGATACTCTCACCCTGCAAACCCCATTTCCACAATAAAGTCTTGATTTTCTCTGACATTATCTCAAACCTTTTTCTTTGTTCAATAAGTATTCTTCGGATACTGGACTGAGCTAAGTTGAAATTTCGAGCTAAATTCTCGTTACTCATCCCCTCGAGGTGCATTTTGTAGATTCTGTTGTTTCGTTTTTCAAGTTCAATTTTGTATTCGGTGACAGCTCTGTGAGTTTGCTTATCCTTTTTAGGAATGTATAAAAACTCACCCTGAATATATTTCTGGATTTCTTCAATCAGTTCTGTAGGAAGAACTGCTCCTGCATTTTTATATTTCATATTTACACCCCGAAACATCTGACCTATCAGCTATAACTATAATAGCATTGATATGTCAGATTTTTTGTTTATGTTATTTTTATAATAAAACATAAACAGGTTTATATCAAGAATATAAAACGAAAAATGCAACACCGCAAGCAAACACTCTGCGATGTTGCACCTAAAAATATTTATTAACTTTTACTCGACAAATTAGAGTTTGCTCACTTCTTTTTCCAAAATAATTTAATCCCTATCGCAAAAAATACCGCAAAGCAAATCGCAAATGTAATTACCCATTCCATTGGCTTACCTCCTTTATTAAATTCAAATTGCTTAAAGTCGCTTTATTCCCCTGCCGGCACGAAGGGTAACTCTATCCTTGTTGTCTGCGTATCTGATGACTGCTCAGTTGCAGGCTCATACACCTCTGTCTTTTCAGGAACAGGTGTAGTTGCTTTTGGTTCTGTGGTCTTTTGAGAATTGCTTTCAGTAGCAGGAGCTGTCATAATCTCGAGGTCATCTGCTTCTGTATAAAAGACATCTGTGCTGCCTGTTGCATCATTCTCAGAAGCTGTTATTGAATTCGCTTCAAATTCCGAGCTCGCTGTCTGTTCGGTGGCGCCTTGAGGTTCTTTAGCATCGTTATTGCAACCTGCAAAGACAAGCATAAAAAGCACTGCAAACAAAAGACATAAAATTATTTTATAGTTTCCCATAACCATATCTCCACTTTATTAATTGTGTTGATTATAACACTAAACCAAATATAATTCAACACAAGGCTCTTGCTAAACTGCAAGTTATTATCTGTATGGAAACTTGCGGTAGATGCTTGAGCAAGAACAGCATCAAAAAGCTCCCGACAGATTTTTAGGGGTCTGTCAGGAGCTTTATTTTGTGTGTTATTTAATTATCAGAGGATTTCTGTATCGTTAGAACCTGGTTCGCCATCAAACTCAGGCTTTGTAAAGCTGCTTGCAACGATTACATCCTCAGTTTCAAAGATTTTTACTTCTATTTCAACACCTGTGTACGCTTTCTTCTGCATTTTTGTCTCCTCCTTTTAGTTTGCAGGTACGAAGGGAAGCTCTATTCTTCCTTCATCGTCAAAGATACTGCTTGCCGCCAGCACCTCGTCATTACCAAAAACAGTAATTCTAAATTCTGCTTTCTCGTAAGGCTTTTTCATAAGCTCACCTTTACTTAAAAGTATATGCTGTTGCTTCGTTAGCATACCAAGTCAATGCACTTACCAGAGTCCAAAGAGCTTCTTTACCTGCATTCTGAGCAAGGGCACCGTAGCTGTAGATTGTGTAATCCAGAGTAATACCGCCGAGGGTTACTTTTAAGCTGTTTTCGCCCATCTTGTGAGCAGGGATACCGCTTATCTTAAGCTCATAAAGCGAACCGTTCTTCTTAAGAGTTACGGGATAACCACAGGTAATCTCAAGGTTCTCAACATCAACGCTTTCGTCAACAATGAAGTAGTGCTTGAATTCAAGCTCTGTTTCAAGAGAAAGTGCTGTGCCGTAATATGCAATACCTGTCTCAGTACCCTCAAGAATATAGGGAGCACCTGCAAAGCCGTAAAGCTCGATAACCTTTTCCTGTTTGGTCATAAGAGTTGTATCATTTGCAAGTTTATCAGTATTGTAGTTAAAGTAAATCTGAGCCTGAGCACCGTAGTTGAGCATAGACTTAACAAGGGTAGCCGCCTTTACGTATTTGTTTTCTGCTGTAATAGCACCTGAACCAGATGAGTTACCGATAGAGGTGCCGCCGTTGCCGCCAACAATTCCGCCGGCATAAGCATCGTCTGCCTTCTTTGCCTCTTTAAGAATATACTCTGCGTATTCTTTTACTGTGTAATCTTTAAGCTGGAGCTCGTCTTCGCTTGTAACAAGCTTTGCAGAAATTGCAGCTGTCATTTCCTTAGCCGCAACCTCGCAGGTAAATACGTAGTGACCGTCTTCGTTAGGTGTTACTTCGCTTACAGGGATTTCAAGTGTATATGTTGAACCTGTGTCGGGAACTGTGAATACCATTTTTGCATTTGCATCAGCAACAGTCTTAGAGGTAAGGCTCATATAGTAGTTTACGGCAATCTTATCGCCAAGGCTTAAAGAGTAACCTGCAAGCTTGTCGGTTTTTTCCTCGACAGCTTCGTTGTAGTAAACTGCATTACCCTCTGTATCGGTTTTCATATAAACCTTGTCACCGCCGAGCACAGGGTAAGTATCTGTGCCTATCTTCTGACCCCATACAAGTTCTTCCTGCTCACCCTGTAAGAGATAAGCAACTTCACCGCTTGCAAACTGTTCAGCAGTTTTAGAGGTGGCATTCTTATCTAATGCACCGCAAGAATCAAGATAATAGCAGTTTGTAAATGCACTCTCGTAGTTATAACCAACCACACCGCCGACATAATTTGTACCATCGTCAATTACACCTGTGTTGTAGCAGTTTGCAACTGTGCTGTTAGAAATATAACCTGACACACCGCCGACATATTCACTACCATTGACTGTGCCTGTGTTGTAGCAGTTTGAGATTGTGCCGTCGGAGATATCACCTGCCACACCGCCGGCATCACTTATAATACCGTTGACTGTGCCTGTGTTGTAGCAGTTTGAGATTGTGCCGTTGATATGACCAACCACACCACCGACATTTCTCTGACCAATGACTGCACTTGTGTTGTAGCAGTTTGAAATTGTGCCATTGTTACAAGAGCCAACCACGCCACCAACGTACCAGTATCCGCAAAAATAAGAATTAAAAACACCTGTATTTTCAACTACACCGTTTTCGCCTACATAACCGAATAAGCCGACAGAACCTACTTCACTTTTATTAAAGTAAAGTCCTGATACAGTTTTGTTGTCACCATCAAAAGTACCTGTATACTTGTTATTAGTGTTACCGATAGGTGTCCAAGCTCTTACATCTGTTGACTCGGCTGTCATTACGCCTTCGTTAACAACAATGTCTGCTGTAAGAGTAGCGTTTGCAGAACCGTAGTTTGCGTTATCTCTATTTACTTTATATGCAAACCAGTAAAGCTGACCTGCATTGCCGATTTCGTAAACGCCGTCACCGTTCTCGTCTGTTGCAGGCTCGAAGCTATCGCAAATGGTGCAAAAACCATTGGTGTAACGACACTCGTTAACAACAAGTTGCATTGTTGTTTCTTTCATGATATTATAGTCACTTAAAGTTTTACCTTCTTCAAGTGTCTTACCGGCAAGCAGTAACGTCTGATGCCCGGGATGAATGCCTTCTCTCTCATAAACTTTTGCCTTAACTGCATCAATTGAGTCGTTAGGCTCAACCTCAAGAGTAATGGTATTTCCGTCAATAGTTTTCACAAAAATCTGCATTGCAAAAGCAGTTACCATAGATACAGAAAGCATGGTGACCAATATGCAAGCCGTAAGAAAAAAACTAATGACTTTTTTTGCTGCTGTTTTCACTAAAATTCCTCCTTTTTTTGTAAATATATATAAACAAGGGCAGTTGTGTAAAGGGGGACAAACGCAGAATAAAAAGCCCTTGGAAATTCAGAGTATGAGCAATGCTTTGCACCTGCATTTTGCCTTTCAAAACCAAAGCAATCTGCCGCACGCTAAACCTACCCATTATTACATTTATCATTCTATATGTTCTTAAACTCAGTGTCAATATTTTAAGACTAATTCTACCCCCTATAAACTATAATAAAATGAAAAAAACCTCAGCAGTCGGCATTTTTCTGCTGAGGTTAATAATTCACTTTATGATACAGGCACGAAAGGAAGCTCTATTGGTTTGTTGGGGTCACGAGTTGCACTTGTAGGTTCGGTGGGAGGCTGAGTTGTTTCGGGTACTTCGGTTGGCTCGGTGGGGTCTGAGGCTGAGGGATGAGGCTCGGTTACCTCTGAGGGGTCTGTAAAAACTCCCGAACCCGTCTCTGACGTTTCCGTCGGGTCGGTAATAACACCTGAGCTTGGTGACGTGGTGTTTGTAATCTCTGCAGGGTCGGTCACAGCAGTAGAGGTTTCACCGGCTTCGGTGGTATTGAGTGTCTCAGTGGGTTTCGGCTGTGTTTCTGTTATAGTTCCAGTTGTATTCTGTGTAACCCCTTGCGAAGGCTTCATAGGTTCCACGAGGCCTGCAATCAGTTTTTGAATAAAGGTAGCATCCTTTATATTCACATTACCGCTAAAATCCACATCAGCAAGTATGCACTGTTCATCGCTTAAAATTACAAGTTCTGCCAAGTGCTTTTGTATTGCAGTAGCATCTTTAATATTGACGTTTCTGTCCATATCTGCATCGCCAAAACTAAACCCTGAACCGGGCAGAATTTCTAAATCATTCCCTGTGGCATATACCGCAGATATACAAGTAAACGCCACCACAATCAACAAAGTAACCGCAAATAACTTTTTAATCATTTTACACCCCGACTGACATATAGTAATATACTTATATTTTACATAATCTCTATAAGTTTTTCAAGAGAACTTTTCAAAACTCTTACAAACTGCAATATCAAATCCGCTGTGATTTGCCACGCTTTTACTCTTGGGTTGTGCAGGTCAAAAGCTCTCACTGGGAGTATATTTTATATTCTCAAACCAACACAGGGCATCTTTTCCGATGCCCTGTGTTTTCTTGTCAGACAAAAACCGACACGGTTTTGTAGATAAAACCGTGTCGGTTTGATGTTTAACTATTTTTAACCGTTATCAGAGAACTGGCTGTTATAAAGCTTTGCATAAAGGCCGTCTTTAGCCATAAGCGTTTCGTGGTTGCCCACCTCTAATATATCGCCGTCCTGCATATACAGAATATTCTCGGCGTCCTTGATGGTAGAAAGTCTGTGAGCAATTACAAAGGAAGTCTTGCCCCTCATCATTTCGGTCATAGCTTCCTGAATCATAACCTCTGTACGGGTATCAACCGAGGATGTAGCCTCGTCCAGAATAAGGATAGGAGGACTACCCAGCATAGCTCTTGCAATAGTGATAAGCTGACGCTGTCCCTGAGCAATGTTACCTGCACCCTCCTGAAGAACAAAGTTGTAACCGCCCGGAAGTGTTCGGATAAACGCATCTGCTCTTGCCTTCTTTGCAGCCTCGATAACTTCTTCGTCGGTTGCGTCAAGCTTGCCGTAACGTATGTTCTCCATAATTGTGCCGTTATAAAGCCAGGTATCCTGAAGCACCATACCGAAAATTTCGCGATGTCGGCTTCTCTCCATATCACGGATATCAACACCGTCTATTCTGATACCGCCGCTTCTTACGTCATAGAAACGCATAATCAGATTGATAAGTGTGGTCTTACCTGCACCTGTCGGACCTACGATAGCGGTCTTTTCGCCTGCACCGATTTTGATATCAAGGTCGTGGATAAGTGTCTGATGAGGCAGATAGCCGAATCGGATATGGTCAAATGTTACCTGTCCCTTAAGTTCTGCAGGGAACTTGGGATTTTCCACATCGGGAACTTCTTCCTCTTCATCCAGAAACTCAAAGATTCTTGCAGCAGCAGAACCTGTAGCCTGAATAACATTGGTAATCTGCATTACCTGAGTAAGCGGCTGTGAGAACTGTCTGAGGTAAAGGGTGAAGGACTGAATCATACCGATGGAAAGTCCGCCCATAATAGCAACGAGAGCGC
This sequence comes from Ruminococcus sp., assembly GCA_045593025.1. Classification (GTDB taxonomy): domain Bacteria; phylum Bacillota; class Clostridia; order Oscillospirales; family Acutalibacteraceae; genus Ruminococcoides. Next base: position 72,026 of record JAZNVW010000010.1, on the reverse strand, counting down.
CAACCACACAAACAAGAGCGTAGCCTAAGTTTGTTGTGTTCTGCATAATCGGCATAAGTGTGCCCGAAAGGAACTGGCCTTCCTTGGAAGCCTCAAAAAGATCTTCATTGGTTTTTTCAAACTCATCAATTACAGTCTCTTCTCTGCCAAATACAGTAACTACATTGTGGCCCGAGTAATACTCCTCAACATAGCCGTTAAGCTCGCCTGTTTTCTTCTGCTGAGCATCAAACTCCGATTTTGATTTCTTTGCAATTTTTGAGGAAATCAGAAGTGCCACAGGAATAACGGCAAGTCCCACAAAAGTAAGCACACCGCTTATGTTGAGCATAATTATAAAGATAATCACAATGGTAAAGAATGCATTGAGAATCTGATAGATGCTCTGCTGCAGAGAGTTGGATACCGTGTCCACATCGTTTGTGATACGGCTTAAGATGTCTCCGTAGGAATTGGTATCATAGTAGTTCAAAGGAAGCTTTGAAAGCTTATAGTCAACCTTTTTTCTTAAGTCATAGATTGTGTTTTCGGTAACGTTAACAATAAGCCAAGTTCCGATATAAGAAAGCAAAGAGTTAACGCCGTAAGCCCCGCCCATAAACAGAAGGAACTTTAAGAAGCTCTTGAGCGCTTCGGGGTTTTTACCGCCTTCAAGAAGCAGTGCCAGGAAGTTGGTTGCATTACCCATAAACAGAGGTGCGCAAGCATAAGCAAGGTTTGCAATCATAATAAGCAAAACTGCAAAGATAAGCCCTGCTCTGTAGGGTTTCATATAGGAAAACAGTCTTTTGTATGCTCCCTTTTGTTTGGAGGAATTAACTTTGTTCTTCATCACTTTTCCTCCTTACTCATCTGAGAATCTACAATTTCCTTGTAAACATCACAGGTCTTAAGAAGCTCGCTGTGAGTTCCCATCCCTGCAACCTGTCCGTTCTCAATAACAATAATCCTGTCAGCATCAATAATTGTGCTGATTCTCTGTGCAACAATAACAACGGTTGCATCCCCTGTTTCTTTTGAGAGTGCCTGACGAAGGGATTTGTCTGTCTTGAAGTCAAGAGCAGAAAAACTGTCATCAAACACATAGATTTCGGGTTTTCTTACAATTGCACGGGCAATTGCAAGACGCTGACGCTGACCGCCTGAAACGTTGGTTCCGCCCTGAGAGATGTGGGAATTGAATGTGCCTTCCTTCTTCATAACGAAGTCATAGGACTGAGCAATCTTCACAGCTTCTTCGATTCTGTCCTCGTCAGCATTTCTGTCTCCGAACTGGATGTTTGAATCGATAGTACCTGCAAAGAGAACCGCCTTCTGAGGAACAAAGCCGATTTTGTTTCTCAGAACTTCCATATCATAATCTCTTACGTCTACTCCGTCCACAAGCACCTGACCTTCGGTTACATCATAAAGACGGGGAATCAGGTTAACGATTGTGGATTTGCCCATACCTGTACCGCCGATAATTGCGGTTGTTTCGCCGGGGCGTGCCTCAAAAGAAAGGTTTTCTATTGCAGGCACATCTGCACCGGGATATGTAAACGTTACATTTTTGAATGTAAGATATCCGCGCTGTGAGGTGTTGTCCTTTGTGTTTTCACGGTTCTTGATTGAAGGTTCTGTATCAAGGACTTCCTTTGCACGGGCTGCCGCTGTTGAAGCACGAGGCAACATAACAAACACCATGGTGAGCATAATTACAGCCATCATAATCTGCATAATATACTGGATAATAGCCATAATCTCACCGATTGTATAATCGATACCTTTATTGAGTGACTGGTTTGCAGCCATAAGCATTACCATAGCCGCTGTAAGAGAGAGCACAATAACAAGCACCGGCATAACCAGGTTGGTTGTACGCTGGAGCTTCTTGTTGGTCTTCTGATAATCCTTATTGATTTCATCAAACTTCTTTGATTCAAAATCAACTGTGCCGAATGCACGGATTACTCTTACTCCTGTAAGCTTTTCGCGCATAACAAGGTTGATGCGGTCGATTTTTTTCTGAATCATTGTAGAAAGAGGAACCGCAACCTTGGCAATAGCCACAAGCACGATTGCCATAAGCGGAACAGAAATTACAAGAACACCTGAAAGCTGAGGTGAACTTGAAATTGCAAGAATAATACCGCAAATGCACATAATAGGTGCCTGCACAGCAATTCTGAGGCACTGGTTAAGAAAAACCTGAACCTGAGAAATATCGTTATTTGTTCTTGTGATAAGAGAAGATGCAGAGAATCTGTCTATCTCTGTCTGAGAGAAATACTGCACCTTTTTGAATATTTTACTTCTGAGGTTTTTGCCTACTCCCATGGAAACAGTTGCAGAAAGACGGCTGGTAGCAATACCGCACAAGAGCCCGAAAACAACAAGTGCAATCATAAATCCGCCCACTCTGAGAACCATGGCGTTGTCTCCCTGAGGAATAGCAACGTCAATAAGACGTGTAAGAAGGGAGGGCAAGCCAAGAGTTGAAAGTGTTGTTCCGAGAACGGTCAACACAATGAGCACAAGCTGCTTTCTAAAGCATCCCAGTTCTTTTATTACACATTTCATCTGAAAATCACCTTATTTTTATTCTTCTTCAAATACAGACACAATAAGTCTGACGCCGTATACCATAAGCTCAATGCCAATCATAAATCCGATTGCAAAAGCAGCATACAGAAGGTGAGATGCAGCATAGAGACCTGTTACGATAAGGATAATGCTCATAACAAGCGTGAACACCCACATCTTGCCTTCACCAAGTTTCTTCTGTGCAACTGCACCGAAAATCCCTGTGACGCCTGCATAGATAAGCCAGAAAACAAACATAAGAAGAATCATAAGGTCAAGCATTCCTCTTACCCATGTACTGAACATTGCAAGCACAGAGAGAACCGCCGCGCCGATACCAAAGATAAGTCCCAACACACCGTTTGCCACAAGTGTCTTTTTACCCTTTTGGGTTGTCTTGTTTCTGTTTGCATATTCAAAGATACTGCAAATTCCCATCACACCCAACAGAATAGCAACAACAAGACCGCTGCTGAGGAAGGTTGCTCCCGGGAAACACAGACAGTAAACTGCACCCAGAATAGCAAAAACGCCCAAAATACAGTTGAAGGTTTTCATAAAAAACAACTCCTTTTTGTTTTTTCACTGTATATCAACCCCCTTAAAAAGAGGTTTATTCCGACAAATCTTCGGCTTGTTTCAAGTCCGCCGAGTTGAGTATGCAGGAGCAGACTTATCACTATTTATAATTTTAGTATCTATGCTAAAATATGTCAATATGTGACAAAAATACTGACATATGTTTTTGCATGACTTTTTCTCTTAATCCATTGGATACGTCCCGGTATTGCAAACCCAAATACAAAACCGAACACGAAGTCTTTGGTGTGATTCTGTAGTCACCGGGAAAAGCTTTGTTGTTTTTTCAAATATCATCCTACACAAGCAAAACCGCATTGGCATATTGAGTATGCCAATGCGGTTGTTTAATTAAATCAGTCCTGCAATTCTCTTTTGAATTGTTGTAGCGTCTTTAATGGTCAAGCGGTAATCGCTGTCTGCGTCAGATACTTCTGCAGAAACAGCATCCAATACCTGAATCTCTGCAAGATGCTTCTGGATAGCTGTAGCATCCTTGATATTAACCGTGCCGTCAGAGTTTGAATCGCCGACCTGTCTGGGAGCCACGCCGCTGGATGCAAGCTCACCGTCATACTTGGGGTCGTAAACCATATGAACTGCGCTTGAGTACCAGTTACGCTCTGCTTCTGAGCAGTCTGTAAGGTTTACCATTTCTCTTCCTGTGTTAAGGTTATCTACAGCCAGGTAAATAACATTATTTGTATCAGAAACAGTAATGGTAGTTGTTGCTTCCATATCATATCTGCGAGAAACAACATTAAGTGTCAGCTGAGGTGAATCCTTATCAACCACAACTGTTGACTTATACCAATAGTAGAAGCCTGTCTGAGTTTTGTTTGTACCCAGGAATTGAGCTTTCTCCATATCGTGTTCCACAAAATCAGAAACAGCGCCTACAGTTGACAGTAAAGGTCTGTATCCCAGAGAGCTTGAGCTCTTGAAATATACAGTTACCGTCCAGGTATCTCCGAGTGATGTTACTGTGTATGTAACCTTTTCGGAAGTGATGGTGTGTGTATCTCCGTCAACTACGGTAGTAGCCACTACATAATATGTGTGGGAAGTACCAATCTCCTGTCCTGCTGTCTTAACATTGAACACACCTGTTGTATTTGTCTCCACCTTGGTTCCGTCTTCCTTGTAAAGCTCATAAGTAACAGTCGCAGGTGAGTTGGTAGTAGCGTTGATAACAGCATCAGAGCCAATCTCAACAAGGTTGGGAACGGTTACATCAATCTCCATCTTGTATATTACATAGGGAGGGATATCCGCATTGCCGTCTGAGTAGGTTCCCACAAGCCACAGTTTGCTTGCATTCTGCTTTGTGGGATAGAAGCCCACATTATCTGCAATGCCCTCTGAAATTGTTACAGTCTTCTGGCTGTTGGTGCCATTGCTGAAAACAATATTCTCTGTATCAACGGGAACTTTGATAGCATATACGTCACTGCCATACTTATTGGTAGTAACATATGTCATCTCTGTGCCGGGCATAGGAGCAGAGCCTGAACCGCTGAACGCAGAGCAATAAACATTGTTCCAACCCTTATCATTTGTGAAGTATATTGTGATAAGTTCTGTTTTAGAATACTGTGCTGTTACAATTGTCTCCTCTGTAATTACTGAGAAGTCCTTGTCCCAATTTGAGAAAGTATAAGCGTAATTCTCGTCATTTTCTCTTGTGGGAGCCTGGGGAGCTGTAGCACTCTTGCCGTACTCAACCATCTGAGTGCTGAGTTCACTGCCGTCCCAGTCAAGGAATGTTACAGAATACTTATTGAGAGTTCCTGTGTACTGAGCAGTAACTGTAAGGTCGCCCTTAATACTTGAGAAGTCCTTATCCCACTTTGAGAAGGTGTAAGTGTACTGTGCATCTGCAGGTCTTGTGGGATTCTCGGGAGCAGTTGCACCCTTGCCATATTCAACAGTCTGCTTTGAAAGTTCCTCACCGTTGTAGTCTACAAATGTTACTGTGTAAGAACGAACTGTTGAGGTATACTCAGCTGTAACTGTCAAGTCCTCTGTGATATTTGAGAAATCCTTGTCCCACTTGGAGAAGGTGTAAGTATACTGAGCATCTGCTTCCTTTGTGGGATTCTCGGGGGCAGTTGCACCCTTGCCGTACTCAACCTGCTGAGTATCAACAGTTTTACCGTCACTTACAAAATTGACTGTGTATTTACGCAGGCTCTCTGTAAACTGAGCGGTAACAGTAAGGTCGCTCTGAATGTTAGAGAAGTCCACATCCCAGCCTGAGAAGGTGTATACATACTGCTGTGTAGAGGGCTTTGTGGGAGTAGAGGGAGCAGTTGCTGACTTACCCTCTTCAACTGTTTGTGTTGCAAGTGTTGTACCGTCCCAGTTCTTGAAGGTTACGGTGTATTCTGTGGGAAGAATAACTGAGATATCTTTGCTCTTTACTTGGTTTCCTTCACTCCAGTGCATATAGTAACAGATTCCGTCGTACCAACCGCTTGTGATATCAGGAGACTGGTCCAAAGCACCTGAACCATCATTCTTCTTACCATCAATAATCAAACCTGTGATGTCAGTGGGAACTTCCAGCACATAGATATCATAAGTTCCGTCATTGCCATACTTTACCATAGCTGTGCCCGGCCATGAGGGGTTGGTATGAGTAGAGCTTCCCCAGAAATAGAGCTTTACTTCGCTCCACTTCCAGTTATTCTGGAAGTAAATTTTCATTGTTGTGGGTTCAGGCTCGGGAGGCTCCACAGCAGCATCAGACTGAGCGGCATACACAGAAAGCTTGTTTGTAGAAATCTCGTACTTGAACTCGTAGGTACCGCCTGTAGCCTTGAAAGTACAGTCAGAACTTGAATCCATAGTCCAGCGGTAAGCGGTATCATTGATAGTGCCGCCGTTACCGTACCATTCATCGGAACCTACGTCGTGCACTTTCAATGTATATGTACCTGCAGGAATTTCCTTGACAACTTTAAGGATATCATCGTTATCTGTCTTTACAAAGGCATCTGTTGTGCCCCAGTTATTGAATGTACCCTTAAGGTAGTAACTGGAGGAGGTAAGTGTCAATGTGTTCGCGGTGTTGTAGGTCATCTTATATGTACCGTCGCCACCGTTTACAAATGTTATCGTCCTATATGTGCCGCTGCCATCAGATACACCGATAACGGCAGTTGCACCGGCAGGTGCTGTGGGGTCAACAGTAACAGTTGAGCCGCTTACTGTAACGAAGCCTGTGTCAGTTGTATCACCCATAACAATTGTAGCTCCACTGCCAAGGTCTGCTGTAAATGTTGTTACGGTATCGTTCATTGTGATGGTTGAGCCATCGATAGATGCATTACCATTTGAACCTGATGTTGCGTTAGCTGCAATTGTAGGTACAACAGAGCCGAAAGAATCCGCTGTAAATTCTACAGTATTCTTGTCGGGAAGTGATGCATTAGAAGAGAAACGAACATATACAGCTGTTACAGCATTATTTCTGTTAAGTGTGAAGGAACTGTTGACACCCAAAGCCTCTACAAAAGCAATGAAGTCAGCATAAGTTTCTGTGTCAATCACTACTGACTGAGTAGCAGAACCGTCCCAGTAATAAAGTGTAGCTGTTGAAGAATCGTAGTAAATCTTTCCTGTACCGTTAGCATAAGTTGCAGATGCTGCAATACGATATGTTGTCTGCTTTGTTACCTGTAAAACTGCAGGAATACCATCAGCAGTAGGAAGCTTTACAGTATTATCAACAGGAGTGATGTAGTGTGCACTGAGAGGCTGATATACAATACTGATTATCATACTCTCAAGGAGAGTGTCCCAGTTTGTATCAAGTCTTATCTCCTTGGAAACAGCAACACCGCCGGGCATAACCTGAGTTTTGTTTCTGGACTCGTCACCCTGAATAACGATGTCTGTGTTGCCTTTGGTCATAGTAGCAACTGTATCGATTTCAGCGTATGTAATACCGTTCATCCAGGAAGGTGAAGCGGTAAGCTTTGCATCTTCTGAGGCAGTTCCTTTAAGTTCTTCGTAAACTTCAGAGAAAGTTTTGGACAGTGCACTGCCTGTATTTGCATAATAATAAGCATAGGCACGCATCCAGAGAGGTCTGCGGGCAGTCTCAATGAGAGCATTTTCAAGTGCGTCCTTGGTCTTATACTTTTTAGCCAAAGCCTGTGCAACAGAAGGTGTAATAAGGATAGTACGCTTTGTGTCAGCGTTATCTTCTTTGGAAGCACCGCCAAGACCGCCAAGGTTTTTCTCGGTGATATCCCAAGCAATAACCTTCATAATCTCTTCGGGCAGGTCTGTAGCAGGAGTAACGTTATTACCCCACATAGCGAAGGATGTGGCTGTGATTACATTATCGTTAAGGTCGTAGCCTGCTTCTACGTGGTGAGGGGCCCATCCGATGTTGATACAGTTCTGCTCAGCTTCTGAGAAAACAAGAGGCTGAACATTACCAAACGCATTAGTGCGTTCGAGCCCTGCAAGGTTGATAAGTGCAAGCTCCATAAAACGAGCAATAGCGATATTACACTCTTCGGTTGTCATACCCTGTCCGTTATCAATGCCCAACTGACGGGCAATGGGGCCGTTGACATACATCATAGGTGTAAGCTCACCTGATCTGAGAGAATCCAGATAGTTTGCATCTCCCAACGCTTCTACGAAAGCAATGCAAACAGGCAGATATTCAGCAGAACAGCCTGACATAATCGCATTGACTGCTACCTGATAAGCAGTAACGCTTCTGCCGTTTACGGTAGCAACAACATCAGTATCCGAATAGGGAGTGTATCTCATGAATTTTTCTGCTTTAATCCATGTGGGAGGAACAATGGGCAAACCGTCGGTAGTACCGCATTCAAAATTTGTGTTCTCTCCTGAGAGTTTGCCGTTATAAAAATCCTGAACCTGCTGGTATGTACCCACAAATACATAATCACTTTGTGTTTGAGTATTTGTATTGGCACTGCTTGCGGAAACAACAGCAAATTTATTGTTTTCAGGCTCTAAGCAGTCGCAGTCGTCTTCGCGACAATTGAGTTCGTGATATGAAATCTTGTTTTGTATATCTTCATCTGTGTATCTTGCGCTTGCTGTCATTGGAAATGACATAATGCTTACAGCAGTTAACAAACTAAGCATCAACGCAATAACACGTCTTAAAACTTTTGACTTCATAGTACCATCCTTTCCTTTAACTAATGGTAATAATAAAATGGGTTAATACTTAGTTGAGGTAATAAGATTCCAGACTGTTGTATCCCAGTTCACTCATAAGTCTGTTCCACTTTGTAGCAGAGGGCAGATATGCTTCGTATGAAGCACAGTCGCCGCCGGGCATAACCTGGAACTCGCTGGAAATATCGCCGCCTGTTACAACAAAGCCTGTTGTAACAACCTTCTGTCTCTTAAGCTCATCGGTATTTGCGTTGATAGTCTGAGTTGTATCAATGGTATCAAAGGGAACAACACCCTGCAACCACTGAGGTACTGCTGTAGTTGCAACCTTGTCAGCGGCTACGTTTTCAGTTGAAGCACCGCTCTTGATATCTTGATAATGCTGGTCAAAGGTTGTGTTCATATGAATTTTTGAGCCTGTGTTTGCCCAGTAATGAGCATATGTACGCATCCAGAGAGGTCTGCGTGCAGTAGCAATCAGTGCATCTTCCAATGCATCTCTGGAAGTATAACCTTTTGCAATAGTTGTTGCCGCATCTTTAGTCAGCCAGATTGTACGGGACTCAACAGGGTTTGTATTACCAAGACCGTTCTGCTGTTTTTCTGTACAATCCCAAGCCAGAAGCTGCATAGCTTTCTCAGCATCGGTGGTACCAACCTTTACAGGGTTACCCCAGGTAAGAGTGGAACCGCAGGTAATAACTGAGTCGTTGATATCAAAACCATTGTTTACGTGGTAAGGATTCCAGCCGATTTCTACAGTTGTCTGCTCATCTTCTGCAAAACAGAAAGGCTGCATATAACCAAAGGTACCCATTCGGTTTTCCTTAATCTTGTAGCCTGCAAGGTTGAGCATTGCAAGGGAGACAAATCTGCCTATGAGCTTGTTAGCCTCTTCGTTAATCATACCGTCTGAGTAAGAAATGCCAAGCTGACGGGCAAGAGGACCGCTGACAAGAACATAAGGTGTCCAACCGTGTGTACTGTCAAGGGATTTATAGAAGTTACCGTTTGCAAAGCAACGGGTAATTGCCATACAAATAGGCATATACTCTGCAGGGCAGCCTGCCATAATAGCATTAACTGCTACTTGATATGCTGTGATAGTCTTATAAGCAGGCTTTACACCGATAATCTCGCCGTTCTTTTCATTCACGATATCGGTAGCGGCCATATTTGTAAACTGGAGATAGTATTCAATCTTCTCCTGTGTGGGCGGAACAACGGGAAGGCCGTCAGACATTTCGCTTACTTCGTAGAACTCCTGAACACGCTGATATGAACCTGTGAAGATTACATCATCATATTCGGCACTGCCTGCTGAACCTGCGATTCTGTCGATTTCTTCCTGTGTAATCTGAGTTGTAAGTCCTGTTACAACCTGGTCGTACAGAATATCGCGGGCTTTCTGCTGCTGAACAGCAGTTTCGTCATTGGCAAAAGCACCGGGGTATGCAGCAGTTCTTACAACAGGAACACCGCGGTTGAAACCTGTTGATTCAATCTGAGGAATAAAGGTCTCGGCACCGACTACAACTGCGGGAATACCGATGTACTCGGCAGCAAGTGCGTTACCTGTTTCTTTAACTGTACAGATACCGCAACCGCAGTTACCTGAGATTACAGCGTCAACACCGTAATCCTTGAGTTTCTGCTGAAACTCTATGGACTTAGCACTGGGGCTGAGAGGGTTGAATGTACCGCCCTTACCGATTTCCTCCATAAAGTAGATTCTGCAACCATACTCTTCAATAAGCATATCTGCAAGAACTCTGTGTGTTACAGATGCAGAGAAGCTGCCGCCTACAAGTGCAATAGTAGCACCGCGCAGAGCGTCTTCTCCGTTGAGTCGCTGGGGCTGTGTGATATCTTCAATAGAAGAACCCAGAGGCACAGGAGATACAATTTTGTACTCATTCTTGGCAGGAGCCTCATTGGACGCTGCCGCCAAAGGTGCAATTTCATCTTTTGTAGCAAAAACCGATGTCATACCTACGGCAAGTGTACCGATGATACACATCAATGCAAGCAGCAAAGATAATGCACGCTTTAAGATGTTTGATTTCATAAAACCATCCTCTCAGAATATTTAATATTAAACGTCAGATAATCCGTACAATCCGACATACATATTACAAATTTATTATTCGGGTGCTGATGTGTTCTCAACAATTTCTTCGGGTAAGTTATCAGGTGTATAATATGTAACTGTTGAGAAGAATGCATCTGCAAAAACAGAACCTGAAGTATTGTCTTCAATGAATTTCAAATTTCCGTTTTCATCAAACTCATAAGACACAGTATATTTTGTTTCCTTATCCGTAACCAAGCCGAAGGTGAGTTCATTATCCTTTGCTGTATATGCGTAGTACATATATCTGTCAAGGGCTAAGTCTTCGCTTTCGTAACGAATAACCATTACACCGTCTTCAGAAAACTCTACAGTCTCAGTATAAGGGATGGCGTAATAGTAGTACTCAAGTGTTCGCTCATTACTTGTCCACTTCTTGCCTGTAAGAGCACTGTCGGTCTCATAGTCCTTAAAAGCTTGCTTTTCGTACCGGGGATTCTTTGCTTGTTCAAAAACATACTCCTCAGCTTCATAGAAAGCACCTGTGCTTTCATCGGTATATTCGGGGAAGATTATTGTAAGCTTTGCACATTTCAGAAGTTTGGAACCTGTAATCTTGTACTCCATATCATTGGCACCAAGGTTTATCTTCTTTACATTGTCTTCTTCCATAAGCTCGTATTTATAATGCTCCACTCCGCTTTGATAGCAGGTGTAATACTCTCCTCTGCCGTAGCGGTCGGGTTTATCAAATACATAGTAAGCTTTGTTCTCTTCGGGTATTTCGTCAGCAGTTGAAACAGCTACCTCGGGATTTACCACAAGCTCCCATGTGCCGTAGATGTTTTTTGGCAAAATAAAAGATATACCTATTATCCCTGCCGCAAGCAAAACTACGCTCAGAATAAGCAAAACAAGAAACTTGAAATTTATTTTAGCGTTTTTCGTTTCTTCAATCCGAACTTCTTCTGTTGTGATATCGTTCAATTATAGCCACTTCCTTTCGGAGATTATCAATACATTCACTTATTTTCCATTGTATCTAAACATAAAATTTTGATACAAATGTGTTAATTATCATTTTTATATCAAAATTTGTGATATAATATGATATAATATATATAATATATAAGCACTACGGAGGCGATGTAATATGAGTAACGGTATTAAAGTTCTCTTGGTAGAAGACGATGACAAACTCCGCAACACAATACAGGATTATTTGCAAATAAACAATTTTTTGGTGACCGCCTGCGCCGACGGGACCTCTGCACTTTACTGTTTTGAAAACAACTCTCCCTTTGACATAGTTATTCTGGACGGAATGCTTCCCGATATTGACGGCTTTGATGTATTAAAAAGAATCAGAGAAATTTCTGAAACACCCGTCATAATTCTGTCTGCAAGGGAAAGCGAAAGAGACCAGCTCCGCGCTTTTCATCTGGGTACAGACAATTACATAACAAAGCCGTTTCTTTTAAGCATTCTGAAAGAGCATATAAATGCTCTGCTCAGTCGCTCAGTCCGTCCAAAAGAAATCAAAACATACCTTTCAAGGGGAGCGTTGAAGCTTAACACCGACCAGCGCAAAGTATATTTAGACGGAAACCTCATAAACACCACTCCGCGGGAATACGACCTCCTTCTCTTTTTTATGAACAACGAGCGCATCGTTATGAGCCGCGACACTATTCTCGACAGAGTATGGGGGAACAGCTATTTTGGTGATTTACGCACCGTTGATACTATAGTAAAACAGCTGAGAAAAAAGCTTAACGGACACAACAACTACATTGTGTCCGTATATGGAATAGGATATAAATTCGAGGTCAATGATGAAGAATAAACTTATTGTTAAACTTATTGTAGTGATTGTTATGTCCATTACATTGCTGGCAGGCATCATGGCACCAATCTACTTTTATCTTCAGCCAAAAATGTATATAAAACAAGAATCTCGTTATGTTGTCGAGTTTTCTCAAAAACTAAAAGCAGTTAAGCCTTTTGACAGTGCTGCAATCAAAGCTTTTTTTGACGGAACCGGCGCAACATACAGAGTATATGTATTTGACGAAGAATTCGAACCGATTTTTTCTTCTTTGGAAATGGGAAACAATAAAAAATTCTTGGTAAGACTTTTCGGGGATAAGATGGACCGTTTCCACGAAACATCCAAGCCGTCTTATGCAAAGATAGGCGACGAATCTGCTATAAGATTGTATACCAGCTGCACAATTGACGGAAAAACATATTATATCAACATAAAGAACAATCTGAGCGGTGTCGGCAAGGTCTTTGAATTGTCTAATCTGATTTTAGGCTATGTAGTTATCGGTTACCTCATCATCTGTTCTCTCGTGCTTTACTTTGCCATATCTCCATCAATGAAAGCTCTGAAAAAGGTCACGGATGTAGCAACTGACATCTCAAAAAACAATCTTTCCGTTCGTTACCAGGGAAAAATCTATAAAAACGAAATCGGTGTTCTTGCACTAAGCATCAATAAAATGGCAGACACCATTCAGGATAATATAAACGAACTGGAAAATTACAATTTTGTCCTGCGTGAAGACCATCGGTATATGATGGAATACGAACAGTCACGACGTATTCTGCTGCGCAATATTACCCACGACCTGAAAACCCCGTTGGCAGTTATATCCAGCCAGGTTGAAATGATACGTACCTGCGAAGAACAAGAAAAAAAGGATTATTATTACGAATCGGCAATGGAAGAAATCAGTAAAATGAGCCGTATGATAAGCGAAGTTCTGCAGATGACAGTGGATGAACGCCGTATCATATCCAAGGAATCTCAACCGCTGGATGCAAGTGCTGTTATAACTGAGCTTTGCGATAACAACAGTGCCTACATCAAGTCCTGCGACTTGGAGCTGATTAAAGATATCACGCCAAATCTCGAGTTAACTACTATCAAGGAATATATGGAGTTCGTATTCAGAAACTACCTTGCCAATGCTGTTCAGAATGCAGTTAAGAACTCTGCAATCATTGTTTCCCTCAAAGAATCAGACGGCACAATAAGATTATCAATCGAGAACTCCGGCAAGCACATATCCGATGAACTGAAGGATAAAATCTGGACAGAAACCTTTACAACTTCACCCGAAGGCAAAGGAAACAGCGGTTTGGGCCTATACATCGTCAAAGAAATATCTCTCATAGAACATACACTCTGCGGATTCGACAACACCGAAAACGGGGTTCGTTTTTGGTTTGATTTTACAGATTGTTCCGACAAAAACGATAATGCAGTATCCTAAATAACAGCATCGAAATCAATAACAACAATCTCAGACACAGGTTTTGCAAAAACAAAACCTTACACCTGAAACAACAAAGCTGCAATATATCAACAAACGGCTGATGGATTTATACCATCAGCCGTTTTGTTTATGCATCAGATTTCCGAAAAATATCAACCCTGAACATCTGCAGTGAAGATATAGAATTCATAGGGCTTGAATTCTTTTGAACTCAGGTCGCTGAGCGTGATTTCTTTGTCTTCAAAGTCAAGGTTTGTTCCGTCATAGTGCATTACACAATCTGCTTTTTCTATACCGAAGTTAAAGGTAACATCGGATATTGCTTCGTAATAAAGGTTGGCCACGTAATATACTGTGTCATCTGCATTTGTTCTTGAAAAAGCAAGGAACTTGGGGTTGCTTGTTTCTATAAACTCAATATCACGGTTAGTTGAAGCCAGAGCTTTATTCTCTTCTTTCAATGCAGAAAGTTCTGCAATAAGCTCTGCATACACGGGTTCGCTGTCCCATACAATCGTGTCTTTCTCAAAGAACTCAATTTCGTGGTCGTAACCTTGTTCGTTTGAGGTATACACAAGGGGCATACCCGGAGCAACATAAGAAAGTGCAAACATAGTAACATATGTGTTTCTGAAACGCTCAACAATAGAACCTTCGTAAGAGTTTTTGTCGTGATTGTCTGTGTAGTTCATCGGGAAACTTCCCTCAGAATAAATAGAGGTCAGGGGTATGACTCTCTGCAAGGAATCGGTATCAATTCCTGCCTTCATCATAAGTGACTGGCTGTACAGACTGTCGTTGTAGCAACTGTCAAAAGCATAACAGGTAAGCAGTTCGGAGCCTGACACCTCTGCAAGCATCATAATCTCACTGTTAACAGACTTGAGTTTGTAAACCGCCGCATTCCAGAACGTAACGGGAACACCGCTTGCGTGGTCACATCTGAAGCCGTCAACCCCGACTTCTTCAACCCAGAACTGCATACACTTAATCATTTCTGCACGCATTTCTAAGTTATCAAAGTTAAGCTCTGCGATATCCGTCCAGTCATAGGGATATGTAATCTCTCCGTTTTCATCGTGCTCGTACCAGTCGTCGTGCTCTTTTATCCACTTGTGGTCCCAACCTGTATGGTTTGCAACCCAGTCAAGAATAACCTTGAATCCCATTTCGTGAGCTGTATCAACAAGATGCTTGAAATCCTCCATTGTACCGAATTCAGGGTTGATTGCCATGTAGTCATCAACTGCATAGTAAGAACCCAGAGTACCTTTTCTCTCGGTTTTGCTGATAGGATGAATGGGCATAAACCATAAGGTGTTGATTCCCATACTTTTCAGTCTTTCAAGATGACCTTCAAAAGCCTTGAAGGTACCTTCTTCTGTGTACTGTCTGATGTTTACCTCGTATAACACGCAAGTATCAAGCCATGAGGCGGTAGTTTTTTTCAGCACAGGGTCTGCACCTGACAAATCAGTCATAACACCGTCTACGATACTGCCTTCCAATACATCTTCGGATAAAACATAATCGTTCTTCAAATATTCGTCTTTAGCCTGAGCAGGTGCTGTGGTTTCAGTATTACCCTGTCCTGAGGAACAAGCGGTAACAGACACCAGCATCAAAAGAACAAGAAACAATGCCAGATACTTTTTCATAATCTTTCTCCTTAATAAAAGTTTGCTGTGAATTGCTTTGAAAAGCGACAACTCAGCACACAAACATTATATATTCTTTTTTTCAAAAAATCAAACAAAAAACAACCTCTTTTCGCACTGATAGAAAAAGAGGTTGTAACATATATTATTTATCCTGTTTCATTTTAACATTGAAAGCAACAACTGCCGCAACCGAGATAACCACAGCATAAGCCAAAACCCACAAAAGCTCTGTCATTATCATGGAGAAATCACCCGAGAGGGCATACCTGCCTGCATCAACCGCGTGAATAAAGGGTAACATCTCCGCAATTTTTTCAAAAGCTCCGCCCACTAGCGACAAATCAAACCAAGTGCCCGAAAGCCACGCAGAAAGGTTTGTAAGCAATGCCCCGCAAATTCCGCCCACGGCTTTGTCGTTAAAAAGTGCACCGCACAAAAGACCGATAGCAATAAACAGTACCGCTGTCGGAATATTCACCGCAACAGCAAGCAGAATGTTTACAGAAGCCTTCAGTCCGAAAGCTAATGCCGACACATAGCAAACAATACTCTGCACCAAGGCTACGATAATAAGCGGCAAGGTATAGCCTGCTATATACTGAGACGACTTGAGAGGAGAGGTGAACAACCTCAGTATAAAGCTTGTACATCTGTCCTTAGACACAAGAGTTGCTGTAAAGAGAGATATAAAACTCAGTCCGAACACAGAAATACCGGGCACAAGGTTTGAAATTTCAAACAGTGTCATATGAGCTTGTTCGGGAATACCTGCGTTAATAGCCGAAAGCAACACCAGAAGCACCAAAGGAAACAGTATGCCGAACACAAGAGTAAACAAATCCCGAATTATTTCTTTTGTGTTTCTGAGAGCAAATACAAGAGTTCTCATTTTTACACCTCACCCTCTGCAATACGCACAAAAGCTTCTTCAAAGCTGTCTGTCTCAGCCAGAGTTTTCAGTTCATCTGCAGTCCCCTCTGCTTTGAGCACACCCTTTGCCATAATTCCGATGCGGTCAGCCAGCGCTTCTGCCTCTTCAAGGTAATGGGTAGTAAGAATAATTGTGATTTCACCTTTGAGTTTCTCAATCTGCTTCCACAGCTCCCTGCGTGCCAAAACATCAAGTCCCAGAGTAGGCTCATCAAGAAAAAGTATCTGAGGCTCGCTGATAAGCGCCATCGCGATACTCAGTCTTCGCATATATCCGCCGGAAAGCTTTTTTGCCCTGATGTTTTCTACATCTCTCATATCAAACTCGTCAATTATTGTCCGAGTTTTTTCTCTTGCCTGTGTCTTTGAAAAACCGAATATTCCCGCAATAAACTCCAGATTCTCTCTGACAGTCAGATTAAGAGCAACCGAAGTTTCCTGAGGTGAAACGCTGATTATCTGCTTTACCTTGTTGCTGTCTGAAACAATACTGTTTGAAAGCACCTGTGCATCCCCTGAGGTGGGCTTAATCAAACAGGACAGCATCTTAATAGTTGTGGACTTACCTGCACCGTTCACACCCAGAAGGGCATACATCTCTCCTTTTTCGATTGAAAGATTAAGCTCTTTCACAACAGTTTTATCCTTATATTTCTTTGTAAGGTTTTCTGTTTTTACCGCTGTCATATCATTAACCCCCGAAATTAGGCAGGCCCTTCATTTTTGCCAGTGCCATACCGCGCTTGTCACCCACAGCCAGAAGCTTGTCTCCGGGGTTTATACCGTATACCTTTCTGGCATGCTTGGGAATAACTACCTGACCGCGCTCGCCCACCTTAACAATTCCGAAAACGTAGTTTCCGTCTGTTATGCCGGGAGCACTTTCTGTTTGTTCTTCCAAGGGACAGGTCGCAAGAATATCCAAGGAAACATTATAAATCAGTGCAAGTTCAACACACTTGCTGATATCAGGCAGGGACTCACCTGCCTCCCACTTTGCCACAGTCTGACGGGAAACACCAATTCTCTCAGAAAGCTCCTCCTGAGAAAAATTATGCTTATGTCTGAGGTATTTCAAATTCCTGCTAATCATATTTTTTCATTCCTTTCGTGCTCATTATATCAGCAAAAAACCTTGCTCGCAACCAACTATAATTAACATTATGTGTTAATATTAGTAGCAATACAACCTTTTTGGTATTAACACACACTGACACCTGAACCACAAAAAACAAGCACACATCTTCCAAAGCAGCAAAAACGGAAAACGCTGTTCATAACAATGAAAGAACCTTCTGCCATATCGGCAGAAGGTTCTTTGGGTTAGTTCTGTTAAGGTTTATTTGGTTGCTTCAAAAACATCTGAATAAACTACATATATTTCGTCTGAACCATTAATCTTATACTGAACGTATGCTCTTGCAACCCAGGTATCGCCTGCTGAAACTTTTGTCTTTGTCCAGGAGTAAACACCTTCGGGAAGCTTTGAAGATTTGTCAGGACTTCTCTGGTAAACGCTGCCGTCTGAAGTACCTACAATAAGTTTTCCTTCTGTGTAATTTACCTTGTTTGTTGCAAGAATTCCTGAATCTACGTATGTGATTCCAAGTTCTTTCTCAGGAACGAACCAGCTGTAGCAGAATACCATCTTGGTTTCGTTTGTTGTAGTATCAATGGAATCAATATTTACAATAATCTGATACTCTATTGAAGCATTGCTATCAACAAACACAGCCTCTACAACCGAATCACCTGTGGGATAGAAGTCATAATTCTTATTGTAACTCCTAACTTCTCCATTAACAGTCCAATATGCAAACTTCTTGCCTGCAGGTGCCGCATCAGCTGTTAATGCAATCCTGTAGTTTGTAAGGTACTTACCGTCATCATTTGTTGTGCCTTTTCCGCTACCGCCGATAATAACCACATCGCTGTAAACCAACTGAGTTTTCCATTTAGCAAGAACCATAACATCATTGCCTGCTTCAAGCTGTGCCTGAATCTCAGCTTCGGTCATATTCCAGCCAACGAAATCACAACCAACCTGAGAAGGATCCGCAGGGAAGAATATACTGTCACCGGGAGCGTAGTACTGCATATCGAGTACCTGACCATAGCCGCCGTATGCCTTATCGTTAAAGAAGATAACAGAATTCAGTCCGATATAGTCTGTAAGATAAAGTGCCTTGAAGTGGTCATTACCTGTTGTAATAAATGTGTAGGTATAGTCCTTTGTCAGAATACGTCCGTTTTCAGCACCAACCCAGCCTACAAAAGTCTTACCTGTAATTTTGTTTGCTTCAATGGTTACTGTAACGCCGATGGGAGTCTTTGAGTTATAGTAGCTCAGACCCTGTGGACGGAAGTCACTGCCGTCAATTGAAATCTTGAATCCTGTTCCGCTGATAACATCAATTATCAGAGAACCGGTTGTAACAACAGAAGGTACAATTATTCGTTTGTATTGAGCCGCGACAATCAGGTCTGAGGTTACAATATCGAAGGTCTTGTTCCATCCCGTAAATATGTAACCGTTTACCTGCGGTGCCGCGGGGGCTTGTGCCGAATCACCGCTCTTGACCGTTTGTTCTGAAATAATGTTTCCTGACTTATCAACAAAGATTACAGTATGGAATACATCGGGAACAACAGGAAGCTCAGGCTCGGGCTCGTCGGGCTCAATCTCGTCTCCTGTAGAAGGATTGTCGGGATCAATCTCGTCACCTGTTGAAATCTCGTCGTCTGTTGAAATTTCGTCATCTGTTGAAATCTCGTCGTCTGTTGAAACCTCATCATCTGTTGAAGGTCTCTGGGGAACATCAGGTTCGATTTCATCGTCTGTTGAATCAGAGAGCATCTCAACAATCAACATTTTTGTTTCTGTATCAAAGACGAATCTGTAAATACCGCCTGTTGCAATAAATGTGCACTTGCCGGAGTCTGTAATCAACTCAAGTCCTTCAGTTGCATCCATAAAGGTGCTGTTTGCAGAGTAGACAACTGTACCGAAGTTTATATCGAAGGTGTATGTGCCTTCTTCAATTCTTACTGTTACTGCATACTTTGAGCCTTCGGTATTAACCATATTCAAGGCATTTTCAGCAAAATCACCGTTAAGCACAACGGTCTTTCTGTAAAGAGCAGTAACTGTAACAGACTCGGTTACAAAGTCGATTGCTTTATCCCAACCAACAAATACATAGCCTTCGCGAACCAGTCCTGTGGGAGAAACCGCTGCCTCTCCGTACTTGACTGTCTGGGTTTCGATTACTGTTCCGTCCCAATCTACGAAGGTTACTGTTACAGTATCTGTAACGCGGATAATCTCAAGGGCTTTTGTCTCTGTATTGAATCTGAACAGATATGTACCGCCCTGTGCCAGAAGCTTACAGTCGCCTGCAGTTGCGTCCATAATCCAACCTGTTGCAGATGTATGAATTGTTGAATCCTCAATAGTACCGTTATTTCCGAACCACATATCAGGATTCATAAACACCTTGAAGGTGTACTCGCCTGCTGCAAGGTTAAGAACGTAAGCATAAACCTTAGGAACCTCTGTTCCTCTCATAAGAATATCAAGTCCCCAGTTGTTGAAGGTACCTCTCAGATATACTGCATCGTCACCGTAGAGAGCAGTAACTTCGGTATTACCTGTAATAAAGGAGAAGTCTGCACTCCAGCCTGAGAAGGTGTATCCTTCTCTTTCAGGAGCCTTAGGAGCAGTCGCTGCCTTTCCGTACTCAACGCTCTGAGTGCTGATAATTGAACCGTCCCAATCTTTGAACGTTACTGTGTAGGTAGGTCCTTTGTAAAGGATTTCAAGCATTCTGGTTTCGGTATTGAAACGGAAGGTGTATGTACCGCCAGATGCGTTGAGTGTACAGTCACCTGCATCCCAGCTCATTTCCCAACCGACTGCAGAAGTTGCAACTGTTGAGTTGTCGATTGTGCCGTTGTTTCCAAGCCAATCATTCAAATGCTTGACTTTGAACTTGTAAGTTCCTGCATTAAGGTTAAGAGTGAGAGTGTAGATGTTACCACCTGCGGGAACAAATGCACTACCGTCATCCCAGTTTGTCATCTCACCCATAAGGCTTACCTTGTTTTCCGCAAAGGTTGCTGTAACAACTGTGTTCTCATAAATCCATGAGAAATCTCTGTCCCAACCTGTGAATACGTAGCCTGCTCTTGTAGGATTAGCAGGAGCGTATGCAGGATTACCGCGTTTTACATACTGAGTTTTCAGAGTAGCACCGTTCCAGTTCTTGAATGTAACTGTGTAAGTAGGTGCAACGTAGAGGATTTCAAGCATTCTGGTTGCTGTGTTGTAGCGGAATGTGTAGGTGCTGCCTGATGCATTCAGTGTGCAGTCGCCTGCATCCCAGCTCATTTCCCAGCCTACATCAGAGGTGTAAGTAGTAGTGTCGTCAATCCAGCCGTTGTTACCGAACCAGTCGCCGCCCTGCTTAACCTTGAACTTATACTGACCGGGTGCAAGATAAATCTTGCCCTGATATGTAGTACCGCTTATGAGAGTAAGCTTGGTACCCTGCCAGTCGTTGAAATCACCCATGATATACACGCCATTATCCCAGAACTGAGCTGTGAATGTTGTGTTACCTGTGATGTACCAGATATCGCCGTCCCATCCGTAGAACACATAACCTGTTCTTGTGGGATCTGCAGGAGGAGTAGCCGCTGTGCCGTAAGCAACCTGCTGTGTCTTCAGCACTGCGCCGTTCCAGTTCTTGAATGTAACTGTGTACATCTTGGGAGTTGCCTTGTAAACCGCTGTTACTCTCAAAGGAGCAATAACGTTTGTGAAGTCCATATCCCAACCTGTCCAAACGTAGGTGTATCCATCGTCGGCAGGTCTTGAGAGTGAAACATTGGGAGCAGTTGCAGAGGCGCCGGGCTCAACAACCTCGGTCTTGAGGACTGTGCCGTCCCAGTCAACGAAGGTTACCTTGAACTCACTGCCTACATATACAACCTCAAGCATATGAGTAGAGATTGTGTATGTGAAGATGTATGTTCCGCCGCCAGCGATAAGAGTACAGTCACCTGCAGATGCATCCATCTCCCAACCTACATCAGAGGTTGTAATGGTTGTATCTGCGATTGTACCCCAGTTACCAAACCAGTTGCCGTTGTCTACAACCTTGAACTGGTATGTGCCTTCCTCAAGCTTCATCTGGAGTGTTACCTTGTCGCCGTTACCAGTAACAAGGAAGGGAGAAGCTGAGGGATTCCAGCCATTGAATGTACCTGCAAGTCCGACATTACTTGCAACGCCCTTGAGATACTTGGCTGTAACTACTGTGTCCTTTGTGATGTAGGAGAAGTCTGTATCCCAACCCTGGAATATGTAACCTTCCTTAGTATCAACTTCAGGAGCGGATGCACTCTTTCCGTACTCAACTGTCTGAGTGGAAAGAACTGTACCGTCTGTATCAACGAATGTAACAGTATAGGTGTTTACTGTGTAGGTGTACTTAGCAGTAATTGTCATATCTGCTGTAACCTTGGAGAAGTCTCTGTCCCAACCTGCGAAGATGTAGCTGTACTGAGCATCACCTTCTCTTGTGGGATCTGCAGGGGCAACAGCAGCACAACCGCCGATTACTGTCTGTGTTGAAATAACAGTACCGTCGTAATCTACAAATGTTACTGTGAATGTCTCTGTGGAGTGGAGAACCTCAAGCTTGTTTGTAGCTACATTGAATCTGAATGTGTACAGACCGCCTGTTGCATTAAGAATTATATTGCCCAGAGCAAGGTTTGTACGAAGTTCAATACCTGTTGCAGAGTTTACAGTTGTTGTGTCAAGAACTGTACTTGCACTTGTATACCATACGTCGTTCTGGAGAAGCTTAAACTCGTAAGAGCCTGCTTCCAGTACCATGGATACTGTAAATACATCACCTGTACCCTCTCTTGACATACTGGTATCTGTTGCCCAGTTACCCCAGGAACCTACCAGATAAAGCTGATTGTCCTTGTACTGAGCTGTAACTACAGTATTCTTTGTAATGTAGTCAAATGCCTTATCCCAACCAAGGAAGATGTAACCTACTCTTACGGGGTCAGCAGGAGCAACTGCTGCTTCGCCATAGCCGACCTCGGTTGTGTGGATTACTGTACCATCGGGATTTACGAAAGTTACTGTCAGTTTTGTATCATCCTTGACATAAACTGCAATCACTTCCAAATCTTCTGTTACCGCTGAGAAATCTGTATCCCACTCAGAGAATATATATCCGCTGATTGCAGGAGTTTCGGGAGCTGTAGCAGCTGCACCGTGCTGAATAACCTGAGTTGAAAGAATTGAGCCGTCCATACCCTTGAACACAACTGTGTGCTCAACAGGAGTGTAGAGAATCTCAAGCATCTTTGTTTCCAGGTTAAATCTGAATACATATTTACCGCCGGAAGTTGTCAGTGAGCAGTTGTCTGCATCTGCAACCATCTCCCAGCCTGTTTCAGAAGTGGCAAGGGTTGTGTCTATGATGTTACCTGTGTTGCCGTACCAATTATCAAGGTTCAGAAGCTTGAAGAAGTATCTGCCCTTTGTAAGTGTCATTTCATAGGTAACAATATTGCTGTCCTCAGTAAAGGTCATTGCAACCCCCTCAGCCCAGTTATTGAATGAGCCGTAAAGGTAAACGGTGTTGTCCTTGTACTGTGCAGTGATTGTTGTGTCGCCTGTGATGCTTGAGAATTCAACATCCCAGCCTGTGAATACATAGCCTGCTCTTGTAGGAGCTGCGGGAGCCACTGCGGATTTACCGTAGCCTACAGTCTGTGTAGAAAGAACCGTACCGTCCCAATCTACAAAGTTTACTGTATACTGTGTTGTGTCCTCAACATAAATTGCGGTAACAATAGTATCTTCCTCTACCTTTGTGAAATCCTTATCCCAGCCTGTGAAGATGTAGCCCTCTCTTACGGGAGCCTCGGGAGCAATTGCGTCTGCACCAAATTTCACTGTCTGAGTAGAAAGAACAGTGCCGTCGTGGTCCACAAAAGTAACTGTATGCTCTACGGGAGTATATACAACCTCAAGAAATTTGGTTTCTGTGTTGAAGTTGAAGGTATACTTACCGCCTGTTGCAACAAGAGTACAGTTGCCGATGGAATCGTCGTTGACAAAGCCCCAACCGATAGAAGATGTTGTAAGGGTTGTATCTTCGATTGTTCCCGGGTCTGTGTACCAAGCATCCTTGTAGAGAAGCTTGAAGTTGTATGTTCCTGCCTTAAGGATAACCTCAACGCTTACAACATCACCGTTTTCTGTAAATATGGTGTCTGTATGCCAGTCGTTGAATGTACCTACAAGGTATACTCTGGTGTCCACATACTGTGCTGTAACTGTAAGGTTGTATGTAATCTTGGAGAAGTCCTTATCCCAGCCGATGAACTCATAGTTCTCTCTTGTGGGATCCTCGGGTGCTGTAGCAGCCTCGTCGGTCTTAACAATCTGAGTAGAAAGAACTGTGCCATCGTGGTCTAAGAATGTTACTGTGTAGGTTATCTCGTTGAGGAGATATGTAGCAGTAACAACTGTGTTTGTATAGATGTAGGAGAAATCCTTGTTCCAACCCTGGAAGGAGTAACCCTCACGAGTGGGGTCAGCAGGAGCTGTTGCACTCATACCTCTTGAGACGGTTTCGGTCTTAATAACTGTGCCGTCCCAATCCTTGAAGGTTACTGTGAATGAGGGAGGAGTAAAGAGAATTTCAAGTGCGTTTGTGTTTCTGTTGTAGATGAAGGTATATGTACCGCCTGATGCATTCAGAGTGCAGTTGTCGTTACCCTCAACCATAATCCAACCTGTCTCGGAAGTATTTGTGGTGGTATCATCAACAGAACCTGTGTTGCCAAACCATGTTGCAACATTAAGAATCTTGAACTGATATTTGCCCTCAGGGAGTGTGAATGTTACAGAAACAACGCCGTCTGAATCAGTTGCTGTCATTTCTGTATCAAGTGCCCAATCACTCCATGAACCAACCAGATATACAGAATCGTCTGCATACTGCGCGGTAACTGTCATATCTGTTGTGACATTTGAGAAGTTCTTATCCCAACCGATGAATGCGTAATTCTCTCTTTCGGGAACTTCAGGAGCTGTTGCAGCTTTACCTCTGTCAACTACTTCTGTCTTAAGAACTGTGCCATCCCAGTTTACGAATGTTACTGTGAAGGAAGGTGCTATATGGGTAACCTCAAGCATCTTAGTTGACTTGTTGAAGTTGAAGGTGTATACACCGCCTGTAGCAACAAGTGTACAGTTGTCGCTGACTGTGGAGCTCATTTCCCAGCCGATGTCACTGGTAGTTGTGGTGGTATCCTCGATTGTACCGGAGTTACCATACCACTTGCCAAGATAAAGCATCTTGAAGGAATATGTGCCTGCCTCAAGTTCCATTGTTACAGAAACAACATCATCAGTTTCTGTCTCTGAAAGGACTGTACCTGTCTCGGACCAATCGTTGAAAGTACCTGCCAGATATACAACGTCCTTATCATACTGAGCAATAATTGTAATGTTGCCTGTAATCTTTGAGAAGTCTGCACTCCAACTCTTGAACACATAGCCTTCTCTTTCAGGAGCCGCAGGTGCAGTTGCTGACTTACCGTATTCTACGGACTGAACATCAATAACCGAACCGTCGTGGTCCATAAATGTTACTGTGTACTTCTTGCCAACTGCGTCATACTGAGCAGTAACTGTAAGATCCTCAGTGATGTTTGTAAAGTCAACGTCCCAACCTGAGAATGTGTAAGTATACTGCTCTGTTGCCTCTCTTGTGGGAGCTTCTGGTGCTACAGCAGCAGAGCCCTTCTTAACAACCTGAGTGATAAGAACTGTACCATCCCAGTTTACGAATGTTACAACGCACTCATCTTCTGCAAGTTTTTCGTACTGAGCAGTAATAGTGATATCTTCTGTGATGTTATCAAATGCTGCATCCCAGCCGGCAAATACATATCCGTCTCTTGCAGGAGTTGCAGGAGCTTTGGCAGCTTCTCCTCTTGTAACATCTTCTGTCTTAAGAACTGTTCCGTCGAAATCTACGAAGGTTACAGTGAAGGAGGGAGCTGTGTGGAGAACTTCCAGCATCTTGGTAGCCTTATTGAAGTTGAATGTGTAGGTACCGCCTGTTGCTGTAAGAGTACAGTTTGTAAGTGAATTATCTGTACTCATCTGCCAACCGATGGAGCTTGTAGCAAGGGTTGTATCTGCAATGTTACCGCCGTTGCTGTACCATAATCCAACTCTGTAAAGCTTGAAGGAGTATGTACCTGCTTCAAGAGTAAGTTTCACAGAAACGATGTCGTCATTTTCTGTTGCCACCATTTCAACGCCTGTTGACCAGTCGTCATCTATACCTCTCAGATATACGATATCTTCCTCGTACTGAGCTGTGATTGTAAGGTCTTCTGTTATATTTGTGAAGTCCTTATCCCAGTTTGTGAAGAGATAGCCCTTTCTGAGAGGAATTTTGGGAGCAGTTGCTGCCTTACCGTACTCTACGGTTTCAGTACCCAGAATATCGCCGTCCCAGTCTTTGAAAGTTACTGTGTAACTGTTGACTGCGGCATCATACTGAGCTGTGATTGTAAGGTCTTCTGTAATTTCAGTAAAGTCTTTATCCCAACCAGTGAAGGTGTAGGTATACTGAGCATCTGCCTCTCTTGCAGGAGCCTCGGGTGCCTCTACGGAAGCACCGTACTCAACAACCTGCTCCGAAAGAACTGTGCCGTCGTGGTCTGTGAACTTAACTGTGTAACTGTTGACAGTTTCTGTGTATGTTGCAGTTACTGTCATGTCAGAAATTACGCAGGAGAAGTCCAGATCCCAGCCTGCAAACTTGTAGCTGTACTGCTTGTTACCTTCTCTTGTGGGATCTTCAGGTGCTGTTGCACCCTTACCTCTTTCCACAATAGTCTGAGCAATTACTGTACCGTCGTAGTCTACGAAGGTGATAACATACTCATTCTCTGCAGCTTCTCTGTAAGTAGCTGTTACTGTGATGTCTTCTGTGATGTCTGAGAAGTCTTTGTCCCAGCCTGTGAAAGCAAATCCGTCTCTTACAGGGTCTTCAGGTGCTGTAGCAGCCTTACCTCTGTTAACCTCTTCTGTCTTGAGAACTGTGCCGTCGTAGTCTTTGAAGGTTACAGTGTAAACGAAAGGCACATAGAGAATTTCAAGGAATGAGGTTTCCTTATTGAAGATAAATGTGTAATAGCCGCCTGATGCATTGAGTGTACAGTTTGCTTCTTCGCTTGCACTCATTTCCCAGCCGATGTCTGATGTGGCAAGGGTTGTATCCTCGATAACACCGTTGTTTCCGTACCATACGTTAACTCTGTGGAGTTTGAAGGTGTATGTACCTTCTTCCAGAGTAAGTGTCACAGAAACTATGTTATCGTTTTCTGTTGCATTCAGCACATCATTTGTGCCCCAACCGTTGAAGTCGCCTCTGAGACATACAATGTCTTTCTCATAAGTTGCGGCTACATAGAGATTACCTGTAATGAAGGAATAATCTGCGTCCCAACCTGTAAAGAGATATCCCTCTCTTGCGGGAGCTTCAGGAGCTGCAGCGGCAGTACCGTAAGCTACAGTCTGAGTGGAAATTGTTGTTCCGTCATAGTCTGTAAATGTTACGGTATACTCGTTTGTTATCTCGTCGTACTCAGCTACAACTTCCATATTCTCTGTAACGCTCTGGAAATCCTTGCTCCAGCCTTTGAAGTTGTAGGTGAACTGTGCACTTCCCTCTCTTGTGGGAGTTTCAGGTGCTACAGCGCTTGTGCCGTAATCAACTGTGGATGTACCGATTACTGTACCGTCATAGTCTTTGAATGTTACGGTATACTGTTTTGTTATTATCTTGTACTTCGCAGTAACTATTGTGTCTGCTGTGATATTTGTAAATTCTGTATCCCAACCGAGGAACAGGTATCTGTACTGATTTGTTTCCTCTCTTGAGGGAGCAGCGGGAGCTACTGCAGATGTTCCTGCCTCAACAAGCTGGCTTGAGAGAACAGTTCCGTCGTAGTCCTTGAATATTACAGCATAGGAGTTTGCTGCTGAAGTATACTGTGCATTAATTGTTGTATTTTCAGTTATGCAGGAGTAGTCCTTATCCCATCCTGAGAAGATGTAAGAGTATGTTCCGTCATTTTCTCTTTCAGGGTCCATAGGAGCTACGGCGGCAAAACCGTGCTCAACAATCTGGCTTGAAATAATTGTGCCGTCCCAGTCTTTGAACACAACTGTGTATGTATAGGGCTGGTGCAGAACAACTAACTTGTGGGTACTCATATTGAACATGAATGTATAAGTACCACCGGTAGTTACAAGTGTACAGTTGCCGGAAACACCCGTAGACATATCCCATCCTGAGCTGCCGCCTGTTGCAGTAGTATCATAGATGGTGCCTGTGTTGCTGTACCATAAATTGTAACCTGTATCCTGGAGTTTGAATGTGTATGTACCTGCATCAAGTTTCATTGTTGTAGTAACAATGTTGTTGGTGCCTGTGTAGTACATTCTGTTATCGGCGCCCCAACTATTGAAGTCACCCTTCAGATATACATCGGAGCTGTAGTCGGCATTTGCCTGATAATCTACTGTAAGCTTACCTGTAACACTATTGAAGGTAAATGTGTACTTTCCGCCCGAAGCCTTCAGAGTGCAGTCGCCCGAAACATTTGTATACATGGTCCAGGGTGTGCTTCCTGTAGAGTTTGTAATTGTACCTGTGTTGCTGTACCAGAGACCGGAGTCTGTTGTAAGCTTGAAGCTGTATGTGCCTGCATCGAGATATACAACAGTAGATGCTGTTGAGTCGCTGCCTGCAACCAGCTTGTTTGCAGCTGAATCCCAATCGTTGAAAGAACCAACGAGAGAGAAGTCTGTGGGATTACCTTTGGTGAATGTACCTTTGTCTGCTGCCTGATAAACAACAGCGATACCTGTCTCACCGATATCACCGGAAATCCAGCCGCCGGAAACAGTAAATATGTTGCCTGTAATAGAATCCTTGTAAACACCGTCTGCCATTGTGTGAACAGGAGCAGACATTCCGTTATAGTATGTTCCGCCTGTGTTTACAATTACGATACCGGAGTTACCTCTTTCAACACAAGCAAGATTGTAGTAAGAGGAGAGGTATTCGCCCTGTCCGACAAAGTGATTCTTGAACTGGTTGACAGCTCTTACTTCGGGATAAGACCATGAAGTAATGTCAGCCTGACCCATAAGGGTTGTTTCAATGTTGTAAGGACGAGCCATGTAAAGGCCGCAGACATTAGCACGTGCACCAACGATTGCCCATGTCTTGTTGATGTTTGCATCAGAAACGAAGCGTGTGCCGTTGTCTTTATAAGTATCGTGTGTTTCTGTGAACATTACTGCCTTATCAGCAGACTCACCCTGATACAGACCGCCTATAACTGCACCTGCAGCATTGCCCTGAGTAATAGAGTATCTGATATCATTAGAGCTTGTTTCTGTAAGGCTCATGTAACGGGTGTAAGCACCAATACCGAGACCGCCGCCTGCACCGCCTAAGATTTCACCGTAATAATAAGGTGTGAATCCTCTTGTTGACTGTGCATAAGCAGTTGCTTCGCCCAATACGTTCATCCAGAAGTCAGACTTTGTACCATCTGCATCCCAGTCAGTTTCAATGTGCTTTGCAGCATCAAAACGGAAACCGTCAGCACCTGCAGCAATCGCCTCTTTCAGGAAGTTTGCAGCATACCGCTGAACTGTGGGATGAGCTGTATTAAGGTCGGGCAGACCGCTGAGACAATAGTGAGTTGTTTCGTAACGATTATCAAAGTTGTAGATAGTCTTTGAGATATCGTGCCAGCAGTCAGGATTGTCCTTAAGCTCTGAGGGAACCCAGGGATGGATGGTGTTCTCGTTCATATCATTTGCTGTATGGTTGAAAACAACGTCAACGATAACCTTGATTCCGTATTTGTGTGCTTCTGCGCACATTGCCTGAAACTCGCTCTTTGTACCCTGTGCATTGAAGGAATTGGTTTCAATGTTAAAGGCTACGGGCTGATAGATAACCCAAGAGGAGTTCATAAGTGTATTCCAGCCGTTTCTTGTGCTTTCCTTGATAGGCTGAATGGGAGATACCTGAATAGCAGAGAAGCCCTGACTTGCAATAGTCTGAAGGTTTGCTCTGATATTGTTGTAAGACCAGCACCATGTCTGGAGAATCTGGCCCTGCTGAACTTCTCCTGCAAGGTTGTAAATACCTGTGCTGCCGGAGTTTGAGTTAACAGATGCGGTATATGTGGCTTTTACGGTTGTGTTTGCTGTGATGAAGTCGAAGGACTTATCCCAGCCTGCGAAAGTATATTTATACTGTGCAGTTGCAGGTCTTTCGGGATTTGCAGGAGCAATTGCTGCCGAACCGTATGCCACCAACTGAGTCTTAAGCACTGAACCATCGTAGTTTGTGAAGGTTACAGTGTAAGTATTGACAGTAGGTGTGTAGGTAGCAGTTACAGTTGTATCTTCAATGATGTAACTGTAATCTGTATCCCAACCTGAGAAAACATAAGAATACTGAACAGTACCTTCTCTTGTGGGGGCATCCGGAGCTACAGCAGCGTTACCGTAAACAACACTCTGTGTTGAAATTACTGTACCGTCCCAATCATAGAAAGTTACTGTGTATGCTGTACCTTCGGCTGTGTACTGTGCTGTAACAGTAATGTCGCCTGTGATTTTTGAGAAGTCCTTATCCCAGCCTGCGAACGTGTAGTAACACTCACCGTTTGCAGGTCTTGAGGGGTCAACAGGAGCAGTTGCGCTTTTGCCGTACTCAACTTCTTCAGTCTTAAGCTCTGTTCCGTCGTAGTTCACAAAGGTTACTGTGTACTTGTTGAGAGTTTGTGAGTATATAGCAGTAACCTTAGTATCACCCTGAATATTTGAGAAAACTGTGTCCCAACCATTGAAGGTGTAGGTGTACTGTACGTCTGCCTCTCTTGCGGGAGCTTCAGGAGAAACAGCTGCAGAGCCCTTCTTAACGGTCTGGGTATCAATTACTGTACCGTCATAGTCCACGAATGTAACGGTAAAGTAATTAAGTTCACAGAGAACTTCAAGCATATTTGTTTTGGTGTTGAAGTTGAATGTGTAGATACCGCCTGTTGCATCGAGTGTGCAGTTTCCGTAACCGGCTACCATTTCCCAGCCGACTTCAGAAGTAGCTGTTGTGGTGTCTACGATTGTACCATTGTTTCCGTACCACTTGTTGTTGGTAAGAATCTTGAACATGTATTTGCCGGGTTCAAGTTCTACTTTTACGGTAACAACATCTCCTGACTGAGTCATAACTGTGTTTGTTGCCCAGTCATTGAAAGAACCAACCAGATATACGTTAGGATCGTCTGCAACGACTTCCTTGTAAGTAGCAGTAACAGTTATGGATTCCGAAACATTGGAATAATCCTTATCCCAACCTGTGAATAAGTAACCGTCTCTTTCAGGAGATTCGGGAGCTGTCGCATCTTTGCCGTGTTCAACAGTCTCGGTTTTCAGCACTGTGCCGTCCCAGTCTGCAAACTCAACTGTGTAAGTGATTACCGAATAAGTTGCAGTGACTACAGTATCAGCTGTGATGTTTGAGAATTCCTTATCCCAGCCTGTGAAGGTGTAGCCAATTCTTACAGGGTCAGCAGGAGCTATAGCAGAGTTTCCTGCCAATACTGTATCAGTCTTGAGAACTCTACCATCGTAGTCTTTGAAGATTACTTCATACTCCGCGGGAACATAGAGAACCTCAAGCATTCTTGTTGTGTAGTTGTAGTTGAAGGTGTAAGTACCGCCTGAAGCAGTGAGGGTACAGTCAGTTGAATCGGGAATCATTTCCCAACCGACTTCAGAAGTAGCAAGAGTTGTGTTTTCAATAACACCGGTATTTCCGTACCAGATGTCATCTGTGAGAATCTTGAACTTGTATGTGCCTGCCTCAAGTTCATAGGTCTTGGTGAAGATGTTATCAGTTGTTACTGTCATCTGACTTACTTCTGTAGACCATCCGTTAAAACTACCCAGGAGATTTACAACTATCTCTTCATACTTCGCAGTTATAGTCACATCGCCTGTGATATTTGAGAATTCTTTGTCCCAGCCTGTGAACTTGTAACCGTTTCTGACAGGATCATCGGGAGCGTTTGCAGATGAACCGTAGTTTACGGACTGGCTGTTGATCTCTTTGCCGTCAAAGTCTACGAAAGTTACTGTATAAGAAATAACTTTATAGTCTGCAGTAACTGTGATGTTAGTCTTAACATTTGTGTAGTCGCCGTTCCAGCCTGTGAATGTGTAACCTGTTCTCACAGGAGCAGCGGGTGCAATTGCAGATGCACCATAAGCAACAGTCTGGGTTGAAAGCACTGTACCGTCGTAATCTTCAAAGGTTACAGTGTAATAAACGCCTTCAGTTGAGTATGTTGCTCTGATAGTTGTATCTGCTGAAATGTTTGTGTAAGAGCCGTTCCAGCCTGAGAAGGTATATGTGTACTGACCGTCGCTTTCTCTTACAGGATCAGAGGGAGCAGTTGCAGAGGAGCCGTAAGCAACAGTCTGAGTAGAAAGTACTGTGCCGTCATAGTCTACAAACTGAACTGTGTAGTAGTTGATTGTATACTGTGCTGTAACAGTCAGACCGCCTGTGATGTTTGAGAAAGACTTATCCCAACCTGTGAAAGTATAGCCTGTTCTTGTGGGATCAGCGGGTGCTGTTGCACCTTCGCCTGCCTTGACGGCCTCTGACTTGAGCACTCTGCCGTCGTAGTCCTTGAACACTACTGTGAATCTGTCTGCTTCATAAGTAACATCCAGCTTATTAGTGGAAATATTGTATGTGAAGGTGTAAGCACCGCCGGAAGTGCTAAGAATACAGTTATTTGTATTCTCAAACATCTGTAGACCGGATGCGGTGTCTTCTATTGTGGTGTCGTTGCGTCCGAACCAAGTGTTATCTGCGATTAACTTGAATTCGTATGTATCGGGCTCGATATCAAGTGAGATTGTATAAACATTCTCAGATACCATTGTCATCTTGCCTGCCGTTGTGTTCCAACCGTTAAAGTCACCCACGAGATTTACAATTATCTCGCTGTACTGAGCAGTTACGGTAAGATTGCCCGAAACGTTTGCGAAGGACTTATCCCAGCCTGTGAACTTGTAACCTGCTACTGCAGGAGCCTCGGGAGCAGTTGCAGAGGAGCCGTGGTTTACGGTCTGTGTATCCAGAACTGTGCCGTTATAGCCCTTAAAGGTTACTGTGTAAGTATTGATAGCATACTTTGCAGTAACTGTTATACTTCCTGTAACTTTTGAGAAATCCTTATCCCAACCTGTGAAGGTGTAACCTGTTCTTGTAGGATCAGCAGGAGCTTTTGCAGCTTTTCCTGCTTCAACAGTCTGAGTATCCAGAACCTTTCCGTCCCAGTCTTTGAAGGTTACGGTATACTCTGCGGCTTCATAGGTTACAACCAGCATATTGGTAGAAATGTTGTATGTGAAAGTATATGTACCGCCTGTAGCAGAAAGGGTACAATCACCATCGCTTGCGGCCATTTCCCAGCCAACTGCAGAAGATGTTGTGGTGGTATTCTCAATAACACCGTTGTTGCCAAGCCATGTGCCGTCTTCAATTATCTTGAACGGATACTTACCTGCGTTAATGTCAAGTGAGAGTGTGTAGACATTGTCTGCTGTCATTGACATTGTACCTGCAGTTGTATCCCAACTATTGAACGCACCAACGAGGTTTACAACAATTGCGGTGTACTGTGCGGTTACAGTAAGGTCTGAAGTAACATTTGAGAAAGTCTTATCCCATTTTGCAAACTTGTAACCTGCTCTTGTGGGATCTTCGGGAGCAGTTGCAGCAGAGCCGTGGTTTACGGTTTTTGTTGCAAGAACTTTGCCGTCCCAATCCTTGAAGGTTACAGTATAAGTATTAATGGTATAGGTTGCAGTAACTATGGTATCGCCTTTGATGTCTGTATAAGCTTTATCCCAACCTGTGAAGGTGTAACCTGCTCTTGTGGGATCTTCGGGAGCAGTTGCAGCAGAGCCGTGGTTTACGGTTTTTGTTGCAAGAACTTTGCCGTCCCAATCCTTAAAGGTTACTGTGTAAGTATTAATGGTATATGTAGCAGTAACAGTTGTGGGACCTGTGATGTTTGTGTAGCTTGTGCTCCAACCCTTGAAGGTATAACCTGTTCTGGTGGGGTTAGTAGGAGCAGTTGCGTTCTTGCCGTACTCAACCTCCTGGGATTTCAGCTCTGTGCCGTTCCAGTCAACGAAGGTTACCCAATACTTTTTGACAGTAGTGTCATACTTAGCGTTAACTGTCAGGTCAGACTGAACTTTGCTGAAATCTGTGTCCCAGCCTGCGAAAGTGTAGATGTACTGTGCATCTTCAGGTCTTGTGGGATTTGCAGAAGGAGCAGTTGCAGCTTTTCCTATTGCAACTTTCTGTGTAGAAAGAATTGTGTCGTCATAATTCTTGAACACAACGGTGTAATATATAGGCTCATACTCTACAACCAGCATTCTTGTATCTGTATTGAAGGTGAATATATATGTACCGCCTGTTGCAGAAAGGGTACAATCACCATCGCTTTCGACCATTTCCCAACCAACTGCAGAAGATGTTGTGGTTGTGTCTTCAATGTTGCCCCAGTTACCCAGCCAAGTATCGTCGGAAATCAACTTAAATTTGTATGAATCGGGATTGAGTTTAAGAGTAAGTGTGTAAATCTTGTCAGAAGACAGTTTCATCTGACCGGTAACTGCGTTCCAATCATTGAAATCGCCAACGAGATTTACAACTATTTCTTTGTACTGTGCGGTTACTGTAAGGTTAGAGGTAATATTTGAGTAATCCTTATCCCAATCTGTGAATTTGTAGCCGACTCTGTAAGGATCAGAAGGAGCAGTTGCAGCAGAGCCGTAGTTTACGGTTCTTGTTGCAAGAACTGTGCCGTCCCAATCCTTAAAGGTTACTGTGTAAGTGTTGATAGTATAAGTTGCAGTAACTACGGTATTGGCTTTGATGTTTGTGTAAGCCTTATCCCAACCCTTGAAGGTGTAACCTGTTCTTGTGGGATTTGCAGGTGCTGTTGCATCAGAACCATAGTTTACGGTTCTTGTTGCAAGAATTGTGCCGTCCCAATCCTTAAAGGTTACTGTATAAGTGTTGATAGAATAGGTTGCAGTAACAGTTACGTTGTCCTTGATGTTTGTGTAAGAACCGCTCCAGCCTGTGAAGGTGTAACCGGTTCTCACAGGATCTGAAGGTGCAGTTGCACTTGAACCGTACTCAACAGACTGAGACTTAATAACCGTGCCGTTCCAGTCCTTAAAGGTTACTGTGTACTTATTCACAACAGATGAATACTGAGCAGTAACAGTTACGTTGCCCTTGACGTTTGTATAAGAACCGCTCCAACCTGTGAATGTATATGTATACTGAGCTGTTGCAGGTCTTGAAGGATTACTGGGCGCTGTTGCATTTGCGCCGTATTCAACGGTCTGAGAAGAAAGAACTGTGCCGTCCCAATCCTTAAAGGTAACGGTGTACTTGTTGACAGTAGATGAGTACTGAGCTGTAACAGTTACGTCACCTGTAACATTGGTATAGCTTCCGCTCCAGCCTGTGAAAGTATAGGTATACTGTGCAGTCGCAGGTCTTGAAGGATTACTGGGTGCTGTGGCATTTGCGCCGTATTCAACGGTCTGAGAAGAAAGCACTGTGCCGTTCCAGTCCTTGAAGGTAACGGTGTACTTGTTTGTTACCTGTGTGAACTGAGCGCGAATATCCAGAGTTGACTGAACATTTGTGTAGGATTTATCCCAACCTGAGAAGGTGTAGCTGTACTGTGCGTTGCCTGCCTTTGTGGGGTTGGCAGGAGGAGTAGCATTCTTGCCCTTCATAACAACATCGGACTTAAGCACTGTGTCGTCCCAGTTAAAGAAGGTTACAGTGAATCTGTCGGGATTATAGAGAACTTCAAGGAAACCTGTGGATTTGTTGAAGTTGAAGGTATAATCTCCGCCGAATGCCTGGAGTTTACAGTCGACCGCTGAGGTGGACATCTCCCAACCAATAGAGGAAGTGTTGAGAGTGGTATCAACGATTGTACCATCGTTACCCCACCAGGTTCCGTCTTTTGTAAGTTTGAAACTGTATGTACCGGGTTCAAGATGAACGGTAACACTTGCGATGTTACCGGATTCGGACATTACTGTGCCGCCCCAGCTGTTCATATCACCCATAAGGTAATACTGAACATCTTTGTACAGAGCAGTAACTGTCAGGTTGCCTGTGATGTAGGAGAATTCCTTATCCCAGCCTGTGAACTGCCAACCTGCAACAGCAGGAACAGTAGGCGCTGTTGCACCCTTGCCGTATTCTACCTGCTGAGTGGCAATAGTGTTTGTTCCATCTTTGCCCTTGAAGGTTACGGTATATTTATTAATAGTAAAGTTTGCCTTAGCGGTAATTGTTGCCCCATGAGTAAGGGTCTGAATTGTGATAGAACTACTTGAGGTAGTGCCTGAAGTAATCTTGTAATCAGTACCCGCTGTACCGCCTGAGATGGTCCAACCGCTGAAGGTATAACCTGTACTTGCAGTAGCAGTAGACGACTTTGAGCCGTTGGTAGACGTTGTACCGCCCGTACTGGTAACACTACCGCCTGTACCTGCTGAGAAGGTTACTTTACCTGAGTTTGCCTCAAAGGAACCTGTTACGGTTACATTATTATATATGGTAAGTGTAGTGCTTGTAGCAGTAGTACTGGAAAGGCTACCATAGTTACTACTGTTAAGTGACCAACCTGTAAAGTGATAACCGCTCTTAGGTGTAGCAGTAAGACTTTTGGTATCACCATATCCGCCTGTAGCAGAGGTTGGTGAAACAGTACCGTAAGTGGTGTTATTTGACTTTACTGTTACAGTGTAAGTATTCTTAGAGAAATTAGCCTTACAGGTAATGGCCGCACCATTAGTCAGAGGCTGGATGGTAATAGACGCACTTGAGGTAGTACCTGAAGTAATCTTGTAGTTCGTACCCGCAGTACCGCCTGAGATAGTCCAACCTGTGAATGTATATCCTGCGTTGGCAGTAGCGGTTGAAGCCTTTGTACCTGTACCGCTTGTTGTACCACCTGTACTGGTAACTTTGCCGCCTGTACCTGCTGAGAAAGTTACAGACGCAGAAATAGCAGTAAAGGTTGCAGTTGCAGTTACGTTATTATAAACAGTAAGAGTGGGAGATGCAGAGGTAGTGCTGGAAAGGCTACCATAAGAAGAACTGTTGACTGCCCATTTACTGAAATAATAACCTGTCTTGGGTGTAGCGGTAAGGGTTGTGGTCTTACCATAATACACTGATGTAGAGCCTGCTGAAACTGTACCATAAGAGGTGTTGTTTGCAGCAACTTTTACGGTATAAGGTCCGTTAAGCTGGAACTTTGCGTACAGAGTTTTTGCTGAACCTGTATTTGTGTATGTATAGGTCGCACTTGTGCTTACAGCAGAAGTTTCAGTTGTTGAAGTAAACCAACCCTGGAAGGTATAGCCTGTTTTGGCAGTAGCCTTCATAGTAACGGTTGTACCGATACCTGCACTTATACCTGTACCGGAGGTAGAACTGCTCTTACTTGAGCCTGTTGTACCTGATACGTTATAACCGCTTACAGATACAGTACCACCTGTTGTTCCTGTGCTGTAAGAGCCTCCGCCTGAGGACTGATAGCACGCAGTAGCAGTATGGGTTGTGTTAAGAGATGCACTGCTCTTGGAAAGAGTTCCCGAACTGTTAGCGGTAAGCACAACTGTATCGCTCAGATCAGTTGCACTCATAACAGAAGTAGACCAGGGAGCCCAGTTCTTTCTGCTTGTGACAGAATTGCCTTCACCTCCCCATTCTTCGTTACATCCGAAGATAGCGTATTCCGAGGCGCCTTCCCACAGGGGCATCTTCACATAATAAAGGTTTGAATTAGAAACCTTCGTCATAGGATAGCCCTGTGACCAGGAACCGTGTCCAATCATAAACTGGATTACGGCGCCGCTTTCCGCCACGTTTGACGCATCAAAGTAGATGATTGTGTTTGCCGAAACATTTGCGCCTGTTTCAGCCAAGTCTACCTTGGCGCCTGTTTCTGCTTTATCTACGCTTGCCGCACCTACTGTGGGCATAGCAATGGTAAACGTAGATAAGAGCATACATAGAAGTAATACTATGCTGGTAATTTTTTTCCAAGCCATAGAATCCTCTCCTCTTCCTGAATTTGTGATTTCACACAGATACTTCCACACATAAAATCACATTATACATATTATATATTAACAAAATTGACCAACTATTGCAAGAAAATTTGAACAAGAAGCATAAAAACCGCCAAAGACAAAAAACACCCATTCGTTTTCTAAATTTAACACACTAAAGCAAAAAAAACACACCCGACTTCATATACCAAAGTCGGGTGTTTCTTTTACATACTACATATTGTATTTTTATTCTTTTCTATACTACAAAGGCTTGTGTTGCGCCTTTCCTTCACCGTCAATTTCAAAAACCGAATCGCAGTATTTGAGCATAGACCTGCGGTGAGTAATAATAAAGCAGGTCTTGTCGGTTTCTGCTGTCAGACGCTCGAAAATCCTGGCTTCTGTTGCCTCGTCAAGTGCCGAAGTCGCCTCGTCAAGTATAAGCACAGGTCGGTTTCTGAGAATTGCCCTTGCAATGGCAATTCGCTGAGCCTGTCCCTCGGATATGCCTCCTGCCTTCTCCGTAAGGGGAGTATCCAGACCCTTTGCACATTTTCGCACGAATTCGTCGGCACAAGCTATCTCCAATGCCTTCCACATCTGTTCCTCTGTTACATCCTTGTCCGCCGTGCGCAGATTGCTTCGGATCGTGCCCGAAGCCAAGGTGTTTCCTTGAGGAACGTAGGAAATAAAACGTCTGGAATCGGGAGAAGCATTCTCTTTTATTCCGTCTGCTATGTATGAAACCTCACCGTAATCCGCCTCAATAAGAGAAAGCAGAAGTCTGATAAAAGTAGTCTTGCCCGCACCCGAACTGCCTACTATACCTACCCTCTCTGAGGGTCTGACAGAAAGCGATACTCCGTCCAGTACTTTTTCGCTTTCGTAGGTAAAGCTTACTCCCTTTACCTCCAAGCCGACTTTTTCGGGTATATCCTGTCTGCCCTCGGATTTTTCCTCGGGGATTTCGGTAATCTCTCTTAGTCTTCTTGCAGACACAACAGTTGAAAGCATCTGGGGAATAATTCCTCCAAGACTTTTTATTGTGCCCTGAAGCAAAGAAACCAGAGAAAGGAACAAGGTCATATCGCCGTAGGTGTAACCGCCCGAAGGCTGAGAAAGTCTGTAAGCACACCAGCTGAACGCCGCAACGTAGCCTATATTATACACAAGCCTCATAAAAACTCCCATCAGAGCACTGAGCCTTGAGCTTTTCATCACAAGGGAAAGACGGTTGCTCCTTATCCCCTCAAAAAAAGCTTTGTTGCTGTCTTCAAGCTGAAAAGCCTTTGTTACGGGAAGATTAAGCAAAGTTTCCTGAAAGAAAGAGTAATACTCAGACTCGCTTTCTCTGAGCTCCTTTCTCAGTTGCACAAATCGCCTTCTGTAAACCGTGCCTGCCACTACGCCCAAGGGACCTACCACCAGACCGATAACAGCCATAACCGGGTCGTAGTATATAAGCACACCTGCAACAATTATAAGCTCCAGTAATGCCACCACGCTTGTAGGTGCAATAGAGATAATAGCTCCTGCAAGGTTGTTCACATCGCCTGTAAGTCTTGAGAGCATATCTGCAGAATGAAACTTGCTCAGCTCAAACCAACGGCTTCTCTGCACTTTGTCAAACATCTCTGCTCTGATACTAAAAGCAAACTTCTCGCTTACATAACTTCCGAAAAGGGCTGACACAAAGGAAAGTCCAATGGTAAAAAGAGTTGTGCCTGCCATTACCAGTATGTATATCCAGAATGCCTGAGTATCAAAGCCTGTTGCCGCATCAACTACATACTTGCCCGCCACAGAGGACGCAAGGGTAATAATCATACTCACAAAGCTTAAAGCAAGGAAACCAAAAATATATTTGCGAAAACCCTTGCCCTGCCTGACTATCCACAATATATGACCTTTGTTGTTTTTCCACTCCTCACGAAGTCGGAATTTCTTTTTAGGTGCCATAATAAACATCCTTTATTCTACATTACATATTGAACCTTACGTCTGTGCCCATAAAGGCATTGATTCAAAGGAAACCTCTTTGCCCTTGTAAGGAAAGCTCAGTTTGCAGGAATACAGCATAGGTGACAAAACCTCGCTTTTCGAACCGTATTTGTGGTCTCCTATAAGGGGATATCCCCTGCTTGCAAACTGCACTCTTATCTGATGGCTCCTGCCAGTATGAAGCCTTATACGCACAAGGGCTTCTTCTCCTTCAGTAAGGCGGACATACTCAAGGCTTGCCTTCTTCACCCCTGCCCGCTGTCTTTTCACTACAAAGACCTTGTTCTTACGGGAATCCTTAAAGAGCAAATCCTCAAGCACACCTTCCTTTGGCGGTGCACCGTGTACCTTTGCCACATACTCCTTAATCATTCTGCCTTCCTGAATAATCCTTGAAAGCTCTGCGGCGGCAGCTTTATTCCGTGCATAAACCATAACTCCGCCCACGTTCTTGTCCAGCCTGTGCACAGCGAAAACCTCTGTCCGAAGCTGTTCTCTGAGGATTTCTCTCACCTGATTTTCGCTGTCAAATCCAACTTCCTTTATGCAAACTATTAAGTTTTTGTCAGAATACAGAATTTCCATAAAGCCACCGAAACAATCAGATTTTACTAAACCGTAACTCTATTATACAAAATACTCAGAAGAAAACAAGACAGAGGCTTCAAAAAAAGCACAGCTCCTTACTGCATATAATAATTAAATCTGCAGATTCTGCGGTCTTCGCCCTGATAGTTGCCAATACCTTCAAATTCTTTTACAAAACCTGTTCTCTCCATTACCTTTACCGAAGCTTTATTGTCAGCAAGGCAAACTCCCGCCATTTTTACAATGCCAAGTTTCTTCATAATAACAGGCAGGAAAGCCTTCACCGCTTCTGTGGCATAGCCTTTCTTTGTATATCTTTCGCCAATGTGGTAGCCTATCTCCCAGTCTCCATCCTCAAAGGGAACTGTCTGCACATAGCCTATATATGTATTGTCTTTGAGCAGCAAAGGATAAACCAGGGGACCGTCGCCGTTTTCATAAACCCCGATAAGGAACTCCAGTGTGTCTTTTGCGTCCTCTACTGTCTCAAAAACTTCATCAGGCACAAATCTGCGGTTATCCTCATCAAGAGAATTCTCGTGTACAGCCTGTGCCATATCCATTGTAAATTCTGTAATTATAAGTCTTTCGGTTTCAATATTCATAGTTATCTCCTTTTATCTTAATGATTCATAAAATGTGTAGTCCAGTACACCATTGATTATTTTGCATGCGTTTTCTTCCAGCTCTTTCACCATAAGGCACTCTGCAGCAGGAAGATCCACACTCTCTGCGGCTGTTATTCCGAAATCAGCAGAAGTAAGGAAGCCACGATTGCGGTAATTCTGCGGGTTGCCCTCAACTATTACCGCCTTGAATCCCATACCCTTCGCTTTTATAAACCCATACTCTATTATTTCCTTAGAAATATGCTGACGCTGAAGTTCGGTTT
Source organism: Ruminococcus sp. (assembly GCA_045593025.1). Taxonomy (GTDB): domain Bacteria; phylum Bacillota; class Clostridia; order Oscillospirales; family Acutalibacteraceae; genus Ruminococcoides. The sequence continues at coordinate 30,934 of JAZNVW010000010.1, read as the reverse complement.
TTACTGCAACAGGGGTTAAAATAAGAAGTTCGTCAGAAAACTTACCCCCAAGATGAAACCGTGAAAACTGCGCATAGCCTATTACTTCGTCCTTTTCATCCACCATAATAAGCTCCAGCTCAGGCAAATAAAACTCCTTTGCTCTGATTTCTTCAACTAAGTTTACAACTATCTGTGCATCCTCTGCACTTTCACTGTTTGTAAAAGTTCTTCTTACCATATCAAGCGAACTCTGCAGGTATTTATTTTCCATTGATTTAATTGTTCTGTTCATATTACCAGATCTCCTTTTTCTTGTTCTTTTCGTATTTTCTTAAGTTCTTTCCCCACTGCTGTTTCTGCTTTTGAAAATCAGTTTTATCATCTGCAAACTTTGCTTCTGCTTTTATCTTTTTATAACTTTCAAAGCGACTAGGGTCAAGTTCACCTTTTTCTATGGCTTCTCTTACTGCACAGCCGGGTTCACCTTCGTGCCTGCAGTCACGGAATCTGCACTTTCCTATGTATTCCTCTACATCTGAAAAAGCTTCGCCTAAACCCTCGGTTACATCCCACATTCCAAGTTCGCGCATACCGGGAGTATCAATTATCATCACTCCGTTACTAAGCATAATAAGTTCTCTGTGTGTAGTAGTATGCCTGCCTTTGCTGTCATCTTCTCTGATACCGTTCACATCCATAACAGGTTCCCCTGCAAGGGTATTGACGAGACTTGACTTACCAACACCCGAGGAGCCTAAGAATACAAGAGTGTTTCCTTTTATAAGATACTTTGAAAGTTTTTGAAGCCCAAAGCCCGTCTTAGCGCTTACTATGTGTGTTTCAACGCCCTCTGCCACACGGCTTACTTCTAAAATATACGGCAGGTAATCTTCTGCCAAATCTGCCTTTGTAAGCACAATTACCGGCTCGGCACCCGACTGACGGACTGCGGTTAAATATCTTTCAAGCCTTTTGGGGTTAAAATCATTATTCAGCGACTGCATAATGAAAACATAATCAAAATTTGCTGCCACCGCCTGTTCCCCTCTGCCTTTGTCGGGGTCACGGCGTGAAAAATAGGTTTTCCGTTTAAGGGTAGAAACAATTCGGCTGTCACCGCTTTTTACGTAATCAATAAGCACAAAGTCGCCTACTGTCGGAAAAGCTTCGCCCTCATAGTAATACTCCTTTGATTTAAGCTGAGCATATCCCTCGCCAAAATCAGAGACTATACCGAAGCGGCCCTTATGAACTGCAGTTACCCTTGCAGGTGTACCGTTTTTGTTTTTGGGTACTGAATCGTAATTAAAACCGTAATCTTCTATATTCAACTTTTATTCCTCCAAAATCAGTTGTTTAGTTAAAAAATGCATGTGCTCCGCTAACTGAATTCGGACGTAAAAACGCCGCAGAAAGTACCCTTCAAAGGTTTTCTGCGGCTGAAACAGATATAAAAAAGCACACCCCTTTTGAGTGTGCTACAACATCAGTCATAGAATTCACGAAAGGTTCCAAAAAACGGTACGACAAACAAAGGGGCTGAACGTCCCGAAAAAACAGCATCGTACCAATATTCAGTTAGCGGTTGATTACCTCGCTGTAAATCATACTGAAATTCTCCTTTCCCGTTTGCTTTCTGCAAACTGAATCTAAAAAAAGTATATTCCTAAACATTACTTTTGTCAATCGTCAAAAAAAAAAAGCCTGAGGGTTCGTATAACCTCAGGCTTTTTTATAAATTAATCAAACTTCTTCAGTTATAAGAGATGAAGCAAGGATGTTCTCATCCTCTTTTGAAACAGACCTCTTAACCGCAAAGGCTATACCCTTCTCCACAAGGTTAATCACCAGAATCATCAGAGATACCATAGCCGTTCCCTCAATGAAGGACTGGGATTCAAGCTGAGGAATCAGCAGAGACAAAGGCATTGTGCGGAAGTTCATAAGGAAGGACACAGCGGAAATCGTAATCATTGCATTTACAAAGAAATAGCTGTACATTTCTACAATGGTTGCTCTTGTGCTTGGGATATACACAGAAAACAACAGTTTCATTCTGCTAATGCCAAGTGTATCTGCCACATCTTCAAGATTGGGGTTAAACTTTGAAAGTGAGTTGTAAGCAAGCAGATAGGGGGATGAGAAGAAGTGGGCAATGTTTACAACCACAAGAATAAAGATTGTGCCGTAAATGGGAACGTTTTTGAACGTAAGCACGTAGGAAAGGCCAAGCACAATACCGGGTACCGCCAGAGAAAGCATACTGATAAAGTGGAGCACTCCGTTTGAAATCGCCTTTTTGCTTCTTGCGGTAATGTAAGCCGAGAAGTAAGAAAGGCAGGTGCCCACAAGAGATGAAAGCAGTGCAACTGCCACGGAATTGATGAAATACTGACCTATTCCTGAGGACAGAAGCTTCTTTGCCGTCTCCATACTGAACGACATATCAATGGGATACTGCTTGACAAAACTTAAAAGCACAAAAGCAAAAATAGGCAGGCAAAGGAGGATAATCACGATTGCAAAGATTGCATAAACCACAGCGTCCCTTGCCTTATTTTCCTCAATCAGATAAGCCTTTGTAACCGTACTGCCCGAGGCGTTGATACCGCTTGAACGCAAATCCATAATAAAAGCAATCATCGCAGGGAGCAGAAGTATCACACCGATTACCGCACCGCCTGAAAAATTCATCATACCGATAACTTCTCGGTACATATACACAGGCAAAGTCATAGACGTACCGCCTGTCATAAGTGATACACCATAGTCGGTGAAAATCATTGTAAACACAGCAAGGATTGAAGAAACTATAGTGCGTCGCATTGAGGGCAGGGTGATAGACACAAACTGTCTGAACTTGGACATTCCAAGCACGCTTGCTGCCTCGTAGATTGTATAGTCCTCATACTGGAAGGAATCGTTGAACATCAGAAACGACACAGGGAAAGAATAGAGCACAGAACCCATAATAATACCCTTGTAACCGTAAAGTCCGATGTTAAGCCCCAGAAGATTTGTCACAATGCCGTTGTCTCCAAAAAGGAACACAAGTCCCATACCGTGAGAAATACTGGGAATCAGCATGGGAATTGTAAACAGCACCACAAAGAAAGCTTTGAACTTAACGTTGGAGCGGTTCAGCATCCAGGCAAGGGAAAAAGAAAGCACCACGGAAATAACCGTTGCAATAACAGTAGTTATAACCGAGTTCTTAAGCATGGGAAAAAACTGAGCAGACGAAAAGACATCTGCTATGTGATTTCCTCTGATACTGCTGAAAAGGTAGATAATCGGCAGAACAATACTGACAAGCAAGTACGCAATCAGCAGAAGTTTTAAGCTGAAATAGCCCTTGTTCTTATTTATCTTCATACTTACCCCGTCCTGTGTATCCTAAAAGGTCCTGATACTTCTTATCAAGCTGTTCCACAACAAACTCCTTTATATAGTCGTTTGCAGGATTCTGATATAACTCAAGAGGTGTTGCCATCTGCTCAATGTTGCCCTCACTCATAACCATAATACGGTCAGAAAGGAAGAAAGCCTCCTCCTGGTCGTGAGTAATAAAAAGCATTGTTGCATTGAACTTTTTCTGCAGAGACTTAAGCTCAGCCTTCATAATCTCTCTGTTTGTAACGTCCAGAGCAGAAATCGGCTCATCCAGAAGAATAACGTCGGGATTCATAGCAAGGGTACGGGCAATAGCAACCCTCTGCTGCTGTCCGCCCGAGAGCTGATGAGGACGCTTGTGCATCTGGTCGGTAAGTCCTACCTGCTCCAAAGTCCTCTCGGCAATCTCACGTGCCTGCTTCTTTGTTTCTTTTCTGAGTGTCAGTGCATACATAACGTTCTGCAGTACAGTCATATTAGGGAAAAGTGCGTAGTTCTGAAACACAATTCCCATTCCTCTGTCAAAGCTTGCAAGAGAGGAAATATCCTTTCCGCCCTTGATAATCTCACCCGAATCAGCCTTTTCCAGTCCGATGAGAATTCTAAGGAGTGTTGTCTTACCGCAGCCTGAAGGGCCCAAGATTGAGAGGAACTCACCCTCCATAAGGTCAAAGCTGATATTATTAAGAACGGTTTTGCCTGCGTATGATTTGTTAAGGTTCCGAACCGAAAGCTTTGTATTTAATACTTCCATATTGACAGCAGCCTCTCTTTCTGTGCATAGTCCTGAATTCCCGTCATATCTGCATAGGGGATATCTTCGGGATAGTTTTCTATGTAATTCATCTGTCCTTTATAAATTGTTTCGGGACAAAAATACTCTTTGTCATACTTTACAAATACATTGGCGATATAGTCAAAAACTTCAGAAACACCTTTTTTGTTCTCATGACCTTTAACAATAGCTGTACCTGTCAAAGAAAATGGCGAACCCTCGGGCGGAAAAATAATTTCAAAGGGCTGGCCGTCGTTACTCTCGCTGATACCTTGGAAAGTAAGTGCAAGGCCCACAGCAATCTCGCCCTGTTTGAGGAGCTTTATAGGACCTGAGCCCGATTCCGTAAACTGCTTTAAGTTAGGATAAAGCTTATCCACATACTCAAGGGCACCCTCTTCACCCCAGAGGTTTACCCAGTTTTTATAGAAGAAGTAGCCTGTACCCGAGGATTTGGGGTCGGGCATCGCAACCAGACCTTTGTATTCAGGCTTTAAGAGGTCATCGTAGGTTTTTGGTGCTTCAAGTCCGTACTTTGCAAGGATATCGGTGTTGACAATAATAGCACCTGCCTGACGCTCCCAGGTTACCCACAGATTTTCATTATCTGCAGGAGTAAGCCCCTCAACATAAGGAATCCTGCTTTTGCCCGATATATCTGCAAGCTCACCCTTGATTTTATTCATATAGCCTGTTTCCAAACCTACGAGGATATCAACTTCCGTGCCCTCGCCCTCAGCATAAATCTTTGCAGCGGATTTACCTGTGGACATATAGGTAACAATCACATTATAATTCGGAAACTCCTCTGAAAGCTGTTTCTGCAATTCGTCGTTGCGAAACTGCTCAGAAGATGCACAGACAACAATAGTTTCCTTTGAGCCGAAATCTGCAAAGAAGGTGAACAAAAGTGTAATTGCAATAAGTACAATGAGACCTTTTTTCATTTTCGCACCTCTCTCGATGGATTTTGTGATTTTTAGGAAAGTTCCGAACTTTTCAAAATCTCCTTAGAAAAACTCACAACAAAAACAAAAAACGCCCGAGTTCACACTAAAACTCATGTAAAACCGGGGCATCGCGTTCAATTTTACTTAATAATACAACCATTTTGAAACAATGTCAATAAAATTTCAACAGTTTTTACAGTTCAATTTTCAAAAAACACTCAGCTCTAATAAAACAAAATAATGTCATACACATAAAACCCCTTGCCCATAACAAGCAAGAGGTGAAAAATTAGTCTGTTTTCTCTTTACGCTTGGATTTACTGACAAAATACCCTGTAACAGACACGCAAAGCGCCGCCAACGCATCAATTATTATATCTTTCATTGTGTCGGAAAGCGCCTGCACTCCTACAAGAGCTATCCCCGCTTCTGTGGTGTGCTTCTGCATATTAAGTCCCAGAATTGCATCAAAGGAATATTCGTAAATCTCCCACACAGCACCTGCGGACAAAGCAAAGGTAAAAGCAAAAATCGAGAGGAACAAGGGACTTAAGTTCACGCTGACCTTTTTATCCTTATTGAGAATATCCACAAGCATAAAGCCAAGCGCCCCAAGCATCGCACCTGAAAAAGCGTGGAGGATTGTGTCCCAATGAGGAATAACATAGTAAAAACTATGAACCTCGCCCAGATAAATTGCACAATACAAAAACACAAAGTACATAATTACAATGGCATTGGGTACCACTATCTTCCATTTTCGTGCTATAAATGTCGGAAGCATCATAACAACTATGCCCAGCATACATTGGGTAATCATCAGCAGATAATCGCTCTTTATTTTAGCATAAGGCTCTGCCGATACCGCATCGGCAGGAGCAAGAACGAAACTCACAAAAGCATATATAGCAGACAAAACAAGGGTCACAAACAGGATTATTCCTGCAATCTTAGTTACCTTGCTTCGGTTTTCAGTCTTCATAATACCACCCTCATAATTCAGTATTCCGTATTTTATCACAGGAAATTGTATTTTACAACATAAAACCCATAAGATTTACATTCTGTTAATACACATATTGAATATACCGCATATTTTTGGTATGATATAGTATATTACAAACACCCTGTTGTGTTTCAAAAACAACAGATGCTAAAACGGAGTTGTATTTATGTTTGACCCGAAAACAAACAAATTCCCATATCCCGAGCAAACAGACCAACATTATCTGAAGCTGAAGCGAAACCGCGGTATTGTTTTTGACAGCAACTATCCCTTTGTTGACAATCGCTTTTGCTTCCGTATGGGAAGTTTTTTTCTGCGTATACTGCTGAATATTATTGTTTTCCCTGTGGTGCGTATCCGTATGGGGCTCAAAGTTGAAGGCAGAAAAAACCTGAAAAAGCACAAGAGCGTGATAAAAAACGGAGTTATCTCCTGCTGTAATCACGTACATATGTGGGATTATCTGGGCATTATGAGTGCAGTAAATCCCATCAAGCCCAATGTGCTTATCTGGGCACCCAACATCAACGGCGAATGGGGCACAATGATGCGTCACGTAGGCGGTATCCCCATCCCCGAAGAAGGCACTAAATCAACCCTCGCCTATATGCGGGCTGTAAAAGGGCTTCTCAAAGAAGGCAAATGGCTTCACATTTATGCCGAGGGCAGTATGTGGGAATACTACAGACCCATCAGACCTTTCAAAAAAGGCGTGGCTTTCCTTGCCTGCGAATGTGACAAGCCCGTTATCCCCCTTGCCTATACATACCGAGAACCCGGCTTTATCAGAAAGCACATTTTCAGACAAATTGCCTGCTATACCCTGCACATCGGTGAGCCTGTTTATAAAAACGAAAACCTCTCTCCCAAAGAGCAAAGAACCGACCTTACAAAAAGAGTTCACGAAGCGGTCTGTACCTTAGCAGGTATCAAACCCGAAGAAAACATCTATCCGCCTGTTTTTTGCGATAACAAAAGAGTAGATTATTATACCGATACCTACGGAGTAGGCTACAAAGGTTCAAAATAAAACCTTGCACAAGCACAAAAGCGTCAGTTTCATTACGAGGCTGACGCTTTTAGTTTCTGTGTACGCAAAAAGGCTCCCGATTTTACTCAGGAGCCTTCGGCTTTTATTCTAAGCTTTTGTGCTTGATTAAGGCTTACTTAACGGGTTTTCCGATGGGATAACCTGTTTCGATTGATGCAACATACTTCTGGATTGCAGTTGCGTCCTTAATGTTTACAGTACCTGAACCGTCTGCGTCTGCAGCCTTCTCAGCATCAGCATCAAAAGTAGAAAGCTTTGCTGTAACCTTCTGGATAACTGTTGCGTCCTTAACGGTAATCTTCTCGTCAAGGTCTGCATCACCGAGAAGAACAGTCTTTGCAGGAGGAGTAATCTCTCCGATATCACCTGTGCGTGCAAACTGAACTGTGTGATAAGTTACGTTGTTGTTTGCCTCGCCGTGTGCCTGTGACATATTTCTGTCATACCAGTTTTCGGTGTCGTACTTGATTGCAACCTCATGCTGGCCCTTTGTGAGCTCAAGTCTTAAGTGTGAGCTCACCTGGTTCTTGAAGCTCATTGCAGGGAATACCAGTGAACCAACATCCTCGCCGTCAACATATACGCTGCGGATAGCTGCTGTGATACCTGCAGTGGGGTCGCCCTGGTTGGAATGGATAACTGACATCTGATATACACCGTCAGAGGGAATATTAACCTTAACTGTAAATGTGCCTGCAGCTGTATCAGCATCAGAAGGCTTGAATGTAGTATTTGTCCAAGTTCCTACTGTCCACTTACCTGTGTTCTTATCAAGGTAGAAGCCTGCGTTATCCTCAACACCTGTAGTAATATCAACAGTCTGCTCGGAGCCGTTGTTGAAGATGATGTTGGGAGTATCCTTGGAGATAGAGTAGCAATATACATCCTCGCCGCCGTCGTTCTTACCAACATATCTCATAGCCTCACCGGGCCAGCCTGTGCTTGCAGAACCGCCCCAGAAGAAGATATTAACTGTGTTCCAACCCTTGTTGTTTGTGAAGTAAACGGTCTTTGCATTCTCAGTGTCAATAGGACCGGAGGTTGAGGGTGCCTTATCATAGTAGTTGTTAGCATTGACAGTAACCTTTGTGCCTGCAGGATTGTACTCCTTGGGAGCTGAAAGCTCAGACCAGAGACCTGTTGTCTTATCAACTGCAACTACACTGTAGCAACCGTACTTAGTTGTGTCGATTGTGTAGGATGTGCCCTCTACATCTACATACTCTGTGCCTGTCCATACCTTGTATGTGCAGTTCTTAATTGCATTCCATCTGAGTGTGGAGCCTGAGAGTGTAGCTGTGGGAGCATTGGGAGCCTTAGCTGTGTTCTCGTCCTTAAGGTTAATCTTATCTTCTTTGCCGCTGTCCTTGAGGTTGATTACGATGTAATACTCACCTTCAGCATCTGTAGGAAGAACATAGTCATTAGCAACCTTTTCATCGTTTACATAGATGGACTCAACTGTGTCGCCCTTGCCGTGAAGTTCCATATTAAGTACAGCACCTCTGTACATATACTCGCTGATATAGAAGGGACCTTCCATCCAATCGGGAACATAGGGGTCAAAAGTGATACCATCTGCGGTGTACTCCATACCAAAGAGAACTCTGTAGTAACCTGCCATAGTAGCGGCAACAGACCAGAGCTGCTGAGTTGAGTGTAAGCCTTCACCTGTTTCGTAGTCGATAACCTCGTAGTTTGTAAGGCAAGCTACTGCGCCACGGATACAGGAGTTCCAGATTTCCTCAGCAAGGAGGTTGTTTTCGTTTGCGTTATTAACTGCACCAATCATCAGCAGTGCTTCCCAGCCGGGCCATACACCACTGTCGTGATACTTATAGTCTGTCCAGCGCTGTGCGTTCTTCTGGGGATATACAGTGTTTGCACCGAAGGGAACAAGAGTGTGGTTTTCCATAATGGAATCGGACTTCTCCTGACCGCCGATGTTGTACCATACTGCGTAGCCGTTAGCAAGAACGTCCTGCTTGTATGCAAGGGGTGAACCCATCCAGTCGGGATATTCCCAAGAGGAATATGTGCCCAGCTCCTCGTGCCAAAGTCTTGTGGAGATAGCCTCCTCAAGGTCAGCTGCAAGGTCAGCCCAAGCCTTTGCTTCTGCCTCATCCTTACCAAGGATAGTAGCAGCCTCAGAGAGAATCTTCATAGCCTGGCAATAGATGATGTTTGTAGAAGCAGCCTTGCCTTCTGCGATGGTAACGATACCGTTCTGGTCGTCTTCACCTGTCCAGTCGCCGTAGGTCTTGTCTCTGTGGTCAAGACCGCAGGTTTCACCTCTGAAGAGGCCTGCTTCCTTATCGTAAACTACTGTGTAGTCCTGTTTGATTGTGTTGGATGCTACCTCGTAGAAGTACTCGAGTGTTTCCTCGTTGCCGTCTGCAAGGTATGTCTCCCATACAGCCAGCATCATAATGATACGGTCTGTGGATACGGGGTAGGAACCGCCTGTACCTGTATCTTCTTCAAATGTCAGGTTGCCGTCTTTGCCAACAACCTTTGCCTTTGCACAGTTTGTAGAAATCTCGGGGAACATCCAGGACAGGATGTACTGCATAGAGATAGCAGTGTCACGTGTCCAAACCTTGTGCCAGTTTGTACCTGTGTAGAATACATCGCCAAAAGTCTCGTCATAGTTGATGCTCTTGAAGATTTCATCCATTGTCAGGTTATATGCAGCCTCAGCAAGAGGTGTGTTGGGAGCAGAGAAATAAGGAGCCTCGCCTAAACCTAAGTATTCGTAGTTCCACTCTCTGTCAGAGCCTGTTTCAGATGTAAGGATGTGGTCGCCTGTGTTTGCAATTACACGGGAGTCATCCTCTGTAAGACCGTTAACAAACAGAGTGTAGTCCTGTCTGTCAGATACGTTTGTTGTGCCACCCTTGAAGGTGTCGTCGCCGTATACCTGAACTGCTGCGTAAGTAATCTCCTCTGCAAAGTCAAGGAAGAAGCCGAAGGAGTAAGTATCCTCAATTTCAAACACTACGTCGTTATTTACCTTTGTACCGGTAAGTTCAACAGTTTTGTTGTCAGCTGTTGTAAGTGTTGCTTTTGCAGGAAGTGTATCATCAACGCCGATAACAACAATCTTCTCAACTGTAACTTCCTTGTCAAAACCGAAGCCTACCTTGCCTTCTGTTGCGGTAGTTGTGCAGTAGGGATAATTAAAAGCAGACATCCAACCGTCAACTGTGCTTACATAACCGTCAAGAGCGATGTCATCAGCAGAATCCATAACCTTTGTACCGATAACCTGAATGTTTGCAGAGAGTGCGTCCTCTGCATCATATACAAACCATGTGATGTACTCAGGTGTATCGAAGTTAAGTGTAAGAACACCTGCGCCTGAGCCTGCAATAATCTCTGCAGTATCAATAAACTTACCATTGGAAAGGATAACCTTACCTGCGCCTGCGCCTATTGCGTCAGCGTTGATGTTAATTCTCTCAACAGCAACGGTGTTCTTGAAGCGATAGCCCAGTACGCCTGTATCGTCGAAAATCTGATAGCCCATCAGCTCAACGTTATTGATATACTGGAATGTAACCTTGCTTACTGTTGTGTTTGCCTCTTCAGCAGCTATGATAATCTCTGTTTCGCCTTCGACAACAATGTCATCTCCGCTTGCATAGATATAATCACCAACCTGAATGTAAGCAGTTTCTGCATCAAGAGTTACCTTGTAAACGCCGTCCTGTACAGGCTTAACAATTACAGAAGCATACTCCTCTGCAGCCTTAGCAGTGAACACACCATCCTTGATAAGAGAAGCATCAGACGCTGCGTCAAAGCCTGCAAAGTCAAGTGTTGTCTCGCCCTTTGCGATTTCATCAGCGGCTGAAACAGGAGTAACAACAATCTTATCTACATTGTATGTACCGCTGATATTGTCGATTGTGATTCTGTTGTATCCGGGGTTGAGAGTCTTTGTAACCACAACAGTCTTGTAGTTCTGCCATTCACCTGTAGCTGTGAAGTAGGAGTAGAAGCTCTCCTCACCCGCTACAAAATCAAAGATACCGTCATCTGTCTCAGATGCAACGCTGATTTCAAACTTGTAGGTCTGAGCCTTGTCGCCTGCAACTGTAACACCGTAGTTAAGGCTGTCGCCATCATCAAAAGCACCTACGTACTTGCCTGCAGATGCCTTTGCATCTTCCCATACATTTACAGTACCAAGAGCATATGTGTACTTTTCAGCCTCAATTGTCTGAGCAGTAGTGCCCAGAGTAAAGTCTGACTTTGTATTCATAGCCTCAGCTGTGTAGGTTCTGTTATTTGTGTTTGCTGTAAATTTGATGATTGAGTCTGCCTCGATAACGAGATGCTCGTTATCATTGTGGCCGATTGATGTACTCCAGTTGGGAGTAGCAATCTTGAATTCATAGTTACCGCCTGTCATATCAAGAACAAGAGTGTAGATTCCGTTGCCTTCGTCTACAAATCTGTACTCATCGTAACAGTTCCAGCCGTTCATGTTACCTCTGAGGAAGAGGCCGTCAGCCAGACTGTACGCAGAAACAGACAGCATACCCATAGTTGTAGTACCTACAACCAAAAGAAGTGCCAGTATAATACTGAGCATTGCTTTGAGTCGACTGTGTTTTTTCATAGTCTTCTTTCCTTTCATTTTTCTCCGCACAAAAGAGTGCAGTAATTCAGCATTATTTTATCATAGACTTTACAGATTTACAATAGATTTCCGTCAGATATTACAAATATTTTTTGCTTAAATCTGTAAAAACATATAATATAACCATAAATCAGCAAAAGGCAAAAAAAAATACAAAAAAGCTTCGCAAAAGAAAGAAAATCCTCTGCGAAGCTTTTTTTCTGCTTATTAATAAACGAAAAGTGTATAGGATTAACCCTGTTTCTTAGGGAAAGCCTCCTTGAAAGGCACCGCCTGCCCATTCTCATCCTGAACGCTTACATTATCAAGAGTAGCCTCAAACTGGCTTCTGATTCCCCCAAGATACATTTTGTAGAGCTTCTTCTGCTCTTCGAGCTCCTGAGGGGTTAACCCCTCTTCTCTTTTCTTCTTTGCAAGTTCATTGATTCTTTTGAGTGTGCTGTCCAATCTTATCACCTCTTTATGTACTTAATAATACACGAAAATTTTATGATTTCAAGTAAAAACTAAGATTGAATATGACTTTTTGATATGTTATTATGAAAAAGTAATATTAATCGTGAAAGCGTGATTATATGAACCAAGAAGAATTCAGCCTTTTTTATCCCGAAGGTGCTAAAGTTTCAAACCTTACACTTCAGAAAGAAGCCATAAACGACCTGTCCGTAGATTACCTTGTGGAGGCTCTAACAAAAGAACCCTATGAACAAAACAGCATTAAACAACTCCTCATACAGATTACCTGTGACGAGGATATTATAAAATACCGCTGTGATGTTTTTGAGGATTTCCTCAGATTCCCGAAGCTCAGAGATGATTTGACAGCTCTCCTTGCAAAGCTCAAGGATTTGCGTGAAATCGAAAGGTTCCAGAAAGACTTTGAATCTTCGTCCCTTTGGCAGCTTGTAAACCGTCTGCGTGAAATGGACAGTTACGTGGACTGTATCACTCAGATTAAAACAACTCTGGAGGGAATCGACATCCGCTCCAAAGGACTTATCACTTTACGCAATAAAGTGCAGGCAATCTACAACGACAGCGGTTTTCCTCTGCTCAAAGAGGATATTGAAACCACCTTCAACGAAATCAGAAATGTAAAGAGCATCACTCTGGGTGTTAATCTGGACGATATGCTCCGCCCCAAAACCGTAGGTGTAATCTGCCTCAACAACAAGCATTTTACCGACAGCGGTCTGCTTAAAAAGTTCATAAACTTCGCTTCAAAACAAAGCGAGCTTCACGAAGGCACTGATGTTTCGGGCTTTCTCTCCTTCCATCCTGCCAACCCCACAACCGCATCCTTCGGTTTAGGCACTCCTGTGGCGGGTGCTCAGCAGGATTTGCACCACTTTGAAAACTCAAGTCTCACAGGTGTTGACCCTATGTCGGATGCACTCAAACGGGTTGTAACCGACATTCTCAAGCGTACAGTAAACAATCTGAAATCTATGCTGAACAAATATGTGGGAATAAGCGGTTACTCCTTCATAAGCCTTATGCCCGAGATTATCTTCTACATCCGCTTTGCAGAGCTTTGCGACAAAATTCTGGCAAAAGGACTGCCTCTGTGCAAAGCAGAAATAACCGATAAAGATGACCGCACCTGCCAAATCAGCGATATTTACAACTTCAAACTTGCAATCAAAGCAGTAGAGGAAAACTCAGACAACGAAATTGTCACCAATGATTTTGAGTTTGGTGATAAGGGCAGAATATACATCCTCACAGGACCTAACCGAGGGGGTAAAACCACCATCACTCAGGCAGTGGGACTTTGCTTTTTGCTTGCACAGCACGGCATATATGTGCCTGCAAGCTCAATGCAGTTCAGCCCCTGTGACAATATATACACCCACTTCCCTGCTGACGAAAACGACACAGTGGATTTGGGACGTCTTGGTGAGGAAAGCAAGCGTTTGTCTGAAATCTTCCAAAGTGCCACAAGGTACAGCCTGCTTCTCTTAAACGAAAGCCTTGCCACCACCAACGTTGCCGAGGGACTTTACATTGCAAAGGATGTAATCAAGGCAATGCGGTACTTAGGAGTGAGATGTGTGTTCAACACCCACATGCACGATTTGGCAAGAGGACTTTCAGAGCTTAACGAAAACATAGAAGGCGACAGCTTTGTTGAGAGTATGGTAACAGGAGTAGAAAACGGCGCACGCTCCTTCAAAATTTTCATCGCACCTCCGCAGGGTGTCAGCTACGCCAAAGACATTGCCGAAAAATACGGTGTCACCTTTGACAGTATTAAAACAAGCATAGACAACCGAACAGAATAAACAAAGACAGAAAAAACAGCACGGACTCACCGTGCTGTTTTGCTGTATATAAACGTTATTCTGCTATTTCCAAAATCTCATAAACATTTTTACCGATTTTTTCGCTGAAATACTCTTTCAGCTCGATGTGCTTATCCCATTTTTCCTGCGGATAATAACCATACCTCTCTTTAACATCAGTCATTCTTTTTTCTACAGCAACCACGCCTTGAGCAGAACCCATTGCATCACACAACTGAATCAATCTGTCATAATCATTGTACTGTGTTTTTGCAAGGATATCTTCAATAAAGAGTTTTACATCCTCTGTCACATCACAGTTCCCAACATATGAACTTAAGCTCTTTATCGCAAATGAATGTGTAATGCAAATCCGAGCGACATCATCGTAGCCAAAGCCTTTCATATATACATATCCATCATATACGTGAGCCAAGTGCTTTACTCCGAATTTCCTGCCAATGTCGTGCAAAAGACCATAAACATAAGCTTTTTCTGTGTCCAAATTCGCACAGTTACTTGCTATAGTCTCTGCACAACATGCAACTGCCTTGCTGTGTGCCACCCAAAGACCCGAATTTGATTTTTCTGCTTCCGCAAGCAATCTGTGGGCTTCTTCTCTGCTTGGAATCACACTAACATCTCCAATGCTTATTTATTAAAACATTCTGCCCACTGAACCTCTTTGAAGCCTATGAGGACTGTGACCTCTGCTATGAGCAGGGGTCTTTTTACAAGCATTCCGTCTGTGGACAAAAGTGCTATCATCTCTTCCTCGCTCATATCCGGAAGCTTTGTTTTAAGCTCCATTGACTTGTAAAGAAGTCCGCTTGTGTTGAAGAACTTTTTGAGTGGCTGTCCGCTCTTTGAGTACCACACTCTCAATTCATCAGCTGTGGGATTGTCCTCTTTGATATTTCTGAGGGTGTATTCAATTCCATTATCCTCAAGCCACTGTTGTGCCTTCTTGCAGGTTGTACACTTGGGATAGCAGATAAAAGTTACCATTTATACTCAACTCCTGTTATGTCAAAGAAATCTTAAAAACCCTTCATTGTCAGGGAAATTCGTTTTTTGGGCACATCTACGGAAAGCACCTTTACCTTAACAATATCGCCTACCTTGAGAGCTTCCGAGGGGTGTTTTATGAACTTTTCGCTTATCTGAGAAATATGCACAAGTCCGTCCTGATGCACACCGATATCCACAAAAGCACCGAAGTCGATAACATTTCTGACGGTACCTGTAAGCTCCATACCCTCTCGCAAATCCTCCATTCCCATAACATCTGTGCGAAGCTGGGGCTGCGGCAGGCTCTCTCGGGGGTCGCGGCCGGGCTGGGTAAGCTCAGAGAGTATATCCTCAAGGGTAGGCACACCGATACCGAGCTGTTGTGCTACCGACACCTTGTCCGTTACCTTGTCCCTGATACCCTTGATGCCGCCATTTTCAACGTCCTTTGCAGTATAGCCTAAAAGTTTAAGAAGCTCCTTTGCGGCTTTGTAGGACTCGGGATGCACCGCTGTATTGTCAAGCGCCTCTTTGCTTCCTGCAACACGTAAAAATCCTGCGCACTGCTCAAATGCTTTGGGATCGAGCTTTGGAACCTTCTTAAGCTCTGCACGGCTTAAAAATCTTCCGTTTTCTTCTCTGTATGCTACGATGTTCTTGCAAACGGCTGAGCTTAAACCTGCAATACGTGAAAGCAGAGCAGGAGAAGCTGTGTTAAGGTCTGCACCAACGGAGTTTACACAGTCCTCAACAACACCGTCCAAGGTCTCGCCCAGACGCTTCTGAGGCATATCGTGCTGATACTGACCGATACCGATTGACTTGGGGTCAATCTTTACAAGCTCTGCCAAGGGGTCCTGCAAACGTCTTGCAATGGAAACCGCACTTCGCAAGGTCAGGTCAAGCTCGGGAAGTTCCTCTGCCGCAAGCTTGCTTGCGGAGTAAATGGATGCGCCTGCTTCACTTACTATCATATAGGCAAGGTCCGGCTTATTGGCTTCACGGATTACATCCGCAGCAAAAAGCTCGGTTTCCTTGCTGGCGGTACCGTTACCGATAGAAAGCACGGTGGCACCGTATTTCTTGATAAGGCTTAAAAGCTTTGCCTTGGATTCTGCTATCTTTGTTTCAGAGTGAGTGGGGTAGATAACAGCTGTGTCAAGCACTCTGCCTGTACCGTCAACCACCGCCACCTTACAGCCTGTACGGTAACCGGGGTCAAGTCCGATTACCACCCTGTCTTTTACGGGAGGCTGCATCAGAAGCTGATGCAGATTTGTAGCAAAGAGCTTCATAGCAGAAACGGATGCATTCTCTGTAAGCTCTGCTCTGACCTCACGCTCAACAGAGGGCAGGAGCAGTCGGGTGTAGGCATCCTCGCAGGCAGTTATCACTGCCTCGGAGCAGGGAGATGTACCCTTGACCATCACCTTTCTAATCATATTGAGAGGCTTTTCGTCCTCAATCTCTACTGTTACTTTAAGAAATTTCTCACGTTCGCCGCGGTTGATGGCAAGTACCCTGTGTCCGATGATTTTCTTAACAGGCTCAGAGAAATCATAGTATCCTGTGTAAACACTCTCAGCTTCCTCATCTGTTGCCACACTCTTTACAATTCCGTTTACCCACATAAGGTTAAAAAGACGCTTGCGGATATCGGGGTTGTCTGAGCAAACTTCTGCAATAATATCCAAAGCACCCTGCAGTGCATCCTCAGGTGTTTCCACACCCTTCTCTGCATCCACGTAATTTTCTGCCAAATCTATGGGGAAAGCTTCTTCGTCCTGCTGAGCAAGAATATACTCAGCCAAAGGCTCCAGTCCCTTTTCCTTTGCAACAGAGGCACGGGTTTTACGCTTTGGTCTGAAAGGTCTGTAAATATTTTCAAGGTCTGCCATTGTTTCAGCTTTCGCAATAGACTCTCTTATTTCATCCGTCATCTTCTCCTGAGCTTCAATAAGCTCTGTAATCTCCTGTGCGCGTGTCACAAAATTACGGAGATACTCAAGTCTTTCTGCAAACTCACGGATAAGCTGGTCATCCATAGAGCCGTGCATTTCCTTACGGTATCTGGCAATAAAGGGGATAGTATTGCCCTCGTCTAACAGAGCAATAATATTGCCTGCGTATTCAGGCTTGATATTAAATTCCTGAGATAACTTTGCTACAAAATCCATATTTCATATTCCTTTGCATAAAAATATAAACTCATTATAACACAAACCTTGGAAAATTCAAACCCGGACCTTTACACCCTTGTAAATTCACAGCAATTCAGCTATACTGAAAGCAGGTGATTTTATGAAAAAACTTCTTAAACGCCCCGAAGCTCTGCTGATTTTTATGGGACTGATTTTTCTGAGTGTTTCCATCCTTGCAAGCTATCTTTCTGTTTATACCCCCTTAGAACAAAAGGTTATCTATGTAACAAAGGAAGAAAAAGAAAACTTGCTAAAAAAGAATGAAACTGGCTCTGTACTCATTAATCTGAACACCGCTACTTTGGAAGAACTTTGCGGCCTTGAAGGAGTAAGCACTGTCACCGCACAGGCAATAATAGATTACCGCACAGACCACGGCAGAATTGAAAGCATAGAGGAACTCAAAAACATTAAAGGCATAGGAGAAGGAAAATACAAAAGTATCCGCCCCTACGTAACCTTGCAATAACGGAAAAGAAATATTATAATAACACAAAATACAAACAAAACGAGGAATTGCTATGAAATGGTTTATTGCATCTGATATTCACGGAAGCGCCTTCTACTGCGAAAAGCTTCTTGAAGCTTTCAAAAGGGAAAAGGCGGACAGAATCCTGCTTCTGGGAGACATTCTTTATCACGGCCCCAGAAACGACCTGCCAAAAGACTACAACCCAAAAAAAGTCATCTCTATGCTGAATCCTCTGAAAAATTTAATCCTTTGCGTCAGAGGCAACTGCGAAGCAGAGGTTGACCAGATGGTTCTTGACTTTCCTGTGCTGGCAGACTATGCCCTTATCCCCACGGATAAAAACTTAATCTTCGTAACTCACGGCCACACATGGAACAATGCAAACCTTCCTGCAATCCAGGCAGGCGACATTCTTCTCCACGGCCACACCCACATACCTGCCTGTGAGGAATATCCCACTCACATCTACATAAACCCCGGCTCGGCATCAATCCCCAAAGAGGGCTCCGCTCACAGCTATATGATATTTGAAAACAACACCTTCACCTGGAAAAACCTTGAGGATGAAGCCTATAAAACCTACACCATAAAATAAAAGAACAGGACTGCCCTAAAAAGACAGTCCTGTTTTTTGTTTTTACAAACTTTCAACTAATCCTGCAATATATTTCTGAATCAGTGTTGCATCAGAAATACTTGCTGCTCCGTCTTCTGTTGTGTCTGCGGCTTTTTTCTGCAGGTCGTTGAGTTTCACCATTGAAGCAAGGGATTTCTGAAGAGTGGTAGCGTCTGCAATAGACACGTTTCCGTCCAGATTCACATCTCCTTTGGGGAATATTGTAACCTCGTATTCAATAAGGATGCCGTGGCAGGAAACCGCAACCGTCTGCTTGCCAAGCTTCTCCTTGTCAAAGCGTACAATTTCAATTTCGCTGTCTTCCCTCTTGATGCTTCCGTCAGAATATGTAATCTCTATTACAAGGCCTGACAAATCAAGGTCTTCGCCTGCAATATAAAAACCTCTTACAGGCGAACCTGCAACCAGAGCATTTTCCGCAACTGCGGGAGGTGCAAGCTCTGTGGGGACGAACTTTCCGCTTACTCTGAGAACATCTGCGTTAAAATAGTTATTGGTTGTAGATAAATCGCAGATAAAAAGCCCGTCTTCATAGGTAAACCCGTAGATTTCCATTTGTTTTTCTTTTACCTCTTTGGGTTCAAAAGCAAGAGCTGAGGTTAAAGTTTCAAGGTCAAAGAAATATACCGCCTCGTTGGTGGAATAGAAAAGGTTTTCGCCGTCTGTGGATAATCTGCTGTAACAATTCCAGTATTTATTCCAGCGGTTTTTACCCTCAAAGAGAAGTTCTGTGCCTTCCTCTCCCAGTTTGTGTATGGTCTGCTTTCTGCCGTTGAGATAGTAAAGCTCTCCGTTAATAAGCTGAATCTCTGTGTACGAATCGTGCCAGAAGTAATTATCGTAGGTTGTATCCTGAGGGGCTGTGCTGTAATCCGAAGCATTGTGAGCATTCACAAAAAACTCGGAACCGCCTTTATACAGAGCATCGGTAGAAAGCAGGAAGTTATCGTGATATACCTCGCCTGCTACAACGCCGATGTCATCCCAGGTAACGTCCGCGTGATAAGGCTTGCCGTCAATATAAATAATATTCCATGCGTGTGAAAGCTCCTTGGACGCACAGAACTCGCTCTTGATGCCTACCTTTGAAAGCAGATATGTGTAGGACTTGGTGTATCCTTCACAAACTGCCAGACCGTCAATAAGTGCGCCGTAAATATCAAACTTGTTTGGGTTCTGCATTTTGCGGTCATAGGTGCAAAGCATCGCAAGTCTGTCGTGGATAAGCAGAGCTGTCTCTGCCTGTGTCAAAGTCGGGGTTGCCTTAATATCTGCAAGCATTTCTTCTGCAACCGCCTCACACTGAGAGAGCATTCTGTTGTATTCTTCGGGGGTATAAAGATACTCTACGTTGATGTAAAGTATTGTATCTCCGATATAGGAATAAGAAATACTGTCAATGTTGAAAAGCTCGGGAGCTTCTTTATAAAGCACCACCGCAATAGCCTCAATAACCTGCTCCTCAACAGGAAGATTGTACTCAGTAATATCTATGACTTTGTTAAAATTCTTAACCTCAGAAATAATGTATTCCTTGAACGCATCACAGTCTTCCATATATTTGTCAAGGAATCTGATGTCATATCCTACAGGGGCAGGCGTATATTTATCCTTTGCCCTGACTATATATTCAGTTGTATTATCTGACGCTAAAGCACTTACAGGAAACGCCAGGAGCATCAAAAGCACGATGCATACCGAAACAAAACGCCTGAACTTCATCATTATCCCTTTCCTTAAAAATACGAGCAAACATAAATAACACATACCCGTTCATAGTTATAATAACATATTTATCTCAACTAATCAACAGAATTATAGTAATTTATTACATATTAAT
This sequence comes from Ruminococcus sp., assembly GCA_045593025.1. Taxonomy (GTDB): domain Bacteria; phylum Bacillota; class Clostridia; order Oscillospirales; family Acutalibacteraceae; genus Ruminococcoides. Next base: position 10,683 of record JAZNVW010000010.1, on the reverse strand, counting down.
TCGACATTTATTTGACACAAAAGGTAATATTATATATAATTTGATTGTATTTTACAAATAACGGAGGATTTTATGTTAAACAACATCATATCATCAGTCAACGATGCCCTCTACTCCTACATTCTGATAATTGTGCTTGTGCTGGGGGGACTGTATTTTTCTTTCCGGACAAAGTTTGTACAGTTTAGGCTTTTCGGCGAGCAAATCCGCTCTGTAACGGAAAAACCCAAGGGCAAAGGCTCGGTTTCTTCCTTTCAGGCATTGATGGTATCCACCGCTTCCCGCGTGGGAACAGGTAACATCATCGGTGTTTCCACCGCTCTTTGCCTGGGCGGTTTCGGCTCTGTGTTCTGGATGTGGGTAATTGCTCTTGTTGGCAGTGCTTCTGCTTTTGTAGAAAGCACCCTTGCTCAGATTTACAAAAAGAACGGGCCCGACGGATGTTACGGCGGACCCGCTTACTACATTGAAGCCGCTACAAAAAACCGCGTACTTTCAATTATTTTTACTGTTTTCCTTATTCTGACTTACGGCGTAGGCTTCAATATGCTGGCTTCCTACAATCTGCAGTCCACTTTCTCAGCTTATGAATTCTACAATACCAACGTAAACCTTGCTCTCTTCGGTAAGGAAATCGCCTTCAATGTTATGCCCTGGCTTATAGGTCTCATTGTTGCCGCTTTGGTATGCTTCTGTCTTTTCGGCGGCGGCAAAAGAATTATCAAGGCTACAACACTGATTGTCCCCATTATGGGACTTGCATACATACTGGTTGCCCTTGTAATCAGCATAGTAAACATTAAGCTTCTGCCCGATATTTTCACAAGAATTTTTTCCGAAGCCTTTGACTTTAATGCAATCTTCGGCGGTTTTACAGGCTCCTGCGTAATGTTCGGTATCAAAAGAGGTCTTTTTTCAAACGAAGCAGGCGTAGGCTCTGCTCCCAATGCTTCTGCATCCGCTGAGGTTTCTCACCCTGTAAAGCAGGGCCTGGTGCAGATTCTCTCTGTATTCATTGATACTCTCCTTGTGTGCACAGCTACTGCGTTTATGTGTATGAGCTCAGGTGTTGAGCCTTCTGCTGAGCTTTCAGGTGCACCTTACGTTCAGGCTGCTTTGCAAAAATCAATGGGTGTTGCAGGTCCTGTGTTCATCACCGTTGCAATGGTGCTCTTTGCATTCACCACACTTCTCGGCAACCTTTTCTATGTAGACAAGGCTTTCAATTACCTTTTTGGCAGACATCCGAGCAAAGCGTTTATGACTGGTTACCGCATTGTTGCATCCCTGCTTATCTTTGTGGGTGCAGGTCTGAGTGCTGATTTGCTCTGGAATGTATCAGATGTGTTTATGGGCGGTATGACACTTATCAATATGCCTGTAATTCTGATTATGGGTAAGCACGTATACAAAGCTCTTGACAACTACACAAAACAGAAAAAAGAGGGCAAAGAACCTGTGTTCAAAGCAAAAGACATCGGCCTTCCCCGGGAAGCAGATTACTGGAAATAACATCTCAATCCATAACAAAAAGGGTACGGATTTTACTCCGCACCCTTTTTCTATGTCTTTTATTTTGCAGAAAGTCGCTCTTGTTCCTCTCTGACCATTTTTGTAATCCAGGATTCTGAAGATGCCTGCTCCAGATTAAGACCTTCTTCACCTGCTACAGATTCGTCTGCAAAACTGTCAAACTCAATCTGCTTATTTCGAAGAATTTCAAGCATTCTCTCGTCTATGGTTTCATCGCAGAGAAGCCTGTGGACCATAACGTCCCTCACCTGCCCCATTCTGTAAGCTCTGGAGATTGCCTGGTTTTCAATTGACGGCTTAATCTGAGGCTCACAGAAGATAATCACGCTGGCACTTTGGATATTAAGTCCCGTGCCTCCTGCCTGCACCTGGCTGATGAGTACCGCCCCTGCAGAGGCATTTGTAAACTCATCCACAATCTCCTGCCGTCTCTGGGGGCTTACCGCACCTGTGATAACCTCCATACATCTGTCAGAGAGCAGTTTTTCAACCTTTGTAAGAGTTTCTCTGAAGAAAGAGAAAACAATAACCTTGCGGTTTTCGTCCTTTGCCTTGTCGCAAAGTTCCAGAAGCCTCTGTGCTTTGCAGGAATCCTTTGTGTCTTCCATCTGCCAGGAAACCTGACGGATAGCCATAAAGTTTCCGCTTCTGACTGCTTCTCTGTACGCCGCCTCTTCCTGCGGGCTCATTAAGCACCACTGCTCTTTTTCAATCAAATCGGGAAGTTCTGTGAGTACATCCTCGCGTGTACGTCGCAGATACACAGGAGCAAGCTCCTGTCTGAACTGCTCTGCGGTAGAAATATACTTTACTCTTTCAAGCTCCTGTGCAACCTCGGGTTGCAAACACTTGCACAAAAAGCACATTTCATCCACCCTGTTCTCAAGGGGAGTGCCCGACATAAAGAGTACGTTCTCGGTTTTTTGGAGCAACTTAACCAAAGCCTTTGTCCGCTGAGTGTCAGGATTCTTTACATAGTGGGCTTCGTCTGCCACAATCATACCGATTCTGAACTTTTCGGGCATATTGAAACGGCTGATTGACTCATATGTTGTAACCGCCACATCACCGTTTTTTCTCCAATTAAGCAGAGCTTCTTCGTCACCGCCGTGAACCTTGGTAACCGAAAGAGTGCTGTGCTTTTCAATCTCTCTGCACCAGTTTATGAGCACGCTTGCAGGGCACACCACCATAAAATGATGCACTCCCTCTGCTTTGAGGGCTGCCATGGAAGCTATCGCCTGAACAGTTTTACCAAGTCCCATCTCATCACCCAGAAGTGTGCGCTTCTGATGAACAATATATTTTACTCCGAAGGTCTGATAGCTTCTCAGGGTTGCTTTCAGGTACTGCAAATCAAGCTGATGTGCTTCCACCTCTTTTACAAGCTGTGCAGGCAAACCCATATTGGAATTATCGGCAGACACCAAACCCTGCCCTACTTGTTCAAGGGTAGTGTAGTAAACTGCAGAGTTCACCATAAAATCAGCCATACAGGTTGCATCCGAAGCATCAAGCACCGCATTGTACTGTTCAAACACAGCAGTTGAGCCAAACTCACCCGACATTCTCGCAGAAAGTGCTTCAACTGACTGCTGAGCAGTTGCTTTTTTTACCTTTGAAGCAAAGAGCATAGAAAAAGCCGAGCCTGCCTTCTGCGCACTTTCAGCCTCTCTGCAAAGTTCAGTGTGATTAGCCTCATAAAGTTCTTTTGACTTTACTCTGAGAACCTTGCATTTTATCAGAACAAACAACGCTCTGACAAGGTCTGAATCTGCTTTATTGGGATTATCAGCATTGATTCTCACTCTTAGGTTTTCCTTGGTATTCTCTACAATCTGACTGACGGTGGAGCTTACCTTCTGAGCAGTCTGCTCTCCAACTCCTTTAATTGCCACAATCTGACTGTATGACATCTGCGAAAGCTGCCAGATATTGGTGATGCCTGCATCTGTAAACAAGGAAACACGAATGCCCTGCTTACCCTTGGCAAGGTGCTCTGTATCCATAGCCTCAAGGCTTGCTTTCAGCCTGTCATTATAAAGCGCCTGTGCAGCCTTCCTCACAGAAATTATCTGTTCACTTTCCGAATCTATAATCTTTTTGTATCCCGCGTCTGTCTCTTTTGCCCGTTTTACCAGCCTTTTAATCTGACCGCGGTCCAGCACTTCGCTCATAAGTCTTATCCTTTCACTTAATGTTGCAATTAAATCTTATCACACAAAAAAGACTTATGCAAACAAAATCGAAATCAGCATTCTTTAATAATAAACAGTAAAAGAGAAAGCTCGTCAGACGGGCTTTCTCTTTTTTGAGGATAATTTATATTATGAAAGAACTATTACTTTGTAGCTTCCATCACATTTGAGTATACAACCATTTCTTCGCCTGTTGCTGTAATGTACTGTACATATGCAACCGCTATCCATGTTTCACCCAAGACAATATTTTTCTTTGTCCAGGATGATGCATTTACTGCAGTTTGTGCGCTTTCGCTGGGACAGCGATTATATACGTTTTCGTCTGTTGTGTTGATTGTCAGGTTTGTTCCCGTGTAAGCATTCTTGTTTACTGCCAGAATACCTGACTTGACGTAAGTAACATTCATTTCTTTTTCAGGCACATACCAGCTGTAATAGAAGCGGTTTCTGTCTGAAATAGTTGCAGTATCGATTGAATCCAGGCTGACAATTACCTCATAATCAATATCTTCATCTTCTGCAATATATACCGCCTCGGCAATTACTGCCTCGGAAGGATAAATCTCCAGAGTTTGACTGTAGCCTTTGATTTTATTGTTAATAACCCAGTGAGAGAACTTCATTCCATCAGGTGCCTTATCCGCTACCAGAACAGTTGCGAAGTTTGCAAGGAAAAGGCCTGCTTCGTTCTTGCTGCCTTCAGCTTTACCGTTAGTAACAGAAACCTCAACGTAAGTCTCGTTTATGGTCCATACCGCAAGAACAGTCACATCGTTTCCTGCTGCAAGCTCTGCCTGAATTTCTTCTTCAGTTTTGCTCCATCCGAAGAAGTTGAAGCCGGGCTGTGAAGGTTCATCAGGAATTGTAATCGTGTCGCCATAGGAATAATACTGCATATCAAGAATCTGGCCCAAACCGCCTGCTGCCTTATCGTTCTTGAATACAACCATGTTGATATCGTCGTAATCTGTGATATACATAGCCCTCAGATAATCCCTGCCGGAAGTTGTGAAGGTGTATGTATAGTCTGTTGTAAGAATCTGGCCGTTCTTGGTATTAATCCAACCGACAAACTCGTTGTTTGAAACCTTGTTTGCAGTAACAGTTACAGATACATTGATTGCTATCTGAGAATTGATGTAGCTCATACCCTGAGGACGTGCTGCTGAACCATTGATAGAAAGCTTAAAGCCTGTTCCGCTGATAACGTCAATCTTCAGGCTGCCTGTTGTAGTAACAATGGGCTCTGCGTTCTTTCTGTACACAGCGGTAACGGTTACATCACCCTTGATGTTCTTGAAAGAACCGTCCCAACCTGTGAAGGTATATCCTGTTCTTGTGGGAGAGGCAGGTGCAACAGCAGATGCACCGTATTCAACCATCTGAGTTCTGAGCTGTGTTCCGTCGTGGTCAAGGAAGATTACTGTATATTTATTCACTACCTGCAGATATGTTGCGGTAATTACTGTATCCGCCTGAATGTCAGAATATTCTGTATCCCATCCTGTGAAGGTATAAGAATACTGAGCATTACCTTCCCTTGTGGGATACTCGGGAGACTTGGCACTCTTACCCATTTCTACCTTTTGTGTACTGAGTTCTGTTCCGTCGTAGTCTACAAAAGTTACAGTATAGGTCGGTAACGTATGAAGAACTACAAGTGCACCTGTTGAAAGGTTGAAATTAAAGATATATTCGCCGCCTGTAGCCTCCAGAGTACAGTTCTCCGCACCATCTGCCATTGCCCAACCTAAACCGGGAGAAGTTGTTTCTGTGGTATTCTCAATAACTCCGGGATTGCCAAACCAGATGCCGTCAGTCAATATTTTGAAGTAATATGTGCCCGCTTCCAGCTTAATCGCTATAGAAACAATGTTGTCCTCTTGAGTAGTGAGCATTGCGTCCACAGGCTTCCAGTCATTGAAAGAACCCATAAGGAATGCAGAAAGTTCTGCATAAGTAGCTGTTATTGTGATGTCTTCTGTAATAACATCAAAAGCCTTATCCCATCCTGTGAAGACAAAACCTTCTTTCACCGGAACTTCGGGTGCTTCGGCTGCATTTCCTGCTTCTATATACTGAGTGCTGAGCACTGTTCCGTCATTGTCCTGGAAGATTACGGTATAACTCTCACCACGGACTCTGTAGGTAGCGGTAATGGTTGTATCCTTTGTTATGTTATCAAAGGAAGTGTCCCAACCTGTGAACACATAACCGTCTCTTTCGGGAGCTTCGGGAGCTGTGGCGGCAGAACCGTATTCAACAGTCTGAGTGCTGAGCACAGTGCCGTTGTAGTCCATAAAGGCTACTGTGTACTTATTTACCACACTGTCATAAACAGCGGTTACAGTCAGATTCTCCGTAACATTTGTAAAGTCTTTGTCCCACTCCTTAAAGGTGTAGGTATACTGAGCGTCAGCTGCCCTTACAGGGTCTGCAGGGGCTGTAGCTGAGGCACCTGCCTCTACCACCTGCTCAGAGATAATCATACCGTTGTAATCCTTGAAGGTTACTGTATATTTATCTGTTTCAACAGGAGAATAAAGAACAATCAGAAACTTGGTTTCTGTATTGAACCTGAATGTATATGTACCGCCTGTTGCATTAATCGTACAGTTTGTCTGCTGGTCTGATTTCATCTCCCAGCCTATATCGGGAGAAGATGTTTCTGTGGTATCATCAAAAGCACCGTCATTGCCATACCAAATATTATCACTCTGTTTGCAAACCTTGAACTCGTATTTATCCTGAGAAAGTACAAAAGAGGTTTCTACCCAGTTGGCTTCGGTGGTAGTCTTAAGTTCGTTGCCTGTTCCCCAGTCATTGAAACTGCCTTTGATGTAGTAATCAGTAGACTCACCGGGAGTTACATCAGCAGGAGGCTCCGTTGAAGGAGACTCTGTAGGTGTTTCAACTGCATCTGTTGTAACCGTGAGCTGCTGAGTTGAAAGGTTAAAGCTGAACTTGTATGTTCCGCCTGTAGCAGTCAGAGTACAGTCGCCTGCAGTTGTCTCCATAACCCAACCGTTGTCACCGGTGGTATCGGTAATGATACCTGTGTTACCATACCATACATCAAGGGAAGAATTGTGGAGCTTGAATGTATATGTGCCCGCAGCAAGAACCATAGTGGTAGTAACAGCGTTGTCATTACTTGAGTATTCCATAGGAAGGTTTGTGCCCCAGTCATTGAAGGAACCCTTCAGATAAACATCAGAGGTTGTGTCTTCTGTGTTTTCATAATCAACAACAAGCATACCTGTGCTTACATTGAAGGTAAATGTGTATTTACCGCCCGACGCTTTAAGAGTACAGTTGTCCTGATTGGCAGAAGACATCTCCCAGCCTATGGCAGAAGTTGCTGCAGTTGTATCTTCGATAGTACCGGAGTTACCCATCCAGATACCGTTTGTTGTGGAAAGCTTGAAAGCATATGAACCTTCTTCAAGGAACATTGTTGTTGTTGCTGTGTTGCTGTCAACAGCAACCATTCTGTCTGCGCTTGTATCCCAGCCGTTGAAATCGCCTGCGATAGAAACTTCTGTTACATTTCCTTTGGTGAAGGTACCGTTGTTGCCTGTATCGTAAACAACAGCAATGCCTGTATCACCGATATCACCGGTAATGAATCCGTTTGAAACAGTAAAGGTATTGCCTGTGATTGCATCAGTATAAGTTCCTGCAGCTATTTTGTGAACAGGAACACTCATTGAAGCACAAGCCGTTCCGTTAGTGTTAACAATAACCATACCTGAAGTGCCGCGCTCTACACAAGCAAAGTTCTGGTATGAAGAAAGATACTCGCTCTGTCCTGTAAAGCGGTTTTTGAAGTTGTTAACAGCTTTAACAGCAGGAAGCGTCCATGATGTATGGTCAGCCTCACCCATAAGGGTAGTGTTGATATCCTCAGGACGGGCAAGGTACATACCGCAGACCTCATTACGGGAGCCTACAATCGCCCATGTTTTATTAATATTGTTCTCGCTTATGCTGTTGGTGCCGTTATCCTTGTGATTGTCGTGTGATTCGGTCCACTGAACCACCTTGTTCTGTGCCGCCCCGTAACTTACACTGCTTGTTACAGCTGCTGCCGCATCACCGTTGCACACAGCGTTTCTGATTGTATCTGAAGTACCGGGGTCAGAAACGCTCATATATCTTGTGTATGCCTCAATGCTTAAACTCTCACCGGGCTCCCCCAGCATCTCGCCGTAGTAATAGGGAGTAAAGCCCTTTGTTTGTTGTGCATAATCAGTGGCAGCTGAGATTACATTCTTCCAGAAATCAGAACTTGTACCTGAGGCATCCCAGTCTGTTTCAATGTGCTTTGCGGAATCAAAACGGAAGCCGTCGGCACCTGCATCAATAGCTTCTTTCAGAAGATTTGTGCAGTGCATCTGAACAGTTGAGTTTGCAGTATTCAGGTCAGGAAGACCTGCAAGACAGTAATGTGTAACATCATATCTGTTATCAAAGTTATTGATATTCTTTGAAATATCGTGCCAGCAATCGGGGTTATCCTTGAGTTCAGCAGGAACCCATGGATGAATTGTGTTGTTTGCTACATCAGTAGCCATATTGTTGAACACAACGTCAACAATAACCTTAACACCATACTTGTCTGCCTCGCTGCACATATACTCAAAGTCGCCCTTTGTACCCAATGCATTGAAATCATTGGTTTCAATATTAAAGGCTACAGGCTGATAAAGTACCGAAGAAGCATTACGGAAAGTACTGTAGCTCTCCTTTGTGGTTTCCTTTGTAGCCTGAATGGGGGAGGTCTGCACAGCAGAGAATCCCTGCTGGGCAATCTTGCTCATATTCTTTGCAATGTTCTGATAAGACCAGTTCCAGCACAGGAGAATCTGTCCTTTCTGAATATCGTCAACAAGACCGTACATTCCCGCGCCTGTGTCTGCAAGGTCAACACTTGCACCGATATCAGCCACCCCGGTTTGTGCCGCAGTAACGCCAACCGGAGCTATTGCAAAAACGGAAAATATCATACACAGAGCTAAGAATAAGCTTAAATTTTTCTTAAAACTCATGGGAATACCCCCTATAGATTATTCATAGTTAAATTTTACTATAAATACTATAGATAATCAAACAATTTTAGAATATTCTACCTTTAACACAAAAACAACCATACCCTTTTTGGTAAATAACACAAAAACTGTTGTCAAATATTAACCTGTTAAATCTCATATAGTTCAATGAGGATAATTATTAGCAAAAAAGCACACACACTCTCTCATTTCAATAAAACATCAGCAAATTACATCACAAACCAAGAACCCCAAGACAGCTCACACTAACCAATCTGCCTTTTTAACAAAACACCCCGCCGGAGAATTCCGACGGGGTTTTCTTATATTAAGCAATCATAGGATTCTTAACATATTAAGTTATACAATTACCATAGTAACTTCTTTTTCGTCTGTATAAATAGTTTTTATAGAGCCATCGCTTGTCTTATACTGTACATATGCCTTGATTACCCATTTATCGCCATCTGCTACATTTCCCTTTGTCCATGAATAAGCGTTAACAGCTGTATTATAAGGTGAATTAGCTGTTCTATCATATACATTGGAGTCAGATGTACCGGCAACAAATGTTGCAGCATCATAATTACTCTTGCTTACCGCAAGAACACCAGACTTTACATATTTTATACCGAGCTCTTCTTCAGGAACATACCAGCTAAAATATGATGTCATATCATGCTTACCAGGATTATAAATATCTTCGACAGATGTATCTACTGTGTCAAGGCTTACCAATACCTGATAATCAATTTTTTCATTTGCATCAACAAATACTGCAATAAGCTTCATATCAGATGCAGGATAGAATTTATATTCTGAGTTGTAGCTGAGAATCTTATTATTACCATCCATCCAATATGCAAAGATCTGTCCTTGAGGTGCAGGATTTGCTGTAACTGTTGAAGCGAAGTTAGCAATAACCTCTCCGTTTTCATTTTCTGAGTTAATTGTTCCGCCTACAACCTCTACCTTTACATATACTTTAGCAATATCCCAAATCGGTTTTACGATTACGTCATTGCCTGCTGCAATCTGAGCTTTGATATCATCTTCGCTCATATTCCAACCCTCAAATGTAAAGCCTACATATGCAGCACCGGCAGGTATAAAGATATCATCACCAGATGCGTAATACTGCATATCGATAATCTGATTAGACTTATCGTTCATAAATGTAACGGAATTAATTCCATCAACGGGTGTTTTGAACAATGCTCTATAGTTATCGTTACCTGTTGCATAGAAGCTATAAGAATATTCTGTTGTCAATATCAAGTTATTTGCGGGGTTAATCCAACCAACAAACTCGTTGCTATTGCTTGATGATACTGTTAATGTTACATATGAACCTATATTAAACTGTGTGTTGTAATAAGAGGGTCCCTGAGGTCTGTCTACACCATCTACTGTAAGTGTAAATCCTGTTCCTCCTGTTACATTAACCTCAAGCTTTCCTGTTGTTGCGGGTACGATGGGTGCTGCATTCTTCTTATACTGTGCCTTTACTGTTGTATCAGCTGTGATGTTGTCGAATTCTGCATCCCAACCTGTGAAGGTGTAACCTTCAACTTCGGGGGCTGTAGGTGCAACTGCTGCTGCGCCGTACTCTACGGACTGTGCTTCGCCGATTTCGTTGCCGTCCTTGTCAAGGAAGGTTACGGTGTACTTGTTTACAGTCTTGTCGTAGAGAGCTGTAACAATCATATCCTCTGTAACTGCAGAGAAGTCTTTATCCCAGCCTGCGAAGGTGTAAGTGTACTGTGCGTCACTATCAATCTCAGGAATTGCGGGAGGAATGTTAGCAGGCTTGCCTGCCTCTACCTTTGCAAAGCCGAGGAATGTACCGTCAGCGTTGAGGAAGATTACTGTGAAGTACTCAACCTTGGGCTCGTCGG
>JAZNVW010000009.1:0-46948 GCA_045593025.1 Ruminococcus sp. | reverse complement strand
AGTCCTTCAATATTCCAAGTGAAAATAAAAACGACCATCCGTGTGGATGGTCATCTTTATTTTGGCAGGGGCAGAAGGACTTGAACCCTCGGCACGCGGTTTTGGAGACCGCTGCTCTACCAACTGAGCTATACCCCTATGTGTGAATATGTTTGGCACAAGCCGTGGGGGTTTGTTACCTGGCGACTTGCGACTAAATTATATTACCACGAAGATGCGGGTGTGTCAAGTGTTTTATTTTGAGTGGGTGGAAATAATTATATTATTTGGTTGAAGGGGTAAAATTGAGTTGTCGCGTGAATAAATTTCACATAATTAGCGATGCTACAGTGTTTCTTTTGGTTTAGTGTATAGATATGGCTTTGCGGTGGGGCTGTGATAAGGTTGCGGTGAGGTTGCGGTGAGAATGCGGTGAGGTTGCGGTGAGGTTGCAGTGAGGTTGCAGTGGGGCTGTGATGAGATTGTAGTAAGACTGTGCGAAGTCTTTTGGCTTGGTTTGTTTTGACGGTAATCTTAATCAAATCTTAATGAGTTTATGTCTTTATTCTTAATGAGCGGTGGTATATAATTATATGCATAAAGGGGGTAGTATGGTGTATAACATTCTGATTTGTGATGACGAGCAGGATATTATAAATGCTCTGAAAATATATCTTTCAAGCGGAGACTATACTTTTTATGAGGCGCACACCGGCTTTGAGGCATTGGAGGTTCTTAGCAGTGAGGAAATCCATCTTGTTCTGCTGGATGTTATGATGCCTGAGCTTGACGGTATTTCTGCGCTTGCACGGCTTCGTCAGGTAAGTAATGTTCCTGTGATTCTGTTGACTGCAAAAAGTGAGGATGCTGACATAATTCTGGGCCTGGATGTGGGGGCGGATGACTACATAACAAAGCCGTTCAGTCCTGTGGAGGTTGCGGCACGGGTACGCTCACAGCTTCGAAGGTTTTTTCAGCTGGGCTCAGGCGAGATGTCTTCTGACAGATATGTTGTGGGAGGAATTGAGCTTGATGACCGCACCAAGGCGGTAACTCTTGACGGAGAGACGGTTGCCCTTACACCTAAGGAATATGAAATATTAAAGCTTCTTATTTCAAACCCCGATAAAGTTTTTTCTCCCAAGGAAATTTATAATAATGCGTGGAATGAACCTTGCGTGGGTACAAGTGAAAATACCGTGGCGGTTCATATCAGACACCTTCGTGAAAAGTTGGAAATCAACCCTGCACAGCCAAGGTATCTGAAGGTTGTGTTTGGACGGGGTTATAAAATAGAAAGGGGTAAAGGTATATGAAAAATAGCGAAAGCCAACTTCAGATAATTGATGACACCGAGAGAATTGATGCGAAGAAGAAACACAGGGGAACTCCCTTTACACATAGTATGGTGGCAAAGCTTTTGGCTTTTTTGCTTGCGATTGTATTGTTTCTTACTCTTGCGGTGTGTGTAGTGTCTGCGATGCTGATGGCAAAGATGGAGCTGTATTCCACTCCAAAGGCGGTTCTGCTCAGAGCAAACTTTACTTCTATGGCGAGAGCGGAGTGTGAGAGGCTTATTCCGGGGTTTTTGGGACTGAGCGGTGGATATAGCAGCAGAGAAGAAGCACAGCGTTATGCAGAAAACTACTGTGAAGGCAGCAGTATAGTGTTTGCAAGGTTTACTGATTCCAAAACCGGAGAAACTGTTTGGGAGTATGTGCCTCAGAATAATGTTGAATACACCGACGCAACGGACATATCCTTTGTGTGGTATGGGTACGACTATGCATCGTATGATACAGAAACAGGGGAAATGATAGATGATACCTATGCTGAGATTGATGTGGATTTGGTAATCAGCACAGAATACGGAATTCAGGACGGATTTTATACTGTGCAAAGGTTATTTGATTTTCTGTATGCGATGCTTTATTGGATTTACGTTGTTGGTGCAATTTCTCTTGTCCTTTTTATCGCTTGTGTAGTGTTTTTGCTCTGCTCGGCAGGACATCGTGCAGGGTGCGATGAAGTAAAGGCGGGATGGGGTACAAGGGTACCCTTCGATGTTCTCACCGTTTTGACGGCAGGCTTTTCTGTTTCTTTTATTTATCTTTTTGTTGTGGTTGCATATGAGCTTCTTTACTACGGAGAGTTTGCCTCTGTTTTTGCAGGAATTCTTGTTACTTTTGCGGTTGTGGCGATAATAGCCTCTGTCTGCCTTGGGTGGCTGATGAGCTTTGCACTACGGATAAAGCTTGGCAAGTGGTGGAAGAACACAGTTGTTTTCTATGTGCTGAGAGCTTTCTGGCGGTTTGCAAAGTTTATTGTTAAGGTGATTAGAAACATTCCTGTTATATGGAGAACCTTTTTGTCTGTTGCGGGTGTGACCTTGCTTGAACTGATTATCATCCTCTGCTGTTGGCATGAGCCTGATAATTACCTGTCTTTCTGGATAATAGAAAAGCTTGTGCTTGTGCCGATTGTGCTCAAATGTGCGTTTGCAATGAAGAAGCTTCACAAGGGTGCAAAAGCACTGTCACAGGGAGAAGTGAGCTATCAGATAAACACGGAGAAGATGTGGGGTGACTTTAAGAATCACGGAGAGTATCTTAATAACATTGCCGAGGGTATGACAGCCGCGGTGGAGGAGCGGATGAAGAGTGAGAGAATGAAAACTGAGCTTATTACCAATGTTTCTCACGATATCAAAACTCCCCTTACCTCCATAATCAATTATACTGACCTGATTTCCAGAGAACCTTGTGAAAACGCAAAAATCACAGAGTACGCAAAGGTGCTCACTCGTTCCTCGGAAAGATTAAAAAGACTTATTGAAGATTTGGTGGAAGCCTCCAAAGCGTCTACAGGAAATCTGGAGGTGATTTTAGCGCCTTGCGATACCAACATATTATTAACGCAGATAGCAGGAGAATACGGTGACAGGCTCAAGGAAGCCAAGCTTGAGCTGTTGGTTTCTCAGTTATCTGAAAATGTGATGATAATGGCAGACGGCAGAAGGCTTTGGCGAATTTTTGATAATATTTTCAGCAATGTATGCAAGTATGCTCAGGAGTTTACCCGCGTGTACTTGTCTCTTGAAAGGGTAGGAGAGGAGGCGGTAATCACTCTGAAGAATACCTCGCGAATGGCACTGAACATCTCTGAGGAGGAGCTTATGGAGCGATTTGTCCGAGGGGACAAATCCAGAAGCACAGAGGGAAACGGTCTGGGGCTATCCATTGCACGGAGTCTGACACAGCTGCAGAACGGCGACCTTCAGGTATCCATAGACGGAGATTTGTTCAAGGTGACTTTGAGGTTCCCTGTGATAAAGTGATATTGAAAAAGGACTGTATCAAAACGATACAGTCCTTTTTGCTTAAATCAGTCTCCGTCTTTGAGGGAGGCTTACATCGACTTGATGATATCTGCGATGACTTCTCTTTCGTCAAGGTGGTACTTAACACCCTTGATTTCCTGATAATCCTCATGTCCCTTGCCTGCAAGGACAATAATGTCACCATCCTGTGCATTTTCAATGCAATAACGGATAGCGTCTACGCGGTTGGGGACGATTACATACTCGCCGTCTGTCTTGTCAATGCCGGTCTTAATGTCGGCGATGATATCGTTTACATCCTCAAAGCGGGAGTTGTCCTCGGTGATAACGGTAAGGTCAGAAAGTCTGCCCGAAACCTCGCCCATCTCATAGCGTCTTACCTTGGGGCGGTTACCGCCTGCACCGAACATTGTAATCAGTCTGGCAGGATTGTATTCTCTCAGGGTTGTAAGCACGTTTTCCATAGAAACTGCATTGTGGGCATAATCAATGAGAAGGGTGTAGTTGCCGGGAACAGGGTAGGTTTCAACTCTGCCTTTAACCTTTACAGTGTCAAGACCTTTGAGCAGAGCTTCGTCGGTGACATTGAAGTGACGGCACACAGAGATTGCCGCGAGGGCATTGTACACGCTGAATCTGCCGGGGATTGCAACGTCAACGCTGAGTTCCTTCACGCCCTTTGTGTTGAAGTGAACGCCGATGTAGCCTGCTCGGGCTAAGAGTGTGTCTCCAAAGCCTGTAAGGTCGGCATCCTCGGAGAAACCGTAGGTTTCTGTCAGGCAGGTGCTGTCTTTGAGAAGTTCGGTGTAGTTTTCGTCATCAATGTTGATGAGTCCTAACTTGCACTGTTTGAAGAGAAGAGCCTTGCAACCCAGATATTCTTCCATATCCTTGTGTTCGTTTTCACCGATATGGTCGTGAGAGAAGTTAGTGAACACGGCATAGTCGAAAATGATGTTGTCTGTGCGGTGCTGCTTCAGACCAATGGAAGAAACCTCCATAACTACAGCCTTGCAACCCATATTAACCATTTTTCTCATAGCTTGCTGGATTTCATAGGATTCGGGGGTGGTGTTGTTGGTTTTGAATATGTTGTTGTCTATGATAATGCCCAGTGTGCCGATTGTACCTGTCTTGATGCCGGCACATTCAAGGATGGAACGGATCATGGAAACGGTGGTTGTTTTGCCCTTGGTGCCTGTAACGGCTACGGTGGTAAGCTCCTTTGCAGGATGGCAGAAATATTCGGCACTCATAGCAGAAAGGGCAACTCTTGCATCTGCGACCTTAATAACGGTCACATCCTCAGATACATTTACGTCATCGGTAACGATAAGGGCACAAGCGCCCTTTTCCACTGCGTCGGCGGCATATTTGTGTCCGTCTGTGGCGTAGCCTTTTATACACACAAAGGCACATCCGCCTACTACTTTACGGGAATCGTAGATAACATCACAGATATCAATGGTATCTGTACCCTGAATTAGAGTGTATTCAATTGAGCTTAAAAGGTCTTTTAATAACATAACCTGCTGTACCTCCGTATATATATTATATAGATTGTTTGTCCTATATGCTAAATTTACAACTTTTCACTCTGCTTGTCAATCATAAGAGGTTGGGTGTTGTTTGTAATATATTGGGGTTAAATAAGAGCTTTTGTTAAAAATACCCTATAAATTGTGATTTTGTCTGTGAGAAGGCATAGCTTTGGTACTTTTTTCACCCAAAATTCGGATTTTCAGCAAAAACTCCTCATATTGACAAAAATAGTTTGTCATATTGCACAAAGGAGAAGTGGTTACAATAACTAAAAATCAAACCATCAATTTGTGCACTACTAACATAAATCCGAAAATGTGTTGTTAAAATAACCAAAAACACAATCTAAATTTATTCTTTTAGATAAAAAGTACAAAGGGAGTTGAAAAAACAGTGGGATTTGTGGTATTATTACTTTAGTGAAAACGCGTATTTATTGTGGTAAAGGATAAGTGCGCGGCACTGGGCATATCTGTAAATATGCCGATAAAATATTTTATTAAAAGGAGTTTTTTACCATGAAGACAAGAAAGATTCTTGCTCTGCTTCTTGCTGTTCTTATGACAATCGGTTGTCTCGCAGCATGTACAGGTAACGGCGGCACAACAGATCCTACCGATTCACAGCCCGCTGGTACACAGGGTACTGTTGACAATGATGCAGCAGCTGCAGCAGCAAACGCATTCAACGCTGATTTCATCAGCGAGTGGGGTCAGTTCGTAGCTGACAACGAGGGCACAGAAGTTAACCTCAAGATCTGGGCACCCAGCAAGGCTCAGGACGTATTTAAGGCAGAAGCAGCAAAGTTCGCTGAGATGTTCAAGGATTACTTCACAGCTAACATTACTGTTGAAATTCAGGAAGAGGGCGACACAGCAGGTCAGGTTATCAACGACCCCAAGAAGGCTGCTGACATCTTCTCCTTCCCCAGCGACCAGCTCAACAAGCTCATCAACGCTGAGGCTATTGCTTCCGTATCTTTCGCAGACGAAGTTGCAGTTCTGAACACAGCAAGCTCCGTTGCAGCAGCAACAATCGACGGTACAGTTTATGCTTACCCCGAGACAGGTGACAACAGCTACTTCCTCGCTTACGACAAGAGATTCGTAACAGAAGAGGATGCTAAGTCCCTTGAGGCTCTCCTCGCAGCATGTAAGGCAGCTGACAAGAAGTTCACATTCAACTCCGGCAACAGCTACTTTGCTTGCACATACCTCTACACTGGCGGCGTTCAGACTCTGGGCCTTGAGGAAGATGGTCTCACTCAGAAGTTCAACGACTACGACATCGACGAGGTAACAACAACAGTTAAGGCTTTCGCTGACCTCTTCAAGTCCTACAAGGGCACATTTGAGAGTGCAGAGACAACAGCTTTTGCTGACGGCGTTAAGGTTGATCCTACAACAGTTGCAGCTGGCGTTATCGGTAGCTGGGACGTTGCTTCCGTTAAGGCAGTTCTCGGTGACAACGTTGGTTTTGCAATTCTTCCCACAATCAACGTAAACGGTACTGATAAGCAGTTGATCAACATGTTCGGTTACAAGTACCTCGGCGTTAACAGCCAGTCTCAGGCTCCCTATGCAGCTCAGCTTCTCGCATACTACCTTGCAGGTGAAGAGTGCCAGATCGACAGAGCAAAGCAGCTTGAGTGGGGTCCCTCCAACATCAATGCTCAGAACCTTGATGAAGTTAAGAACAATCCTTCTATGACAGCTATCCTTGCACAGTCTGAGTATTCAATGCCCCAGGTTGGTATTGCTAACACATTCTGGTCTCCCCTTGATGGTCTTGGCAAGTACGTTGCTGACGATTCCAAGTCCTTCTCATTCGAGGAAGTTAAGGAGCAGGTAGAGGCTTGTATCGTAAACATTCTTGACGAGTAATTCTTGTCAACAAGATACAAACTAACTTAAACTAATAACAGGAGTAGCTCGGGCTTTACAGGGCACGGGCTGCTCCTTTGTTAACTCAATTGTCAGATTTATCTAATGATTTTAGATAAAGGAGAGTGATGCAGGAATGAAATATACCGAATATATGGCGCTCAGTCCTCTGCAGCGCTTCTGGTATAACTTAAAAAAATTCATAGTTTCAATTCCCGGAGGCATCGGCAATTTCTTCAAGGCAATCGGTTCAGGAATTGTCAATTTCTTTAAGGGGCTCGGTAGAGGCATTGCGGAATTCGTAATGGGCTTTATCCGCGGTGACATTTTCACCAAAATTTCTTATTTTATTATGGGCTTCGGCAACATCTGCCGCGGTCAGTTTGTAAAGGGACTTATGTTCCTGGCTCTTGAAGTCGGCTACATACTCTTTATGGTTTTCTTCGGTGCAGATTACTTAAGCATGTTCACAACTCTCCGTGCTGTACGCGGTGAGCCTGTAGAAACAGTTCTGCCCGGCGGCAAGGTAGACGTAAGACCCGGTGAAATCGAGGTATACAGCTACCAGATTCTTCTCTTCGGTATCCTTGCTATTTTAGTTACAGTTGCATTTATTGCTCTTTATTTTGTAAGCACCAAGTCTGCAAGAAAAGTAGGCGAGATGGTTAAAAACGGTGAGAAAGTTCCCAAGTTCCGCGATGAGCTCAAGGACCTTTTCGATTCCAAGTTCCACTCAACTCTTCTTGCAACTCCCATTGTTCTTATTTCTGTGTTTGTGCTTCTGCCCTTGCTGTTCATGATTGTAATGGCATTTACAGGCTTCTCAGGCGCAGAGAAGAGCTATGTTGACTTCGGTTGGGTAGGCTTCCAGCAGTTTGCTGAAATCTTCAAGACTTCAGAAACAGGTACCTCAATGGGTTCAACCTTCGCAAAGGTTACAGGCTGGACACTTATCTGGGCAGTATGCGCTACATTCTCTAACTATATCCTTGGTATGGTTATTGCTCTTATGATTAACAAGAAGGGCATCAAACTCAAGAAACTGTGGAGAACAATGTTCGTTATGACCGTTGCTGTTCCCCAGTTCGTTACACTTCTGCTTATGGCTCAGATTCTCGGACCTTATGATTACAGCCCGATGAACCTGATATTTGCAAAGCTGTTCGGTACAACTGAAGCCATCGACTTCCTGGGCTCAACCGTAAACAACGGTCTGCTCCCCAGAATTATGGTTATCGTTGTTAACTGTTGGGTTGGTATTCCCTACACAATCCTGATGACATCAGGTATTCTTATGAACATTCCCGAAGACCTGTACGAAAGTGCACGTATCGACGGTGCAGGCCCTGTTAAGAGCTTCACCAAGATTACACTTCCTTACATGCTCTTCGTTACAACACCCTACCTTATCACTCAGTTTATCGGCAACGTAAATAACTTCAACGTTATCTTCCTGTTGACAAACGGTGGTCCTGTAAACAACCTTGAATACAGAAAAGGTATGGGACATACGGACTTGCTGATTACCTTGCTTTACAAGCTGTCTATTAACGACAAACTGTATGGTATGGGTGCCGCAATCGGTATTCTGGTATTTATTGTTTGTGCAACACTTTCTCTTGTAACATTCAATATGACCAAGTCGGCAAAGAATGAGGAGGAGTTCTCATGATAAAAAGCTATAAACTCAGAAGAGGCCTTGCCAATGCCTTTATCTATGCGGTTCTCACAATTTTGAGCCTTATATGGATATTCCCCTTGGTTTGGCTTGTGCTCCACTCTTTCCGAATCAATCCTATTGACCCTTCCATTGCACCTGTAATCAACTATCAGGGTATTTTCCCCAAGTTCAATGAATTAGGCTTTGATAATTACATCAGCCTTTTCACAGAGACAGAGTATCTTGTTTGGTTCAAGAACACATTCATTGTTGCTGTGTTCAGCTGTATCATCTCAACACTTTCTGTTCTGATGGTAGCATACGCATTCAGCCGTCTCAGATTTAAGGCTCGTAAGCCTTTCATCAACGTTGGTATGATTATGGGTATGTTCCCCGGCTTTATGACAACTATCGCTCTGTACCACATCCTTGACATCTTAGGTCTTGGCAGAACACTTGTTGGTCTTGTTCTCTGCTACAGCGGCGGTGCAGGCCTTGGTTATCTTGTTGCTAAGGGCTTCTTCGATACTATTCCCAGAGCTCTTGACGAAGCTGCCACAATCGACGGCGCTAACAAGAACCAGATTTTCTGGAAGATTATTCTTCCTATGTCCAAGCCTATCGTTATTTACACAGTTCTCACATCCTTCATCGGTCCTTGGTGTGACTTCATTCTCGTAGATATCCTTATGGGTAACGAGCGTTCACTTTGGACAGTATCAAGAGGTCTGAGAGATTGGACTAACTATCAGAATATGTCTAACGGTACATTCAGATGGTTCCTGTCCGGTTCAGTTGTTGTTGCTATTCCTATCACAGCACTGTTCCTGTATATGCAGAAGTACTACGTTGAAGGCGTTACAGCCGGCGGCGTTAAGGGTTAATTGCCCGTACTTCGGTGCTCTCTTTCGAGCATCACTAACCTTTAACAATCAGGCGGCTGCCGCGTGGCGGCCGCCCTTTTGTTTACTGAGTTTGAAAATTACAAGTTGCTTTTCTTGTTGCATATCGGGGATGCTGTCCTTATGATTATGGCAAGGGGAGAGGCACCTTTTATACAATATATTCAATATAACTTTTTGGACGGAGGCGTGAATATGAAAAGATTTATTTCACTGTTTTTAGCTTTAATTTTACTTCTGAGCTGTGTATTGCTTACAGCTTGTGAAGACAATAAGGGCTACAAAGACCCCACAGAAAAGCTTTCTAAAATTCCTTCCGAGGATAAGTACAGAAACTATTACCACATCTGGGTGTGTTCCTTTGAGGACTCAAACGGTGATGAAACAGGCGACCTGCAGGGTATTATCGACAAACTTGATTATATTAACGACGGCAATCCCGAAACAGACACAGACATGGGATTTGATGCAATCTGGCTTTCACCCATAATGCCCTCTGACTCATATCATAAGTATGACGTGGATGATTATATGGACATTGACCCTGAGTTCGGCGATTTGGAAACCTTTGATAAACTTATCGAAGAATGCGACAAGCGTGGTATTGCTGTTATTCTTGATTTGGTCCTCAATCATTGCGGTACAGGTCACGAGTTCTGGCAGAAGGCAGTTGCAGAGGCAAAGGACGGTAACCTTGATAACTTTGCAAAGTACTACAGATTCCAGTACGGACTGCCCGGTGTTGACGGTTGGCGACAGATAATCGGTGCTCCCGGTCTTTGGTTTGAGGGTCAGTTCAGCCCCGAGATGCCTGAGTGGAACTTAGAATACGAGGGAACACGTAATTATTTTGAAGAAGTGGCAAAGTTCTGGCTTGACCGCGGTGTTGCAGGTTTCAGACTTGACGCTGTAATGTATATGGAAGACGAAGTTACAGACAGAAACGAGTTCCTTAATTGGTTCTATACTACAGCACAGAAGTACAACCCCGATGTATATATGGTTGGTGAAAACTGGCAGGGTAACTCTTATCTGTATGATTGCTACGAATCAGGCATTGACAGCCAGTTTGCGTTTTCTTTTGCAACTTCAGGCGGTAACTTTGCAAATGCCGTAAACGGCTCAAACGGCAATCAGCTTGCAACTCAGCTTAAAAAGTTTGATAATAATTCAGTTGAGGCTAACGAGAATGTTATTTCTGCAATGTTTCTTTCAAACCACGATATGGTAAGATGCGGAAACTATTTCTCAAGGGGTTTAAGTTATCAGAAAATGGCAGCAGCGGCTTATCTGCTCTCTCCCGGTAACACTTTCACCTACTATGGCGAAGAAATCGGTATGTTGGTTCCCGCAGGACGTCAGGACAATGATGCTTTTTACCGCGGGGCAATGAACTGGGACGATAACGTTGAGTCCGATATCTGGTGCACTGCAGATGCATATTCCGAGTGTCCTTACGGCGGTGTTGCTCAGCAGACTGAGGATGAAAACTCCCTCTTAAGCTTCTATCGCAGAGCGATAAAGATTAAGAATCAGAACCCCGAAATCGCACGCGGACACATTACAGAAACCTATGATTTTGACAATAAGGCAATATGTGCATATAAGGTTGAGCACGATGGTAAGTCACTTCTGATTGTCCACAATATGGATAAGGAAAACAGCCATACTCTTACAATCACCGAGGATATGATGGAAGATGCAGTTATCCGCGGTGATTTGTACGCACAGACTACAGAGATGTCCACTCAGGATATGGATACATCCGTGCCTGTTTATGCAAGTCTTGACGATGGTACACTGGTGCTTCCTGCACAGTCATCTGTTGTAATCGGTTGCGACGATTAAAAACTGAAATTAACATAAAAACAAAAGGCAGACGCGAAGTCTGCCTTTTTTCTTTGGGTATACCAGTCTTTTACAAAAGAACTTAAAAAAGTCCATTCAAACACCGACAAAACAAAAGTGCCCTTGCTTTTATAATGATAGCAGAAGAGAACATTTTGTTTTCGCAAATCTCAAAGGACAAGGACGGCAAAAGCTATGGACGCAACAAAAACTGTCAAAAAGAAACATCAGCAGGAGTTTCATTTTTCATCTCTTGCAAAGGAGCTTATTATTCAAGGGGTGTATTTTCTGTTGGGAGTGCTTATATCCCGCGGGGCAGTGCTCTCAAACCTTTCTCCCTTCGGTGCTTCCTTTGTGTCAGCGGTGCCTTTGCACTATACTTGGAGTTCTCTTTTTGGAAGTGTGCTGGGTTACATTCTTTTATCTTATGCTGATTCATTCCGCTATATCGCGGTAATACTTGCAATCGGTGCTCTGAAGTGGCTTCTCAGCGATATTGATAAGATTACACGAAGCAGGCTTTTTGCACCGCTGGTTGCTTTTGTGCCTATGCTTCTGACAGGTATTGCCCTGATGTTTGTAAGTACAAGCAGAATGTCTGAGTTTTTTATTTGCCTTGTGGAAGCGCTCATTTCCGCCACGGGAGCATACTTTATATCCCGCAGTGCTCAGCTTGCTTCGTCATCACGAGGATTAACAAGCTTTTCTTCACAGGAGGTTGCCACCCTTACGGTGTCTTTGTGTATACTCATGCTTTCCTTTGGCTCGGTGAGCCTGTGGGGAATATCCTTGGGCAGAGTTATGGCGGTAGTAACCGTACTTTTGTGTGCACGATACTCGGGAGTTACAGGAGGAAGCATCAGCGGAATTGCCACAGGTGTAGTGTTTAGTTTAGGCTCAACAGATATGGCATTTCTTGCAGGAGGCTATGCTTTCGGAGGTCTTGCGGGAGGTTTGTTTTCTGCTTTTGGAAAACTGCCCGTAGGCGCGGTGTTCACCTTGTGCAGTACAGTGCTTTCCTTTGCAAGTGATGACAAGCAGTTGGTGTTTTCTCTCTTTGTAGAGTGTATGCTCTCAACAGGGCTGTTTATGCTTATTCCCTCGGATTTCGGCAATACAATCCGTTCGGCTTTTTCAGAAGTACCCCAAAGAGGCACAAGTGATGCTTTGCAGAGAAACGTAACTATGAGGCTCGACCACGCGGCATATGCCTTGGAGGGCGTGAACGAGTGTGTTAACGAAGTTTCAAAGAAGCTCAAAAGAAATCTTGACCCCGAGTCGGATATTCAGATTTATGAAAGTGCAGTGAAGAATACCTGTGCATCCTGCGGTCTTAAGGTGTACTGCTGGGACAAGCAGAAAGGACTTACTCAGGATGATTTTTCAAGGCTTACCGAGGTTTTAAGACAGACAGGCTTTGTGAGTGAAAAGGATGTAAACGAGAAGTTTACAAAGAAATGTTGCAAGCAAAGGGAGCTTGCAGGCAACATAAATGAAAGCTACAGGGAGTATCTGTCGGAGCTTTCGGCACAGCGCAGAATTACTCAGGTGCGTTCTGTAGTGGCAGGCCAGTTTTCAGGAATGAGCGATATGCTCTGGGATTTGAGCGAAGAACTGCAAAGCGTTGAGAATTACGATACAGATTTATCAGAGCGGATTACAGAAGCTCTCAGAAATCTTGGTGTTGTGGTGGTGGATTGCAGTTGCAGAGTGCACAGAGCCTGCGCAATGACTGTGGAACTGGAGCTTGCAAAAAGCCACAGAAAGGAACTTGATATCAAGGAAATCCATCGTACTGTTTCAAGGTGTTGCGGCAGACGATTTGAACTGCCTGCAGAGAGCCAAACCTCTGACAGACTTCGCCTTGTAATGTCAGAGCTTTCCGATTACGATGTAGAAATCGGCTCGTCTCAGCATATAGCAGGTAACTACAGTCTTTGCGGTGACTGCCTTGACTACTTTTTGAGCGGTACAGGCAGTATGGTGGCAATAATCAGCGACGGAATGGGCTCGGGAGGTTCAGCGGCGGTAGATTCCAATATGGCGGTGAGTATTCTTACAAAGCTTATAAAAGCAGGACTTTCCTACGATTGTGCCCTATCGGTGGTAAATTCATCTTTGATGATTAAGTCTGAGGAGGAAACTTTGGCAACCCTTGACGTGGCAGATATTAACCTTTTTTCGGGCAAGGTGAATCTTCTCAAAGCAGGAGCTCCCGTCACCTATATACGCAAAGCAGGCAGAGTGCACCGCAGGGAGTTTCCTTCTTTGCCTGTGGGAATACTAAACGAGGTGAAATTTGCAAAAGATGCGGTAACACTGCACGAAGGAGATGCTGTGGTTATGATTTCTGATGGAGCTGCGGTAGGGGACGAGAAATGGTTGGAGGATTTAATCAGAACATGGAAGGAGGCATCTTGTCAGGACTTTGCATCCCTTGTAGTAAACGAAGCAATGAAACGCAGAAAGGACACCCACGATGACGACATTACCGCCATAGCAATGAAGCTTGTAGAGAATAATTGAAGAAAGGAGCATAAAGGCAAAAAAACGAGCATACAGAGGAGAACTCTGTATGCTCATTTTGATTTATGTCAGATTATTGGATTGTTCCGATAATCAATATTCCAGCCCTGCAATGTGCTTCTGGATTGCGGTGGCATCTTTGATATTCCGCTCGCCGTCGCGGTCAAAGTCGGAGATATATCTCTCCCATTTTCCGTTATGCTTCTCACTAAAACCAACTATCTCATCATCATAAGTATCAAAATCATCTAAATCGGCAAGGCATTTCTGTATCAATGTAGCATCTTTTATATTAAGGGTTTTATCGTCATTGATATCGCCGATACGGATAATTTTATCATATCCGCTGTTTGTGAAAAACGAATAATATTTATCCTTGCTTACATATATTGCATCTGTCAAAGGAAGAATCTCTTTTCCTTCATTATTTACCACATAGTAGGATAATATTTGTTCGCCGTAACTCGGACGATAGCAATAAATATAGTAGCCATCAATTTCGTAAAAACACTTTGTTGCAGTTCCGGTTGAGTGAACCTCAACAACAACCCAATCCGGATCGGATTCCATATATTCGTAATGTTCGTAAGCTTCAAACAGAGAAAACCTTGGTTCTCCATGAAAATTTGGATATTGTATCAGATGTTTATATACAGCATCATAAAGGCTGCCTTCTGTTATCATCGAGCCATAATCAATTACAGAATCCACTCCCGTTGCATATGTGCTTCCTATAGAAAACACAGATAATATCAACACTATCGAAACTGCAAATGCAATTATTTTTAGATTAGTTTTTTTCATAATATCACCTCATATTTCGTTTGGCACTTAACATTACTCAGTAAGGAAGACCTGCGATGTGCTTCTGGATTGCGGTGGCATCTTTGATGTTCCGCTCGCCGTCGCGGTCAAAGTCGGAGATAAACACACTCTCCGAATGAAACTCTATTCCTCCTAACATATCCTCCTTTGGGAAATCCGTAATTCCTGCAACGCATTTTTGAATAAGAGTTGCATCTTTGATACTAATCTTTCTATCTTTATCCATATCGCCCATCAACTTGCCGAGTTTTCCTTCTGTAAATGCCTTTTCGAAGCCCTCAAGATTTATAGCATAAGCTTCATCAAGAGAAATCAGTTTGTTTTCTGAAGGCACATAAATGCACTTGCCGAAGAAAAAGGGAATCGTGCCTCTGTTGTCCACCAAAACATAGTTTCCATAAAATCTGGTCACACCCATATCATATTGATAGTTTGTATACAAACTAATAACAACATAGTCGGGTGTTGATTGACTCAAATTGTCAGGTGCAAAGTACTCATAACCTTCATAGTAGTCTAAATTCCACGTAAGACCATAATCGTATTCTTTGAAGAACTTTGACAACACCTCTTGTGCATACTTGTCGTCCTCACTCAATTTTACGATAGTATAGTTTTCGCTTATACTTACTATAACAGATAAATCTGTTATAATACCTTCATCATAAGCTTCTTCAAGAGTATATATTTTGTTTGTACTGCTGCTTATATACACTCCTAAATCGTAGGGAGAGTATGTATAATCAGATTGGACAAAAAATTTGCCGACAGTTTTATTAATCGGAGTTTTTTCAGTATCAAGCCACAGACATTCTGCACCAAATAGAGTAAAACCTTCTGTTTCATGTGAAAAAGTGATTTTTACCGAATCAGTCTGCGATGGCTTCATATCTTCAGGTAAAACTTCAAGACAGTAATCATAAAACTTCTGCTCAAGTTCTGTGTACTCCTCCGCCGCATTGGCGGTGGCGCATATGCCTAAAAGCATCACAAGAGCCAATATAAAGCACAATATCTTTTTCATACTGAAAACCTCCTTTGGATTATTTCACTACTTAGACGTATAAAAAGCGAAAACCTCACACTAAAAAAAGCATAAATTTTCATAATGATACTTTGTCTACCAATATTATATAATTACAAAACAATGTTTGTCAATAAACTTCTATGTGGATTGCCAAATTTTGTTATGTAGCACAAACCACTGAATTAGTTATGTTGCATTCTGACAAACAGAACCGCCGTCAGAAAGTGCCTTTGCTCTCTGACGGCGGTTATTTTGGTGTTGTGTTCAGTTCAGATTTACTTAATTACTTAGTGCGGATAATAGCAAAGGAAGAAGCACAGACTGTAGCTTCTTTGCCTGTGAAGTCAACCTTGCCGATGGTGTAAACTGTCTCTTTGATTTCCTCTGCGAAGGGGATGGTTTCGTCATTGTCTGAGGGGTTTACAAAGATAACATAGTCGCCTCTGCGGTATACAAAGGGATACTTTTCCTTTTCAGCATACACAACCTCAAAGTCAGAGCCGTTTCCAAGCTGAGGAATTTCGTGACGAAGTTTGATAATATCGGTAACAACCTTGTAGATTGAGTTGGGGTCATCCTTCTGATTCTCAACTGTGGGTGCACCCTGCTGTGAATCAACAGGCAGATAAAGTTTGTCTGCATCTGCTGTGGAGAATCCCATATTTTTGGAGGAATCCCACTGCATGGGAGTACGGGAGCCTGTGCGGGAGAAACCGCCTTCTTTGCTCACAAGTTCTTTCTGATAACGCATACCCAGCTCGTCACCGTAGTAGAGGAAAGGAACACCGGGCATAGTGAAAATCATAGCGTGAGAAAGCTTGATGGTTTCCTTGTCCATATAGTGGGTAGCTCGGGGCATATCGTGGTTGTTGGTCATAAAGGAGATGTAGCCTGTGTCTTTTGTAAGATTGTAAGCAGGAACATACTCATCAAGGAAAGCGGTAATGTCGCCCTTTCCGCTTTTGTGGAAGAATGCGTGATTTACGCTCTGTTCGTCAAGATATCTGAAAAGCTTTGAGTAGCCGTTTCCGTAGTGGTCAAGGTAGAAGTCCATATGGAAACCGCCGTCCAGAATTGCGCGCTCAGGATAGCACCATTCTGCAACGAAGGCGGCTTCGGGATAATCTTTATCCAGCATATCTCTTACATCACGCCAGATTTTAGCAGTAGCCTTTTTGTCCTTGTCGTTCTTAACAAGGGAGTCTGCCATATCAACACGGAAGCCGTCAGCACCCATATCCAGCCAGAAACGGATGATATCCTTGAGTGCTTCGGCAGTAGCCTTAGCGTCAGGATGGTCAGCAGGCAACTGCCAGTCGGGATGCTCAATCTCTGCAAAGCCGTAGTTGAGTGCAGGCTGAGAGGAGAAGTAGTTAACAAGGTAGTTGCCGTCACGCTCACAGATACCGCACATCAGACGATATTCCGAGGGTGCATCCCATACGCTGTTTGTGAAAATATAGCGGTTGGAGTACTCGCTCTTCTTGGCTTTTTTTGCCTCCCGGAACCAGGGGTGAGTGTCAGATGTGTGACCGGGTACCAAATCAAGCAGAACCTTGATGCCCATGCTGTGTGCTGTTTCAAGCAGACGCTTCATATCTTCGTTTGTACCGTAACGCTCTGCTACTTGCTTGTGGTTTCTTACATCATAGCCTGCATCCATAAAGGGTGAGTCGTAACAGGGGTTGAGCCACAAGGCATTACAGCCCAAAGATTTAACATAGGGGAGTTTTTCGATAATACCCTGCAGGTCACCGATACCGTCACCGTTGGTATCGTAGTAGCTCTGAGGGTAGATTTCATAAAATACAGCAGTTTCAAGCCACTTTGGCATAATTTATTCCTCCTTGGATTTTGATAAAACTATCTGTTATTAGTGTATCACGGTAAAGGCTTGTTTTCAACAGGAAAGTTATAAATTTACATCCAAAAACTTTGCATTGCAAAGTACAGCCTGAGTGAATATTATGTTATATAGGTACTACTTGATTGTATATAAGGAGGATAGGGTAATGACCATTGAACAGCTTGATACCCACAAGGTTCTGATATCTTTGTGCAGTGAAGATATGGAGAGCTTTTCTCTCAAATTCAATACCCTCAGCTTTTGCGATGAACACTCCCGCAAGGTACTGATACGGCTGACACAGCTTGCCTGTGTCAAAACAGGACTTCAACTGAACAAGTCTGCTGTGCTTATGGAGGCTCTGCCTCACCACAGCGGATGTCTTTTGTTGCTGACGGTTCTGGAGAAATCTGCACGCAAGGTTTATAAGGTTAAGCGGTATAAGTCATTTCCTTGTTTTATATTTGAAAGTGCAGAGAATTTGCTCAGCTGTGCCGAAAGCCTGGGAGAGTTGGACTTCCCCTTGCACAGAAATTCTTTGTGGTTTTTAGAAGGCAGATATTATCTGGTTTTTGATTATCCCATACTCAGCAAAGCTTCAAAAAGTGTGTTGTGTGAATACAGCAAAGGGGCAGAGCGTACGGCGGTGTCACTCGCACGAATCAAAGAAAGCGGAAAGCTTCTTTACAAAGACAGGGCAATCGAAGGGATTTACAAAGCAATAGCTTGCAGATAAAGAAAAGCCACCATCTTTCGTGATGGTGGCTTGATTTTTTTAGGCTGCGCACCTCGGACGCTTCTGTGTCACGCCTCGTAGTGCTCCGCTGCTCTTAAAAAAAGTCATCGTACTCCACAAATTTGCCTGCAAGCAAATGCACAGCATTTACTTGGCTATCGGCAAATTCGGTGTCGCACTTGATTTTTTAAGGCTACGCACCTCGGACGCTTCTTTTTACTGTTGGGTTTGTCCTTCGTCAGCCATAAGAGTAATTGTGATTTCAAGGGTTTTTCCTGTGTCGTTGCGGTATACTGTAAGCACTACCTTGTCGTTTGGTTTGTGCTTTGCAAGGATTTCGTATACATCTGAAAAGTCGTCGATTTCTTCATCATCAATCTTTGTGATAATGTCGTTAACTTTAAGTTCTGTATTATCGCAGGGGCCGCCTTCGGAAATCTCGCCTATAAGGATTCCCTTGGGTAAATCGTAGTACTGTTGCATAGCAGAGCTTACTGCCTGGCCCGAGATACCAAGGCGGACACGGTTGCTTACATATCCCTGGCTCATCAGGTCGTCAACAATTTCTTTAACTGTGCGGCTTGGTATTGCAAAACCCATACCCTCAACGGCTTCAGAGCTGATTTTTGCAGTGGTAATGCCGATAACCTGACCGTACATATTGGAGAGGGGACCGCCG
Source organism: Ruminococcus sp. (assembly GCA_045593025.1). GTDB lineage: Bacteria > Bacillota > Clostridia > Oscillospirales > Acutalibacteraceae > Ruminococcoides. Next base: position 28,155 of record JAZNVW010000009.1, on the reverse strand, counting down.
CTGTTGCCGGGATTGATTGCCGCATCGGTCTGGATGTAGGTTACCTGTGCGGAGAGCCCCAGCTCTCTGTTCAGAGCAGATACAACACCGCGGGTAAGAGAGTTCTGGAAGTCCATTCCGCCGGGATTTCCCACTGCAATAACATCAATTCCTACTTCAACAAGGTCTGAATCACAGAACTCTGCAGGAGTAAGATTCTTTGCATTAACTTTGAGCACAGCAAGGTCGGTTCTGGAGTCATAACCTACAACCTTTGCCTCATAGGTGGTGCCGTCATTGGTAACAACCTGAACATTGTAGGCAGTGCGGCTGTCGCCGATTACGTGGCTGTTGGTGGCAATGTAGCCATCCTCGGTAATAACAATACCTGTACCCTGAGAAGCAGGCTCTCCGGTAAAGCCTTTATCATAGCAGACAACTCCGATAGTGGATTCTGCAACCTTTTTGTATGCATACTGGGTTGTGTATTTGCCAGTATTGTTTTTGTCCTTGGGAAGTTCTTCGAGTTCAATGCTTCCCTCGGAAGAAAACTCATCCTTGTCTGTGTCGGGTAAGGGAATAACACCCTCGGGAGTTTCTTCTTTTTCTTCTGTAACAGGCTCGGTTTCTTTGTCAAAATTTTCAAAGAAGGTGGGCTTTGTAAAGTCGGAAGAGCCTGTTCTTTGTCCTACAACATAACCGCAAAGTGCAAAGAAGCCAATGGCAAAAATTCCAATCAGAGAGAAAAGGCAGACAAGAAAAGCAATGTGTCCTTTTTTCTTTTTAGGTGCTTCTTTCACAGCAGGCTGTGCAGGAGCTGAGAAAGGAGCCTGATAGGGTGCATGGTAAGGGGGAGCCTCGTATACAGGCTGTGTGTATGCAGGCTGCTGATATGTTGCGGGAGCAACAGGCTCAGAGGATACTTCGCTCTCTGGCACACATACAGGTTCGCACTCTGTTTGGGTGGCAGGTTCCTGTGTGTTATCTGCTGCGGTGTCGTCTGAAACAACTATACTTTCTTCAGAAGTAACTGTGGTTTCCTCTGTTTTTGAAAAATCGGGAGCATCTGTCTGGGCAGTTGTTTCGGGGGTTACTTCTTCCAAGGTGCTTTCCTCAGAAGGATTCAGAAAATCATTGCTCATTTTTATTCTCCTTTATATAGTAGGGTAGTTCTTTTTTTATTTTTGCTTCGTCAGGAATCCAGAAGATAAATCTGCAGTATTCGCCGGGCTCGCTTTCGGCTGTTATATCTCCGCCGTGAAGTCTTATAATTGTGCGGACAATGTAAAGTCCCAGTCCCATGCTCTTTTTGTTGATACTTCTTGATTTATCTGCTTTGTAAAATTTATCAAAAATAAGTTTCAAATCTTCGGGCAGTACACCCTCACCGCTGTTTTCAATGCAAACATAGGTGGAGCCTGCTTTTCTCGAAAAACCGAATCGGATATATCCGCCTTGATTTGTAAACTTGATTGCATTTTCTACCAGATTGTAAAGCACCTGATGAATAAGGTCTTTGTCACCAAAGGTTATTATGTCCTCGTCAGAGTCCATTCCTTCGATAGAAAGTTCTTTTTTCTCAATCTCGTTTTCAAAGCCTAAAAGCACGTTGAATGCGGTTTCTTGAATTTCAAAGGGAGCCTTGTTTACATCAATCTCACCGCTGTCTATTTTTGAAAGAGAAATCATAGAGGTGACAAGACGGGAAAGCCTTTTTACTTCCTGGGATACAATGCCCAGATAGTGCTCCTGTTCCTCTTTGGGAATAGTGCCGTCAAGGATGCCGTCGATGTAGCCTGCAATGGTAGTCATGGGGGTTTTCAGTTCGTGGGAAACGTTGGCGATAAAGTTTCTTCTCATACCCTCAGAAGATGCAAGGGAATCTGCCATTTCGTTGAAAGCCTGAGAAAGCTCACCGATTTCATCGTTTGATTTGATGTGGCCTCGGCTTGCAAAATCACCTACAGAAAAACGCTTTGCCGCTGCTGCCATCTGTTTTAAGGGCAGGGTTGTATTATATGCATATACTGCAGAGAGAATGAATATCAGGATTGCGGCAACCACCACAAGGAGCACCAGAATACCGAAGATGGTGGGAATGTAATCTGCCGTCCACAAAGTAGCCTGAGCAACAATGCAGTATCCGATAACTCTGCCGTCTTTCTGAGAGGTAATTTTCAGTGCAGAAATATAGTATTGTTTATTGTAGGTATTATGAAGGGTTCCGTGTTCAAAATAACTGCTGTGTGATAGCTTGCTTTTCAAGGTGTCGGGTATATTCAGCACCGTTCCCGTAAGTTCATTTTCTGATGAATACACAACATATCCTTCAGTATCGCAGATTGCGGTTATGGCACGTTGCGAGGAAGAGTATGTTGCAAGGGACGCAGCAAAAATCCTTTTTTCATGGGGTGTCAGAGAGTACAGGTCGTCATACACAACCTCACTTACAAGGTGAGAAATACTGCGTGTGTTTTCTTCCAGGGTGCTTTTCTTAGAACTTTCGATAAACTCAGAAACAGGAAAGGTAATTATACCGCATACAACAATTATGCAAACAAGAGCAACAGCCAGGCTGAAGAACACAAACCGTCTGAATACGGATTTTGTCATAGTGTATATGCTCCGTTTTATTTAATTACTCAAAGGTAACGAATTTATAGCCTCGGGCCCATACAGTGCGAAGCTCCCATTTGTCGGATGCACCGTCAATTTTTTCACGGATTCGCTTGATGTGCACGTCAATGGTACGGCTTTCTCCGCAGTAGTCAAAACCCCATACCTCGTCAAGAAGCTGGTCTCGGGAAAACATCTGGTTTGGATTGCTTGCAAGGTGATAAAGAAGCTCAAGCTCCTTGGGGGGAGTGCTTATAAGCTCGCCTTTGACTTTGAGTTCATAGTTTGTCAGGTTGATAACAAGGTTGTCAAACCTGACTTCTTTTACCTGCGAACTTTCTGTAGTAGCGGTGCGACGCAATACAGCACGTACACGTGCCACCACCTCTTTATTTTCAAAGGGTTTTACTATGTAGTCATCTGCACCCAGTTCCAGACCGAGAACCTTATCAAAGGTTTCAGATTTGGCAGTAATCATAATAATGGGACACTGGGATGTCTTTCGGATTTCACGGCATACCTGCCAGCCGTCAAGTTTGGGCAGCATTATATCAAGAAGTACAAGGTCGGGTTGTGCTTTTTCAAATACAGAAAGAGCTTCTTCTCCGTCTGCTGCAATAAATACCTCAAAGCCTTCTTTTTCCAAATAAAGCCTGAGCAGGGTGGAAATGTTGGTGTCGTCGTCCACAACCAGAACTTTATAAGCAGTCATAATTATACCTCCGTAACTTTTTAATTACTGATTTTTTTATTATATTATAAACCATTTATGAAAAAAATAGTGAACAAATTAGAAACAAACAAGGACAATATCTTAAATTTTGGTGAACAGCAGGTGAAAACAATGGTGTTCTGACCCCTTTTTTGATAAAAACAAACCGCTGCAACGGGGAAGCCCGACTGCAGCGGTGATTTATAGTTTAGTTACTGCAGCCTGTAATTTGAATCAGTAAGGCTGAGCCATACACCTGCGGAAGGTGTCGGTAATATACTGAGCATCCTCATCTGAAAGTGTAGTGTTCAGAGGAAGGGTCAGCTGGTTTTTATACATATTGTAGGCATTAGGGTAATCCTTGATGTCAAAGCCTAAATCCTTATAAGCTGTAAGCAGAGGCAGAGGCTTGAAGTGAACATTGCAGATTACACCGTTCTGAGCCATACGTTTGAAGAAGGTGTTGCGATAATTTTCATCCTTACCGTTGAAACGCACAAAGTACAGGTGGCCGCTTGAACGGTGGTTCTCGTCAGCATGGTTGAGCACGGTAACGGGAAGGTCAGAGAAAGCTTTGTTATAACGTTCAATCAGCTCGTGACGGCGAGTAAGCATTTCTTCATATCTGTCAAGCTGAGCAAGTCCCATTGCGGCTAAAATATCAGGCATATTGCATTTATACTGAGTTTTAACCACGTCGTACTCCCAGGACGTACCCTTGTTTTTGGCATAGGTATCCTTTGTCTGTCCGTGCAGTGAGAAAAGCATATACTGGCGGTAAAGATAGTCATTGTCGATACCCTTTGTGCTTCTCCAGGTAACAGCTCCTCCTTCGCCTGTGGTCAGATTCTTAACAGCATGGAAGCTGAAGTTTGTAAAGTCCGCAGCCTCACCGCACATTTTGCCTGAGCGCTGTGCACCTAAGGCATGGGCACCGTCACACATAACGATTATTCTGCCGTAAATTTCCTGAAGCTCGCTTGAAGGCTTGAACAGGTGCTTCTTTCTTTCCACAATCTCGTAAATGCGGTCATAATCGCACATTACGCCTGCCAGGTCAACAGGAATGATAACCTTGGTGTTTTCGTTGATGGCTGCTTCAACCTTGTCGTAGTCCATCTCAAAACTGCCGGGTGCACAGTCGATAATTACGGGCTTTGCACCGATATGGCACACAATTGATGCAGTAGCAGTGTAAGTGTAAGCGGGAACTATAACCTCATCTCCGGGACCTACACCCAGAATACGCAGGGTCATTTCCGCACAGGCTGTCTGAGAAGAAAGACAAACAGCTCTTTCTGTGTGACAAAACTCGGCAATCTTCTGTTCAAAAAGTTTTGCCTTGGGGCCGGTTGTAATCCATCCGGATTCCAGCACGGAAACAACGGCGTCAATTTCTGCCTGAGTAATGTCAGGTGGTGAAAAAGGAATGTTTCTCATATCTGATGTCTCCTTATTCCTCAAAAAAGAAAATTTTGACATTCTTAACTATTATAGAATTATACTACATTTGATTGTTTATGTAAAGTTTATTTTTCGTAACTGTTGTTTTTTATATCCGCAAGGCGTAAATATTTGTTCTTTGTAGCAATACCGCCTCTGAGATGCCTTTCAGCTTTGTTTTTCTCAAGCACCTCTTTTACTCCTTTATACAGTTCAGGGCTGAGATTTCGCAGCCGTTGGCTTACATCCTTGTGTACGGTAGATTTGCTTATTCCGAAAATCTTAGCGGCAAGGCGCACTGTGGCTTTGTTTTCGATGATGTATTCACCCAATTCTACCGCACGTTCTTCAACTGTTTCTGTCATAGTCTTGCCTCCTGTTCGGTAATACTAAAAGATATGTCCGAAAACAGAGGGATATAACAGAAAAACAGGCAATATTTATATTTACACTATACCGATTTTGTGATATTATATAGGATAAGATATTAGTATCTTCAGAGCAATTATTTATGATGATAATTATAAAAGAAATAGATTTAGCGGGCTGTGTTGAACCTGTGAATTTCTGATTCGGAGAGTAGTTATGACTGATAACAAGAAAAAAACCGAAAAAGTGAAAAGCAACAAAAGGGTATACGGTGGGGTAAAGCGTGTGCTTGACTTTGTTTTTTCTGCTTTACTGATAATATTATTAACTCCGTTTATGCTGATTATTTCATTGCTTATTGTTTTGACAAGTAAGGGCAGTCCGTTGTTTTTACAGAAAAGGGTAGGCAGGGATAAGAGTTATTTTACTATCCTTAAATTCCGCACTATGTACAGTGACACTGAAAGGGATATTCCTACCCATTTGCTCAACGACCCCGAACGTTATCTCACACCTGTAGGCAAGGTGCTCAGAAAAATGAGTCTGGATGAGTTGCCCCAGCTTTTCAATATTTTTGTAGGACAGATGTCTTTTATCGGTCCGCGTCCTGCACTTTGGAATCAGGACGACCTTATTAAGCTTCGTGACAGATTTGATGCAAACAGTGTCAGACCCGGACTTTCGGGTTGGGCACAGGTTAACGGAAGGGATGAAATCTCCCTTTCTGTAAAGGCAAAGCTTGACGGAGAATATGTGGAAAGAATGTCTTTCCTCTTTGATTTGAAATGTCTTTACAAGACTTTTTCATCTGTTATATCCGCCAGAGGTATAAAGGAGGGAACAGGGGCTAAGTTTTCAGACAGACCTGTTAAAATTTGTATGGTTACAACCATTTCCAAAGCGTTTAACTGGTTTGTATCCGATTCCGCCAAAAATTTTGCTGAAAAAGGCTTTGACGTAACCGTAATGTGCGGTGAAATGGATGAGGAGTTTATTCAGAAGCATTCTTCCTTTGCAAAATGCAGACCGCTCTCAATAAAGAGAGGCACGGATGTAAAGTCTATCCTTAAATGCATTAAGGAAATGAAAAAGATTTTTAAGGAAGAAAAATTCGATATTATCCAGTATTCAACTCCCAATGCGGCTTTGTGTTGCTCTCTTTCCGGGGCTGCATTCAGGAGAATTCCCGTTCGCGTTTACGGTCAATGGGGACTGCGTTATGTGGGCTTTTCAAAGGGTATAAAGCGTTTTGTTTTCAAACGTATTGAAAAATTCACCTGCAGAAAGGCAACCCATATTATCTCAACAAGCCCCAAAAATATGGAGTTTGCATTAAGTGAGAAACTCTGCGATAAAAAGAAAATCTGTGTTATCGGCAAGGGCGGTACAATAGGTGTAGATTTTGGTATTTATGATATCAATAAGAAAGCCGAAAATCGCAGGCTTATCAGAAGCGAGTATTCAATTTCCGACAATGAGTTTGTGTTTGGTTACATAGGACGTCTTAACAGAGACAAAGGCGTCTCAGAACTTATCAGTGCTTTCAGAATGCTTCTTGATGATTATCCTGATGTAAGACTTATGCTGGTGGGTATGGATGACAGCACAAACCCTGTGAATCCTCAGCTTATGAAATGGGCACGCGAGAGTGAGCGTGTCATTATTACAGGCGGTGTGCCTGTTCAAAGAGTGGCTCAGCTGATGTCGGGAATTGACATTCTTGTTCATCCTACATACAGAGAAGGCTTTTCAATGGTGCTTCAGGAGGCAATGGCTATGGCGTTGCCGATTATTACCACAGATGTCCCCGGCCCCAGTGAGGTTATTGTTGACGGAAAAACGGGCGTTCTGGTGCCTTCTCATAATGACAAAGCCCTTTTGGCTGAGATGAAAGCTCTTATGAATGACCCTGAACGCAGAGCTCGTTATTCAGAAAACGGCAGACTTCGCGTTGAGCGTTATTTTGCCCGTCCGGTAATGCTGCAGAACATTTACATGCACTACTCAAGACTTCTGGGCATTGAGAACAGACATCTTAAGCTTATGTATCTTACTGCAAATCCTCAGGCGGCTGTGGTTGCAGAGAATGCAGGAGTTGACAGAATTTTCCTTGACCTTGAGATTTTGGGAAAAGCCAGACAAAGGCATCTTGATACATTTGTTTCCACTGCTAATATTGAAGATGTAAAGAAACTCAGAGAAGTTGTGAAGAAATCTGAGCTTTTGGTGCGATGCAATCCTGTCCATACAGGACTTGCTGATGAGATTGACCGTATAATCAACGACGGTGCAGATATAATTATGCTTCCCTATTTCAAAACTGTTGAACAGGTGCGTACTTTTCTTGATTTGGTAGCAGGCAGAGTTCGTACAATTCTGCTTTTTGAAACAGCAGAAGCAGTAGAACACGTAGATGAAATACTGAAGCTTGATGGAATTGATGAGGTTTATATCGGACTTAACGATTTACATCTGAGCTATGGTATGAATTTTATGTTTGAACCCCTTGCAGACGGAACGGTTGAGTATCTTTGCAAGAAGTTCAAAGCAAAAGGACTTCCCTATGGCTTTGGCGGTATTGCAAAAATCGGTGAAGGACTTCTCAAGAGCGATTACGTTATTGCAGAGCATAAACGTCTGGGTTCAACCTGCGCCATTCTTTCCAGAACCTTCCGCAACGAAGTAGATGCAAGCCGTCCCATTGATGATTTCAGAGGAGAGATAACCCTTCTGAGAAAACGGGAGGAAGAAATCTCATCTTGGGATGAATGTCAGTTTGAAGAAAACCGACTTCTGGTTGCAGAAAAAACAAAAGAAATAGTGAAAATTATAGAAAATAAAAAAGCGGCAACAGTAAAATAAAGCTCTTTAGAGTTTTTGGAGAGAATTTGTATGAGTGACAGATTGCCCAAGGTTCTGGTGATTTCCATAACCGTATGGCGTGATGACAGTCCTGTGAGAACTTTGCCTGAGCTGTTCTCTTGCTGGGACAGAGAACGGATAGCCCAGATATACACCAGGGCGGGACTTCCCGACAATTCTGTTTGCGACAGGTATTTTCGCATTGATGAGAATGCTGTAATGAAAAGCGTTTTTAAGAGAAACGTAAAAACAGGTGTGCAGGTTGAGAATTGTAAAGGCAATATAAGTGAAGCAGAGCGGAAAAGTCTTGAGAAAGAAACCTCAAGATATAACCGTGCGCACAAAAAACACAGTTGGTTTATGACGCTTTGCCGTGAGGCTGTGTGGCGTTTCGGTAAATGGAAAACCGAGGAACTTGACAGGTTTGTAGAAGAATTTGACCCTGATGTGATTTTTGCACCTGTATATCCGTTTTACTATATGGAAAGACTGCAGACTTACCTTATAAAAAAGTACAAAAAGCCTGTGGTGACTTTTATTGCAGACGATAACTATACATACAAGCCCTGTGCTTCAAATCCTCTTGCATATCTGCATCGCTTTATCCTGCGCCGTTATGTGAGAAAGATGATTCCTATTTGCAATGAAGCTTTCGTAATGACACCTATGGCAAAGAGAGAGTATGACAGACTGTTCGGAATAGATTCAAAGTTACTTACAAGGGCGGTGGATTTTCCGCAGGAAGAGGTTAAGAAGGAAACCGTAAATTCCCCTGTAAAAATTGTTTATGCAGGAAAACTTGTAATCGGCAGAGATAAGGTCCTTGCTCAGGTAGCACAGGCACTTGCAAATATAAACAAGGACAAAGTACAGATTGAACTTGACATTTATTCTCCCGACAAGCCTGCGTCTTCTCTTGCGGATAAATTCTGTGTGAAAGGTTGCAGGTTATTGGATGCAGTGCCCAAGGATAAACTGGTACGGATTCAGAATGAAGCAGACGTAGTGCTGTTTGCGGAGTCTCTTGATAAACGGTACAAAAATGCAGCCAGATTGTCATTTTCAACTAAGCTTACGGATTATTTTTCAAGTGCCCGGTGTGTGCTTGCAATCGGGAGCAAAGATATTGCTCCTGTTGACTATCTTATTTCTGAGGACGCGGCAATTGTTGTTACCTCATACGAAGATATAGAGCCTGCACTCAGAAGGCTTGCAGATAATCCTCAGCTCGTACTTGAATACGGGCTAAAGTCAGCTCAGTGCGGTAAGAAAAATCATAACAGAGAAAAAACAGAGAAAGTTTTCAAAGATACTATTTGTAACTGTAAGCTAAAATAAAGACAGATGTGGGATAGGGGTGAGTTCGGTGAAGGTTTTGCAGATTAATTCTGTGTATGGAGTAAAAAGCACAGGACGAATTGTATATGAGCTTGCACTGCTTCAGCAGAAAAACCATATAGAAGCATACGTTATAAGCGGAGAAAAAAACGCAGAGGCGGATAATGTTCACGTTATGAGCTCAAAGCTTTACCTGAAACTCAACATCCTTCTGACAAGACTTTTCGGTAAACACGGTTTTTACAATAAACTTGCAACAAGGCGTATGCTGAAGTTTGTCAAAGCTGTTTCACCCGATGTTATCCATCTTCACAATCTTCACGGTCACTATATCAACGTGAAGATGCTTTTTAAGTATATTCATAAACACAACATTCCCGTGGTGTGGACACTTCACGATTGTTGGGCGTTTACAGGTCATTGTCCGCATTTTGACTATATCGGCTGTGAGAAGTGGAAAAAGGGGTGCTTTGATTGTTCTCAGCGCAGGGGCTACCCCGACTCATGGTTCTTTGACAGGTCAAAGGGTAACTACAAGGCTAAGAAAGAACTTTTTACAAGCATTGAAAAAATGCATATTGTAACGCCTTCTCATTGGCTTGCATCTCTTGCAAAGCAGTCTTTCCTCGGTAAATATCCGGTGAGTGTAATACATAACGGTATTGATACAAAAAAGTTCAGCCCTGTCAATTCCCAACTCAAAAAACGTCTTGGACTTGAGGATAAGTTTGTGATTCTTGGTATTGTAAGTAACCTGAACAGTACCAAGGGCGGACAATGCTTTTTGGAACTTTCAGAATATCTTGCAGAGGACGAGCATATTGTGCTGCTTTCTTTGGAAAAAGATTCTGAAAAACTTCCCGAAAACATTACTGCAATTCCAAGATTAGAATTAGCAGAGGAAATGGCAGAAGTCTATTCAGGCGCAGATGTTTTTGTAAACCCGACTTTGCAGGATACTTTTTCCATGATTAATATAGAAGCTCTTGCCGGCGGTGTTCCTGTAGTTTCTTTTAACACAGGCGGCAGCACAGAATCTCTCTCTGATAAATGCGGTGTTGTTGTTGAAAAAGGAAATGTCAGTAAGCTTTATGAAGGCATAAAACGAGTCCGCGCAGGGGAGTTTTGCAGGGAAAACTGCAGACAGCGCGGCCTTGAATTTTCTTCAGAGCGATGCTTTTCAAAGTATATTGATATATATAAAGATATTACTAAGTAAGTTGTTTGTTTTTAGGAGACAAAATGTGGGTTTGGATTTGGATGCTTTTGAGCATTATATTGCTCTGGGTGCTTATCCCTGATGCTCTTGGCAAGAAAAAGAAAAATCTAATATTTTTAGGATTGAGTTTTCTGGTGGTTGCTTTTATTGTTGGAAGCAGAAGCCCTCAGTTGATGAGAAGCATAGATATGCGTAATTATTACAGAATGTTTATGCGCGCTTCAACTATGTCCTTTGACAGTCTGGTCGCCAAGTATGATACCATCGAGAAGGGCTTTTTATTCCTTATGAAAGCTGTCTCTGTTGTTTCTTCCTGGCCCTTGACCTTCCAGTATGTGCATGCGGCATTTTGTACTTTTGTAATGTTCTGGTACATATACCGAAATGCAGATAATGTTTTTTTTGGAGTAATTACATATATCTGTCTTGGCCCATGGCAGTTCTTGCTTACAGGATACAGGCAGGGCATAGCCATGTGTCTGTGTATTATTGCGCTGGAATGTATGAAAAAGCGTACATTGCGCTGGGACCTGACTGCGGCAGGACTTATCCTGATTGCAATGACAATGCATGTTACAGCATGGATATTCTTTGCAGCATTTGCAATCAGATACGTAAAGATAACCAAGAAGGTTTTGATTTATGCTACCATTATTGTTCTGATTCTTTTTGTCTTTATCGATGACATTGTTGCAATGGGCAGCAATATGGTTGACACAGAGTATGGACTTAGCTATACAGGAAATACCTTTGGCGGTTTGGTTCCCATAGTTATATATCTTGGTGCTTTGCTTCTCACTTATTTTATCTGGACATGGGATAAAACTTATCTGGATAAATACGGATTTGAGGTAGCTTTGCTGGTTTTCGGTCTGTGCTTATATGTGATGAGATATTCATCCCTTGTAATGGAACGAATAAGTATGTATTTTACGCCGGTTATCTGCGTTGTCCTGGCAAACGCAATCTCAAGGCAGAAAGGACAAGGTTTATTCAAACGCATTCTGCCGATGCTGTTTGTATCATTGTGTTTTATTCTGTTTGTTTATCGCTCTTTTGCTCAGTACGGTGAATACTTTTTCTATTGGGAATATTTCGAGAGGGTGGTTAATATATGACAGTTACATTTGTATCAAGTTTTCTGAATCATCATCAGATTCCCTTATGTAATGAGTTTGTGAAAAAATGTGACAAGTTCTATTATATTGAAACTGAGCCTATGTCTGCAGAAAGGCGTCAGCTCGGATACAGTTTTGATGAATCTAAGTACGATTTTGTAGTCAGGACATACGATTCATCTGTAAAGCGAGCATATATATATGAACTTCTCAGAGATAGTGATGTAGTTATTTTTGGCTCCTGCCCGAACAGGTACATAGAATACAGAACAGGTTTAGACAAAATTTCTTTTTTGTATTCAGAGCGGTTTTTCAAAAAAGGAGTATGGCGCAGATTTATTCCCTCAACCAGAAAAAAGGTATACGACAGGGTTGTCAGATTCAAAGATAAGGAACTGTACGTTTTGTGTGCAAGTTCTTATCTTTCCTGGGATTTGAGCCTTCTGGGTTTTGATTCGGATAAGTGTTTCAAATGGGGATATTTTCCCGAGACAAGCGGATATGACGAAAGACCAAAGCGCAACAATTCTGTTTGCAAAATCCTGTGGGCAGGCAGAATGATGCCTTTGAAGCACGCAGAAATTGCAATAAAAGCAGCGGCAAAATTGAAACGAAAAGGTCTTGTTTTCAGCCTTGATTTTATCGGAATGGGTGAGTGCGAGGAAGAACTCAAAGCACTTGCCTGTAAACTTGATATTTGTGACAGGGTGAACTTTTTGGGCGCAAAGCCTTCCTCTGAGGTGCTGGAGCATATGGCAGCTTCTGATGTTTTTCTGATGACAAGTAATTTCAGAGAGGGTTGGGGTGCTGTTGTCAACGAGGCAATGGGCACAGGTTGCAGTGTACTTGTGAGCAGTGCTGTGGGTTGTGCGGCATACCTTATAAATGATAATGAAAACGGACTTATTTACCGCTATGGCAGTGAAGCGGACTTCGAAAGAAAGCTTAAGAAACTTATTGAAGATAAAGAGTACCGGGATAGTTTAGGGCAAAAAGCTTTTGAAACCATAAAGCATCAGTACTCTGCGTCTGTAGCAGTTAAGCGTTTGTTAGAGTTTGTAGATAGTAAAGACGGGAACTCTTATTCATCAGGTCCTATGTCAAAAGCTCAGGTTATAAAGAATAATTGGTACAAGAGGTCCTGAAAAGGGTTAATATATACCGCAAATTTTTAAGTATGAGTAAAAGACTGGAGTGAAAATGGTAAAAACACAGCGTAAAATCGGAATGTTGCTGTCCTATGGAGGCAACCTGCTGCTTGTTGCAGTTAATATTTTTATTACTCCTTTTCTTATAAAGTCGCTTGGGGACGCAGAATACGGAGTTTATCAGATGATGGCATCCTTTGCGGGATACCTTGTTTTGATGAACTTTGGTACAAGCACCGTTATGACAAGGTACGTGTCAATGTATCTTGGCAAAAAAGATAAAAAAGGCGAGAAGAATTACATTGCCATGTGCCTGATAATAACAGGTGTGCTGGTGCTCTTGATTTCGTTGGTTGCAACGTTTTTGTATTTCTTCATTGACAACATCTTTTCCGCAAGCCTGACAGCTGCACAAATCGACAAATCTAAAAAGCTGTTTGTAATAATTGCACTTACCCTTGTGATTACCCTTGTTGCACAGGCTGTTCAGGGTATTATACTTGCCTATGAAAGGTTTGTTTTTACAAGCGGATGGAATTTAGTAAGACCTGTTCTGAAAGCGGTGTTGCTGGTTTCCCTGTTCCTGATAAAAGCCGATTCGCTTATTATTGTACTGGTGGACTTGCTGATTTCTATAGTGTTTCTTACAGCTTGCAGTGTGTATGCTTTTGGAGTGCTCAAGGCTACACCGAAACTATATAAATTTGATAAAACCATTTTTGTATCATCAGCCTTTTTTTCCTTGGCAATTATGCTCCAAGCTATTGTAAATCAGGTGAATACACGAGTTGATACTACAATTTTAGGTATTATGGTAAGCCCCGAAAGTGTTACCGTTTACTCGGTGGCAATGCAGGTGTTTCAGGTTTTTTCTTCTTTGTCTACAGCGGCGGTTGCTATATATCTGCCCAAGTTCACAAAAATGCTGGCATCAGGAGAAAGCTCGGGAGTTGCTATTACAAAGGCAATGGTTGCCCCCAGCAGACTGCAGACTTTAATCTCGGGTGCAATTACATTCGGTTTCCTTATATGCGGCAGGGATTTTATACATATGTGGATGGGAAAGGGTTACGAACAGTCTTATCTGATTGCAGTGATTGTTATGTTCCCTAATTTCCTGGTGTATACAAACAGTGTAGTTGAGTCTGTGTTAGATGCAATGCAGAAAAGGCTGGTTCGCTCCGTAGTGCTTTTCGGTGTTGCTGTGGCAAACATACTCATAAGCATTGTATTGGTACATTTCTTTGGAGAAATAGGTGCTCCTGCGGGAACTGCAATAACTACTCTGGCAGGTCCGCTTATAATAATGAATATTTATTATAAGAAAGCTATCGGCATAAGGCTGAAAATGCTTTTTACGGAGATTTTCAGAGGGATTTTACCTTGCTTGCTTTTAGCAACTGCAGTGAGTGCTCCCTTGGCGTTTTTAGTACCTGTATGTACGTGGGGACTTTTTGTAAAGGGCGGAGTGTTTCTGATTGTGCTTGCGTCAACACTTTTTCTTTTCGGATTTAATAAAGATGAAAAAGAAACGGTTGCGAGATTTCTTAGAAGAAAAGGAAATCCATGATATATCCTAAATGAAAGGAACGATAATATGTTTGAGGGAAAAACTCTTCTGATTACAGGAGGCACAGGTTCCTTCGGTAATGCTGTGCTCAGGCGTTTTCTTGAAACCGACATAAAGGAAATCCGCATTTTTTCCAGAGATGAAATGAAACAGGACGAAATGCGCCATAGATACAAAAACGATAAAATCAAGTTCTTTATCGGAGATGTAAGGGATGTTAATTCTGTTGCCAATGCCATGTACGGCGTAGATTACGTATTCCACGCAGCAGCACTAAAACAGGTTCCTTCTTGCGAGTTTTTTCCTTTGGAAGCGGTAAAGACCAATATTCTGGGAACAGAAAATGTGCTTACAGCGGCAATTAACGCAGGAGTAAAAAAGGTAATCTGCCTTTCTACGGATAAGGCGGCATATCCTGTCAACGCAATGGGTACTTCCAAGGCAATGATGGAAAAGGTTACCATTGCCAAGGCACGCACGGTTGCTCCCGAAAAAACCACAATATGCTGTACCCGTTACGGCAATGTTATGTGTTCCAGAGGTTCGGTAATCCCTCTGTTTATAAGCCAGATTAAGAGCGGACTGCCCCTGACGTTGACTGACCCTCAGATGACCAGATTTATTATGAGCCTGGAGGAGGCTGTGGATTTGGTACTCTTTGCCTTTGAAAACGGAAAAAGCGGTGATATTCTGGTGCAGAAGGCACCTGCCTGCACAGTTGAGGTGCTCGCCCAGGCTGTGGCAGAGATTTTCTCGGTACCTCAGGTTGAAAAGAAGATTATCGGCATTCGCCACGGAGAAAAGAAGTACGAAACCCTCCTTACAGCAGAGGAGTGTGCAAGCGCAGTTGATATGGGCGATTTCTACCGTGTACCTGCAGATAAACGCGACCTTAACTACGAGCTTTATGTGGACAAGGGCGATGTTACCCGTACCTCTATAAAGGAGTTTACCTCTGACAATACAGAGCTTCTGACTGTTGCAGAGGTTAAGGAAAAACTCCTTGCCCTTAAATATATTCAGGATGAACTCAGAGAGTGGGAAAAGGTATGAAAATCCTTGTAACAGGAGCAAAAGGTTTTGTAGGCAAAAATCTTTGCTCAGAACTTATGAATATTTCAAAAGGCAATTGTACTTTTGAGGGAATTCCCAAAGGTGCAGAGGTGCTGTGTGCAGATGCGGATACTCCTGCTGAAACCCTCAGGGAATATTGCCTTTTCTGTGATTTTGTGTTTCACCTTGCAGGAGTAAACAGACCCGAGAATACTGAGGAGTTTACTGTTGGCAACGTGGATTCTCTTACTCAGGTAGTTACATATCTTAAAGAGAATGGCAAAGCTTGCCCCGTGGCACTCAGTTCTTCTGCCCAGGCAGAGCTTCAGAATCCTTACGGAGAAAGCAAGCGTCAGGCAGAAAAGGTTCTTTTCCAGTACAAAGAAGAAACAGGAGCAAAAGTGTATGTTTTCCGCTTCCCCGGAATTTTCGGCAAATGGTGCAGACCAAACTATAACAGCGTGGTTGCAACCTTCTGTCACAATACAGCACACAACCTGCCTTTGCGTATTGACGCACCTGAAAAGGAAATCCGCCTTGTGTATATAGATGACGTGGTGCGTTCGCTTTTGATGTGTGTAAATAACAAGGTGCAGACAAACGAAGCGGGATTTTGCACAGTCAGTCCCGTACATAGGGTAAGCCTTCGTGCCCTTGCGGATTTACTTTTGTCATTCAAAGACGGCAGAGAAAAGCTTCAGGTTCCTTTGCTTTCTGATTCTTTTGAAAGAAACCTGTATGCTACATATCTTTCCTATCTGCCCAAAGATGAGTTTTCTTATCCCCTTGATACTCACTCGGATTTCAGAGGCTCTTTTACGGAGATTATAAGAACTCCTGACAGGGGTCAGTTTTCCGTTAACATCTCAAAGCCCCATATTACAAAGGGTAACCATTGGCACCACACAAAGAATGAAAAGTTCTGTGTGGTATCGGGAAAAGGTGTTATCCGTTTCAGAAACATTCACAGCAACGAGGTTATTGAGTATTTTGTAAGCGGTGACAAAATCGAGGTTGTGGATATTCCCACAGGTTATACCCATAACATCGAGAATCTGGGAGACACAGATATGGTCACATTTATGTGGGCAAGCGAAGTCTTCGACCCACAGCATCCGGATACCTACTTTTCAGAAGTTTAAGATAAAATAAGTCGGATTTTTATAATCCGCAGGAGAAAGCATTGAATACTATACAAAAGCTGTTGATTGATGTGCTCAGGTGCTTTGTTACAGGCACACAAGAAAAATTTAATATCAATGATGCAGATAAAAAAGAGCTTTTCACTCTTGCCAAAAAACACAGCGTGGCAGGTATTGTTGCCTATACCCTGAAACTCTGTGACACATCTGCACCTGATGAAACAGATGTATGCTTTGCAAGGGAGTATGAGCGGACCGTTATGCAGATGCTCAGCCGTGAAGCCTCAGCTGTGAAACTGTGCGAAAAGTTGACAGAGATGAATATACCGCACATTCTCTTCAAAGGAATGACGGTAAGCGAAGCATACCCCATTCCACAGTTGCGTGCTTTTTCGGATGTAGATATTATTGTTCAAAAGGCTCACATCCAAGATATCCGCATCTTCCTTGAAGGTGAGGGCTTTGAGCACTCCCTTGCAGATGAAGGTGTGGTTAATGCCTTCAAACGCGGCAGAGAAAGATATGAGTTCCATAATGCGTTGAATGTATCCAATGTAAAGGATGCAGAGTATTTTTCTGATATATGGGGTAATACGATAGTACGGCAGGGAAAAACCATGCAGTTCAATCACAGTTTCCATTTATGCTATCTTATCTGCCACCTGGAAAAACACGTGTACGGAAGCGGTGCAGGTGTGAGACTATACCTGGATATTGCTTTGTATCTTAATAAATACAGAGCTGAAATAGATATGGACGCTGTTTGTAAAGCTTTGAAGCAATGCTCAATGGAGAAGTTTCTGAATACAGTTCTTTACTTGTGCCAATGCTGGTTCGACTGTGAGGTGCCTTCGTGGGTACAGCCTTTGGATGAGCAGATTTATATACAGATGTGTGATTTCGTTTTTTCAGGAGGAGTATTTGGTACTAATGGTAAAGATAAGCCTTTTCAGGATGATTTGCGCCGTGAGTTGTCTTCGGGCAAAAAGGGTGCAAAGTTCAGATTCCTTTTGAGCAGAATTTTCCCTTCTGCTCACGAGCTGTACAGAATGTATCCGAAATTTGAGAAAAAGCCGCTGCTTTTGCCTGCGGCATGGTTTTGTCACGTGGGCAGAGTAGTAAAAAACAGAAAGCTTTCCAATGTAAAGACCATTATTTCAGCAGATTCGGAAAGTGCAGAAAAGAAAAAGGAATTCTTAAGCAGTATCGGCTCACGCAGATAAATATAAAAATAAACTCCGCAAGGTGTACTAAAGGTACATTTTGCGGAGTTCGTTTTTGTTTGTGTTAATCTATGGGTTCTGTGATTATACTCTGAGCCAAAGCGAAGTTGCGGTATTTTTTGTCAAAGGTAACGTCTTTGATTATACTGATGAAATCAGGGACAGGAGGTTTTATGTCTTCGCTTTCTACTTCTATTTCAAGGTATGCCCTGTCTGTCCAGAAAGGGAAGATATCTACCTCATAGGTAAAACCTGAAAGCCTGAAGCTGTGTCGGAATTTCCTGATAGGGGAGCAGCCGGGAGTTATATAGGAACTGAGAGATGTAAATTCCTCTTCGGTGATTTCCTCTTCAATTTCAACACGGGTCATTTCTGTCAGCGTTTTCTTATAGGTTTTGATGTAGGTTGTGCCTTCGTCTGTTTTTACACAGCGGATTCTGAGCCTTACACCTGCTGAGCCCGATGCATCGGGAACTGTAAGATACATCTGCAACAGCTCACAGCACTTATACTCAGGTTGGGATTTTATTACCTCTATATCAGGATAACGTATTAAGAATTTGTATTCTGTTTCAAGTGAAGTTTTATTGTTCATATCAAATCAATAACCATTAATTCCGGAGGATTGTGGAATCTGGGAAGTTTTTCGGGTGATGAACCCAAGCCTTTGCACACTGCCAGGTAGCCTGCACCCATATTGTAGAATCCTCCTGCATAGTCAGGAAACTTACCTTGGTCAGGAGCGAATAAAGCGCCGACAAAGGGGAGCCTTATCATACCTCCGTGGGTGTGACCGCTTACCATAAGTTCAACAGGATAATCCTCAATTCCCCAAAGATAAAGCTCGGGATGGTGACACAAAATGAGAGTGAAGCTGTCTTCAGCAGATGAAATATAGTCTTGCAGATATGCGTTGGATTCTTCGTCCCATTTACGGTAGTAGCTTATTCCGCCAAGATGGATTTTGTTACCGTTTACAGTAACATCCGCTGTAGATAATTCCAACAACACAGCATCATCTGAGGAAAGAGCATTTCCATATGCTTTGGGGTATGAACTCAACTTTTCCTGGTTGCCAAGACAGGAGTACACAGGTGCAATATCGCAAAGCTGAGATATGAGATTGCTAATATACTCCACGCCTTCGGCTTTATCTGAAGCATCGCTGATTAAATCTCCCAGAGTGAGAATTAAGTCGGGTTCTTGCTCTTTTACCTTTTTGATGAGTTTTGAGTTGTTCTTCCCAAATTCCTTCTGATGCAAATCTGTTATCAGCACAAGCCTTACAGGTGAACTTATGTTATCACTTCCCATAGTGTGCTTACTCACCGTAATGGCAGTATTGCTGATAATCAGGTCAAGCACAACCCAGAGAAGAAATGTCAAAATAAAGAACAATATGCATTTTTTTGTTAAAGATATTTTGGTTGATGAGTTTGTTGTTGTCATATTACTTTGTTTGGAAGCAGTGCCTGTTTTTGTGTGTAACTCTTATACTATGTTTTGTGCAGGCATGGTAAGAATTCGTATGTTTTTATAACAAGAAAGATTTGAATTATCCCTATGCAGCTTTCACCTTTTGCTAAGGCAATGATTCCGATTTTCATACATTGGAAAATATCTTAGTGTTATAAGGTAGTTTATCCGTATTTGTTATAGTAAGGCTCGGGACGATTGAACACCCATTGCCATTGATATTTTGGCGCATCGGTCAGCAACCATACAGCGGCATAAAGAAATAGCACTACAGCTTTGATAATCAATTGCTGGTTTTTATCAAATTTATTTATAAGATGAAGAAGAGAAAGAGAAATAAAGGGGATAAAATATATGTTGGCACGGTTGAGATAGGCACTGTTTTTTGTGGCTATGGTGAGTGCGGCATAAACAAAAATGAACCCCATGTAGAAGTTTTCTTCTCCAGAGAAGGTTTTCTTTTGAAGAATCAGGAAGAAATATAGAAGAATAGGTGCAAGAGAGATTAAAACACGTAACGGATTAATGTGGTTCTGTGCGTATTGGTTGTCGGCGAATCCGACGTCACTGTCTTTTAATATACCTACTAAACCGAAAAGAAAATCATAAGAATAAATTAAGGCTATGCCTGAAGCCATTATGAAGACGATTTTTTTGATGTCAAGCTTCTTGGTAATCAGAAAGTACATAGGAAGCATTATGAGTGAGGTTATGTGAAAAGCCGAGGCAATGAAAACAACAATACAGTATTTTATGAATTTCCGATCATAGATAAGTCTATGTCCCGCAAAAATAACTGCAGCAGCCAGATACTGACGAACTGCATTAAAACATCCGCTCCAGCAGGTTGTGAAAATATACAGCATCAACACAAAGAAAAGATCGTCGGTGTTTTTTGCCAAAGTGAACACAAATATAACTATGGTAATAGCTGCTGTAGCAAAAATAAAGGCAGCACCATCATCGGTAAAAAAGCTGACAAGTTTTGCAATTATCGAAATGCCGGGCTCATCCCATGTGGAAAAGCGTTCGGATAAAGTCTCAGCATACTTAGGATAGTGCCAATAGTATGCGTCGAAATCTCCTCCTACGTAGTACCTAAGACCTGCGACACTTGCAAGTATGGCGGCACAGATAAAAACAAAAAGATAATAGGAGGTAAGATTGCCAGAGCCTGCTTTGCCTGTAACAGGGTTTACATCAAAGGCGTGTTGGCGCTGTCTGTTTGCAAGAAACGCGAAGAAGCCTACTGCTATAGTAGTAAGTATCAAAACTTGCATAGTAAATACCTCCTTAGTGTTAGTTTAGTGATAACGTTAAGTCTTGCTATTATCAGGATGATGTGCTTTTTTTGCTTGATGTTGTCTGTATTTATAGGCTATGAAATTGGGAGTAAGACCTTTTACAATAAAAACGATTGTTGGTTTAATGTACCATTTAAGCGGATAATGGAGCAACCGAAACCCTTTTACAGTAGTACGGTAAGCATTAAATCGAACCTTGAAGGTACGGCGTTTTATAGCGTTCATATCCTCACGCATAAGGTACAAGGGTTCCTGCATATTGACACCCTTGAAATTATAATAAAAGAATCTGAACCACAAATCGTAATCCTGAGCACGAATCGTTCTTTTAGAAACTGTATAACCGCCGCACTTGTCGTAGACATACTTGTATGTCATAATTGTTGCGTGGTTGAAGGCTACCTGGTGTCGTTGTGTGTATCTATCGGGGAATTCGGGTTTGCTTACTATATCTGCTAGCCCATTTTTGTTGAATCGTTGTACAAGTGTACTCACGAGGTTCACGTCAGGGTGTTCCTTGAGATACTTTACCTGCTTTTCAAAGCGGTCGGGCAGAGAAATATCATCTCCGTCCATACGGGCAATGAATTCCCCTTGTGCATATTCAAGGCAATGGTTAAGAGAAAAAGAGAGTTTGGAGTTAACCTCGTTCTGTATTACCTTGAATTTATCGGGGTATCTTGCTTCATACTCTTTAACTATTTCAAAGGTATTATCTGTAGAGCAGTCATCACAGATAATGAATTCCCAATTTGTGTATGTCTGATTAAGTATAGAGTCAATGGATTCTCTGAGAGTAGGTGCACAGTTGTACACCGCCATAATTACTGAAATTAAATCTTTTTTCATGATATCCTGTGTTTTTTGAATATTAAAGTTTCGAATGTGTTTTTGTTTATCAGGATAAATCTATCCAATCTCCCATCTGACGTTCCCACTTTTCTGGATAAAAAAGTGCAAACCCACCGCCATGAAAAAAAGTGAATTCACCAAAATATATGCGGTTATTGATTTCATATAGATCGATTCGTACGGCTTTCATTCCTTTAGAAACTTTGGATGCAATTTTTTTCATTTCTTCAAAAAGTGCGGGTTTGGTTATGTTTTTGTCTGAGTTGGGATGAATGTTATAAATGTCCAGGTGATTAAAATCCATATCGTAGAAATCAAACTTGCAGTCAGTACTTCTGTCTGTTGCTACAAACATTATTTTAGGCTCACCGTTAAAGCAGAAAAACTTATAATCCTCAATACTGCTTTCGGGATTTTTACTGTCAATCATCATCTGTTCAGCTATTATGTATGGCTTGATACCCTTATATGGATATTCTCTGCCTGCATAGAAGAAATCACGCTTAACTCTTTTTGTAAAGAATTGTCTCAGACTTTTAATATCTTCTGCTGTCAGGGATGATTTACTCTTGATAACTTTTGTGCTTCCTGAATCGTGATTGCATTTCAACACAAATTGTTCCGGTAATTCAGCGAAGTCAATATCATCAAAACTTTCCCAGTAACCGAGGAGAGGAAAAAGATATTCTTCTCCTAAAGTTTCTTTTATATGCTCACGTACTGCTATTTTATCAACTAATTTGCTGTATTCAGGATGCCTATCATTAACCTTAAGCCACTGTAGCTTTTCATTGTATCCTTTGGGATTTTTGAAATTAATAATTTTACCTGTTGTTGCAAAATAGAAAAGTTGAAGGTATAGCTTATCCGGAAGAAAACTCAGTGCATACATCATTCCTTCTCTGAAGTTCCTTCCGAATATTTTTTTTAGGTTGATCATTCTTTCACCTCAGTTACATTGTTGCAATTACAGATTTTCCTTATACCACTCTATTGCAAGCTTGATGCCGTCCTGGAAGCTGTAGTCGGGGTCGTAGCCCAGAAGTTCTTTTGCTTTGGAGATGTCTGCGTTTGAGTGTTTGATATCGCCTGCTCGGTCGGGACCGAAGTTTGGTTCGATATCTTCTTTGTCCAGGGCTTTTGTAAGACCGTAGTAAATGTCAATAAGGTATTCTCTGCCGCCATAGGCTATGTTGAAGGCTTCGCCTGCAGCTTCGCTTGGTGCAAGACAAGCTTTGAGGTTTGCTTCTACTACGTTTTCTACGTATGTAAAGTCGCGGGACTGCTTGCCGTCACCGTTGATGGTGGGGACCTGTCCGTTTAAGAGCTGTTTGATAAATTTGGGGATAACTGCGGCGTAAGCACCGTCAGGGTCCTGACGTCTGCCGAACACGTTGAAGTAACGCATACCGTAGGTGTCCAGACCGTAAAGCTTTTTGTAAAGCTTGCCGTATTCCTCGTCAACTCTCTTTGTAAGAGCATAAGGGGAGAGGAGATTTCCCTCTCTGCCTTCTTTTTTAGGCAGGTTGGGTTCATCACCGTAAACAGAGGAGGAAGAAGCATATACAAACTTCTTAACGCCCTGCACACGTGCAGCTTCCATCATATTGAGAGTTCCGCCGATGTTAATGTCTTCATACAGCAGAGGCATCTCGATAGAACGGGGAACAGAGCCCCAGGCTGCTTGATTGAGAACGTAGTCAACACCCTCGCAAGCCTTCATACAGGTATCAAGGTCGCGGATGTCACCCTCGATAAAGGTAAAATCAGGATTATCAATAAATTCGTCCATATTGGACTTTTTGCCTGTTGAAAGGTTATCAAGACAGCGGACCTTGTAGCCCATTTCAAGGATTGCCTGACACAGATTGGAGCCGATAAAGCCTGCTCCGCCTGTGACTAAGAAAGTGGAGTTCTCGGGAAATTTAAGATGTTTGTAGCCCATAGCGAATACCTCTTTATGTGTTTACAGTCTCCAGTAAATGTAGCCTGCGTTTTCAAATTCTTTTCTGTTGAGAAGTCCTTTAATATCAAGAAGAACTTTGCGGTTTCCTGCAGGATAGAACTTGTCCATATCCTCAATAGTAAGTGAGGAGAATTCCTCGTGAGCAACTGCAAGAATGACTGCGTCCATATCTTTAATGGTGCTCATATCTACAAACTCCATACCATACTCGTGCTTTGCTTCGTCCTTGTCTGCAACAGGGTCTGCAATAACGGGAGTAATGCCGTATTCCTTGAGTTCGTTAACTATATCAATAATTCTGGTGTTTCTTGTGTCAGGGCAGTTTTCTTTGAAGGTGAATCCCAGGATTGCAACCTTTGCACTCTTAACGGGAACATCTGCCTGGATAAGCTTTTTAACAAGGGACTCAACTACATATTTACCCATATCGTCATTGATGCGTCTGCCTGAAAGGATAATCTGGGAGTGATATCCCATCTGCTCTGCTTTGTATGTAAGATAATAAGGGTCAACACCAATGCAGTGACCGCCAACAAGACCGGGGAAGAATTTGAGGAAGTTCCACTTTGTTCCTGCTGCCTCAAGGACTGCTTTTGTGTCAATGCCCATTTTGTTGAAGATAATTGAAAGCTCGTTCATAAAGGCAATGTTGATGTCGCGCTGGGAGTTCTCGATAACCTTTGCAGCCTCTGCAACCTTGATGCTTTCGGCTCTGTGAACGCCTGCCTCAACAACAAGCTCGTAAACCTTTGCAACCTCGTCGAGGGTTTCTTCATCCATACCGGAAACAATCTTTACGATGGTCTCTAAGCGGTGTACCTTGTCACCGGGGTTGATACGCTCGGGGGAGTAGCCGATTTTGAAGTCAACACCGCATTTGAGACCTGATTCAGCCTCAAGGATAGGAACACAGACATCCTCGGTTACACCGGGATATACTGTGGATTCATATACTACAATTGAACCTTTGGTAAGGTGTTTGCCCAGGATGTGGCTTGCACCCTCAACAGGAGAGAGGTCAGGTGTATGGTCTGAATTTACAGGAGTGGGAACTGCCACAATATGGAACTTTGCTTCCTTAAGTCTTTCAGGGTCGCTGGTGAAATCAACGGAGCATGCTTTGATTGCCTCGTCGCCTACTTCTTTTGTAGGGTCTACGCCGTTTTTGTAGAGGTCAATCTTTGCTTTGTTTACATCAAAGCCGATA
Organism: Ruminococcus sp.; assembly: GCA_045593025.1. Classification (GTDB taxonomy): domain Bacteria; phylum Bacillota; class Clostridia; order Oscillospirales; family Acutalibacteraceae; genus Ruminococcoides. The sequence continues at coordinate 3,558 of JAZNVW010000009.1, read as the reverse complement.
ACATCTACTTTCTTTGAGAAAGAAACAGCAATGGGCATACCTACATAACCCAGACCTACAAGGGAGATTTTTTCTTCTCTGTTTACAATTTTCTGATAAAGTGACATTTTATATTCCTCCGTTTTCTGTATATCCAGATGACTGAATAATTATTATTTTTGTATATCTGCACTTTCGATGAGTGCATCCATAAGTTTATCAATGGGAAACCCTACCGCACCCATCATCATGGGATACATACTTATCTCAGTAAATCCCGGGAGTGTGTTGATTTCGTTAAAAACTACACGATTTGTATTGTGTTCCAGGAAGAAGTCAACTCGGGAGAGACCGTTACAGCCAAGCACTCTGAAAATTGCTTCAGCATACTCCCTAACCTTCTCGTTGATTCCCTGCGGAATATCGGGGGACAGGACGGTTTTGGACTCTGAGTTGTTGTATTTGGCTTCATAACTGTAGAACACATCGCCTGCAACTGCTTCACCTGCATTGGATGAGATAATGCCTTCTTTGGTTTCGAGTACAGCACACTCAAGTTCTCTGCCGGTTATTGTTTCTTCGATAAGAACTTTTGTGTCGTGTCTTAAGGCCAAGGCGACAGCATCTTCCAGTTCCTGTCTGTTTGAAGCTTTTGAAACACCCTGGGAAGAACCTGATTTGCAAGGTTTTACAAACATAGGATAGCCGAGTTTGTTTTCGGCGGTTTCGATGTAGCTGTTGTTGTCGCCCTTACGGACAAGGACATAGTCTGCCTGGGGAATGTTCTGCAGACTGTCCACAATGATTTTTGTGTAGGCTTTGTCCATAGAAACCCCTGAGGCAACTACACCGCAGCCCACATAGGGGATACCGCAAAGCTCAAATAGACCCTGAATTGTGCCGTCTTCACCATTTTTTCCGTGAAGTACGGGGATTATGACATCAACGGGAATAATGGTGTTTTCTCTGTCTAATAGAAGAAGCCCCTTTGCAGTTGTGTTGGGAGAAAGTACGCAGGGGACGTTTGATGCTTCTTGTGTCCACTTGCCCGTGGGAATGAGAGAGGTGTCGCCGGTGTAGTAAACCCAGTCGCCGTTCTTTTTAATGCCCACATAGTGTTTTATGTATTTACCTTCAGAAATGTTATTGACGAAACTCATAACGGATTTACAGGAAATGTCATGTTCCGTAGAGTTACCGCCAAAAATAATGAGAATACTTTTTTTGCTCATTAGGATACCTTCTAAAATAAGATGTTGTAATTAATACACTTGCTATACTTACGTTGTTATTACAGGTTTATGCTTTAATAATTGAAATTATTTTTTGAAACGTGCTACAATCCTATTATAACAGACTAATTATAACACAATATAATTAAAAATCAATAAAAACGCATAATAAATGTATGGTGATTTGAAAATATTTGCTGAAATTCGGTTGATTTGGGAAATATGGAAGGGAAACTTTCAATACACTTGTGAAAAACAAAACTAAGTAACTATTTTTGTTGACTTTAGGGTAACTTTGTATTATAATTTCAATGAATTATTGTGAGTTATTATACAGTTTTGTTGTTGTTTTGATAAACTGTGAATGAAAATCGGAGTAAAGTATGAAAGATTTTAACGCCAAAAAATTAATATTAATGCTTGCAGATGCTCTGATTATCGCCTCAACAGGGCTCTTTACCAATCTGCTTCTGATGTGGATTGATATCGGCAGAAACGTTGAAGCGATTGACAAATTTCAGATTGAATGGTCGACCATTACTCTTGTTATCGCCATTCAGGTTTTGTTTTGCTTCTTTACGTTGTCTGTTTCGGGCGCGTATGCGTTTTTCTGGCGACTTCTGGGTAAGCATGAGTATCTGAGCTGCGCTGTCGGGCATTTGGTTGGAATGGCACTGTCGGTAGGACTGATGAGCTTTTTCGGCGTGTTTGACGAAGGAGTTCCTTTCCTGCTTTTTGCAATACAGTTTGTGCTGTCTCTTAGTGCAATGCTTTATTTCAGGGGCTTTGCCAAGCGGACGGTAGTAAGGCTCACTGAATCGGGTCGTTCTGAAAATTACGAAAGAACCCTTATCATTGGTGCCGGCCGTGCCGCAATGATGATTCTTACTGATATTGAAAATGCTAAGAAGGACCCTAACAACCCTTCAAGAAATATTCTGCCGGTAGGACTTGTGGATGATGACAGAAGCAAGCTGGGCAGTAAGATTATGGGAGTTCCTGTTCTTGGAAGCAGTGTGGATATTCCCGAACTTTGCAAGCAGAGCAATATTTCGCTCATAGTTTTTGCAATTCCCTCCTGCACAGAGGAAGACCGACAGAGAATACTTGCTCTTTGTTCTCAAACTCAGTGCAAAATTAAAATGGTTCCATATCTCAGCCAGCTTCTTTTTGACGACACCAATCCTCAGCTTCTCAATCAGGTGAAGGATATCCGTATTGAAGACTTGCTTGGCAGAGAACCTATTACCTTTGACAAGGAACAGACCAAGGAGTTTGTTGAAGGCAAGGTGTTTATGGTAACAGGCGGCGGCGGTTCCATAGGAAGCGAGCTTGTGCGTCAGATAGCCAAGTATAACCCAAAACAGATAATTATAGTTGATATTTACGAAAACAATGCATACGATATACAGCAGGAGCTTATGCTGGAGTATGGTGACAGCGTTGAGGTTGTTACTTTGATTGCTTCTGTACGCGATTATGAGAAGATGGATAGCATCTTCTCCAAATACAGACCTCAGGTTGTGTTCCACGCGGCAGCTCACAAGCATGTTCCTTTGATGGAAACAAGCCCTGAAGAAGCCGTCAAGAACAATGTTTTCGGTACCTTCAATATAGCAACCCTGGCAGAGAAATATCTGGTGGAGAAGTTCATTATGATTTCCACCGATAAGGCAGTTAATCCTACTAACGTTATGGGTGCAACCAAGCGTGCATGTGAGATGATTATTCAATATAAGGCTCAGCACGCGGATAAAACTGATTTTATTACTACCAGATTTGGCAATGTTCTGGGTTCTAACGGCTCAGTTATTCCTTTGTTTAGACGTCAGATTGAAAACGGTAAACCCGTAACAGTTACACATCCTGATATTATCAGGTATTTTATGACTATTCCCGAGGCGGTATCTCTTGTGCTTCAGGCAGGTGCCATGGCACACGGCGGAGAGATTTTTGTTCTTGATATGGGTGAGCCCGTTAAGATTACAACCCTTGCCGAAAATCTTATACGAATGTACGGCAAGGTGCCTTACAAGGATGTAGAAATTAAATTTACGGGGCTTCGTCCCGGTGAAAAGCTCTTTGAGGAGCTTCTTATGAATGAGGAGGGACTCACAAAGACACGTCACTCCAAGATTTTTGTCGGAGCACCCTCCGATATAACTATGGAGGAGCTTAAGCCAAGCCTCGATATTCTGAGAGAAGCCGCCGAAAGCAACGACATAACGGGTATAAAGGATATAGTAGAAAAGGTTGTACCCACATATATCAAAAACCCCGATACAGTCAACTCATCACGTGTGAAAGAAATGGTCTGACATCGGGAGGATTGAGCCTTGGTAGGCAG
>JAZNVW010000008.1:0-22767 GCA_045593025.1 Ruminococcus sp. | reverse complement strand
CTTTGTCAATATTTATTATGTTTTTTCTGCTATTATAACATATAATCTCTGTGATATTTTTATAACTTTTTATGGTTGCATTAATTCTTCATAATTGATATAATATATATGTATGCGATTATTAATTACGGAGGACTTATTATGGCTCAGATTAAGGCTTTCAAAGGCTTACGTTTTGACACAAACACAGCAGGCTGTATCAAATCCATCTGCTGTCCCCCTTATGATATTATCTCCGAAGCACAGAGACTTCAGTATCTTGCTGAAAACGAAAACAACATTATCCGTCTGGAGCTTCCCAAAGAGGGCGAAAACCCCTATGCTACCGCTTGCGACGTTCTCAAGATGTGGGAGGACAAAGGCATTCTTATCCGCGAAAAGGAAGACGCTCTCTACATCTACGAAGAGGAGTTCACCGCCTATGGCGAAAGAAAATCCATCAAAGGTCTTATCTGCCGTCTGAAGGTTGAAGAATTCTCAAAAGGTGTTGTACTTCCCCACGAGTTCACCCTCTCCAAGGCTAAAGAGGACAGACTGAACCTGATGAAGGCTACAAACTGCAACTTCAGCCAGATTTACGGTCTTTATATGGACGAGGAACACACTTCACTTTCCACTATTGACGCTCTCTCCGAAAGAGAATGCGATTTGTGCTTTACTGATGACGACAATATCACTCATCGTATGTGGATTGTTACAGATGCAGAAGCCATCGAAAAACTCTGCACTGACTTCAAAGAAAGAAAAATCTACATCGCAGACGGACACCACCGCTACGAAACCGCTCTCAACTACCGCAATTGGTGCAGAGAGAACGGCATCGCAAAAGAGGGAGATGCCTGCGACTATCAGATGATATTCCTCTGCGATATGGGACATCCCGGTCTTGTGGTGTTCCCCACCCACCGCCTTGTGCGTGACCTTGCAAGCTTTGACAAAGCAGAAGCGCTCGCCAAATGTGAGGCTTACTTTGATATTGAGGAGTGCTCCGGCACAGAGAATATGGAAAGAATCCTTGCAGATAAAGATAACAAAGGCAAAAAAGCTTTTGGCTTCTACACAGGAAAGAATGAATGGTATCTGCTGACCCTCAAGGACATTTCTGTTATGGATGAGCTTCTGCCCGAGCTGTCCAAAGCTTCCAGAGCTCTTGATGTTACGGTTCTGCACACACTTATTTTAGAGCAGATTTTCGGCATTGATAAAGAGAATATGGCAGCTCAGATTAATCTGACTTATACTAAATTCTTTGAAGAGGCAATCTCCTCAGTTGACGAGGGTACAGCTCAGTGCTCCTTTGTTCTCAACCCCACTAAGGTTGAAGAAATCCGCGATGTAGCCTCAGAAGGCGAAAAAATGCCCCAAAAATCCACATACTTCTACCCCAAGATGATTACGGGTATGGTAATGAATAAACTTGATTGATTAATTGATTTTTACACAAAGGATGAAGTAAGATGATAGGAAAGGAATATATCAGAGATGTTAAGGGTGCCGATACCGCAGTACTGTTTCTCCACGGTTTTATGAGTACACCCAATGAATTTTTGGATTTTCTGCCCTTGGTACCCAAGGAGTTCACCCTGCACAACATTCTGCTTGACGGCCATTGCAAGGGTGTCCGTGAATTTGCAAAATCCTCTATGAAAAAGTGGGAAGCACAAGCAGAAGAAGCTTTCTCTCAGCTTGCAAAAACTCACGAAAACATTATCGTTGTGGGCCACTCCATGGGCTCTCTGCTTGCTTTGAACCTTACTCTCAAACATACGGAAAAGGTAGTTCTGCCCTTCTTGGTTAACACTCCCCTTACTCCCCGTTGCACCTTCAAGTTTGCCTGCAATGCTATGCGGGTAATCTTCAGCAAGGTCCGCTCCGACCATCCCGACGAGGTAGCCGCCAGCGAAACTTACGGAGTTACTCCCGATAAACGACTGTGGCTTTATCTCGGTTGGATTCCCCGATTCCGCGAGCTGTTCATCAAAGCAAAGAACACTATCGAGCAACTCCCTCTCTTAAAATCCAGATGCATTGCTTTTCAGTCCGTTCACGACGAGTTGGTTTCAAACCGCTCCGAGGAACTTTTAAGACAAAACCCCCACATTAAAACCTTCACATTCAAAGAGAGCACTCATTATCTTTACAATGAGGACGAAAAGCAGTATATGCTCAGCGTGTTCGAAAAAGAATGTGAAAAGTTAAGGAAGCCCTGTATCGCATAATTTTTCATTTGGAAGTGTCTTTATGACAAAGAATGAATATATAAGAAAAGTAGACAATGCAAAAACCGCCGTGCTTTTTATCCACGGCATACTTGGCACGCCTTATCACTTTCGGGATTTGCTCCCCTTAGTGCCGGAAAACTTTTCTGTGCATAATCTTGTACTGGACGGTCACGGCAAGGATATAGAAGCTTTTGCCCAGACATCTATGAAAAAATGGGAAGCTCAGGCTGAAAAATGCTTTTGCGACCTTGCAGAAAATCACAAAAACGTTATTCTTGTGGGTCACTCTATGGGCACCTTACTCTCCATTGACCTTGCCATTAAACATCCCGATAAAGTCAGTCAGCTTTACCTGCTCAACGTTCCCCTTACTCCCCGAACAACCTACAATGCCACAATGCATTCCTACAGAGTTATCTTTGATAAGGTAAGAGAGGATAAAGCTCAAGAGGTTGCCGCAAGGGACGCCTACGGCATTGAGGTGGACAGACGGCTGTGGCTGTACCCCAAGTGGCTGCCAAGATTTATTGAGCTTTTTGTAAAAGCAGACGACACCCGCAAAAAGCTTTCTCTGATTACTCCTGCCGTAATAGCTTTCCAAAGCAGACACGACGAATTAGTTTCAAACCAATCGGAGAAAATCCTCAGAAAGCACCCCAACATAAACGTTATCGCCCTTGAACATTCCACTCATTATTTCTACACAGAAGAAGATAAGGAAATATTCAAAAGGGAATTTACAAAAATCTGCGAAAACTATATATAAAAACCAACAGGCAACGTGTAAATACGTTGCCTGTTTTTATACTTTATTTTTCTAATTGCTTCTTCTTAATTACATTGGAGATTACAAAAAGCACTGCAAACACAGCCACACCGCAAACAAGAGTTATTAATACGGGTGTCCAGTTTACAAGAAGAATTCCCTTGAGTAAAAATGAGCCGTCTTCTGCCTGAAGATATGGTGCTATAAACACAATCGATACAATAACTGCTGCAACAAGAGCCACATCCGCAACGGCAGACAGAATCACAGCAACAACAGAAGTACTCTTTCTCACCACAATTCTCTTGATGTCTGTCTGTGAAAAATCAAGAAGTCTTGACACAAGCACAGCACCTACAGCAAGTACAATTATCTCAGGAAGCATATAAGTAAGATTATAGGATAAGGAATATATAAGAGCTTCCTTTGTGGGCAGAGCCATTCCCGCCCAAACTGTACAACCTGAAACAGTATGGCACAGATAGCGTAAGAAGCCGGTTACAACAGCGGCTGTGCACAAAGCCTGCCCCTGAGTTTTAGTAAACTTTCTGAAAAGACCGCCCATACCTAACACGATAAACGCCAGCAGATAATCAAAGAGGATAATAGCAACTACTGCCCAGAAAGAGGTTGCATAAGTCAGGTTGTCCATACCTAAAAACATCTGAATTACACCGTAAGTAAAGGATGTAAGCAAGCCCCACTTTGTGCCGTATCTGTAAGAGATAATCAGCAAAGGCAACATACTGCAGGCAGTAACGCTTCCGCCGTAAGGCATATCCACAATTTTCACAATGCTCAGCACCGTTGCAAATGCAATCATTGCCGCACTCTCAGTCAACATCAAAACTCTGTTTTTAGTTGATTTTGAGTTGTTTTTGTTTTCTTTCATCAAACCACCTCAATAAATTATATTCAACAAAACAGAAGATATTTTTCAAAAAGAAAAAACAGCACTGCATACCGGTCTGCAGTGCTGATAATATCAGTGAATCTACTCCCTACGCCGGCATTATCCGTATCAGGTTATAGGGTCAGAGAAGCACATCCATTCTCAATCTCAGCCGACTTGCCGTCAGCACCCCTGTTTTGTTTGATTGTATTGTAAACCATTACACAATTTTTGTCAAGTATAAAACAGATTACTTCGCAAAAATGCTCACAGAGTCCTCACAGTCCTGCTCTTTGAGCCGAACAGCTATAATTTCCTCCTGAGAGGTAGGAATGTTCTTACCCACAAAGTTAGCACGGATAGGAAGCTCAGAGTGTCCTCTGTCAATAAGTACGCAAAGCTGAATACGTGCAGGTCTGCCCAAGGTCATCACTGCATCAAGAGCAGCTCTTGCTGTGCGGCAGGTATAGATTACGTCATCCACCAGCACCACGGTCTTGCCCTCGACAGAAAAAGGTACATCTGTAGAAGACACAACAGGAGCACCGTCTTTTGTAATATCGTCACGGTGCAAAGTTATATCCAAAGCACCAACCTCGGGACACACACCCTCAATCCTGCCGATATACTCAGAAAGCCTGTGTGCCAAAGGCACTCCGCGGGTACGAATACCAATCAGGCACAGATTGTCAATGCCGTTGTTCTTTTCGCAAATCTGATGAGCAATACGAATAAGGATTCTGTCTATATCAGAACTGTTAAGTATCTTTGCCTTGAAATTCATAAAATCACCTCAAAGGTAAACAAAAAACCGCCTGCAAAACACAGACAGCTTACACACTCAGAAAAACCATACCTTGTGAGCATCACTGTACTGCACTTAAAGATATCTTTTAATATATTTATAATATCATAGCCTTTACCCCAAGTCAACAAAATCAAAGCTGTGCTTTCCAAAATACAGTTGTTGTCGGAATATTTCCCCTTATCAGTTGACAAGTTTTCATTAATGTATTACTATATTTAGGTATGGTATTTTCTACAAAACGGAGGTACAGTTATGAAGAATACAGAAAAAGTAATGGAAAAAATCGTTGCACTTTGCAAAGGCAGAGGTTTCGTATATCCCGGTTCAGAGATTTACGGCGGTCTTGCAAACACATGGGACTACGGCCCCTTGGGTGCGGGTCTCAAAGCTAACATCAAAAATGCCTGGATGAAGAAATTTGTTCAGGAAAACAAATACAACGTAGCTCTGGATTCTGCCATCCTTATGAATCCTCAGACTTGGGTTGCATCAGGTCACCTGGGCGGTTTCTCCGACCCTCTGATGGATTGCAAGGAGTGTAAGACACGCCACAGAGCAGACAACCTCATCGAAGACTTTGACGGCACAAACGTTGCAGGTTGGAGCAACGAGGAAATGATGCAGTACATCAAGGACCACAGCATCCCCTGCCCCAACTGCGGTAAGCACAACTTCACCGACATCCGTCAGTTCAACCTTATGTTCAAGACCTTCCAGGGTGTTACCGAGGACAGCAAGAGTGAGATTTATCTCCGTCCCGAAACAGCTCAGGGTATCTTTGTAAACTTTACAAACATCCAGCGTACAAGCCGTAAGAAGGTTCCTTTCGGTGTTGCTCAGATTGGTAAATCCTTCCGTAATGAGATTACACCCGGTAACTTCATTTTCCGTGTACGCGAGTTCGAGCAGATGGAGCTTGAGTTCTTCTGCAAACCCGGCACAGATTTGGAGTGGTTTGACTACTGGAGAAGCTTCTGCCGTGACTTCCTTTATTCTCTCGGCATCAAAGAAGAAAACCTCAGACTTCGCGACCACTCTGCCGAGGTGCTTTGCTTCTATTCAAAAGCAACAACAGATTTCGAGTATCTCTTCCCCTTCGGCTGGGGTGAGCTTTGGGGTATTGCTGACAGAACCGATTACGACCTTACTCAGCATCAGACAGTATCCGGTAAATCCATGGAGTACTTCGACCCCACAGACAACTCCCGCTATATCCCCTATGTTATCGAGCCTTCTCTCGGTGTTGAGCGTCTGTTCCTCTCTATCATCACAGAGGCCTATGACGAGGAGGAAGTTTCCGAGGGCGACACAAGAGTTGTGCTCAGACTTCATCCCGCACTTGCTCCTTTCAAGGCAGCAGTTCTTCCCCTTTCCAAGAAACTCTCAGAGCAGGCTGAGGAAGTTGCAGATATGCTTTCCAAGCACTTCCCCGTTGAGTTTGACGACGCAGGCTCAATCGGTAAGAGATACCGCCGTCAGGACGAAATCGGCACTCCCTTCTCAATCTGCTACGACTTTGATTCTCTTGAGGATAACTGTGTTACAGTCCGTGACCGTGATACAATGGAGCAGGTAAGAATGCCCATCTCTGAACTTACAGCATACCTTACAGAAAAGTGTGCATTCTGATAAACCTTCCAATAACAACATAAAACAGCAACAGGACGTTCAGATTTGAACGTCCTGTTTTTTTGGCTCCCACTTAGAAGGAACTGTATTTTGCATAGCAAAAAGAACCGAGTGAAAGATTCCTCATAGCAAAGTCTGCGGAATATATTCAATCCCTCCGCTTCGCATTAGCTCAGCACCTCCCTTTACGCAAGGGAGGCTTTTTATATCTGACAAGCTTCGGCACATAACAAAAACCTCCCAAGTTTCCTTGGGAGGTTAAAGTAATTCTTATTAAGAATCAGCAATCAAAAGTTATGATTACTCAGTAACTCTCTTCTTGCGTGCGAAGAAAACAACTGCTGCAGAAGCAAGCATCATTGCAAGTGCAATGTAAACGATTGTTGTCTCCTGACCTGTTGCGATAGCATCCTTGTTGATGGGCTTATCTTCCTTGGGAGCCTCAGACTTTGTCTTTTCCCAACCAACAGTTACACCTGTTTCCTTGATAAGAGCCTCAACTGTGTCCTGAGAAAGACCGAGAATCTTTGCGATATCGTCGATGATAGCCTGGTCTGTCTTACCGGAGTGTGTCTGTGCACTTGTGAGGTTGTTGTTAAGGAAGTCCTTGAACATGCTCTGAGCTGTTGCACCGGGAGCAAGGCATGTACCAACGATGTTACCGATGGATGTTACCTGCATGAGGGGGCCGAACTCAGAAGCAGAGTGGTTCTTCCAGAATGCTGCACGGCTGGTCTTGTTGCTGTCAACAGGATTCTCATAGAATGTGTTGTTGCAGTAGAGTGTGTCGCCGTAGCAAGCTGTGGACATAAGAGTTGTGTATGTCTCCATACCTGTATCAAGGCTGAAGATTACGCAGTAAGTTGTGCCTGCCTCAAGACCGCCGAGCTTAGCATCGATGTCGTAAGAATAGAGACGACCCTCAACCTGAGTTGCCTTCTCCTTCTTGGACTGCCAGGAAGCAAGGGGTGTGTCTGAGCCGTAAGCCCAGATGTGACAGAATACTGTGTTGTAGTTGTTCCAATCTTCGGGAACTTCGAAGTAAATTTTGGTGTCAGCAGCAGAAACGCCGATAACAGCCATGCTTGCTACCATAACGAGAATCATAGCAAGGCAAAGAATTTTCTTAAGCATTGGATTGTACCTCCTAAAAAATATCTCGAGATTCTACTCGTCATAAAGATTATACTACAAAAGTTTCAAAACTGCAATACTTTTTACAAACAATCCTCTAAACGATTTGCACAAAAATGGGTGCTTTATTTTTACATTAATCAACCCCTTGTGCAAAATTTTATGAAAACACCAAATACATAGCTTTGTGCATAAAAACCCATCGCTGAACACAGCAAAAAACAGCGTACCGAGGGTCGCCCGATACGCTGTAATCTGATTAATGTATATTAATGAGGAATTATTTAAGATAAGTCTGGCCGGAAGGACCTACAGCACCTGAAATGCCTGTAAAGCCTGATGCACAGCAAACGTATACTCTCATATTACCCTTACCTGTAGAAGAAACAGAAAGTGTACCGTTTGTAACGTTCTTAACATCACCTGTAACAGCATCGATGTACTTGCCGTTAGGAAGGTTCTTGAAGGTTGCGCCGTCTGTGATTGCTACGCATGCAAGGCTGTCAACACCCTCGGATGCATTTGTGTAACGGCGGATGTAAGACATCTCACCGCCCTGAACATAAGCGCCGTCGTGTGTATACTGACCCTTCTGGAGAGCAGGAACAGCATGGCGGATAGCGTTAAGCTTCTGGATATGCTTTGCAAGTGTGCTGTTCAGAGTATTTGCTACCTTACCTGAAGCAGTGTACTTTGCAAAGTCTGTAGCTGTAACAGAACCCTCAAGGTAGTCACCGAAGTATGCACGGCCTGTCTTTGCAAGAGGTGCGTTGGGACCAACATCGATGGGAAGGTCTTTACAGAACTCAACCTCTGTACCGTAGTATACGCAAGGAATACCGCGGAATGTAAAGATGAGGTTCAGGTTCTCTGCCCAAGCCTGTGTGCCCTGGCTGTAACGTGTCTTCTCCATACCGTCAGGACCGTAGTCGTGAGAGTCAACATACATAACGTTCCATGTGGAGTCGTTGAAGTACTGGTCCTCTGCATAACCTGCTCTTACAGCATTGTAAGCATTCTCAAAGTTCCAGTGCATTGTAAAGTCGATAACACCTGTACCGTTGGACTTGGAGTAGTCGGGTGTGTGGTACTTGATACCGTTGAGGAATGCGTTTGTTGAAGTAGGAGCACCGTTGGGGTTGTTGTAAGCCTCATAGTGGTTGATAGACTTCTGGATATTAGCTGTGGGGCTTGATGTATCCCAGTTGCCAATCCAAGCATTGCTTGTCTCTTTCCATGTAAAGAATGCAGGAGAAGAGGAAGGAATGTTGTGGTTCCAAGTCTCACGAACTCGTGAGCAAACCTCACCGAAGATGTAGAAGTTCTTGATGCCCTGGAATGCAGGGAAGTAAGCGCTGTTCAGTGTCCAGCGGTTGATGTGCTTCTCTGTATCAAGACGGAATGCGTCAACACCCATATCTACATACTCAAGGTATGTATCTGTGATGTACTTTGCAACTTCGGGGTTCTCTGTGTTGATATCAACGCAGTCACCTGCCATGGAGCCCTGCTGCTCAATGGGAGATTCGTAACCCATACCTGTCTCGCGGTGATAGTGCTCTTTCTTGTTGAGATTACTTGAAGGACCGCTTCTGTGTGCCTTAAGACAGTCAAGTCTGAGCTGGAACTGCTCACCGGGCTGTTCGTTGACATAATTAGGATAGGTCTTTGCAAGAACAGAATCAGGCTTAACCTTCATACAGTCAGCAGTACCAAGGTCCTGAATCTTGTCGTACTCCTTTGTGAAGAGAGGCTCAAGCCAAGCTTCACCGAAGTTACCTGTGTGGTTCCAAACAACGTCCTGAACAATCTTCATGCCCTTATCATGTGCAGCATCAATAAGATCCTGATATGTAAAGTCAGAGGACTCGTATCTGGGGTCAACTTTGCCGAAGTCAAAAGCATGGTAGCCGTGGTAGTCGTAGCCTGATGCGTTCTCTACAACGGGAGTAATCCAGATAGCGGAGAATCCGAGAGCCTTGATGTAATCAAGCTTATCAGCAAGACCCTTGAAATCACCGCGCCATGCGGGGTCGGAATCGGGGTTGTTTGCCTGTCCGTCATCCCAGCAGTGAACGTTGTTACCCTTGTCACCATCGTAGAAACGGGTTGTAATTATGAAGTAAATGGACTCCTCACGGAAATCTGTGCGGGTAAAGGGGTCGGGATTGGGAGATTTGCTCCACTTACCGTCCTTGTAAAACCAGTCGCCGGTATTTCTGGTGAGCTCGGGAGTGAGCTGACCTGAAAGCTTATTTGTGCCGTCTGTAAACAAAAGATTGATTTTTGAACATGTGGGGAAGCTGTACTTATACCAGTTTGCACCGGATGCAGAATCTGCTGTCATCTTAACACCGGGATAAGCAGTTTCCATGTTCTGAGGCGTAGTATTCCAGTAATAAACGGAAGGAACACCGCCCTCGTGATAATAATGGATAGTGATACCTGCAGCACCTGTTTCTGCTACATCCTCCTCAGCAGCAAAGGCAGTGATTACGCCGACGCTAAGGCAGAGAGCTAAGCAAAGCACAAGAGCTACAATAGATTTAATTCGCTTCATAGGTATCCATCCTCCTTTTCGTAAAAGTTAAAAAGCCGAAAGGCAATAATAAGGATTTTATCTTACAGGGCACCGCAAAACTTTCTGCGGTGCTCTGCAATATCAAAAAAGAATTTATTACTTAAGGTAAGTAAGACCTGATGTTTCACCAACAGCACCTGAGATGCCTGTGAAACCTGATGCACAGCAAACATAAACTCTTGCGTTTGCAGTGCCAATGGAAGAAACAGTAAGTGTTCCGTTTGTAACGTTCTGTACATCGCCTGTAATTGCGTCAATGTACTTGCCGTTGGGGATACCCTTGAATGTAGCACCGCCGGAAACAGTTACAAGTGCAAGGCTGTCAACGCCTTCCTTAGCATCAGTGAAACGGCGGATGTAAGCCATATTACCTGACACATACTTTCCGTCTGTTGTGTACTGGCCCTTCTGAAGAGCAGGAACAGCACGGCGAACAGCGTTGAGCTTCTGAATGTGCTTGGAAAGTGTTGAGTTCAGAGTCTTTGCAACCTCGCCTGATGCAGTGTACTCTGAGAAATCAGAAGCAGTAACTGTACCCTCAAGGTAATCGCCGTAGTATGCACGGCCTGTTGTAGAAAGGGCAGCATTGGGACCTACATCAATAGGTGCACCCTTCATAAACTCAACCTCAGAACCATAGTACACACAGGGAATTCCGCGGAATGTAAACATAAGAGAAAGGTTCTCTGCCCACGCCTGTGTACCGCCTGAGAATCTTGTGGACTCCTGAGGCTGTTCAGGGGCGTAGTCGTGAGAATCAACATACATTACGTTCCAAGTTGCATCATTATAATACTTGTCACTGCTAAGTGCAATTCCGTAAGCATTCTTTGCATTACCGAACATTCTGTGCATCTGGAAGTCGATTGCAGTCATACCTGATGCTCTGGAGGTATCAGGTGTGCGATAGGTAATACCATTGAGGAAAGCATTCTGTGATGTAGGCTCATCGTTAACGTTGTCCTCTTCGCGGTAATGGTCAAACACCAGATTCATATTATTGTTGATTGCTTCGCGGGTAGTATCCATACTCCAAGCCTTTGCCCACTTACTGTTGGACTCAGCCCATGTGTAGTAAGGAGTAGACTCTTCAGCGTGGTCTCTGTACCAAACCTGAGTGTATCTTGTGCAGATTTCGCCAAACATCATAAAGTTGTTGTTACCTGCGTCCTTTGCAGCATCGTGCATCTGAGTGTTGTACATCATATTCAGTGTAAGTCTGGGAATATGGCGTACTGTGTCAACACGGAAGCCGTCAACGCCCATCTCAAGATACTTGGAATAACACTCAACAATGTATTCTGCTACTGCAGGATTCTCTGTATTAAGGTCTACACAGTCACCTGCAATCTGACAGAACTTTGTTGTCCAGTCATCCCAGTTGGGGCTCTGCCAATAACCTGAATGATAGTAGTTATTTACATTGTAAGTATCACTTGAAGAAAGCTTTATTATATCGTAGTCGGAATCATCAGGATGTGTACCCTTGCTGTTTCCAACTTCACCGGGATATGTTAGGTCTTTCATCATACCAAGTCTTTGCTGGTACTGAAGGTAAGGCTGCTGAGCATAATAGTCTTCAGGAGAGGAAAGTCCGAAAGCATCAAGAAGATAATCTGTGGGAACCATACATTCCTCAAGATTTCCCAAATCCTTGGTTGTGTCCTTAACAAAAACAGGACAGAAGAAGCTTTCGCCAAAGTTACCTGTGTGCTGCCATACAACGTCCTGGATAATCTTCATATCCTTGTCGTGAGCAGCCTGAATCAAATCTTCGTAAGTGAAGTTGTCGGATTCGTAACGAACATCAACAGTTGAGAAATCCATAGCGTGATAGCCGTGGTAGTCATAACCTGATGCATTTGTTACAACCGGAGTAACCCATACTGCAGAGAAGCCCAGAGCCTTGATGTAATCAAGCTTATCGGCAAGACCCTTGAAGTCACCTCGCCATGCGGGGTCAGAGTCAGGGTTGCCTGCCTGTCCGTCGTCCCAGCAGTGAACGTTGTTACCCTTGTCACCGTCATAAAAACGGGTAGTCATTACGAAGTAGATAGTATCTTCACGCATATCGGAAGGGTCGTACTCATCGGGAAGGTCGGGGTTTCTGCCGCGCCACTTGCCGTCTTTGTACCACCACTCGCCTGATGTACGTGAAAGTTCAGTAGAGAGCTGGCCATCCAGTTCAGATGTGCCGTCTGTGAACAGCATATTGATTTTTGTGGAATCTTTGAAGGTATACTTATACCAGTTTCCACCTTCCTGGCTTGCATCAGGTGTCATCTTAACACCGGGATATTCCACCTCTATATTCTGAGGCAATGCATTCCAGTAATAGATGTAGGGCACTTTGCCCTCACTTTTGAAATAAACAGTGATACCTGCATCGTCCGTTGCGGCAGAAACATCTGCCAGGTCGTCCTGTGCAGCGCAAACGCCGACTACACCTATGGATACAGTAAGGATGAAAACGAGTATGAAAGCGGATATTCTTTTTATTTTACTCATTTTTCATTCCTCCTTACCAATTTACATCAATACCTGCAATGTGTTTCTGAATCATTGTTGCATCCTTGATAGTGATATCGTTATCAATATCAACGTCAGCATTTGTTTCGCCCTGTGATGAGAGCATCTCAAGAAGTGCAATGTGCTTCTGGATTGCTGTTGCATCCTTGATGTTTACTTCATTGTCACAATCCGCGTCACCCTTAAGTGCTCCACCTGAAGGATTGGTGGGATTAGGATTGGAGGGAGTGGGATTTGTGGGGTCAGTTGTGCTTGTAGCTGTGATTGTCACAGATTTTGTTGCTGTCTTGCCTGTTGCATCCTTTGCTGTAACTTCAATAGCATAGTTGCCTGCCTTGGTAAGCTCAAATGCATAGGAAGAAACAGAAGAGTAAGCCTTAACAATCTGAGAACCAACCTTAAACTGATAAGTGTAGGGAGCAGTACCGCCTGAAGCGGAAGCTGTAACGGTAACTGTGGAGCCTACCTGAGTCTTGCCTGCAGTCTGGAGGCTTACTGTCAGCTCACCGGGAGCAGAAAGAGCAGAAACGCTCTCGTATTCGTAAGTTCTTACCTCAGTTGTGTTGTCTGAGTTCTGAACAGAAACTTCGATAGTATAAGTACCGAGAGATGCGGGTGTGAACTTGTAAACATCCTTTGTTGTGTAGTAAGGAACGTTAGCTGTGTTACCTGCAGGGTCGGTAATCTTAACTTTATAGAAGAGCAGGTTTGTGCCTGTTTTACCGCCGCCTGCTGTAATGTCAACAGTTGCTTCCTTGCCCTTCAGAATCTCGTTCTTCTGAGCATTTGTGGGAGTAACCTCAACCTTCTGAACAACAGGAGCCTTCTCAGCGGTAATATCCTTAACTGTAAAGGAAGATGTCTCAGACTTTGTATTGCCTGTTTCATCCTTTACTTCGTATTTGAGTGTATAGGTGCCTGCCTGAGTGGGAGTCCATACTACAGAGTTATTAGCAGAGAAATCGCTGATAACTGTGTTGTTAGCGGAGATTTTGTAAAGAAGTGCGCCTTCGCCGCCTGCTGCCTCCATTGAAAGCTTAACCTCAACACCTGTGTACTGAGGAGACTCGGGGGTAGTTTTTGTGCTTACGATACGGAGCATTGTGGGGTCATATATTTCCCATTTGCCGTTTGCGTTGTTGTAAATGTAGCCTGAACCGGGATGTGTAAGGTCGTCTGTCTGAGTACCGGAACCATTGTTGAAGATAATCTTAGCATAGTCCTTGTCATACTCAAGCACCCAGACATTGTCACCAACGTTTGTAGCAGTCTTACCCGGCCAACTGCTAATTTTATCATCATCAGAGTTCCACATATAAATGCTTACAGAACCCCAGCCTGCTTCGTTCTTACAGTAAACTACATTCTTACCTGTAGGAGTAGGATTTGTAGGAGTGGGGTTTGTGGGTGTGGGATTTGTGGGAGTGGGATTTGTGGGAGTTGGATTAGTAGGTTTGGGGTCAGGAGTGTCAATCTTTGACCAGTTGCCGTTGGAGTTATTGTAGCAGCTGCCGTTACCCTGGTGAGTCATATCACCTGTCTGGTCACCCTGACCGTTATTGAAGATAATGTTTCCCCAATCACCGGTAACTGTGTAAGACCAGAGATTGCCTTCACCCTTTGTCATCTTGACACCGGGCCAGTTGGCATTCTTGTTGGAGTCGTCAGTCCACATATAGCAGTAAACTTCGCCCCAACCTTTGTCGTTCTGGCAATAGACTGTGTCGCCTGAAGCAGCACTGATGGTAGCTGTAGTTGCAACAGTTGCAAGAGACAGAACCATAAGCACAGTAAGCAAAAGTGACATCAGTCGATGCTTTCTTCTTACCATAAAAATTCCTCCTTCTTTCGAAGTAAATTGTATAGCATGCAGATAATTTTACCGCATACTATCAGTCATAATAATTATACAAAATCTTACAGGAGTTATTTTTCTATATTAGAAATATTGCACTTTATTATTATACAATGTTTTCGTTCCACTTTTGGTTGTGATGCATAGCCTTTTTTTATCCATACACTAAAAGATTGAAAAATTCAACATCTAAAAGTCCACTATTTATGGGATTAAAGAATAAATGTAAAAAAACGACAATCTATTAAGATTTATTTTATCCTGCAAAAAGCAAAAAAAGGAGCAGGGCTCTTTCACGCCCTGCTCCCTTACTGTTTCCTTGTTACAAAGGATAATATTTTACCATATTTCAGATAAGTCCTGCCACAAGTTTCTGTATGTTAGTGGCATCCTTTATATTTACTTCATTATCGCTGTCAAAGTCAGCCAGATGCTCAAGCACACCCTGCTCCAATTCGAGCAAGGAAGCAGTGTACTTCTGAATAGCAGTAGCATCCTTTATATTGATGTCTTCATCCATATTCACGTCGCCGCACTCATAGAACGATGCCACCTTCTGTGCAAGAGTATACAAACTGAAATGGTCTGTATAAAAAACAAGATATCCGCCTCTGTACTCAGCATTCATATCTGTCAGGGTGCCGTCTTCTTCCATTCTGTACACTCTGGCAAATCTGTTGTTTGTAGGAATCTTAACAACAACTCTGTCCTCGGGCTGAACCTCTTCACCGTCACGGCTCAAGTTGATTTCATACACAGCCTCAACAGTTGCCTTGGGAAGAAGCTCATCCACAGAAGCCACAAGCTCCTCGTTTGTAATATTATCTGCTTCAAGCTGAGCATCAGTATCTGTAAAAACAGAAATTCCCAATTCTTCATTTTTGTACTCGTAATCGTACTCATCCTCAGGGAACACAGGGTTTACAAACTCATTGCCCTGACTGTTAAAATGAATGGTGGCATATTCGGGAATACCTGCGTTTTCGATATTCTCAATACAGCTCCACTGGTACTCGCTTCCGCCATAATAAATATCATAGCATATATTACTTGCCCAGAAAGCATCATTTCCAATGTACTTAACGCTCTTGGGAATGTAAATTGACTGCAGAAGATTCATACAGCTGAAAGCCATCGAACCTACACACTCTGTATCATCAGGCAAAGAAATACCCCAGATGTCATTTTCTGCCCAAAATGCATATGAACCGATAATACGGGTACCTGTATCTACAACAATGTTGCCTTTACCCTGGTAGTCATATTCCAGCAGACAATCTCCAAGATACATCTCCATATTTTCATAAAGTTCATCATAATAGCCTTCCTGGTCCGCAAAAGCTAAATAATAAACTTCTTTTACGGTTGAAGGCAACTTGTATGACTTCATATCAAGTCCCTTGGGGAATTTGTAAACCTTTGTGATTTCCTTGTCATACAATACACCCTTGTAAGATGTAAAAGCAGGATTTTCCTCATCAACTTCTATAGCTAAAAGAGAATCGCAGTTTCTAAAGACTGAATACACATCAAACGCAGTAAGATTCTTGCCGATGAAAACACGTTCAAGTTTGAGACAATGGGAAAAACCATAGCCCATATATGTTACGCTGTCGGGCAGTTCAAGGTATCTTAGTTCACGGCAATCTGATATTGCTTCATCCTCTAAAGTTTCAACACCCTCGGGAATAACAAGATTTTCAAGGTATTCCACATGGTAGAAAGCCTGGCGCTTGATTGTTTTTACGGTTGAAGGTATAGTGTATTCCTTATCCGCTTTCTTGGCAGGATATTTGATAATTTCGGTTTTGTCCTTGCTGAAAAGCACATTGTTCTCAACACTGAACACCTTATTATCGTCTGCAACATCTACACTTTCAAGGGCTGAACATTCGTAAAAAATCTCATCACCAACACTCTCGGTTGCACTGCCTAAATATATATTTTTAAGAGAAGAACAACTCTCAAATGCGTAGGAGCCTATTGTTTTGACAGAATCGGGAACTCGGATTTCTGTAAGTTCTGAAGCACCGATAAAAGCACCTGAACCGATATACTCCAGTCCATCGGGCAGGTTAATCTCTTTCAGAGAATCAACAAAATAGAATGCTCGTGTATTTAATGTTTTAAGTCCTTCGGGCAGAGTGATTCTTTCAAGCTGTCCGCCGTAATGGAATCCATACCCACCAATCTCGGTAACAGTGGAAGGCACAGTATAATAAAGTTCCTCTCTATCCTCGGGGTAGTAAACAAGAATAGTCACATCCTTATTGAAAAGCACGCCGTCCACATCGCAGAAATACTCGTTGTCGGGATGAACCTCAATTTCTGTCAGATTACTGCAAGTAAGGGCGTTACTGCCAATCTTCTTGATAGTTTCAGGGATTATCAACTTATAGCCTGAAATATCGTTATAAAGAGAATGAGCGGAAAGCTCGGTTACCGCAATATCATCGATATATGCAGGAATCTCAAGTATTTCATCCTCACCGTCATAGCCTGTAATTGTATAAGTGCCTTCTTCGTTGAGCGAATACTCAAACTTCTCCCCTGCTACCACAAAGGAGTCAGCCATAGCAGAGAAAGGCAAAGCTGTAATGAGCATCATTAAAACCAGTACAAAGGATAAAATCTTAGCAGTTTTTATTTTCATAGGAAGACCTCCTTTTCTTAATTCAATCATAAAACTTTTACACAATAAAGTCAACAAATTTGCAATTTTCTAAAAAAAGAACAGGAGGAAAACTCCTCCTGTCTTATGTATTGTCATATTCCGTATTTACCTTTTATTTTATCCCAATACGCCTTGAACGCCTGCTCGTTTTTATTGTCTCCTGCCTCGTAATAAACGACATCCTTCAGGTTGTCAGGCAGGTATTGCTGAGGCACATAGTGGTCGGGGAAAGAATGGGGATACTGATAAAACTGACCGGGATTACTGTTATCTGCTCCGTCAAAGTGCTTGTTCTGTAAATTTCTTGGCACAGGGCCGCTCTTTCCTGCCTCAACATCCGCGAAAGCCTGAGCTATGGCATCGTGGGCAGAATTTGACTTTGGCGCCAGGCAAACCAAAAGCACCGCATCCGCTAAGGGGAGCTTTGCCTCGGGAAGTCCCACCGCCTGTGCTATATCCACGCAAGCCTTTACAACGGGAATAACCTGTGGATAAGCCAATCCTACGTCCTCACAGGCACAGACCATAAGGCGTCTGCAGGCTGAGGGCAAATCCCCCGCCACAAGAAGCCGTGCAAGATAGTGAAGTGCCGCCTGTGCATCTGAACCTCGCATACTCTTCTGGTACGCTGAGATAATGTCGTAGTGCTCGTCTCCGTCACGGTCATACCTGAACGCACTTTTCTGAGAAAGCTGCCGTGCAAGGTCTATATCTATAGTCTTTACTCCATCAATATCATTCGCTGCAAGAGCACAAAGCTCCACAGTATTCAAAGATTTACGAACATCTCCGCCGCAGGACACACAGATATGCTTTACTGCCTCATCTGTAATTTCAAAGCTTCCCTGCTTTTCCTCTGAAAGAATCTTTACAGCACGTCTTACTGCAGGCTCTAAATCAAAGGCTTCAACAGGTTTGAACTCAAATACCGTGCTTCGCGAAAGAATAGCATTATAAACATAAAAGTAGGGATTCTCGGTAGTAGATGCAATAAGTGTAATTCTGCCGTCCTCAATAAACTCAAGGAGAGTTTGTTGCTGTTTCTTGTTGAAGTACTGAATCTCATCCAGATACAGCAGTATTCCGCCAAAACCCGCAAAAGTATCAAGTTCCTGCACAATCTGGCGTATATCTGCAGTAGAAGCTGTAGTGCCGTTGAGTTTTTTCAAAGTCTTGTTGGTTTTTCTGGCAATATAAGTTGCCAGAGTGGTTTTACCCACACCGCTGGGACCGTAAAATATTAAGTTTGGAATTTCGCCGCTTTCAATAATCCGTCGCAAAGGCTTCCCCTCTGCGAGCAAGTGCCTCTGACCTACAATCTCATCAAGAGAATCGGGACGGATTCTGTCAGCAAGAGGTGATGACATAACACCCACTCCAATCAATATGTTTAGGGCAGAGCCTCAGCCCTGCCCTGAAAAAACTTATGTTATGCGTAAAGAGGATACTTATCGCAGATAGCCTTAACTTCAGCGATGCACTTCTCTTTGTTACCCTCGAAGTCTTCGATTACCATTGTGATAAGCTCGGCAATCTTCTCCATTTCCTCTACACCGAAACCACGGGTTGTAACTGCAGCAGTACCGATACGGATACCGCTGGTAACAAAGGGACTTCTGGGCTCGTTGGGAACTGTGTTCTTGTTAACTGTGATGTTAACCTCATCAAGTCTTGCCTCAAGCTCTTTACCTGTGATTTCACTGTCACGCAGGTCGAGAAGGAGCAGATGGTTGTCTGTGCCGCCGCTTACCAGCTTGTGACCGCGAGCAACAAGAGCGTCAGCCAGAGCCTTACAGTTCTTCACGATATTCTCGCCGTATGTCTTGAAATCATCGGAGAGAGCCTCACCGAAGCAAACTGCCTTTGCAGCAATAATATGCTCAAGAGGACCGCCCTGAGAACCGGGGAAAATAGCCTTATCCACAGCCTTTGCGAACTCTTCCTTACAGAGGATAAGACCGCCTCTGGGACCGCGAAGTGTCTTGTGAGTTGTGGTTGTAACGAAATCACAGTAAGGAACAGGATTGGGATGAACACCTGCAGCAACAAGACCTGCAATGTGAGCCATATCTACCATAAGATATGCTCCAACCTCATCAGCAATCTCTCTGAACTTAGCAACCCCCAGAACTCTGGGGTATGCGGAAGCACCTGCAACAATGAGCTTGGGCTTGCACTCTTTTGCAATTTCCAGAACCTTGTCATAATCGATAACGTGGGTCTCAGGGTCTACACCGTAGGGTACGAAATTGTAAATCTTACCTGACATATTAACAGGTGAACCGTGAGTAAGGTGACCGCCCTCAGCAAGGCTCATACCCATAACTGTATCGCCTGCCTCAAGGATTGCAAAGTATACAGCAAGGTTAGCCTGAGCACCGGAGTGAGGCTGAACGTTTGCATGCTCTGCACCGAAAAGCTCGCAAGCACGCTTTCTTGCAATTTCTTCTACAACGTCAACACACTGGCAACCGCCGTAGTAACGCTTGCCGGGATAACCTTCTGCGTATTTGTTTGTGAGAACTGTACCCATAGCAGCCATAACTGCAGGGGAAGCAATATTCTCAGATGCAATAAGTTCGATGTTTCTGCACTGTCTGCGGTACTCAGCGTCCATAGCCTCTGCTACTTCTTTGTCAAACTGAGCAACCAGCTCGATGTTCTTTGTAACGTCCATAAATTCTGCTCCATTCCTTATATTTGGTGAGTTTTTTCAACTCTTTTTAATAATGTATAAAAATCCTCCAGAGACCGGAGGTTTCCTGCTTCATTGCGAAGAGACGCAGCTCCGTGCTGTCCCTTTATATACCAGGCAACGTGCTTTCTTGCCTCACGCATACCTACATTCTCGCCTTTATATTCACATAATTTTTCAATGTGTCTGCGCATAACATCAAGACGCTCGTAAAGTGTAGGTTCCGGGAGTATAACCTCACCCTTGAGATAAGCATTAATCTGCGAAAAAATCCAGGGATTTCCCAAAGCACCTCTGCCTACCATTACAAGGTCACAGCCTGTTTCTTCGTACATTCGCACCGCGTCTGATGCTTTGAAAATATCACCGTTGCCAATAACGGGAATGTGTACCGCCTCTTTAACCCTGCGGATAATGTCATAATCTGCAACAGGCTTGTACATCTGTTCTCTTGTCCTGCCGTGTACCGCTACCGCCGAGGCACCGCCCTCGGCACAGGCAACTGCCACCTCAACTGCATTTACATGCTGTAAATCAATACCTTTGCGGATTTTCACCGTAACAGGCACATCCACAGCCTTCTTCACAGCCTCTACTATTTGCCCGCACAATTCGGGTTTTTGCATCAATGCACAGCCACAGCCTATGGAGTTAACCTTCGGCACAGGACAGCCCATATTTATATCTATAAAATCAGGATTATATCTGAGTGAAAACTCAGCAGCATAAGCCATGGTATCTGGCTCACAGCCGAAAAGCTGAACACCGCAGGGACGCTCACTCTCAGATATTTCCATAAGGGAAGCACTTTTTTTGCTGTTATAAGATATACCTTTTGCACTTACCATCTCAGTAGTAGTCATACAAGCACCAAAGGAAGTACACAGCTCACGAAACGCTCTGTCTGCAACTCCTGCCATGGGAGCAAGAGAAGCAAAGCCGTTAATTTCAAAATTTCCTATTTTCATATCATTTACGCTTGTTGTTATAGTACTGGTCATTCAAAAGTCGCTTTTTACCGGAGATTTTATCTCCTGTAGAGTAACGCTTCTTTCCGCCGCCGCGGTAAGCTTTTGTCTTTGTGGTAAGAAGCACAGCCAGAATAACCGCCGAACCGACACCAATGCAAATCCAGGCTACAAAGCCCCAGAAAAGAGCAGGCTCATTTTCTTCCTTAAGTTCTCCGATAACAGGCGGAATCACAATGTCTGTTTCAGAAACCTCCGGCAAGGATTCGGGATAAGTAGGCTCGGGTCTGGTAGTAGCTTCTGTGGGTTCAGAGCTTTCGGTAACATCTTGTGTAATATCTTCTGTGGTATCGGTCACATCTTCTGTGGCATCTTCCTCAGAAGGCAGAGTTGTTTCCTCAACAAAGGATTCGATGGCATAAGTCTCCTCAGGTGCAGTTGTCTCTGCAAATACCGAAGCTGTACCTCCAAACACAAATATTGAAAAAAGCAATATCAAGATAAAAACCTTATTGAAAATCATCTTTTTCATTTCATTCAAAACTCCAAACACACATACTTCCCTATTATTTAATTATTATACCAAAACTTCACCCTGTTTGCAATACCTTAGCCAATACATTTGAGAGCAATTTGCCTGTGTACACCGCTTCTTCCAAGGTGTTCACATCCGTGCCCATCTCAATAAGCAAGGAGCCGTTATTAACACTCATATTATAAGCAAAGTTTCCGAAATATAAGGGACGTGTCATTCCGGGATACATCTTCTCGCAGGTATCCTGAAGCTTCAGAGCAAAGGTTAAGTTATCCTCCCAAAAAGGAAAATCATACGAACCGTCAGGGTCACAACCTGCCATAATCATAATCTGAGCACCCTTTTTGCCGTTATAAGTAAATGTAGGTTTCACTTTACCGCCAGTGCCCGAATAACTGATAGAATCTCGGTGAACATCAAGGATAACCTTTATGTCGGGATACATCTCAAGGTATTTCTGAATTGTATCATAACTTCTGTAGTAAGCTCCGTCATAGGCAGGGCTGTCGTGAATTTCAGTCGCCTGAACAGCGCCGATACCCTGAGCCTCAAGACCTTCTTTAATCGCTCTGCCCACTCTGAGCATATTTTTCTCAGGATCTTCACTTCTGGGATAAAAGCTTTCGTGGTAATACCCCTCATCATAAGTAAGATAACTTTCGCAGGTATGGGTGTGCACAATAAGCACCTGAACCTTATTATTATCCTCAAACTTAAATCCCAAGGGACTGCTTAAGTATTTGCCAATATCCGGGTTAAGCTCCGTAGAGTTTTTCACAAAAAAATCATTATATCCCAAATCTCCCCCTGAGTACTGAGTTTCAACAACGGGCAGATGCACCTCATCCTCATACATTGACGCATCCTCAGAAAAAACATCATCATCCATCGGTGCAGTTGCAGAAGTCTGTGCTGAGGTCGGCTCATCCGTACTGTTGGGTACCGAAGGAACCTGTGCCTCCGTTTTGTCACTGCCGTAAGCCCGCACAAGTCTGTATCCGCCGTCGGGAAGGGATAGTGCCGCCGCAGCCAAAGCTGTATGCTCAACATCAACCCCCCTGCTGATGGTACTCGTCCATATGCAAAAAAATCCCAGGCTGACAAGAAACAAGCCAAGGATAACAAAAGCAAGACATTTGAGCTTGAGCCACAACGCAACCGCCTCCCGCACATTTATACATATTATTCTATGCAGAAGTAAAATGGGTTATGCCGATGCAGGTGTTTACTCAGGCAAAGACATACCAACACAAACAGAAAAACGCCCCCTCGGAAAACCGAAGGGGCGAAAAAGCATAATAATTAGATATAGGAACTAATTATATTTGACCTTTTACTTTCAGCAATTAGCCGTTAACTCTCTTGCGGAGAACAACTACTGCACATGCTGCCATAGCAAGAACTGCAACTACAACATAGATGTAAGCTGCTGCGCCTGTGTTAGGAGCATTTGTGGGAGCCTGTGTTGCAGGAGCCTCT
>JAZNVW010000007.1:0-336376 GCA_045593025.1 Ruminococcus sp. | reverse complement strand
TTTATTATCAAGTCTACAGCGCAAACATAGAAGTCAACGGCAATAACCTTGCAGATTTGTCTTATACTGCAACGGGCGTTATTGGCTCAGTGGTCGTCGAAAATGGAACTCCAGTTTTTAAGCCGATGGATGATTAAGTGCGGTTGCACCCCCCTGACTCAAATATGCACCCCCTAAATTGATTTTGCACCCCCTAACCTCAAAAGGGGGTGCATTTGTATCAAAATTAGGGTTCGTCTTCAGAAAAGCATCTCGAACTAAATGCATCGGGGTGCTTTTTTATAGTCATTTTGCTCTCATTGATAAAAAAGCAAGCATTGTTTGAACATGTATAACTTTGTTAAGCTCTTAATGTTTATTTTTCAATATGTGTCTGTGATATTGAATAATAAAACCTCTCAGAAAATATTAATTCTGTCTTTTTCGTAAATTCTGTTTTATCTCTGTTGACAAAAGATTGTTAAAAATGTATCATAATATTGTAATTTACATGACTGACGGAACAGCGGAGCACCGCAAGGAAATGTAAATTTTATTAGCCGACCGTCTGGGCAAATCAGTCTTAATGCTGGTTTGCCTGTTTTTATGTAAAAAAGGAAGAAAAGGAGAGTTTTTATGGAACACAAGAATTGGAAAGGTTTTAAGGATGGAAGATGGCAGAGTGAAATCAATGTACGTAATTTCATCCAGCAGAACTACAAAGAATACACAGGCGACGACAGCTTTCTTGAAGGCGCAACAAAGCGCACAAAGAAGCTTATGAGTAAAGTTGAATCTCTCTTTGAACTTGAGCGTCAGTTCGGTGGTGTGCTAGATATTGACACAACAACCGCTTCTTCCCTTACAAGCTATACAACCGGTTATATTGATCACGAGAGTGAGCTTATTGTCGGTATGCAGACCAACCGTCCTCTTAAACGCGGAGTTAATCCCTTCGGCGGTATGAGAATGGTTAAGCAGGCTTGCGAAGCTTATGGATACACTCTCAGCCAGAAGGTACAGGAGGAGTTCCGCTTCCGTACTACACATAATGATGGTGTGTTCCGTGCTTATACTGATGAGATGCGTCTTGCACGTAAATGTCACGTAATTACAGGTCTTCCCGATGCATACGGCAGAGGAAGAATTATCGGTGACTACAGACGAGTTGCTCTCTATGGTGTAGATTATCTGATTGAAGAAAAAAAGAAAGATAAACACTATCTTTCAAACAACAATTTTAATACAGACAGCATCCGCCTTGATGAGGAGCTTTTCCAGCAGATTACTTTCCTTGGCTTTATGAAGGAAATGGCAGCTGCCTATGGAATTGATATTAGTGAACCTGCATCAAATGCACGTGAAGCTATTCAGTGGACATATTTTGCGTATCTCGCTGCTATTAAAGAGCAGAACGGTGCTGCTATGTCCTTAGGAAGAGTTGCAACATTCTTTGATATTTATATTCATCGTGATATTGAAAAAGGAATTCTTACTGAACAGGGTGCGCAAGAGCTTATCGATGATTTTGTTATCAAGCTCAGAATTGCGCGTCACCTGAGAACACCTGAATACAATGAGCTTTTCGGTGGAGATCCTATGTGGATTACCGAAGCTGTGGGCGGTATGGGTGAAGACGGCAGAACACTGGTTACAAAATCCAGTTTCCGTATTCTCAACACTCTGTATACTCTTGGCTCCTCCCCCGAGCCTAACCTTACGGTTTTATGGTCAACTCAGTTACCCGAAGGGTTCAAAAAGTTCTGTGCGAAGGTTTCCTGTGACACAGATTCAATCCAGTATGAGAACGATGACCTTATGCGTCCGATTTATGGTGACGATTATGCTATTGCCTGCTGTGTTTCTGCAATGAAGATCGGCAAGCAGATGCAGTTCTTTGGTGCTCGTTGTAACCTTGCTAAGCTTTTGCTTATTGCAATTAACGGCGGTTATGATGCTACAAGCGGTATTCATATCGGACCTCAGCTTCCTGTTCTTAGTGCAGAAAAGCTTGATTTTGATATGGTTATGGAGCGATATAAGGTTTACATAGAATGGCTTGCAAATCTCTATGTAAATACTATGAATGTTATCCACTATATGCACGATAAGTATGCTTATGAGAAAACTCAGATGGCTCTCCACGATACATACGTTGACAGATTTATGGCTTTTGGCATTGCGGGTCTTTCTGTTGTAGCTGATTCACTCAGTGCGATTAAGTTTGCAAACGTTAAACCTGTCAAAAATGAGCGCGGATTTGTTGTTGATTTTGTTACTACAGGAGATTTCCCAAAATACGGAAACGATGATGACAGAGTAGACCTTATTGCAAAGGATATGACACATATCTTTATCGAAGAACTCCGTAAAACTCCTACATACAGAGATGCAATCCATACTCTTTCTGTTCTTACAATTACATCCAACGTTATGTACGGCAAAAATACCGGTGCAACACCCGACGGAAGAAAGGCTCACGAACCCTTTGCTCCCGGTGCCAATCCTATGCACAATCGTGAAGAGAACGGTGCTCTCGCCTCCCTTAACTCTGTTGCTAAAATCAGCTATGATGATTGTCGAGATGGTATTTCAAATACATTCTCCATCACTCCCGATGCCCTTGGTAAATCTGAGGATGAAAGGATAACTAACCTGGTTGGTATTCTTGACGGTTACTTTACAAAGATGGCACATCATATTAATATCAACGTGCTTAACAGAGAAACCCTGATGAAAGCTTACGAGAACCCCGAGGCTTATCCTAACCTTACAATCCGTGTTTCCGGATATGCGGTTAATTTCAATAAGCTTTCACGCGAACAGCAGAGAGAAGTTATCAGCCGTACATTCCACGAGGCTATGTAATGGAGTGCTTGAAAACAAAAGGCAGAGTTCACTCGTTACAATCGTTAGGTACAGTAGACGGTCCCGGCATCAGATTTGTTGTGTTTATGCAAGGATGCAATCTCAGATGCGGTTGCTGTCATAACCCTGACACCTGGGATGTTAAAGGCGGAGTTGAATATACAGCTGAGGAGCTTCTAGAGAAGATTAAGCGATATAAAAGTTATTTTGGAAAAGATGGCGGTGTTACCGTTTCCGGCGGAGAGCCTCTTTTGCAAAGTGAATTTACAGCAGAGCTCTTCAGACTTTGCAAAGAAGACGGAATCAACACCTGCCTTGATACATCAGGCAGCATACTAAACGATGCCGTAAAAAATCTTTTGAAGCACACAGACAGGGTGCTATTGGATATCAAGTACACAACAGATGAGCTGTACAGAGAATATGTTGGATGTTCTATGGAAACTCCCCTACGCTTCCTTGATTATCTTGAAGAGTATAAAATCCCTGTTACATTGCGTCAGGTTATCATTCCCGGACTTAATGATAATGAAGATAACATTGCTAAACTTAAAGAAATTAAGTTTTCGCATCTTTGCGTTGATAAAGTTGAACTATTGCCTTTCAAAAAGGTATGCAAAGTTAAATATGATAATATGAAGCTGGACTTTCCTTTTGAAAAGTATTCAGTTCCTGACAACGAGTTAATGCAAGAATTAAATATTATGCTTAATGTATAAAAACAGCCCTGTGGTATTAATAACCTCAGGGCTGTTTCTGTTATTGGTTAGTTGTCTGAGCAGTTTCGCTATCTGTTTCTGTTGATGTGCTGTCCGAATCGGTCTGCGATTCTTCTTCAGACCATTTATCTACAGCGTCTATCCCCTTTTTTACGGTGCGAACAATGGATTTGCCAAGGTCAGAACCCAATTTGCCAAAATCTTTTCCTACTGATTTCCAATCTTCTTTAAGTGACATTTCATATCCTCCTTATTAATTATTTGTAATAGAATCTCCACGGTTTGTCTCTGTATTCCTGAGTGGCATAATCAATCCCTATTCTTGGTGATGTGAGAATATTTTCAGGAACGAATCCGTCGTCTTCAATCCAAATTAACTCTGATGTATTAATATCTGTTCCGTTATGAGCACAGGTGATTCCAAGGTGTTTTGTCAGTTTTCCGGGACCGTTAATGCCTTCGACACCTCTTATGAGAACACCTTGTGGATGTTCGGCAGGACCGGAAATAATGTTCATTAAAGCGTGAATGCCGTAACAAAGATAAACATAAACCTTACCGCCTTCGCTATAGAGAATTTCTGTTCTTTTTGTTCTTCCTTTATGGGCGTGACAGGCTGTATCTTCTTCACCCGAATACGCTTCGGTTTCAGTTATTCTTAGCTTTGTTGTTTGATTGTTGATATTTACGCAAAGTAACTTACCGAGAAGCTGAGGAGCTAAATCCGTAGCATCTTTAAGAAAAAACGAAGGGTTGATTTTATTCGTTTTCATAGCTGTATTTTTGCTGCATATTTGCGCGTGAGTTATCTATTCTGTCCAGATATACAAATGATGTGTTATTTATGCCTGCTGAGTTAAATTTAATAACATCAGTAACACCCATATGGGTAATGGAGTTAAGTGCCTCTATTACGTCTTTGGTATAAATAGATGTGTCTTCATTGCTACTATCTGTTGTGTTGAATATAGACTCAGAGTTTTTGTGCATGCTTACAAGAGCATCGTAAATAGTCATATATGCATCATATCCGTAAGCGATGGAAGATGTTACATCAGAAGTGCTGATGTTCTTTTGTTCTCTGTAAGTGTTAATAAAGTCAGTGCCAATGTAGTTGTTATCATCAGCTTCAAATTTATTTATAAAATAAACTGAGTTAAAATCAGAAGTTTCAAGCAAAATTTTGTCTGTTACTTCTGAAAAAATCACTGTTGAAGCAAGCGATGCATTTTTTAGTTCTGAATAGATTTTTATGTTATCTGAAGTGTTACCGATTAGGAAAACAAAATCATAAGCAGCGGCAGATATTGTATTACAATTGAAATTGCTTTCTTCGCCTCTGTAATAATAAGTTGTAACTGCATGGCCTCCGTTTGCTTTGAAAGTACTATCAAACAATTTTGCAAAGGATTTGCAGTAGTTGCTGTCATCAATACATACAACTGCACCTGTCTGCAGATTTTGTGCAGCAAGTTGAGAGACTGCAGCTGATACCTGATATGAATATGGAATGCCTATAGAATAAGCGCTGTCTGTTTTTTCTATAAGGTCGCTGTAACAATCAGTAAATATTAAAGGAATATCATAAGAGGAAAAAGCTTTTACTATTGCATCGGTTTTGAGACTATCTGTACCTTCACAAATTACTGCTGCCACCTTTTCAGATACAAAGTCATCTGCGGTTTTCTTGAAATCAGAATCTGTTAAAGCAACCTTGGTCTTGATTTCGTATGTTTTATCTATGTTGACTGAATGTGCCAACTCTGATGCATAACTGATTCCCGAATATACACCTGATTCTTCTGATGATACAATCACACCGATGGTTATAGTATCGTCTGCGTTAACTATATAGTTTTTTTCGTTATTGCACCCGCTCATAACCATGGAAAAAATAAGCGTGCAAATAATAATTACAGCATAGAGTTTTTT
The DNA here is from genome assembly GCA_045593025.1 of Ruminococcus sp. GTDB lineage: Bacteria > Bacillota > Clostridia > Oscillospirales > Acutalibacteraceae > Ruminococcoides. The sequence continues at coordinate 330,878 of JAZNVW010000007.1, read as the reverse complement.
CATAGTTTGCCTCCGAAATTGTATTGTACATATTTTACTACAAATATAAATATTTTTCAACATTATACTTATTGTTTGATATATCGGAATAAATATATTATACTTGTATTATAAAACATTCAGAGGTGCTATATGTTCTGCTATATGCTGTCGGATTATCTAAAAGAACAATATGGAACAAAACTAAATAAATTGTTGCTGTCGGGAGGTATGACTTGTCCGAATCGTGATGGTAAATGCGGCACAGACGGTTGTATTTTTTGCAGCAGTAACGGTTCGGGTGAATTTTCACAGTGTTCATCTCTGTCTGTTTCTGAACAAATTGAAAGAGAAAAATTAAAACTACAGGAAAAAAGCAAGGCTGACAGATATATTGCATATTTTCAAGCTTTCTCAAACACATATCAGACTGTAGAATATCTGCGTGATTTATATTTGCCGGTTGTAAAAAGAGAAGATATTGCTGTTCTTTCTGTTGCAACTCGTCCCGACTGTCTGCCAAAAGAAACGATTGAGTTATTAAAAGAACTTAATAGCATTAAACCTGTATGGATAGAGTTGGGACTTCAAACAATAAAAGAAGAAACAGCAAACTTTATCAGAAGGGGCTATCCCCTGCAGGAATATGATTTTGCAGTAAAACAGCTAAAAGAGGCAGGTATAAAAGTTATCACACATCTGATATTAGGGCTTCCGGGTGAATCAAAAGAAGATATGATTGCTTCTGCTGAATATGCAGGCAAATGTTCTGACGGAATTAAGTTTCATTTGCTATATGTTATAAAAGGCACCGCTCTTGCCGATTTATATGAAGAAGGCAAAATTTCTCTTATTTCGCAGGAAGCGTACATACAGACGTTGTGTGATTGCGTGCGCTCAATACCTGAAACTGTCGTTATACACAGACTTACAGGAGATGCAGACAAATCTTCGCTTATCGACCCTCTGTGGTCATCAGATAAACTAAAAGTCCTGAGAGAGATACATAATGCCTTTTATGATAAAAACGTGATACAAGGCGAATATCTGTAATTATTAAAGACCCTTGCAAAAAACGCAAGGGTCTTTCTTATACAAAAAATGAATCCCGAACACAAAAGTGCTCGGGATTTTGGCGGAGAGAAGGGGATTCGAACCCCTGATACGGTTATAGCCGTATACACGATTTCCAATCGTGCTCCTTCGGCCAGCTCGGACATCTCTCCATCGCGACCTGATTATTATAACTCATGTGTTACAAAAAATCAAGTCTTTTTTTCAAAATTACACAATTATTTTGCGTTGAAACAATATCATTAATTAAATGAATTGTTTCATATCCTCCGTAAACATATCAAGCTTTGTGATGCTGTAATTAAGCTCTATACCAAGATGATTCTCTATTGCTTTTATTACTAAAGGAAGAGCAATGTTCTTAGTGTTACCGGCAGGAAGTGTAACATCAAATACGCAGGAATCAGAATCATGAAAATTCATAGCTTTGATGTATGGAAGAACATCAACATCCTTCATACCCGCTTTGGATTTTTTCTGGATAATCACGTTTTCACGTTCAGCTAATGCAAAAATCATACCTTTAAGCTGAGTACCCTCTACCCCATCTGCACTTAATCGTGCGTTGTATTTTGCAAAAGAAATGTACTTTGGGTCCAGCTGAGGGTATGTAGCATCAAAAACCTGAATACCGCGTGGCAGATATTTATTCATTGCAGAAGGGATTTTGCTGATGTCGTAAGAATCGTCTACAATACGAATATCCATACACTCCCTTTTTGCATCAATGCCTAATGAAATTGGCAAAGGAAAGGTTACAAAGGGGTGCGGGTTGAACCCTTCTGTATACCAGATGGGAAGCTCTCCCCTTCTTACAGCACGCAACATGCATCGGTTAAGGTCAAGGTGAGAAATATACTTACACTCATATTCCTTAGTGAACCATATTCTGACGTTTTTCAACGCAGACACCTCCTTTGTAGCAAGCAGCACCGCAGTTTGAGCATTTTTCTCTGCAGTTGGGAGTTGTTTCGCTGTTGTATGCACGCTCACATTCTTTTATGAGAAACGATTTGGATACACCGTAACTGATAAAATCCCAAGGGAGAATTTCATCAAATGAACGCTTTCTTGAAGTATAGAAGGTTGGGTCTATGCCGCATTCATCGAACAACTGCATCCATGCGTCAAAATCAAAGCAATCGTTCCATCCGTCAAAGCGAAAACCTTTTTCTGCAGCTTTAAGCATAACCTTACAAAGCTTTCGGTCACCTCTTGCAAATACACCTTCAAGGAAGCTTGTTTTAGCCTCGTGATAATTAAAGGTGATTTTCTTTGTGGTGATACTTTCTTTGAGATGTTTCTGTTTGTTAAGGATGGTTTCAATGTCATCCTGTGCTTCCCATTGGAAAGGTGTGTGTGGTTTTGGTACAAAAGATGATGCTGATACTGTTACATTTACACCTTTGCCTTTTGTTCTGTTTTCTGTGCGATAGTACTCGTTTACTACAGCTTGTCCGAGTTTTGCTATGCCTTCCACGTCTTCAAATGTTTCTGTCGGCAGGCCAATCATAAAATACAGCTTTACATTTGTCCAACCGCCGGAGAAAGCTACGTGACAGGTTTTCAGCAATTCATCTTCGCGAACATTTTTGTTGATTGCATCGCGAAGACGTTGCGTTCCTGCTTCGGGAGCAAAGGTCAGACCGCTCTTTCTGACAGTCTTGATTTTACTCATGATATCATCAGTGAAACCGTCCACACGCAGAGACGGAAGTGACAAACTCACAGAACACTTATCAGACCATTCGGTAAGACAGTCAAGAAGGCCGACAATATCGGAATAATCACTGGAAGAAAGTGAAGAAAGCGAGACCTCGTCATAGCCTGTGTTGTCACAGAGTTTTCTGCACTGTTCAAGTATAGTATCTTTTGATTTTTCGCGTACAGGTCTGTTTAAGAAACCTGCCTGGCAAAAACGGCATCCTCTGATACAGCCTCTGAATATTTCAGAAACCGCTCTGTCGTGAACAATTTCAACAAGAGGCACTACGAATGTATCGGGATAAAACACATTGTCCATATCCATTATTATACGTTTTTCTACGCATTCAGGTGCCCCGTTATGTGCCTCAAAGCTTTTGATTGTACCGTCCTCATTGTATTCAACATCATAAAGTGCAGGCACATATACTCCTTTGATTTGAGAAGCAAGCCTTAAAAACTCGTTTTTTGACTTGTTATTTTTGCGACATTCGCGGTAAAGCTCCATAACCTCAAGGTCTACCTCTTCTCCCTCGCCGATAAAGAATATATCAATAAAATCGGCAAGAGGCTCGGGGTTACTTGTGCAGGTGCCTCCGGCTACAACAATGTTCTTGAGTTCAGTTCTTTCTTTACTCAGAAGAGGTATACCGGCTAAAGAGAGCATATTAAGAACATTTGTGTAAGAAAGTTCATACTGGAGCGTAAAGCCGATAAAGTCAAAATCAGTAAGGGGGTCTCCGCTTTCAAGGGCGTATAGAGGAATGTTTCTTTCACGCATCAAATCCTCCATATCAGTCCAAGGTGCAAAGACACGCTCACACCATATATGGTCGTAAGAGTTGAACTGGCTGTAGAGTATTTTCATGCCCAGATGAGACATACCGATTTCATATGTATCGGGAAAGCAGAAAGCAAATCTTAAGTCTACTTTCTGCTTGTCTTTTATGATACTGTTAAGTTCTCCTCCGGTGTATCTACCCGGTTTCTGCACTTTGAGGAGAATTTTTTCAACTTCCTTTGAATACAAAAAATCACCGCATTTCTTTTGATAAAATCAAGAATATAAGATATATAGCAATAAAAAGTATTGAATAGTTATGTTCTGAGGATAAGAGCAAAGAAAAGCCTGCTGTAGTCACAGGTATAACAGTTATTACTGTGAGTACATTTATGAGTTTTTCTGTTGTTGCTAAGCTGAATCTTTGTATCAGAATCAATTCAAGGAGTTGTCCTCCGTCAAACGTTTTGACAGGTAACAAATTGAATACACCGATTACAAGATTACATACTGCGAAATCAAAACAAATCTCAGAATTAAAAAGAGAGTATAACAGCATAAACAAAAAACATGAGGTTAAATTAGCAATAACTCCTGCAGCTACAATCAGTATTTCTTGAAAATATGTAACTGATTTGTTATTACAGTTAATTGCAATCTCACCAAGCTTAATGTTGATGCTTTCGGGTTTTCCTTTATATTTACAAATATAAACAATATGTCCTGCTTCGTGTATAATAGAAGCAACCAGAGAAAATAATAACAGATACATATTATTCATAGTAAATATACAAAGACAAATCAAAGCAATTGACGGGTATGAAATCGATATAGCAATATCCGATAACTTAAATCTCATCAGCAGAAGATTCGAATATTGAAGAGTAATCCAATTGATTGAAGTTACCACTGAAATACAGATTTGATGTTAACTCAGAGTTATACCAATCCTTGATATTTCGAAAAGAAGAATTATCAAATGTTTTCAATAATAACAAACCGGTTATCAGACATAAACATAGTATTAGCTGTACTGTTAGTACAGGAGTAGAAAACTTTGTTTTGTTTTTTATAGGTTCGGTTTCATCTGACTTATACGCCTCCCGGGTGTTTGTTTCGCTTTCTTTGAAAACTACAGGGGCATAATCAGACCAATCTTCGTTGTCATAATTTCTATAACTTTCCATAACATCACCTGCTTAAATATATGCAGGTGATGTGTTAATCTTTACATAGCTTTGAGAAATCTTTTTTGTTTAGGTCTGCAAAGAAGATAAGAGCAAGAATTGTGCAACCTAATTCCGCTAAAGGAAAAGCAAACCACATTGCATCAATGCTGATTTTAGAGAGCACAAATGCTATTGGCAGTATCAGTACAAGCTGGCGAAGCACAGACATAAGCAGACTTCGGATGCCTTTTCCCACAGACTGGAATAAAGCAGTCATTATTACACCGACAGATGCAGGAATAAAACAAAGACTGAGTCTTCTCATTGCGGTTGCTCCCATTTCTGTAAGTTCTTTAGAAACATTAAAGAAGCTCAGTATGAATTCGGGAAAAATCTGGAATATAAGGGTTCCGCAGAGCATAATAACAAATGCAATCAACAGAGCGTATCTTAAAGCTTGCATCATTCTCTTGCGGTGTTTAGCACCATAATTATACCCTATTATAGGTGAAACACCTTGATTTAATCCGAAAACAGGCATAAATACAAAGCTCTGAACCTTATAATAGATACCGTAAATAGTTTGTGCGTCAGTGTTAATTTGCGGATTTGCAGGTGACATATTGATTATCATATTAATTCCTGCTACCAGAACTGAGCCGATAGCCTGCATTACAATACCAGAAAGACTTACGACATATATTTCTTTTATTATTTTGAAAGATAGTCTGAATTTTTTGAATGAAAATTTTATAGCGAATTTCTTAACAAATACCGAAATCACCAAGAACAGCATTGCAAGCCACTGTCCCAGAACCGTTGCTATAGCGGCACCTTTTGCTCCCATTTCAGGAACAGGTCCCAGACCAAATATAAATATCGGGTCAAGTATAATATTTCCGATTGCACCAATCAAGTGCGATGCCATAGGAAAAATCATATTGCCTGTTGCCTGTATACTTTTTTCAATCATAACCTGAATAAAAGCACCAAGAGAAAAAATCAGTACTACCGATATATAATCCACACCATAATTAATAATATCCTGATTCTCTGAGCCTGCCATAAAGGTGATAAAAGGCCGAGAAAAGAATATACCTATTACTGCAAACACAATCCAGGTTGCAACCGCGAGGAGAATACCTGTTGATGCAACTTGTTCCGCTTCTTTTGTTTTCTGTTCTCCTAATCTTCTGGCTATAAGCGAATTAACGCCAACCGCTGTTCCTACAATAAAGGCTATGAGAAGCAACTGTAAAGGATACACAAGAGAAACCGCGGTGAGAGCATCGCTGTTTTCACCGTAATTGCCAAGAAAGACACTGTCTACTATATTGTATAAAGCTTGTATAAGCATTGAAAACATTGCAGGTAAACTCATACTGAGAATAAGCGGCAATACTTTTTTAGTTCCCATTTTGTTTTCTTTAATCTGTGACATTGTTATTTCCTTTCGATTTTGGCTTCGCTTTATTTATGACTGATAATATTAATGAAATGCCTATTATTGCGATTGATGCACCTGAAACATCGATAAGTATATCGATAATTTGAAATGCTCTGTCTATAGTAAATAATTGTATGCACTCATCGACTAATGCAACAAATACAGATGTTATAAAAGAAAAAGATACAAATCCAAATAGCTTGTTTATATATGATTTGAAAGTAAAACATAAAGATATACCCAATACAAAGAATTCTGCAAAATGCGCACAGACTCTCACAAAGCTATGTGATAATGGCTGCATAAATCCAATACTTGTTAAGATTTGATTAATAATTGCAAGAATTCTACCGCTTTGTTCAGAAGAAATCTCACCCGGCTTCAGTGACTGTGAGAAAATAAAAAAGATTATCATAACCGATAAAAAAGAATAAACAACGCGGAATATTGCATCTTTTCTGCTACATTTCATTATATCACTTTCCAATCCATATTATTTTATCTAATAACAGATAAAAAGTCAAATTTCTGTTGTAAAATTATATTGTTTATTATATAATAAATCTATATTTGCAGAAATATAAATTCACAGAGGTGTATTATGCTGAATAAGATTAATATGTTGGCAATTAAGGCTAATGCAACAGCAGATGAACTGGGGCTTACTGAAAAATTGGTAAATTATATGGTAGGCTTGCTTGGAGGATTTCCTGCAGAATTGGTTGTGTTCATTATCTCGTTGTTCCCGATTCTGGAATGCAGAGGCGGTATGATTGCCGCAAGTCTTTTAGGTGTTAACTATTGGGTTGGACTTGCAATAAGTATTGTAGGTAATCTTTTGCCTATTCCCTTTATCTTCCTTTTTATCGAAAAGATTTTTGAGCTTATGAAGAAGACTAAGCTTCTCGGAAGACTTGTCAATAAAATTGAAGCAAAAGCAATGAGCAAATCTGATAAAATAACTAAATATAAGAGATGGGGACTTCTTTTGTTTGTTGGTATACCTCTGCCCGGTACCGGTGCATGGACGGGTGCTTTGATTGCAGTTCTTCTTAAATTAAACCTAAAGGACTCGGTTATCAGCATTTTATTCGGCGTGTTAATGGCATCTGGAATTATGTCCTTTATTACTTACGGACTTCCCTGGGTGATATCTTTATTTGTATAAAAATCGAGGGCAATCTGTGTTGATTGCCCTTGTTTAATGTGGTGTGATTTTATGAATAGTAATAAATACGATGTTGCTGTTATAGGCGGCGGTGCATCGGGCCTCCTTTGTGCTGTTCTTATTAAAATGAAGAATAGTTTGTTGAATGTGGCAGTAATAGAATCTCAGGACAGAGTCGGTAAAAAACTTTTGACCACAGGCAACGGCAGGTGTAACCTTACAAATATGTATGCACAGACATCTATGTATCACGGTTCCTTTAAGCAAGGAGCAGAACATTTGCTTGAGGTTTGCCCTCCCTTAGCTGTTGTTGATACCTTTGAAGAACTTGGTTTGCTTACTTATTCTGAAGACGATGGCAGAGTATATCCTGTCAGTAAGCAGGCAAACTCCGTTCTTGATATACTGAGACAAGCTGTCTCAAGACTAGAGATTGATGTGATGTGCAATCAGAAAATCAATGATATAAAAGCAGAGAATAACTATTTTATATTAACAGCATCAGACATTGTATTCAAATCAGATAAGATTGTGATAGCAACAGGTAGCCGTGCTACCCCATCAACCGGTGCAAGCGATTCTATTTTTGCAGTTCTGAAAAAACTGGGACATAACATCGTTACTCCTGTGCCTGCTTTGTGTCCTGTTACTGTTAATTCTGAATATCTTAAGTCTTTGAAGGGAATCAGAGTTAGCGGTAAAGTAAGGCTTATAAAGGACAATAAAACCCTGCGTGAAGAATACGGCGAAATACAGTTTACTGAGAACGCATTATCCGGTATTTGTGTGTTTAACCTTGCCAGAATCGCTAATACAGTGAATGATACTGAGTTAGCTGTTTCACTTTTACCCGAGAGAAAATTTACAGAAATTTACACATTGCTAAAAAACAAAATAGCACTTATGGGTCAGAACGCTAAAGCAGAAGACTTGCTTGTTGGTTACTTTAACAAGATGATAGGTCTTGCGTTAATAAAGTCCGCAGGTATATCCCCTTCAGCTTCTGTTACCGCTATAACGGAAACACAAATAAAGAAACTCGTTTCAACGATTAACGATTGGAGATTCAAGGTTGTTAAACATAGCGATTTTTCTCGTTCTCAGGTAACTGCCGGCGGTGTTGACGGTTCAGAGATAAACGAGAAAACTATGGAAAGCACGATAATAAAAAATATGTATTTAATTGGCGAAGCAATTGATTGTGACGGAGATTGCGGCGGAATGAATCTTCAGTTTGCTTTTTCTTCTGCGTTTTGTGCCGCCTGTGATATCAGCTTATGATTACATTAAAGAACTTAAAATTACCTCTTAAATATACAAATGAACAGTTGCACTCTGAAGTTGCAAAAGCGCTTAAAATACCGGTACGAGATATTTCTGAAATAACTTTACGCAGAGTAAGTGTAGATGCAAGAAAAAAGACTGATGTGCATTATATCGCAATGGCTGATGTCTCTGTAAATGGCAACGAAGCTAAAATTGCCGACAGATGCAAAAACTCAGAAATCACATTACAAAAGGACTATTCATTCAAGGCAACAAAAACTTTAAGAAACAGACCTGTCGTTGTCGGCTCAGGCCCCGCGGGACTGTTTTGTGCACTTGTTTTAGCCAGGAATGGCGCTTGCCCAATTGTTATTGAGCGCGGTCAGTCGGTAGATAACAGAGAAAAAATAATCGAAACATTCTGGACACAAGGTAAACTCGATACTCAGTCAAATGTGCAGTTCGGTGAAGGCGGTGCAGGTACTTTTTCTGACGGAAAGCTTAACACCGGCACAAACGATATCAGACAGTGTTTTGTTCTCAAGGAATTTGTAGCTCACGGTGCACCCGATGATATTATGGTTTCAGCAAAACCACACATAGGTACTGATATGCTGAAAGGTACCATAAAATCTATTCGCGAAGAGATAAAATCTCTTGGCGGTGAGTTCAGATTCAACACGCAATTTATTGATTATAAAACAGACAAAGACTGTATCTGTGAAATAACAATCGTTAATAATGGTAAAAAAGACGTTATTGAAACAGATACCCTTGTTCTTGCTATTGGCCACAGTGCAAGGGACACCTTTGAATTGCTATACTCAAAGGGAATAGCGATGCAACAAAAAGCTTTTTCGATTGGTGCACGAATTGAGCATCTGAGAGAAGAAGTGGACGAGTGCCAATACGGGAAAGCAAGACATTTGCTGCCTGCTGCCGACTACAAATTAAGTACCCATCTGGGAAACGGCAGAGGAGTTTACACATTTTGTATGTGTCCGGGAGGATATGTTGTAAACGCATCAAGCGAAGAAGGCAGACTGTGCACTAACGGAATGAGTTTGTTTGCACGAGATAATCACAACTCGAACAGCGCGGTTCTTGTTGGTGTTAATCCCGATGACTATAATTGTGGAAATGTACTTGATGGTATCAGATTGCAAAGACAGATTGAAGAAAATGCATACAGAATGGTTGGTAACTATATAGCCCCTGTTCAACGTGTTGGTGACTTCGTAGGTAAATTGGGAGGTGTCAAAACTTTACCTGAGCCTTCCATAAAGCCCGGGTATGAGTTTTGTGATATAGATAAAATATTCCCATCGTTCATTACCGATTCAATGAGAGAGGGCTTGATTGTTCTGGGTAAAAAAGTACCGTTTTTTGGTAATATGGGTGCTGTACTTACAGCTCCTGAAACAAGAAGCTCCTCCCCTGTCAGAATACTTCGTAATGATATTTGTCAGTCAGTATCATGCAAGGGTATTTACCCCTGTGGAGAGGGTGCAGGTTATGCCGGTGGAATTATGTCAGCGGCAACTGACGGAATTAAATGTGCAGAAGCAATTCTGACCGATTATTATTAAAAGATAAAGGCTCTCAAGTTTATTTGAGAGCCTTTGCTGTTATTTATTCCTGAGTTGATAAAAGTACGCTTACTGTTTCTGATGTTCGGTAAACCCAACACAAACCAGTTGAATTAACTGATATTTCAACCGGCACATCTACTGGGGTTTCCGCTGAAGGAGTTATTCCGTTGAAATCATAAGTTATTGTGAAACTATCTTCATCAAGAGCAGATAATGCAGTTGTTGTTCCGACCGCTGTAACTGCAAAAGTTGAAGGTGACGAGTAAGTGTAACCCGAAGGTAGATTCTTTATAGTAATCTGCCTTGAGGGAACATCAAAAGTTTCAATTGCGAAGTTGGAAAAGTCAAGCTGAACTCTGACTGTTTCAATTCCATCACTCTTGTTTACAAATTTCTCCCCGAGTATTTCGCGTACATCGAAAGTTTCGTTATATATCTGGTTCTTGTATTTTGAGAGAGAGCCTATATTGATAGCAAATTCTGTAATTGCATTCTCTCCTGTAATCAGCTCCTCGGGACCTGCAACGTTGATTGTAGAAGGAGTAACCGAGTAATAGAAGGACTTCAGCTTATTACCTGAGGGTTCATACTTGATTGTGAACGGTACGTTTTCGTCAATCTTCAAAAACCTGAAAGAAACATCAACACTTGAGTAACTCATTGTTATATAGTCTGTTGGGATTTCCTGGGCACCGGCAGAGTTGGGATTCTCACTATCGAACAGCCTGAGTGTGTAAGTGTTTGTTACAGTAGATGCATTGGGGCTGTTTACCTTTCCGGATACATATGCACATTTCACTTTGTTAACATAGGTTTCCGGTCCTGTGATTTCAACAGTAGTCGGTAAGTTGTTATCAACATAGTAACCTTCAGGAGAATAAGAGAAATTACTTACTACATTGACAGTTTTTGAAGCTTCCTTATCGACCATGATAGTAACGTTTTCAGGTTCGATTTTTTCAATTTCGAACTTCATATTACTATTGTTTTCAATAACGACAGGATAAGTACCTGTGCCCGGTTTGTTCACAGAAAACAAATCAACCGAAGCTGAGATATCTGCAGAAGTGAGAGCATCAATAATAACACGTTTACCCGATACATTAACAGTTACATTTTCTGCACTTGAGTTGAAAATTTTAAGGTCTTTGGAAACACTTTCCGATAAGCTGTATTCAAGAGGAATTTCAGTAATTGTTCTGGTGGTGTTATCTGAGCTTATCATCCAGAACATAAAAGAAAGAACAAAGGAAAGAATCAGAACAAGCTTCTTGTTATCGAGAAGTCTTGAAAAAAGAGATTTATTCTTCATCAGTTTTCTTCTCCTTTCTCTTTCTGAAAATAGCGGAGACTTCACTCTTTTCTGTGTCAGCAGGCAGCAGATACTCTTCTAATGTGCTGACCAGGTTTTCTCTGTCATAATCTCTTGTCAGAACACCATTTACAGCAACTGAAATCTTGCCTGTTTCTTCAGAAACAACCACTACAATTGCATCAGAAACTTCACTCATACCGATAGCAGCACGATGGCGTGTTCCAATATCTTTTCTACCGTCTTCCTTGCTGTTAAGAGGCAGAATACATCCTGCAGCAAAAATTTTGCCGCCACGGATAATACATGCTCCGTCGTGAAGAGGTGCTTTGTTGAAGAACAGATTTCCAAACACTGCTGTTGAAGTATCACAGTTGAGAATTGTTCCTGTCATTGCAATATCAGTAAGCTTGGTTTCACGCTCAAAAACAAAGAGAGCACCTGTTCTTGTGTGGCTGAATACCACTGCGGAATCTGCAACATCAGAAATAGCCTTGATTTCGTCGTCTCTTTTTTCGTTTGACATAAGTCCGCCCTGGAAAATCTTAAGGTAGCTTTTAGTAAATTTTGAGCGGCCTAATTGCTCAAGAGCTTTTCTGATTTCGGGCTGAAATATTATGAATATAATAATAACTGAAAAGTCAAGAAACACCTTCAGTATAGAGGTAACCATTGTAAGACTGAAAATTGAGGCAAGTGCATAAAATAACAGAACAAGAAAAATGCCTTTCAGCAACTGTTCTGCTCTTGTATCACGAACAAGCTTCAAAATTCCGTATATGAGTATTGCGATGATGATAATATCAACAAGGTCAGCTATCTTGAATGTGCTGAGCAGTGATATGATATTTCTGAACCAATCAGTAATAGCTTGCATAAACTTCCTCCGATATTGCTTATATTTCTATTTTATCATTATGAAAAGTATAATGCAATATTAAATAGAGATTTTTTTGTTCTTAGAAATCAGAAAAACTGCATTTATTAAGGTGTTTATATCAGAATCACGGGTAAATATTGATGGACAGATTCTTATAGTACCTGTTTGATTTGTTTTCATATATTTATGAGCTAAAGGACTGCAGTGTAGTCCTGCACGAACAGCAATGTTGAATTTAGTATCGAGAAGGTGTGCAACATCCTCACAATCGTATCCGTTGATATTAAAAGAAAGCAAAGGAACATAATGCTCCAAATCAGGCTCACCGGTATAAAGAACTACATTATCCATGCTCTTTAGCTTTTGATATAAACTCTTAACGAGTCTAATCTCATGAGTATAGATGTTTAACGGTTTGCGTTTGATAACGAAGCCTACGCCCTCACTTAAACCTGCGATTCCTGAAAGGTTAGTTGTACCGCTTTCAAACTTATCAGGAAGGATCTCCGGCTGAGCAAGCGAAGTTGTGCCGCTTCCGGTTCCGCCTTCGCACAAGGAATCGGGAATTGTTTCTGTGTTGATTACCAGTGCACCTGTGCCCATTGGACCATAGAGGCCTTTGTGACCTGCTAAACAGAGAAAATCAATGGAAGCGTCGCTTAAATCTATATCAATTATACCTGCACTTTGTGCTGCATCAACACAGAACAAACAGCCATAATATCTGCACAAAGCACCAATTCTGTTTATGGGAAGTTTTATACCAAAGACGTTTGAAGCGTGGGTACACACAACAAGTCTTGTGTTATCTTTTATTGCTTTTCTAAAGGAATCTACAGTTTTATCATCGTCTGATTCAAAAACTTCAGCTACTGAATAAGATATATATCCGACTGAAGAAAGTTTTTCTAAAGGCCTCAGAACTGAATTATGCTCTAAAGAGGAGATCACCACGTGGTCCCCTTTATTGAGAACGCCTTTGATAACGGTATTGAGAGCAAAGGTACATCCTGATGTTAATATGATATTTTCAGGTTTATCAAAATTAAAGAGCTCACAAATCTGATTTCTGCAACTGTAAATTGCTTCGGACGCTTTAATTGACAGACGATGGCCTGCCCTGCCCGGGTTTGCACTGTATAAAAAAGATGTGTTTACAGCTTTGAGCACGGGCTGTGGTTTGGGGAACGTTGTGGCAGCGTTGTCAAGATATATCATATTTGTGCCCTGCCTGTTCTTCCAAGTATGATAAAACCTCTGCTTTTGAGTATTTGTTCTGCTTTATCAGGGTTGTCGGGCACATAAACGCTATATCCGCATGTTGCTTTGTTTCCTGTTCTGGGAGTTTTTTGAACATACCCACGGATACCCGCTTTTTCCAGAAGATTCTTTGCTCTGACAGCAAGTGTGATATTCTGGAGCATAATGAGTGGGTTTTCCATAAATTTATCACCTCATGTTTTTATTACATACTATGTAACAAAACATGAGGTGTTAATTACTTAGCGAGCATATCGCTCATATCATAAAGACCAGGGGCTTGTGATGCTGTAAATACAGCGGCAGGTAAAGCTCCGTTTGCAAAAAGTGCCTTGGACTGAGCCTGATGAGTAAGAGTAATTACTTCATCATTGCCGGCAAAAATTACAGAGTGCTCCCCTACTATTGTACCGCCGCGGATACTGTGAATGCCGATTTCGTTTTTAGAACGTTGCATTCTGTAGGAGTGTCTGTCGTATGTATATCTGGGGTCATCATCTCTGACATCGGATATACCGTCTGCAAGCATAAGCGCTGTGCCGGAAGGTGCATCCAGTTTGAGATTGTGATGCTTTTCAATTATCTCTATATCAAAATCAGTACCAAGAATAGCAGTTGCTTTTTTTGAAAGTTCAATCAGAAGATTTATACCTAAAGACATATTACCTGATGAGAACACAGCAACTGACTTTGAGAGGTCTTCTACCATAGCTTTCTGTTCGTCATTAAGACCTGTTGTGCAAATAACCGCAGGCACAGAGTTCCTTTTTGCGAAGTTGCAAAGTGCCTCAATCAGAGCAGGATTAGAAAAATCAATTATTACATCTACTTTTTCTGAAACTTTATCAAAATTATCATATACAGGAAAGTTGTAATCGGATTTTCCGAAAGGGTCTACACCGCAGACAATTTTCAAATCCTCGCGGTTTTGTGCAGCTAATACAACAGAATGTCCCATTTTTCCGTTGCAACCATGTAACAAAACATTAAGCATATTTTTTCACTCCTAAAAAATCAGGCGTGCATATTCGGAAAATTCCGTAACGCACGCCAAATTCTCAATAATTATTTAATCTTACCGATAAGGTCGTATTTAGCCATGCAATCTTTAAGGTCGTGATATCCGTGATAACTCATAGGTACCAAAGGCAAGCGACATTCACCACAATCAAAGCCCATGAGATTCATAGCTGTTTTGACAGGAATGGGGTTAACATCTGAGAACATCATATCCATAAGCTCGATGTATTTGAAATTCATCTTTGCAGCTTCAACGAAGTTGTTGTCAAGACAGAGCTGGCAGATGTTGTGCATTTCCTGAGGACAGAGGTTGGCAAAAACAGAGATAACACCAAGTGCACCCAAAGACATAAAGGGTACTGTCTGGTCGTCATTACCTGAATAGATATCAAGTTTATCACCGCAGAGTGAACGAGTTTTGGAAACGGATGAAATATCACCGTTTGCTTCTTTTGTAGCTACGATATTATCGTGCTTGCAAAGTTCTGCATATGTCTCAGGCTTGATGTTGCAACCTGTACGGGAAGGCACATTGTAAAGAATCATAGGAATATCCACAGCATCAGCAATAGCGTTGAAGTGACGGATAAGACCTGTCTGAGATGTTTTATTGTAGTATGGTGTTACACTGAGGATTGCATCAGCGCCGTAGGTTTTTGCGGCTTTTGAAAGGCCGATAGCAGTGGCAGTGTCGTTACTGCCAGCACCTGCAATGACAGGTACTCTGCCGGCTACCTTGCGGGATACAAACTCCAGAACTTCGCAATGCTCCTTTTCGGAAAGAGTAGCAGCCTCACCTGTTGTACCGCACGCAATAATTGCATCAGTGCCGCCTGCAATCTGATACTCAATAATCTTTTCAAAAGACTCGTAGTTTACACTGCCGTCTGAGTTCATAGGAGTAACAATGGCAACACCTGAACCTGTAAAAATAGGAGTTTTCATAAAATAACCTCCGATATAAATCGTTATGTGTTATTCAGAGAATATTAAGCTTAGTCGATATAGCCTTCTGCACAAAGAAGCTCTGCAAGAAGAACTGCACCGCCTGCTGCACCTCTGAGAGTGTTATGTGACATACAAACAAACTTGTAATCGTACTGAGTATCCTCGCGAAGTCTGCCGATAGATACAGCCATACCGCCTTCAAGCATACGCTCAGACTTAATCTGGGGACGGTCGGGCTCTGTGAAGTAGTGAAGGAACTGCTTGGGTGCGCTGGGAAGCTCAAGCTCCTGAGCACGGCCTGCATATTCGTTCCAGATTTTGATAATCTCATCTACAGAAGGTTTGTTGTCTTTATCCTTAAATGACATAAATACAGCCGCTGTGTGACCGTTGGAAACAGGAACACGCAGACACTGTGCTGTAATTGCAATGTCATCAGTCATTTTAATCTCGTCGCCCTCAATCTTGCCCCAGATTTTGAGAGGCTCGATTTCGGATTTTTCTTCCTCGCCGCCAATGTAAGGGATAATGTTATCTACCATTTCAGGCCAACGCTCAAAAGTTTTGCCTGCACCGGAAATTGCCTGATATGTACAAGCAAGAACCTTGTCAACGCCAAACTGCATCAAAGGATGAATAGCAGGAACATAGCTCTGCAGTGAGCAGTTGGACTTAACGGCAATGAAACCACGTTTTGTACCAAGACGCTTTTTCTGGCTTTCGATAATCTTTGCGTGGTCTGCGTTAATCTCGGGAACAATCATAGGAACGTCAGGTGTAAGTCTGTGTGCGGAGTTATTGGAAATGATTGGGCACTCAGCTTTTGCATATGCTTCCTCAAGTGCCTTGATTTCATCTTTTTTCATATCTACAGCACAGAAGCAGAAATCTACCTCAGCTGCAACTTCTTCTACATTAGCGGCATCTTTGATTACAAGGTCAGCCATTTTTGCGGGAATTGGAGTGTCCATTACCCATCTGGGCTCAACTACTTCCTTATATGTTTTACCTGCACTGCGAGCACTTGCTGCAAGGCAAACAACATCGAACCAAGGGTGGTTCTCAAGAAGGATTGCAAATCTCTGGCCAACCATACCGGTGGCACCGATAATACCTACTTTATACTTTTTCATAAAAACCTCCTGAAAAAACGCAGAAAAAAGTTGTGTTTTTTCTGAATATATTATATTATTAGTAAAGTAACCGATTTGCTCTCAAAAGCAAACATATACCCACTATCTATATAATATACCACCAGGCAGTTTTCTTGTCAATCAAATATGAATAGATAGTGCATAAATTTTCGCGTAAATATTCCAGAAAGGAAAAATATATGAAAAAGAGTGACTTTTATTATCATCTGCCTGAAGAACTGATTGCACAGACACCGTTAGAAAAACGTGATTCATCACGTATGCTGGTACTTGATAAAGCAACAGGTAAAGTAACACACTCCAGATTTTTCAATATATTGGAGTATCTTGATGAAGGCGATTTGCTTGTTATGAACAACTCCCGTGTCCTTCCTGCAAGGATTTTCGGAAGTCGAAAAGATACAGGTTCCAGTGTTGAGTTTCTTCTTTTGAAACAAGTAGAAAATAACAAGTGGGAAACCCTTGTCAAACCAGGAAAGAAAGCAAAGATTGGCACTGAGTTTGACTTTTCAGGAGTTATGAGCGGCACAGTTGAGGATATAGGTAAAGAGGGTGTGCGTATAATCCGTTTCGAAAGTGACGAGAACATATACACCGCCCTTGACAAAATCGGTCAGATGCCTCTCCCACCCTATATCAAAGAAACGCTTAAAGATAAAGAGCGATATCAGACAGTTTACAGCGACCCTGTCGGCTCTGCGGCAGCTCCTACTGCCGGACTGCATTTTACACAGGAACTAATAGAGCAGTTACATAATAAGGGTATAAACACCGCTTATGTTACTCTTCATGTAGGACTGGGTACATTCAGACCTGTTAAAGAAGATGAAATAACCGACCATATTATGCATAGTGAACACTATGATTTGCCGGAGGAAACAGTAAAGCTTATTAAGGAAACCAAAGCAAGAGGCAAACGGGTTATTGCAGTGGGCACTACAACAACAAGAACACTTGAGAGCGTGGCAAGAGATAAAGGCGAACTTATCCCATGCGACGGGTGGACAGATATCTTTATATATCCGCCTTATGAGTTCAAAGTTCTTGACGGGCTCGTTACAAACTTCCACTTACCGGAAAGCACCCTTGTGATGCTTGTGTCTGCTTTTGCAGGTTATGACAACACGATGAATGCATACAAGGAAGCTGTTGAAGAAAAGTACAGATTCTTTTCTTTTGGTGATTCTATGATGATAATATAAACAGGAGATAAATATGTTTAAGGTAATTAAAACAGAAGGCTCTGCAAGACTTGGTGAATTCAATACACCGGACGGTTTGGTGAAAACCCCTTGCTTTATGAATGTTGCCACAGCAGGAGCAATAAAAGGCGGACTATCAGCTTACGATTTGAAAGATTTAGGATGCCAGGTACAGCTATGCAATACATATCATCTGCATGTACGTCCGGGTGATAAGGTTGTAAAGACTATGGGCGGACTGCATAAATTCACAGGGTTCGACGGACCAATTCTCACTGACAGCGGCGGATTTCAGGTTTTTTCGCTTGCAAAACTCAGAAACATAAAGGAAGAGGGCGTTACTTTTTCCAGTCATATTGACGGCAGAAAGATATTTATGGGCCCTGAAGAAAGTATGGGTATTCAGGCAAACCTGGGCTCTACAATTGCTATGGCGTTTGATGAGTGCGTTGAAAACCCTGCCACCTATGAATACGCTAAAATGTCTTCTCACAGAACAGTCAGATGGCTTGAAAGATGTAAAAATGAGCACATCAGACTGAAAGAAGCAGGATTAATGACAAACCCGAATCAACTTCTTTTCGGTATCAATCAAGGAGCAACGTTTAATGACCTGCGTGTAGAGAATATGAAAATGATAAGAGAACTGGACCTTCCGGGCTATGCTATCGGCGGTCTTGCTGTTGGTGAAGAAGCTGAGGTTATGTATGAGGTGATTGAGGCTGTTGAACCTTTTATGCCAAAGGACAGACCCAGATATCTCATGGGTGTAGGTACTCCGCTGAACATACTGGAAGGTGTACGCAGAGGTGTTGATTTGTTCGACTGTGTAATGCCCAGCAGAAATGCAAGACATGGTCACTTGTTTACAAGTCAGGGCATCATCAATATTTCCAATGCTAAATACGAACAGGACGACTCCCCTATTGACCCTGAATGTGATTGTCCTGCTTGCAGAAACTTCAGCCGTGCATACATAAGACATCTGCAGAAATCTCAGGAAGCCTTAGGTTTAAGACTTGCGGTTATTCACAATCTGAGATTCTATAACAAGCTTATGGAAGATATCAGAGAAGCTCTTGCAGAAGGCAGATATGAAGAATTTTACCGTGCGAAAAAAGATGTAATTTGTAAACGAATATAATTAAAAAATTATTACTTGATTTATATATTGATAACTGATATAATCAGTTTATTGTTATGAAAGGAAAGATAGAAAAATGATTAGCAACATTCTCAATTTTATTAACCCTATCGCTCTTTACAGCACAGCTGCTCCTGCAACAACAGGTGCTGAAGATGCTCCGGCAGGCTGTGCAGGCAACAGCGGTATGATTCTTGTGATTTACATTCTCATCTTTGCTGCTATGTACTTCTTTATGATTAGACCTAACTCAAAAAAGAAAAAGCAGGAAGAAGAACTTAAGAAGAATATCAATGTTGGTGACGATATCACAACCATCGGCGGTATTTGCGGTAAAGTTGTAGCTGTTCGCGATGAGGACGAAGAAATTATTATCGAAACAGGTGCAGACAGAGTAAAACTCAGATTCAAGAAGTGGTGCATTTACTCCAACAATACAGCAATTGCCGCTCAGGAAGAAGAAAAGAAGCGTCAGGCTGAGGAAAAAGCAAAACTTAAAGCTGAGAAAAAAGCTTCAAAGAATAAAAATAAAGAATAATAACACTATCCCCTGAATATAATCAAGCAGATTATATTTCAGGGGATGTTTTTATGAAAGCAATCAAAACAACTATTGCACAGTCAGGAACAGCTTTATATATTAAAGCGCTGATTTTTGGAACAATAGCAGGTTGTTTGTGCCTTACTGTATTATTATGTATAGGCAGTGCTGCTTTATTAATCTTAGGAACCCTGCCCCACGCTTATTTGAGTATCATAAGCATAATGCTTTGTTCGGTTTCTACATTTATAAGCGGGTTTGTGTCAGCATCCATAACAAAGCAAAAAGGTATAGTTCTGGGAAGTTCTGCCGCCTTGATTATATTCGTTATAGTGCTTCTTGCAGGGTTTATCTGGGGAGATGGTAATTTCACCTATCTTACGATAATAAAGTTAGTTCTTTTTTTAATTTTAGGAGCATTGGGCGGAATTAAAGCAGTAAATAAAAAGGACAGATTGCATATAAAATAAACGCAAAGCCACGGTCAACTCCGTGGCTTTTGAATTTAATCAATATTTATGATTTCGTAATCACGGGAACCAATTCCGATTTGTGCACCTGCTTCAACAATATGAATACCGTGTCGGGAGTTCATTCTTTCAATCAGCGATGCTTTACCTTCATCAGGTGAATTAACAACAGCATCATAGCAAGCCTGGTCAAGAGCAACAGGGTCGGTGCTTGCAAATATTCCTAAATCACCCATCTCGGGCTCCTTGGGGTGGTCTGAACAATCACAGTCAACAGAAAGTCTGTTTGCAACATTAATATAAACAATGTTTTCGCTACCCATAAAATCCACAACACTCTTGCAGGCATCAGCCATACATTCAAGAAAAACATCCTGCTTTGGCAGATTATCAAACATTATTTTGTAATCTGTAGTAACTCCCGCTGTATGAATGTAGGTTTTTCCTCTGGTGGAGGCAATTCCGATGCTCATATTTTTTAGTGCACCGCCAAAACCACCCATAATATGGCCTTTGAAGTGTGATAGCATAAGCATAGAATCATAGTTTTCTAAATTCTTGCCAACTATGTTTTTAGCAAGATTGATGCCGCCTGTTACAGGAATTTCCATATCAGCCTCTTCATCGAGAATGTCGCAGGGCGCTATATCTTTGAAACCGTGTTCTTCAATTGTTTTCCAATGTTCTTTGGGGTCTAAACGTCTGCCTTTATAAGCTGTGCAACTTTCTACAATTACTCCTTCGAGCTTATTAACCAGAAGTTTTATTAATTCAGGCTTAAGGAAGTTGTGTCCGCCGGGCTCGCCTGTGGAGATTTTGACTGCCACTTTGCCTTTCAGATTCACTCCCATTGCCTCATAGATTTTCACAAGGCTTTCGGGCGTGATTTCTTTAATAAAATAAACTTTTGCTTTGCACATATCTATTCTCCTTTATGTGAAAAATTTGAGTTCGCATCTTTCAGAGATTTCATAATAATCAAAATATCTGTTTTCCAAAGGTATCCATTTATCTATAAAGATGTGAGTTTTTTCATATCCGCTTCGTAACAATATACGCTTTATCTGTGTAAGTCTGTCTGTGGTCAAAAACACATGCAAATCAGAATAAGAGAACAAGCTTGGATGACAACTGTAGGAACCCTCCAATATGATGAGTTTTTCGGGTTTAATTATCTTTGTTTCCTTAAAAGACATTGTGTGACAGTCGAAGGGTTTGCATGTAAAAGCCTCTCCTTTAGATACAGGAACAATAACCTCTGAGATTAATCGTTCAACATCAACATTACCGCCTGGAGTGTTAAGCCTTTCTTCGGTGCGCTGTTCAGGGCGAAGAAAGTAGTCATCCATATGTATAACTGTAGCAGATACTCGTTCGGATATAGCTTTTGCAAATGTTGATTTACCGCTTCCGCTCATTCCGTCTATGGCAATGATAATTTGTTCTTTGTTGATAATTTTTAGGTGTTCTAAAATAGTAAGTATATTTTTATTCATATACATACATCCTCTTTTTCGCTCCGCCTTCTGAAAGGTCTTAAATGTGTTCTGTCAAGAGTTAACATAACAGCAGGTATTATTAATAACTGTAAAATGATACCGGGGAACGCGTTGATAATTGCACCGGAAAGGAAGGCACCAAAAGTAAAAACCTCCCCTTTTACACCGAGTAGCAACATCATTATCAGCCCCCAAACCAATCTTCCTGCAAGCATAGAGATAACCAGACAACGATATAAGGAGCGTATACATTGCCAGCGTGCTTTTGAAAACAAAAATCCTGTCAAGAATCCATAGGTTGCAAGTTCAAAGGACATAGCTATTGCAGAAGGATACAAAACAGGCATTGTGAACATAAGGCTTCGCATAACAGGCAGTACTACTCCTACAACAAGACCATACTGCCAACCGCATACAAGGGAACAAAGAATAACGGGTAAATGCATAGGCAGAAGCATATTTCCGATTTGCTGAATCTGACCTGTAAGAAATGGCAGAAGTAAACCGATGCTCAGAAACATTGCAGACAAAAGCATATTTATAAGGTTTTTATTCAAGTTTTTCATAATATCAACCTACGTTTAGTTTTTCAATCAATGCTGTTATATCTTCAGGCAAAGAAGCTGTAACATTAATGAAATTTCCGGTGTACGGGTGATGAAAAGATACAGTAGAACAATGCAGCGCTTGCCTTAATATGAAGTTTTTGCTTCCTCCGTACAAATCGTCACCGAACAATGGAAACCCTATATGTGACATATGACATCTTATCTGATGTGTTCTTCCTGTTTCGAGAACAACATCAAGAACGGAAGCATCAGTCAGTTCTGAAGTTTTCACATACCGAGTTACAGCGTTCTGACCGAGGTGAGAAACTTCTCTGACAATTTTACTGTCAGCTTTAAGGGTAATAGGTGCATCTATAGTGCCGTTTTCGGGTGTGTCTCCGTGACAAACAGCAATGTAATGTTTGGTTATTTCTGAAGCCTGTAGCAGTGAAGCTGTGTGTCTGTCACGGGCAATTATAACTGCACCGGATGTGTTTGCATCAAGCCTGTTTACGGCACGGAAAATAAAATCAGATTCAGAACCTCTGTATCTGTAAGCAACAAAATTAGCCAAGGTATCTGATTGATGCTTTTTCACAGGATGAACAGGCATAAAGGCAGGTTTATTGACAATTAAAATATATGAATCCTCATATAATACGTCAAGAACACCTTCAACAGGTGTTACGGTACTTTCCTCTGCAGGCAGATTCATTACTATAACATCTCTTGCATAAACTGTATCTATAGAGCGTAATAACTCTCCGTTTCTCATAATACCTTTTGGCGTTCGCTTTAGAACAGCAAGAGTGCGGGCTGATAATCTGCAGACAATTCTGAGATACCTGCCTGCGTTCATCCCGTTATGCTTTTCTTCTACTGTGAATTTAAGTTGCTCAGCCATGTAACTTCACCCAAATCACAATACCGCTAATCAAAATCAGTTCTGATATAAGAATTATCGGTATACCAATCATAAACCTTTTGTGTTTAGTTTTGTGTCTTATTATCAGCATCGTTATGTATACTGCCAAGCCGCCTCCGAGAATTGAAATTAAAAACAAGGTCTTTTCAGATACTCTCCATTTATTTCTTTTTGCGGCAATCTTATCATGTACAGTTACTATGATTCCAATAATGCTGATAATTATAAAATAAAATAGACACCACTCTATATACCAAGGCATAAATATCCTCCCGGAAGTGATTGTATTGAAGAGAATAAACTTAATATTAATTATTACTGTTCTGTTGCTTATAAGCACTATCGTTATTGTTATGATGTCAGGAAATAATGTCATCTACGATAACTCAA
The DNA here is from genome assembly GCA_045593025.1 of Ruminococcus sp. Taxonomy (GTDB): domain Bacteria; phylum Bacillota; class Clostridia; order Oscillospirales; family Acutalibacteraceae; genus Ruminococcoides. The sequence continues at coordinate 307,405 of JAZNVW010000007.1, read as the reverse complement.
ACCCGGAAAACACAACTATGCTTAATACTGAATCTGAAGAAATGAGAGGTTTGTGGGTTTCATATCTGACACTTGATATGCAGAACACAGACAGAAGTTATGAAAGCTTCAAAAGTAAATTTGATAAAATTGTAAGCGATGCAAAAGAAATCAAATGCAACACTCTCATAATTCAGGTAAGACCTTTTTGCGATGCGCTCTATAAATCTGCATATTTCCCCTACTCCCATATAATATCAGGAGAACAAGGAAAAGACCCCGGATTCGACCCGCTTAAATATATGTGTAGCAAAGTTCACGCTGAGGGTCTTGATATTCACGCATGGATAAATCCTTACAGGGTAGCTACAACGAACTTCCCCCAAGAACTCTCAAATAACAATCCCTACATACTCGATGATGACATCGGTGTTAAGTTAAACTCAGGAATATATCTTAATCCCGCAAATAAAAAAGCAAGAGAGCTTATAATATGCGGGGTTACAGAAATAATCGAAAATTATGATATAGACGGAATACAGTTTGATGATTATTTTTATCCGTCTGATGCAGGTGATTTTGATAAAGATGAATATAACGCATACAGAGAATCTGTAAATAATATTACTAAAGCTATGTATAGGGACGAATGGCGTCAAAACAACGTAAATATTATGCTAAACGAAGTTTACAGGGCTGTTAAAAATGCTGACGAGTCAGTTGTGTTCGGAATATCTCCCCAAGGAAACATAGACAACAACTATAATATTGGTGCAGATGTGAAAACATGGTGTGAAAGTATAGGATACGTAGACTATATCTGCCCTCAGATGTATTACTCAACAAATAACCCGACGTTAAAATTCGAAGTGAGTTTACAAAATTGGCAGGAATTCGACTATCATCCCCAGATAAAAGTATATGTGGGACTTGGAGCCTATAAAGCAGGAAGTGACGCGGATAAAGGAACCTGGCTAAATACTGACAAAGAGCTTGCAACTCAGCTTATGCTTGTAAGACGCTATGGGTACGATGGATATATGATATACGATTATAGCGCATTATTAAGTGAATCAGCTGAAAGTGAACTTGAAAACTTAAAATCGATTATCTGAGATAACACCAAAACATCTTTCGCTTTCAGCAGCTGTGATAAGTACTTTAAGGCACTTGCCGGATATATCTGCACCTTTTGCATCCACATAAACCGGAGTGTAGTTTTTACTGTAGCCTTCGTAAAAACCTTTGGAATCTGCACGCTCGAAAAGAACTTCGCACACAGTACCTATCTGTGAGTTCATAAACTCAACACGTTTAGCTTCATTGGCATCAGCCATTAACTTTGCACGCTGTTCCTTCAAAGCTTTGCTTATCTGCTCTGGCATTTTGTCAGCAACAGTACCGCTTCTTCTTGAGTAAGGAAAAACATGAACTTTAGCAAAGTTGATTCCTGTTACAAACTCAAGAGAGGCTTTGAATTCATCTTCTGTTTCACCCGGGAACCCCACCATAACATCAGTTGTGATGCTTGAATTTGTAAAGTTTCTGCGGATTCTTTCCACAATTTCAGCGTATTCATCACTTGTATATCTTCGGTTCATACGTCTGAGAGTTTCAGTGCACCCACTTTGCAGAGAAAGATGGAACTGAGGGCAGAATTTTTCTATAGCAGAAAGTTTTCTGATGGTTTCTTCATCGAGAAGTTCAGGTTCCAGGGAACCTAAACGAATCCGACATATTCCCTCATTTTGTGCCACGCATTCAACAGCATCGCTGAGAGTTAATCCCAAATCTGTACCGTATTTCGACAGATTGATACCAACAAGAACGATTTCTTTGTATCCGTTGTCCGAAAGCAAAGCAACCTCTTTCTTTAGTTCATCCAGAGGTTTTGAACGTACTCTGCCTCTGGCATAAGGAATTATGCAATAAGAGCAAAACCTGTCGCAACCGTCTTCGATTTTTACAAATGCACGGGTGCGCTCACTAAAATCGGAAACAACACAAGGTTCGAAGGTTTCGTTTTTTCTGTCGTGCTCAGTTACATCGATAATCTGCATTCTGTGGTTGAGAAATTCTTTGATGTATTGAGGTATCTGTGCACGTGCAGTATTACCCGTCACAATATCACACATATCAAAGTTTTCATATTTCCGCGGAAATGCCTGAGACATACAACCGCACAGAAGAATAATTGAGCTCGGATTCTCTCTTCTGAGCTTTCTCAGAAGTTTTCTGCATTTAGAGTCGCTGACAGCTGTAACAGAGCAGGAGTTAACGATGAAAATTTCAGCTTCGCTGTCCTTTTCTGTGTACTCATATCCGTCAGCGCACATAATTTGTTTGATAAATTCAGATTCATACTGGTTAACCTTGCAACCAAATGAATATATCTTAAAGAACATAATCTTCCTCCAAAAGGAAAATTTAATAATCAGAAATCACCGAAAAGTGAAATTTGTGAACTTTCAGGCAAACCTTTCAAAGAGCCGATTTCTCTGAGTGCTTCTACAACAGCTTTGGTAACCTTAGTTTTCTGCTGTAATTCTTCAACAGAGAAATATTCCCCTTGTTTACCGCATTCAGCAAGTGAGATTGCCGCGGCTTCGCCTATGCCTGAAATCGACATAAACGGCAATCTTAGTTTACCGTCTTCAATAATAAATCTCTTTGCATCAGATTTATAAATATCGATAGGCAGAAGTTCAATTCCTCGTGCAAGCATCTCGTTGATAATCTGTAAGGTAGCGTACTCGGTTTTTTCTTTAGCAGTAGCTTCAAAGCCTTTCTGAGTTATTATATTCATCTTTGTAACTACTGCCTGCTTACCTTTAAGTGCGGTAACACCGTCAAAATCTTCACCGCGGACAGTAAAATAAGCGGCATAATAAACCAAAGGTTTGTGAACCTTGTACCAACCAAGACGCAAAGCTGCAATCATATAGGCGGCTGCGTGAGCTTTCGGGAACATATACTTGATTTTCATACAGGAATCAATATACCACTGGGGTACGTTATGGTCTTTCATAGCCTGTATATGTTCCTCAGTGAGCAGTTTTGTTGCCTTTCCCTTACGTACAATCTCCATAATCTTAAATGACATAAGAGGGTCAAGTCCCTTGTGCATAAGATATGTCATAATGGAATCTCGAGTACCTATAACGTCTGAAATTGTGCATACTCCGTCACGAATCAAATCTGCAGCATTGCCAATCCAAACATCCGTTCCGTGAGAAAGACCTGATATCTGCAAAAGGTCAGTAAAGGTTTTGGGCTGTGCGTCAACAAGCATCTGACGAACAAAAGGAGTTCCAAGCTCAGGCAGAGAAAAAGTACCTGTTTCTGAATCAATATCCTCCTTGGTAACACCCAGTGCCTCTGTGGAAGTAAACAGTGACATTACCTCGGGGTCACTCATAGGAACATCCATAACCGGAATACCCGAGAACTCTTCAAGATAATGATAAATCGTGGGCACATCATGTCCGAGTTCATCAAGTTTACAGATATTATCGTGGATAGAATGGAAGTCGAAGTGCGTTGTAATGTTGTCTGATTCTGTGTCATCAGCAGGATGCTGTACAGGGCAGAAATCGTAAACCTCCATTCCCTTTGGTACAACAACCATTCCGCCGGGATGCTGGCCGCTTGTGCGTTTTACACCTGTGAAACCTGTTGCCAAGCGTTCTTCCTCTGCTTTGCCGAGATTGAGACCTCTCTCCTGCTCAAACTTCTTAACAAAGCCAAAGGCGGTTTTATCCTTTAATGTAGATATTGTTCCTGCTTTGAAAACGTTATCCTTGCCGAATAATTCTTCTGTATATCTGTGAGAACTTGACTGATATTCACCACTGAAATTAAGGTCGATATCAGGCACTTTGTCACCCTTGAAGCCAAGGAAGGTTTCGAAGGGGATTTCGTGGCCGTCGCGGCGAAGCTCTCTGCCGCAAACAGGACAAATCTTAGGCGGAAGGTCAAAACCTGAACCATAACTACCGTCTGTAATGAATTCACTGTATTTACAGTCAGGGCAGATATAATGAGGAGCAAGAGGATTAACTTCTGATATACCTGAAATTGTTGCAACAAATGAGGAGCCTACGCTGCCTCGGGAACCAACAAGATATCCGTGTGCTTCTGAGTTGGAAACAAGTTTTTGAGCAGTCATATAAAGCACTGAATAACCGTATGTTGTAATTGCGTTAAGCTCTTTATCAAGGCGAGCCTTTACAATTTCGGGCAGCGGGTCGCCGTACAGTTCTTTTGCACGGGTCCATACAATATCCATAAGCTGTTCTTCTGCACCATCGATAAAAGGCGGATAGTTACCCTCGGGAACAGGTCGTACCTTTTCAATGCAATCTGCAATTGCGTTTGTGTTTTCCACAACAATTTCATAGGCTTTTTCTTCACCTAAATAGGCAAATTCTTCAAGCATTTCAGCTGTTGTACGGAAATAAAGAGGTGCTTGATTATCAACATCTGAATAACCCTGACCTGCCTGCATAATCTTTCTGTACTCTGCATCATGGGGATCAAGAAAGTGAACATCACAGGTTGCAACAACAGGAATATCCAGTTTTTCACCCAAAGCTATAATTTTGCGGTTGATGTTTCTGATATCCTCTACGCTTTCAACCATTCCTTTGTTTATCATAAAGGTATCATTACCCTCAGGCTGAATCTCAAGATAATCATAGTAAGACGCTATCTCACAAAGTTCCTGTTCAGGTTTCTTTTCGTAGATAGCACGGAAAAGCTCACCTGCCTCACATGCTGAGCCGATGATAAGTCCTTCCCTATGCTTATCAAGCATACTTCTGAGAATTCTCGGACGTTTATAGAAAGTGTTGAGATGAGAGTAAGAAATCAGTTTATATAGATTTTTCAAACCAACCTGGTTTTTAACAAGAATAATCTGATGATACGAAGGCAGCTCCTTATATTTGCCGCCGCGTAAACCTGTATTGATTTCATCAGTAGTAGTGATTTTATAATCCGACTCAAGCCTTGCTGTCAGCTGAATGAAAATCTGTGCAAGAATATTTGCGTCATCAGATGCCCTGTGATGGTTAAACTCGGGTAATCTCAGGTATTTGGCTACTGTACCAAGCTTGCAGTTCTCAATACCTTCGAGAATTACTCTTGACAGTGCTAAGGTATCGAAAGAAGTGAAATCAAAGTGTATTCCAAGACGTTTACAGGCTTCTGCAATAAAAGAGGTGTCAAATGATGCCTTGTGAGCTACAAGGATTCTGTCTTTGCAGAATTCTATAAAAGCACGGATTGCTTCTTCTTCAGACGGTGCATCCTCAAGCATGGAGTTATCAATTCCCGTAAGTTCAGTAATCTTTGACGGGATGGAAACACCGCAATTAACAAAGGTGTTGAAAGTTTCGGCAATTTGTCCGTTTCTGACAAGGACAGCACCGATTTCTGTTATTCTGTCAGATTTAGCGGACAAGCCTGTAGTTTCTAAATCAAAACAAATAAATTCACCACTCAGAGGCTCGCTCTTGGTGCCTTTGACAATACTCAGAACATCGTTCACAAAGTAGGCTTCGGTTCCGTAAATAACTTTTATATCTTTTCCGCCTGAAGCGTTCATTGCATCGGGAAACGCCTGTGCTACACCATGGTCTGTTATTGCAATGGCCGGATGTCCCCAGGATAAAGCACGTTTGATTAAGTCACCTGCAGGTGTCAGAGCATCAAGAGAAGACATATTTGTGTGCAGATGAAGCTCAACACGTTTTTTTGGTGCATTATCCTCTACTTTGAACTTTTCTGCAGTCATTATTGAACGGCAGTTGATAACATACGCTCTGATAAAAGGGTCATACTCATAATCACCTTTAGCAACAATTGTAGTGCCACTCTTTAACGTTTCAAGGGGTTTACACTCAGCGATTGGCGCAAAAACCTTGAGCATTACGGAGCCTGTATAATCAGTGATATAAATAGATATAATGTTTTTATCACCGGATTTGGTAACCTTGGTTTCCATGCTGAAAATATCGCCCCAGACAGTCACCTTGCCTGAATCCATAGAAAGGGAGTTTATCGGTGCAGGCTTACTCTTAATAATCCTTCCCCACAAAGGTCTGGTTGAGCCGGGATATATTGAAGGATAAAGGAAACCATCCTTTCTTACTTCAATTGTTTGAGAAGGCAGACTTTCATCACGCTTGACTTCGTGAACTTCTGTGTAAACTTCGAGCTCTTTGCGCTTCAAAGTCTCCTCGTAGTGCTTGATGTTTTCTATGTAAGCATCGTCCTCGGTGTTAACCTCGGTAATACCAGTAAATTCAATATTGTATCTTTGGCCGAATTCATCAAATATAATTCTCTGAAGTTCTCTGTCAAAACCAAGAGATTTAAGGGCTGATTGACCGCCGTGAAAAAGTTCAACAGTTATAACGTCGCCTTTTACTTCAACGTTGCTGTCTGATACTACTCCGTTAAGAGAGGGAATTCTGCGTCTTAGTTCTTGCAGAATATCCATATAATAAATAGAGAGAAACTCAATATTATCGTACTTTGGCATAATTGTTACATTAGAAAGTGCCAGAGATGAGTTTGAAATGAGTTTTTCTGTGATAAAAAGCACTTCTCTATCTATAAAGTCACTAAAGCGTACAGTAATTATCACTGTACGCTTATGATTATCTATATTAACATTTTCAACTGTTCCAAGAGCAACTTCGTCGTGAAAACATGCACCCTCAGAAAGATACGACGCAAATAAACTACCTAATGTTTTCATTCAATCCTCTTCATATGTAAATATATTAAAGTTTCTCAATTTCTGAAATCAATGCATCAACAATCTTATCTTCAGGAACTTTATAAAGAATTTCACCTTTACTGAAAATAAGACCGCATCCGTCACCACCAGCAACTCCGATATCAGCTTCTCTTGCTTCGCCCGGGCCGTTAACTGCACAACCCATTATAGCAACGGTAATATCCTTATTAACTGTTGCAAGACGTGACTGAACATTGTTTGCAAGACCGATAAGGTCGATTTTTGTTCGGCCGCAGGTAGGACAGGAAACAAAACGCACGCCACCTTGTCTGATGCCGATAGATTTAAGGAGCTCAATACCAGCTATTACCTCACGTACAGGGTCAGCGGTAAGAGAAATACGGATAGTGTCACCTATTCCGTGAAGTAATAGTGAACCTACTCCTGCGGCTGATTTGATGATACCGCTGTATTCGGTACCTGCTTCGGTAACACCCAAATGCAAAGGATAATCGCAACGCTGGGAAGCGAGCTCATAAGCCTTTACCGTAGTAGGCACAGAGGAGGATTTCATAGACAGAACAATGTCAGTGAAATCGAACTTTTCAAGCAGAGACGCGTGATAAAGTGCGCTGTCGCAAAGAGCTTCTGCAGTAGGATGGCCATACTTTGCAAGAATTGATTTTTCAAGGGAACCGGAGTTAACACCTATTCTGATGGGTACGCCCTTGATTCTGCAAGCGTCAGCCACTGCTTTTACTCTGTCATCAGAGCCGATATTGCCAGGATTAATGCGGATTTTGTCAACCCCTGCTGCTACACACTCAAGTGCCAGTTTATAATCAAAATGAATATCTGCAACTATGGGAACAGAAACCGCCTCTTTAAGCGCAGGTATAAGCGCAACAGCCTCTTTGTCGGGCACGGCGGCACGGATAATATCACAACCTGCCTCAGCCAGACGTTTTGCTTGTTCAACACTTGATTTTATATCGTGAGCAGGTGTATTGAGCATTGATTGAACAGACACAGGTGCGCCTGCACCGATTTCAACGTTACCTGCTTTTACTCTAATTTTAGACATAACTACCTCACACAAACAGCATCCATATATCTTTGACGGAAACAATCAAAATGAACACAAGAAGTATACCAAGTCCGACAGCGTTAATAACAGCTTCTGCTTTTCTGGGTACAGGTTTTCTGAAAATACCTTCGATAAGCAGGAACAGGAAGCGGCCGCCGTCAAGTGCCGGGAAAGGAAGCATATTGACTACACCAAGATTTACGGTGATTATCATCATTATATAAACGATATTAAGCACAGCATCACCGAATCCTGACTTAAGTCCCTCCTGTGCTACCTCTACAGTAGCAGTGGCGGCACCGATAGGTCCGGAAACATCAGTAAATCCAAACTCACCTTTCACAAGTCCGACAAGTGAATCAACAACCATTCTTACAACAGAAACTGTCTGGCCTGACACTTCTCCGATAAAGTTTACGAAATTCTTTTCTTTTGCCTTTGAATAAAAGTCAATCGACATTTTCGGTGTAGTATCATCAGCAGTGGTATAAGTCATAAAATCCACATTCTCAAGAGGAACCTTTTGTCCGTTTCTTTCTACCACCATGTCTGTTCTGAAACGCGGTCTGGTTTCTTTAATGTCGATTTCAGGTGTTGACCAGTCTTCGTCGGGAAAATATGAATACAAAACTTTACAGCCGTCTTCAAGAGCTTTCAATGCATCATCTTTAGACAAAGCTTTGTTTACAACCGTAGTTGCCTTACATAAATCGCTATAAATTGCTTCATATTCTGCTTCGCTGAAGGACTTGAAGTTTCCTTTATTGTATTGTTCATAGTAAATATCAGAAAGTGCATTTGCACAATCCTGCTTGAAAATCTGCAGGCTGTCACCCTCTACATCCTGAACCTTGATGGTTGCAAGTGCATAGGATAAATCCATTGAATTGCGGACTTTATATCCATCAACAGAAATGATTTTATCTCCTGCTTCAAGACCGCTGTTAGCACTGTATGATTTGGGGATAAATGCTTCAACAGTTGTGCTTACAAAGTATTCATTTGGAAGCAGAAGAACTGTCATCAGAATAAGTCCGAGAATAATATTCATAACAGCACCTGCTGCTACAATAATCATTCTTTTATATATCTTTATGTTATTGAAGGCACGCGGGTTATCGCTGTCCTCATCCTCGCCCTCCATAGCACAGAATCCGCCGATTGGAAGCAACCTGAGAGAATAAGTGGTTTCGCCCTTAGTAAAAGATAAGATTTTTGGTCCCATACCCAAAGCAAACTCGTTAACTTTCACTCCGGAAAGCTTTGCGGTTATGAAGTGACCGCCTTCATGAAACAGAATAATCAGTTCAAAAAGCAGAACTCCTATAATGATAAGTCCTGCTGTGATAAGTATATTGACAAAGGCTGTCAAAAAATCATCTCCAAAAAATTACTGCACTGCCGACATAACATATTCTCTTGCGGCTCGGTCAGCAGAAAGAACATCAGAAAGACTTTCGAGAGGAGCAGAAGGAACATCAGCAACAGCACCGGTAACAAGCTCTCCTATTCTAAGGAAGGGAATCTTGCCTTGTCTGAAAAGAAGGTTGGCGGCTTCGTTAGCACCGTTTGCAATTGCAGGAGAAGTGCCGCCGATGTTAAGTGCTGTCTTGCAAGCAGAGAGACACTCGAAAGTTTCATAATCAGGTTTATCGAAAGTAAGTGTACCAACAGAGGTTAAATCCAACTCACCGACAGGTGAAACTACTCTTTCGGGATAAGTTAAGGCATACTGAATAGGAATTCTCATATCAGGCACACCTAACTGCGCGAGTACAGAATTATCGGTAAACTCAATAAGAGAATGGATTATACTCTGTCGGTGCACCACAACGTCAATGTTGTCTGCAGTTACGTCAAAGAGCCATCTTGCCTCAATAATCTCAAGACCTTTATTCATCATACTTGCAGAGTCAACGGTAATCTTTGCACCCATACTCCAGTTGGGGTGTGCAAGTGCTTGCTCAACTGTTACATCAGAAAGTTCTGCTTTTGTTTTGCCAAAGAAAGGTCCCCCGGAAGCAGTAAGAATGAGTTTCTTAAGAAATTTACTATCAGGACAAGCCTGCAAGCACTGAAAAATCGCGCTGTGCTCACTATCAACAGGAAGCAAGGCAACCCCAGCTTCTTTCACGGTGTTCATCACAAGTTCTCCGCCTGCAACCAACGTTTCTTTGTTGGCAAGAGCTATATCCTTGCCTGCCTTACAAGCAGCGAGTGTAGGTTCCAAACCTACCATTCCAACAAGGGAATTAAGTACAACATCTGCACCGCTAAAAGATGCTGCTTCAATCAAGCCTTCCATTCCGCAAAGCACACGGGTGTCGGTATCAGCAAGGCGGACTTTCAGGTCGGTTGCCGCAACTTCATCGTACATAACCGCCAAGGAAGGACGGAATTTTCTGACCTGTTCTTCTAAAAGTTTTACGTTGCTATGTGCTGTAAGTGCACATATTTTCATATTATATTTTTCAGCAACATCAAGAGTCTGGGTACCAATTGAACCTGTGGAACCCAACACAACCATTGATTTTGTCATATAATCACAACCTTATTATATCCGAAAAACACAGCAAATTATTACTTAAGCAACAAGTCCCCAATGCTCAGAAATCAAATACACCACGGGAACACAGAATATAACGGAATCAAATCGGTCGAGTAAACCGCCGTGGCCGGGCATAATTGAGCCGTAGTCTTTAATTCCGCAATCACGCTTAATAACAGAGAAAACCAAATCACCAAGGATTGATACAACGGAACAGTATACACCGATTACAAGCAATGCGAGATAATTAAACTCAACATTGCGATATACGATAAACTGAAATACAAGTCCTGCAAGCAAAGCACCGAGAATTGAGCCGATTACACCGCCCAAAGCTCCCTCTATCGTTTTATTAGGACTTATATTAGGACAGAGTTTGTGTTTTCCCATAAAACTGCCTGTAAAATAAGCAAAGCTGTCTGCAAGCCAAGGAGACACAACACCCATAACGAGATAAAAACTGTACCACCCACCGCTGCAACATATCAGTCTTGCCAATGCTGACATTGAAACAGAAATCACAACAACACCTGCATACGCAAAGGTTAGCTCAGAGACAGAAAGCTTTTCTCTGAAAAACACCATAAAGAGAAACAAAGCAAGTGAAAAAACATACAAAGGTATATACCAGAAAGAAGTACAAGCAACTAATGGCATAACCAGTGAAAATAAAATTGTAAGGATAGCTACAGGAGGATTCTTCTGAAGCTTTTTAGCTGTAAGAAACTCCATACAGATAATAGCATTACAAAGTGCTACTGCAACGGCAAACAGAATCGGCAGCATTTCGCCGAATATCATAAGTAACACTACAAATATGATACCGATTACAGCGGTAATAATACGAGTTTTCATAGAAACCCCCTGTAATAATCAAAAGGTATATCAGACCCCGCCAAATCTGCGGTTACGTCTTGAAAATTCAACTAATGCTGAATCAAGGTCGTCAGTGGTGAAGTCAGGCCAGAGCTTATCAAGGATGATAAACTCTGTGTAAGCCGCCTGCCAGAGCATAAAATTTGAAATTCTGTACTCTCCGCTGGGGCGGATAATTAAGTCGGGATCAGGCTGACCTGCCGTGTAAAGATTGGCAGAAACAGTTTCTTCTGTGATTTCATCAACAGACATTTCCCCTGCCTTAACCTTATCAGCGATGTTTTTTACCGCCATTACAAGCTCATCACGGCTTCCGTAATTCATAGCAATGTTAAGCACCATTCCGGTACGCTCAGCTGATTCACGCTGAGTTCTTTCGATAAGTTCCTGCAACTCAGGTGAAAATGCGGTTGTATCACCGATAAAACGGACAACGATACTGTCGTCTTTGAAATCTGTAAGAGCCTCTTCAAGGTATTGCTTAAAAAGCTTCATTAAAGCAGATACCTCATCCTCGGGACGCTTCCAGTTTTCAGTAGAGAAGGCATAAACGGTCAGGTATCGGATACCTATATCACTGCAATAACGAGTGATGGTACGGAAGTTCTGAGCACCAGCTGTATGCCCTGCACTTCTTGGAAGACCGCGTTTTTTAGCCCATCTTCCGTTGCCGTCCATAATAATGCCTATATGTTCAGGAAGGACGATGTTATCGTCCTTCCCTTTGTTTTTGCTACGTCGAGAAAATAAAAACGACATATTAATTAAATCTCCATAATTTCTTTCTGCTTCTTCTGGCAGATTTCATCAGCAAGCTTAGTGAATTTATCTGTAAGCTTCTGAATTTTCTCCTGACCTACCTCTAAATCATCTTCGGTAATCTCAGAATCTTTTTTCATCTTCTTGAGATGATCGATAGCATCTCTACGCTCGTTTCTAATCTGAACCTTGGTATCTTCTGCTTGTTTAGCTACATCTTTAGTGATTTCCTTACGCTTATCCTCAGTAAGAGGAGGGAAAATCAGACGGATGCATTTACCATCATTCTGAGGGTTAATGCCAATATCGGAAGCTTGAATAGCTTTTTCGATAGCACGAAGGACTGATGCATCCCAAGGCTGAATTGTAAGAGCTCTTGCCTCAGAAACAGCAACAGCTGCAAGCTGCTGGATAGGTGTTGGTGAACCATAGTAGTCAACCATTACCTTATCAAGAACACTGGGGTTTGCTCTTCCTGCGCGTACTCTTGCGTACTCGCTTTCCAGATGATTAATTCTTCTCTGCATAGATTCTTCAGCTTTTTTGATAACTGTATTCATAAATAAATCCTCCTGAAATGTATGTGTTATTTAACGAGAGTACCGATGTTTTCACCGCATACTGCATCGTAGATATTCATAGGTCTTTCAATACTGAATACAAGGATAGGAATATCATTCTCACGACACATAGTTGCGGCAGTGCCATCCATAACCTTGAGCTGTTTCTCAACAACCTCATTGAAAGAAAGAGTGTCGTACTTAACAGCATTTTCGTTAGTTTTGGGGTCGCAGTCATATACTCCGTCAACCATTGTAGCTTTCATAATAATATCAGCTTCAATTTCAGCGGCACGCAGTGATGCGGCTGAGTCTGTTGAGAAGAAAGGATTGCCTGTACCGCATCCAAATACTACCACCCTGCCCTTTTCAAGGTGACGGACAGCCTTTCCGCGGATATAAGGCTCTGCGATTTCTCTCATGGATATTGCAGTCTGAACTCTTGTGTCAACACCAAGCTGTTCAAGTGCATCACATACACCTAAGGCATTAATTGATGTTGCAAGCATACCCATATGGTCAGCGCGTGTACGGTCCATCTTACCGCTTGTTCTGCCTCTCCAGAAGTTGCCGCCGCCTACAACAATAGCAACCTGAACGCCTAAGTCAACACACTTCTTTATAGGTTCACAGATTTCAAGTACGGTGTCAAAATCGATTCCGCTTTTCTGCTTGCCTGCAAGGGATTCACCTGATAACTTAAGTAATATTCTCTTATATTTTGGTTCCATTCAGAACACCCCCATAGGTCTATATATAATTAATATAATAATACAACATACAGGCGGATTTGTAAAGAATATATATCTTTATTTTTAAGAATTTGCTAATATTGATACTTGTATGAATAACAAGAAAAAAACAGCGTCTGCAAAATGCAAACGCTGTTTGGATATTAGTTTATATTACTGTACCATAGAAGCAACTTCAGCTGCGAAGTCGTCCTGACGTTTCTCAAGACCCTCACCCTTCTCGTAACGAACGAAACCGGTGATAGCGATTGTGCCGCCGAGCTCCTTAGCTACAGCGTCAACATACTGCTTGATTGTAAGGTCGTTGTTCTTAACGAACTCCTGGTCAACAAGGCAGTTCTCCTTGTAGTACTTAGCAACTTTACCGCCGAGAATCTTCTCGATAATTGCCTCAGGCTTACCCTCGTTGATAAGCTGCTCGCGCATAATCTTCTTCTCGTGCTCGAGTACATCAGCAGGAACAGCCTCTTTGTTGAGATAAGGTGTGCTAAGAGCTGCAATCTGCATTGCTACATCTTTGCCGCAAGTTACAAAAGCATCGGAAGTTGTGTCAACATCTGTGTCAAATGTAACCATAACACCAATCTTACCGCCAGCGTGAACATAGCCAACGCAGGGAGCCTCGAAACGCTCAAAACGTCTAATCTGGAGATTCTCGCCGATAGTAAGAACCTTCTCCTGAAGGAGAGCCTCAACAGTCATATCAGTGCCGGATGCGATGCAAGCCTTGAGTGCATCAACATCAGCAGGATTGTTGTCGATAACTGTCTGTGCGCAAGTCTTAACGAACTTCTGGAAGTCCTCGTTCTTTGCAACGAAGTCAGTCTCAGAGTTAACCTCAATAACTACGCCAACTGTGTTTGTATCATTAGTAAGAGCAAAAGCAATACCTTCTGCTGCAATACGGGAAGCTTTCTTAGCCTGCTTTGCAAGACCCTGCTCTCTGAGGAAATCTACAGCAGCGTCCATATCGCCGTTAGCTTCTGTAAGAGCCTTTTTGCAGTCCATCATACCGCAACCGGTCTTTTCTCTTAATGCCTTAACGTCCTGTGCAGTAAAACTCATTTTACTTCAATCCTTTCAATTATTTTATATAGAAATCAATTACTCAGCCTTTGCTGCGTCCTCTGCAGGAGCCTCATCAGCCTTCTTAGTTGTTCTTCTCTTCTTGGGTGCGGGTTTCTCAGCTGCCTCTTCCTCTGCATCCTCTACAATAGCTGCAGCGCCCATCTGGCCCTCTTTACCCTCGATGATAGCAGAAGCCATTGCGCCAGCGATAAGCTTAACAGCACGGATAGCATCATCGTTACCGGGAATTACATAGTCGATTTCATCGGGGTCACAGTTTGTATCAACAATAGCAACAACGGGAATACCGAGTTTCTTTGCTTCTGCAACTGCAATCTTTTCTTTTCTGGGGTCTACAATGAAGAGTGCGCCGGGCATCTTCTCCATGTTCTCGATACCGCCGAGGAACTTCTCGAGCTTTTCAATTTCGAGCTTGAGCTTGATAACTTCCTTCTTGGGAAGGAGATCAAATGTACCATCAGCTTCCATAGCACGAAGCTGCTTAAGTCTGCCGATTCTGCGGCGGATAGTTGTGAAGTTTGTGAGCATACCGCCCAGCCAACGTGCGTTTACATAGTATGCGCCTGCACGCTCTGCTTCTTCCTTCACGCTGTCCATAGCCTGCTTCTTTGTACCAACGAAGAGTACGGACTTGCCTTCTGTAGAAATGTCACGAATGAAGCTGTAAGCCTCTTCGAGCTTCTTAACGGTCTTCTGCAGGTCGATGATGTAGATACCGTTTCTCTCTGTGAAGATGTACTCAGCCATCTTGGGGTTCCATCTTCTGGTCTGATGACCAAAGTGTACGCCAGCTTCGAGGAGCTGTTTCATAGATACTACTGACATGTTTATTCCTCCTAAGGTTAAACCTCCGACAAACTTTTGAATTTTGTCCTTTGAAAATATCTTTACCAAGATACACCTTTCGGACAAGTCTGCCGTGCGTAGTGCTTCAACATAATATCAAAAACCCCAGTATTTGTCAAGGGTTTTTATGATTTTTCTCATTGTTTTTTTGCTATATATAATAGTTTATAATATATGCAATCCAACACCTTGGTGTCTTGTGCAAAAACACAAAAAGGCAACCGCATTCAGCGATTGCCTTTAATAATTACCATCTGTCAAAGAATCTGTGGCTGTTGTGTGCAACAACGAACTCCTGAGACTCATGGAATCCGCTTGTGCAAAGAGCAGGTGCATAGAAGTAAATTATGTTGTGCTGTACAGCAGCACCGCCCTGGTCAAAAATGAAGCTTACAGCATCCATTGCATCCTGGTTAGGTGTGTTATAGAGAGATGCCTGATAACCCATGCTTACTCTCAAGGATTCAACGGATTTGTAGCCATCAAGTATCATGGTATCTCTGATTGCTTGAGCTACCAGACAGCAGCCGATGAAACCTTCGCCACCTGCTTCACCCATTACAAGACGCTCAAGAATATCTCTGTCGTAATCGCTGAGAGAAACTGAATAGCTCACATAGTTTGCATCAGGATTAGCGATATCAAGAAGATACTTTCCGCTTGTTGAAACGGTAGCAGCAGGCTGTTTTGCCTGAGCTGCCTGTGCAGCCTTCTCGATAACTTTAGCTGTCTTCTGAGCAGTCTGCTTTGCATCATCAAAGGTCTTTGCCTTCTCTGTGGTAGCATCGTCCTGCTTGTTTGAGAGCTTCTTGTCGTCTGTGTAAGATTTAGTTACACGTGTTGTTGATTCGGTTGTGCTTAGTACGCTGTATGTGCCTGATACGCTCTGTGCGCTGGCAAAGAACACGGCACAAGGTACGATGATGATTGTTAAGATGAGAGAAAGCGATACTACAGCAGCCAACCTTTTGAATGTTCTAATCAAAAATTCGTCCTCCTTATTTCCGGGTACAGCAACGAGTGTTGTGTTGCGTGTGTTGAGTTTTGTAAGTAAAAAACTCGTTCACGGCACCCTTGGACAACTCAGCCGAAAATCTCACTTGGCAGGATGGTTCCAAGGTTCCTTAAGGCGGAATAGTAAATTTTGGACATCCGTACCAATTTTCGAAAGCGTTGTATTTAAGCGGTAATATTTTTGCTTAATCACACAATCTCAAGTGCAATTAAAGCATATTTTTTGAAAAAACGCAAAAATTACAAACCATGCATATTATTCTATTATAGCATTATAATTAGCTTATTATTCGGATATCGAATTATTATTCGTCATTATTCACAGAATATCAGTGCTGATTTCGTCACTGTTGCTGGATAGCACAAATTTTTTACCTATGCACACTACACAAAGGACTTGGGGATTCTCTGCTTTTTTTGGTGATATTTAATATTTGTTGACACAAGTATAGTGTCTTCCCCTATCAGCTGAATATCCGTCCAAGGGATGATTACATCATCATTTCTGCCCAAAAGCCCCATAAAACGCGGTCTTCCAAATACAATTATTGCCCTTACCTGAGAAGTTACTGTATCAACCTCAACATCATCTACAAAGCCTATCCTGCATCCGTTACTGCTATTGATAACTTCTTTGTGTCTGAGTTCAACAATTCTGCAAACCATACTTTGTCCACCTCAAGTTATTAGCTGTTAATATTATATTTGCTTATTTAATAATATATGCATCTTTTGTTTCAGGATTACATTAAAGTAAATTTCTATATATCTATTGAAAAATATCCTACTTATGTTAAAATAAATATGTTTGGAGGTATTTATATGCGAGTATTATCAATCAACAAACATCAATTAAAAGACAAAAGCATTCCATACTTAATTGGAATTGTTATTCTATCTTTGTCTTCACTTGTTCTTCTTATGTTGCCTGTTATTGTTAACACATTAAACAGATTTTCAGCCATAGACAGTAACGCGGATATTGTTTACTATATTCTTAAAGGTCTGTTCGGAGTATCTATCGCCGTGGGAATATCTATCCTCACAATAAAGAAAGATATTACTGCTGTGATTATCCCCTGTATTGCCGGATTTATTACATGTTTATTTCCGCTTTATGAAAGCGTATCAAGGTTAACAAACGCATATACTATGGCACAGCAATTGTCCATGGCGGTAGGTTATGGTCCATACTTGATAAGTGTTGGTGAGTATTTACTTTACGCTTTGTTAACTGTTTTCACTTTATTGTTCTGTATAGGTAAATTCAGATACATTCTGATAATTATGTTACTTTCAGTAATAGGGTCTCTTGCTACTGTGTTTACCTGTGTTGACAACTATATAACCTATAATATATCAGTATATGAAATTCTTTCTTTCGGATATACAGCACTGTTATGCCTTGTACCTTTGCTTGTTGTCCTGTCTGTTAAACCGCAAAACAAAGGTGAGAAATACAAAGCAAGGAGAATGAAGGAATGAAAATAGTAAGAAAGGCTGTTTTGAAAGAAACAAATAAGTTACCTGTTGCTATGCTGATTATATCAGCAATAACAACTCTTCTCTCCTTTTGCAGTATAACTCTTGATTTTAATGGAGAGTCCCCTGCTTTGCTTGTTTCTTTTTTTGATACCTGGTTATTGCCCGTATCAGTAATTCCCCTTACCTGGGCGATTTGTATTGTGATGTTGCTAAAAACAAAAAAGGTTATGTTTTCAAAACTGCCTGCATACATATTCTGTTGTCTTGTGCTCCTTGGCCTGGCATTGCTTGTTATTGCTCTGAGTGAGAAATATCTGGTTTACAAGATATTAGGCTTTGCGATTAGTGTATTGCTTATCTATCCCTTTGTTATTGCAACGCTCACTATTGAGGGAAGAATGTATAACAGAGTATTCGCCACACTTTTCAGCTCGATACTTCTTGTGTTGTGCCTTGGCGGTGCTGTAGCTGTATGCATTGTTCTCAAATCAATTATATTAAGTGCACTTATCCCTGCTCTTATATATGTACTTTTGATATTAAATGTGTTGTGTTACAATCTGGAAATACCAAACAAATCAGAAACAAAGAAAGAAAACATTATCACTCATTGATAAAAGGCTCCTGCATTAATTTGCAGGAGCCTTTCTTTCGTATTAATATACAATTAATTGTGAAAAATTATATTCAAGTATACCGCGGGTTACATTTGTAAAACTTATATCAACCAAATCAACAACTATATATCGGTCTACAGCCTTAGCGTTCTTTATAGTCATCGTTTTGTTACGCTCGAGTTCTTCTTTCCTTGTCTTTACCATCTTTTTAGCATTCTCAGGAGTTTTGAAATCATATATATAAACCATATGTTCAATACTTCCGCTTTCAGAAAAATAAACCGTCCATAAATATGCATCAAAGTAATTAATTACAAGTCTATCATCGTTGGTAACAAGATTATCAATATCTTCAACCGTATTTATTTTATTAAGGTACTTGCTTTCTTTACCTGACACATTATTAACGGTGCATCCGAAAGAAGAAAAAGCAAAGAGTGTAATTGTAAGTACAACAAGCATGAACAGAGCCGTACTTCTTCTTTTCATAGCCTTCACCCAAATTATAGAAGATTATATATTTAATACCACAACAGATTGTGTAACACAATTATTGTGTTTTCAACAACGTAAATAAACCGCAGAAACTCAGCTGAAATCACCGCTTACGTCTTTGGTGTAAAAGAGTTTATCACTAACTTTACGGATTTTCAAACAACAATATTGTAATAAAAAATGACGGCTATGTAACATACATAACCGTCTAATTTTATTACTAAAACTGCTTGTTAATAACCATGTGCATTACTCAGAACCATATCCTTAACCTTCATAAGTCTTGTCTGGGTTGCACGTTCGTTCTCGTCGAGTTTCATTGTTATATATCGTATCTTTTCTCTTGTTTCAGGAATCATAACGTGTTCAAGTGCATTAACTCGTCTTCTGGTTTTCTCAATCTCTGCAGACAGAAGTTGACAGGACTTTTCAATTTCGGCAAGTTTAAGCATGCTGGGAAGAACCTGAAAGAGCGAAGAAACAGCACTATCAAGTTCCGCTGATGTAAAAGCAAGACCATAACAGTAAATATCAGTACTTTCGGGAGTTCTTGTTTTAGCTGTAAAAACAGGGATATCTACGCTCATAACATTTCTGTTTGAAACATCAAGGTATACTTCCTGTTTGGAAGCGAGCATTGCCGTTGATAAGGTCTGAGCAGTCATTGTAGCACTGGCAAGAACAAACTTTCCGTTGGCTTGTGCGATGGCTTTTTCAACCTCTTCTCTCAACTCACGGTTCTGCCGAGCCATATCAAGAAACCTTCTCATTAATTCATCTCGTTTATCTTTGAGCAGCTTATGACCGCGGATTGCAGTGGAAAGCTTCTTTTTGAGCCTTGTCAGCTCCATTCTGGTTGGATTAATTTGAGCTGTTGCCATTTACATCACCAACTTACTTTTTGTCATAATACATATCGAGATACTTATCATCAATACGTTTAAGCTCAGAGCGAGGTAATATTCTCAGAAGTTCCCAACCCAAATCAAGGGTTTCTTCAATGCTTCTGTCAGTGTTGTATCCCTGAGATACATATCTTCTTTCGAATTCTTCGGCAAACTTTGCGTAAAGTTTATCAATATCAGTAAGTGCCGCTTCGCCAAGAATGACCATAAGCTCCTTAGCATCTTTTCCTCTTGCATAAGCTGAGAAAAGCTGGTTCATGGTATTGGAGTGGTCTGCGCGGGTCTTACCCTCACCTATGCCCTTATCTTTAAGTCTTGACAAAGACGGAAGTACATCAATGGGCGGTGTTACCCCCTTGCGGTAAAGTTCACGAGAAAGAATAATCTGTCCTTCGGTGATATAGCCTGTAAGGTCAGGTATAGGATGGGTCTTATCATCCTCGGGCATAGTTAGAATAGGAATAAGAGTTATTGAGCCGTTCTTACCTTTTTGTCTGCCTGCTCGCTCATAAAGGCTTGCAAGGTCAGTGTACATATAGCCCGGATAACCTCTTCTGCCGGGCACTTCTTTTCTTGCGGCTGACACTTCACGCAATGCATCTGCGTAGTTTGTGATGTCTGTCAGAATTACAAGAACGTGCATCTCTTCTTCAAAAGCAAGATATTCAGCGGCTGTCAAAGCCATTCTTGGTGTGGATATTCTCTCGATAGCAGGGTCGTTGGCAAGATTGATGAACATAACTGTTCTGTCTATGGCACCTGTTTCACGGAAACTCTCAATAAAATAGTTTGATTCTTCAAAAGTAATACCCATAGCCGCAAATACTACAGCAAAAGGCTCTGAAGTACCGCGAACTTTAGCTTGCCTTGCAATCTGTGCGGCAAGGTTTGAGTGAGGAAGTCCCGAAGCGGAAAATATTGGAAGTTTCTGTCCGCGGACAAGGGTATTGAGTCCGTCAATAGCGGAAATACCAGTCTGAATAAACTCCTGAGGGTAATTTCTCGCAGCAGGATTCATAGGAAGACCGTTAATATCAAGACGCTTCACAGGGAGTATATCAGGTCCGCCGTCAATAGGTCTGCCCATACCGTCGAATACTCGAGAAAGCATATCACTAGACACGGCAAGCTCCATACTTCTGCCTAAGAATCGAACCTTAGAATCTGACAGATTGATGCCTGCAGCAGAATCAAAAAGCTGAACCAAAGCATCAGTTCCGTTAATTTCAAGAACTTTGCATCTGCGGATTTCACCTGATGCAAGTTCAATCTCACCAAGCTCGTTGTAGCTTACACCCTCAACGTCCTTAACAAGCATAAGAGGACCTGCTACTTCTTGTATGGTTCTGTACTCTCTTGGCATATCAGTCCTCTCCTTCCGTAAATATACTGTCAATTTCTTTATCAAGAGCTATCAATAACTCTTGATATTGATTATCTGTATCTTCAACAGGTACATACTTAAATCTGCCAATACTCTCTCGCACATTCATTGATACCAATTTTTCAATATCAGCACCCTTTGTAAGAGCAACAGAAGCCTTGTCATAAAAACCAAGAATAAGCTCCATCATCATCAACTGTTTACGAAGGGGTGTGTAGGTGTCAATATCATGAAAAGCATTCTGGTGCAAATAATCCTCGCGGATGGAACGAGCTGCCTCCAGCTTCAATCTGTCTGTTGAAGAAAGAGCGTCCATACCAACAAGTTTTACAATTTCTTCCAGCTCTGCTTCCTCCTGAAGCAGCTGCATCAACCTTGTACGAAGATTCATCCATTGAGGTGATATTTCACAGTTGAACCATTCAGTTAACGAATCTGTGTATAGCGAATAACTGGTAAGCCAGTTCAGCGCAGGGAAATGACGTTTATATGCCAAGGAGGAATCAAGTCCCCAGAACACCTTGACGATTCTAAGTGTCGCCTGAGAAACAGGTTCGGAAATATCACCGCCCGGAGGTGATACTGCGCCGATTACTGAAAGTGTACCGATACGCTCTTCAGAACATAAAGTTTCAACCTTTCCTGCTCTTTCGTAGAACTGAGCCAAACGAGAACCCAGATAAGCAGGATAACCTTCTTCGCCGGGCATTTCTTCAAGTCTTCCCGACATTTCTCTAAGCGCTTCTGCCCAACGTGAAGTTGAATCCGCCATCAATGCTACCGAGTATCCCATATCACGGAAATACTCAGCTATGGTTATACCTGTGTAAATTGAAGCCTCACGAGCGGCAACTGGCATATCGGAGGTGTTGGCAATGAGCACTGTTCTCTCCATAAGTGATTTTCCTGTTTTGGGGTCAATAAGCTCAGGAAATTCATTGAGAACATCGGTCATTTCGTTACCGCGCTCACCGCAACCGATATAAACAACAATATCAGCTTCTGCCCACTTTGCAAGCTGATGCTGAACGACGGTTTTGCCGGAACCGAAAGGACCGGGAACAGCGGCAACACCTCCTTTTGTTATGGGAAACAGTGTATCAATAACACGCTGTCCGGTTACAAGAGGTTCATTGGGAGAAAGCTTTCTTTTATAAGGACGCTGAACTCGTACAGGCCATTTCTGCATAAGGGTAAGTTCTTTATCGTTACCGTCAGGTAAAGTCACAACAGCAACAGTTTCTTCAACAGTAAAATCACCGCTTGAGATATTCTTTACTACACCTTCTACGCGAAAAGGTACAAGAATTTTATGAAGCACAACTTCTGTTTCCTGAACTGTACCCAGCACATCTCCGCCTTTGACTTTATCTCCGATTTTTACAGCAGGAGAAAAAGTCCACTTCTTTTCTCTTGAAAGGGAGGGTACCTCAACTCCCCTTTCCAAATTACTGCCGGATATTCTCATAATATCTTCAAGGGGACGCTGTATTCCGTCGTAAATATTGGAAATAAGACCGGGACCTAATTCAACAGACAAAGGAGCTCCTGTTGATTCTACCGGTTCTCCGGGTGCAAGTCCGGAAGTTTCTTCATAAACCTGTATTGATGCAGCATCACCGTGCATCTCAATAATCTCGCCAATTAATCTTTGATTGGATACACGAACAACATCAAACAAATTTGCATCTCGCATATTCTGAGCAATAACAAGAGGTCCTGCTATTTTTCTGATAGTACCGCTCATATTAAATCATCCTTTCAGTCGGATACACAAAAGTTAATCATTAAAAATAATGTCTGAGCCTACTGCCTTTTCTACTGTCTTTTTCACATTCGCCATTCCCTGTCCTGTATTGCCTTTAAGACCCGGAATCAGGATAATAGCAGGAGTAGGCAAAAAGCTGAACTTATCAATTTCATCAGACAATCCGTCAGCTAACTGCTCTGTTATATAGATAACAGCATACTCCCCGTTTACAATTTCTTTGAATAAAGGCAAGGCTTCCCTGGCATTTTCTGCAAAAAAGGCATCAAGCCCCAAAGAAGAAAAGCCATACACACTGTCTCTGTCACCAATCACTGCTACCCTATACATACAATTCCCTTATCCTTTCTCTAATTACAGAATCAGGCAATGAATTGTTCTTAGCTGTGATAATCAGTCTTACTGCTTTTATCTCGGTCTGCTTGGCTATGATGTACGCCACAAGCGGACCGATGGAAAAAGGTTCTGATTTTTGTGAACGAATAAGATTCATAACAAAGTTATCACACCACTTTTCAAAAGCCGATAAAGACTCCTTTATATATGCCACAGCTGATTTATAATCAGTCGAAGAAATATAATTGCATATTTCCTCAAAGCCTTTTGCTGAGGCTGTAGAAAGAGTTTTAATATTCAAACTATCACACTCGGCCATAAGACTAAAAGTAAAATCTGCCGATTTGTTTAATTGTGCGCATCTGACTGCAATTTTAATATTTGCAGACGCCACAAAAAGTTCACAGTATTTCTTTATAAGCTCGTTATCAGAAGCTTTTGCAACTCCTTCGATATAAGTAAGACAAGCTTTATCAATCAGTCCGTCACAGAGCTGACCGTCACCTGTTCTGAGAATAACACTCATAGCTTCCTGTGCTGTTACTGACAAGAAGTTGGGTAATTCGTTATATTCTTTATTTTTTATGCAACCATACACAAACTCAGGAGCAAAGATACCGCCGTTTAACAGCAAAGGCTCGGCAGGTGTATCAGAATACACAGATTTTACAGACGCTTTAATATTATGAAAATCAGTTTGTACCCGTAAGAAATCAAATGCCGACAAGTCACCCGTGAGTTCCTTCATAAGTGCCCACAAATTCTCCTGCTCCAAAACAAGTATATCTTTATGAGCCTGGCTTGCTGAATCTGACCAACCTAAATCATACAGATATCTCTCAACGCTTTGCGCATCCCTCATAGAAATAAGCTGCTCTATGTTTTTATTTGACAAAAGTTTTGATTCCTTGCATCGGATACGGGCAACCGCATAAATATAATCATCTTTTTTAGCAAACACAGGTTGCCTCCTTATGAAAACAAAAGCTTGGATACTTCATCGGTGAAAAGTTCTCCCTCTGCCAGAAACACAGAAGAAAAGGCACAATTCACCTCAACTGCTCCGTATACAAGAACAAATCCGCCGTCAATTTCCACCGGTACATCACACAAACTAAGACTTCCGTTAGCATAAAGCTTGAGCTTATCCTCAAAATCAGCAGGCAATCTGTCTATATCCTTCCCCGACAAGCAGACAACGCCATGAATTTTCTCGCTGTATTTCTTAATCATTTTATAAATCAGAGAAAAATACTCATCGACAGGAAGATTACAAAGATAAAACTTTGCACTCTCTAAAGATTGCGTGATAATATCCTGTTTTGTATGCAAAAGCACAGAGCGTGCCTCAAGCTGTGCTGATGACTTTGCTCTTGTGATGATTTCATCATAAACCTTATCTGCCTCAATATCACCATCAGAAGTTATTTTCAGAGCTTTTGCTTCAGCCTCTTTAATTATAGCTTCACAGCGGGCATCTGTTTCGCTTTCAATAGTTGAACACAAATTGTCGCTGTCTGTCTTAATCTCAGCAAGAATTTTATCTAATCCGGTCATAATCGATACTCCTTAAAAGGATTCGTCACAGTAATCAGATTGCAAGAACCTTGATACCGTTAATAGCAAGAATGGAGATAAGCAACGCAAGAATTGCATATGTTTCTACCATAGCGGGGATAATGAGTGCTTTACCCATCTGGTCGGGCTTTTTAGAAACTGTGTTAATACCAGCAACGGAACATTTTCCCTGATGGATAGCAGAAATAAGACCGGAAAAAGCGATGGGAAGGCTTGCGGCAAGATACAAAGCGCCTTTTGCAACGGATATATCTCCCACAGGGTCTCCGATTACGCCTACTGCCTGCAGGGTTAAGAATGCAACAAGAAGTCCATAAATACCCTGTGTTGCAGGAAGCAACATGAGAATAAGCACCTTAGAAAACAGTGAAGGCTCCTCAGCAAGAACTCCGGCAGCAGCCACACCTGCTTTACCTACACCGATTGAAGAACCGATACCTGCCATAAATGTTGCAAAAGCTGCACCTAAAATTGCAAGAAATAAACCTGACATAATTAAATATCCTCCTTGATATTATAATACTTTGTATTGACTGCATATGGCTTGAACTCTCGTCCTCCGCCTTCATAAAACTTTCCGAAGAACTCAACAAACTGCAGTCTGTTTGTATGAACATACGCACCAAGTGCGTTTATTCCGATATTGAGAGCGTGTCCTATGATGAACACCACAATAAAGCCGATAACGCCCATCACTGAGGCGCCAAACATGGAACCAAGCTGGTTAAACACCTGAGCAACAACACCTGTTGCCAGTCCCAACGCAAGAAGTCTGGAATAAGAAAGAATATCAGATAGATAGCTTGTTACTCCATAAAGATTATAGGCACCTTTAATGAGACGCTTGATGGGATTGCGGTTTCTGGCACTGCAAAACAGTATAAGCACAGCACCGACAAGTGCCATAATTCCACCGATGGTCAACCACACCGGAGAAAGCCTGAAGCCTGCCATTGATGAAAGCATCTCGGTTGAAAGAAGCGCAAACACAGCACCCCCAACAAGTAACATCCAGGACAAATCGTCGTAGATTGCATAAAGCCATTTTCCGTTACGGATATAATTTACTCCCTGCAGAAACAGTCCTGCAAACAAATGGATAATTCCCAGCAAGAATGAGAACATCAGTAGTTTCGTAGGCCCTGCTCCTTCAGTAGGATTAAACCAAATAGGTGTTGTAATACCGGGAATCAATGGCGGTGAAATGCCAAAGAATGTGTTGCAGATTACTGCAACAGCATCTCCGAAGAAACTTCCGAACATCAATCCCCAGAACAAAGTTGAAATTCCGCACCAGAAGAACATTTTCAGAGAACGTCTGAGAGAAGCTTCCATATTCTTAAAGGCAAGAAGTCCTGCACCACAGCCTAATGACATTACCAGTCCATATCCTGCGTCAGAAAACATCATGCCAAAAAAAACATAATAGAATATTGCCATAACACCCGTCGGGTCAAGTTCTTTTCTGTGCGGTGCACTATAAGAAAGCAGTACACCTTCAACAGGTTCCGTTAATTTATTGTTGCTGAGTGCAACAGGAACGTCCTCCCCTGTTGCCTCTTCAAGTTCAACCTGTGCATCGAAGTTCTTATAAAGATAATCAGCAAGTTTCTGCCCGTCACGCTCGGCTATATAACCGGTCAGTACAAAAGTATGAGGCGAATAACTGAGGTTATCGAACTGCACATACTGCTCAGCTTTCATAACGAAGTAATCCTCAAAGAACCTGAAAGCATCAATCATATCCTTTTGGGCAATAATTTTGGATTTATATTCGTCAATAAGTGCTTCTCGTTTTCTGATTCTTTCTTTAAGTTCTTCTATAGCTTCCAAAGGAGATACGGAGGTAGTAAAAGCAGGTAGAGCGAAACCGAGTTTTCTCAACGCATCAAAAAAGTCATCTTTCTGTGAATTGGAACAAACAGCAAAGATACAAGTCTGATGTTCATCTACAGACACAACCTCCACATCATACAAATCAAGATGCGGTGCTGTTTTATTCAGCTCAACAAGTATCTCTTCCAAGCAGAGCTTCTCAGGAAAAGTACCTACAAAAGTTGTGGTGGTTGAAGTTGAGGTGCTTTTCAAGGGAACGTCCAGACTCTTCCAAGGTAAAAGGCTCTCAAGCTTACTTTCCAGAGATACAATCTTAGCTTTATTTTCAATTATTTTTTTATTATCACGGATAATTCCGTAAGCAACATTCAAAATATGCGCATAGTCCTCTGACTGTTTATAATAATCCTCTTTTGACAGCACCTTTCTGCCTTCCAATGAGGAAAACAAGGATTTTTTATATTTGACAAAGGTAGTTAATATCTCACTTGCATTTCTGACAGTAAGTGCATTACGCTTGTATGATGCCTGAACACTGCCTGTATCCTCTCTGTAAAAAACGCTGTCAACTACATCGAGTTGTTCAATTTCAACAACGCCCATTCGTTGTAACGCTTCAAGAATACTTTTGCAATGCTTAGTGAGTGCATAAATATTGATACGTTGCATCTGAAGTATAGACATATAGTTTACCTCAAATCACAGTAATCTCAAGTTAAAAGTTCATATATCCTTTTATTTACAACTTCTTGCTTTTTTAAGGATTCATTTCTTAGTGTTTCTGCTTCTGAAATTGCACTTTTCCTTGCAGAAATGATTATCTCGTCAGAATCTTTACGTGCGGTTTCAGTTGTATTCTCAATTTTTGCTTTAACTTCAAGAGCAGCTTGTTCAACTATTTTTAGTGCTTTATCTGAAGCTTCTGTAATTCTCGCCTCTGACTTTGACTGTGCATTCATAACCATTCTGTGAGCTGACTCTTCGGCCTCTCTTATTGCATCCATTGTACATAAAGCCATACATAACCACCTCTTTATTACGTTTATGTATTCATAATATATCACCTTATAAAAATAGTCAATATAACTGAGAATAATTTACAATTTCTCAACAATGTTTAGTGTATTGTAAAACATACATTTCCCCTACACAATGTAACAATAACCCCACCCGTAATGTGACAAATTCAACAGCAGTATTTATGAGAAAATTACATCAGATATATTTTAAGGAGTGAACACTCTGATAATATACATAGACACACTGATTTGTGTGAACATCTTAATTGATTATCTGATTATATACGCGACAAAAAAACTGCTTCACATAAACTGTAAAAATTACAGGATGATTTTAGCATCAGTGTTTGCAGGATTTTCAACGCTGACAGTATTAACGCCTTTTTATACTATGTTGATTTCGGTTCTAATGAAAATTACCGTTGCTGTCATAACTATATACATTGCGTTCCCACGCTGCAATTTAATTAAATTTGCGGTCAGGTCAATAACCTACCTCGGCATAAGCATGCTTATATGTGCATCAGTTATTATAATTGAGCTTTTGTGGAACCCGTCAGGATGTGCAATATACAATGACACAGTATATTTTGATGTATCTCCTTCTCTGCTTATAATTTCAACTTTAATTATATATATCGCACTCAGTATCTATAATCACCTCAGGCAAAGACATATTCTTAACTGCACAGTTAAAACTGTTGTGATTAACACAGAAGATAAAAGAAACTTCGTGTTTGAATCCGCTATAGACACCGGATGTAATTTGAAAGAACCTTTTTCCGGACTGCCCGTAATTATTGTTGAAAAAGACTTATTAGACGAATATGAAATAAGCGAAAATCTTTTAAGAGTAATTCCTTTCTCTACTGCTGCCGGCACCGATATCATTATGGGCTTCAAACCGCATAAAGTATTCATAGACGGAAAAGAAGTAATCAACGGGTGCTACATAGGTTTATGCAGCGGCAAACTGCAAGGAGAAATCAAATCTATTATGGGAACACAACTATTGGAGGCTATATGATGAAAATAATAAAAGCTATCAAAGAATTATTAACAAGAATAAGACTGAAACTTAATACTCCCAACGAGGTTTTTTACATAAACGGAAGCGAAACATTGCCTCCGCCATTAAGCAAAGAACAAGAGCAGAAAATAATGAATGAACTTCAAGCAGGCAATGAAAAAGTTAGAGAAAAGCTAATTGTGCATAATCTGCGTCTTGTTGTATATATAGCGAAGAAGTTTGAAAGCAACAACTGCTCTGTAGAAGACCTGATATCAATCGGAACTATCGGATTAATAAAAGCAGTGAACACATTTTCACCGGATAGAAACATAAAGCTTGCAACCTATGCCAGCAGATGCATAGAAAATGAAATCTTAATGTACCTGCGAAAAACCACGCAGTTAAAAAACGAAATTTCTATCGATGAACCTCTCAACACCGATTGGGACGGAAACGAATTGCTGTTATGCGATGTTCTCGGCAGTGATGCAGATACGGTTAATATAGATATAGAAAGAGAGCTGGAAGTTCAGCAACTGTTAATTGCAGTATCTAAACTGAGCGAACGTGAAGCGACAATAATGGAACTGAGGTTTGGCCTTTCCGGGCAAAAGGAGCACACTCAGAAAGAAGTTGCCGATATGCTTGGAATCTCTCAATCATACATATCAAGGCTTGAAAAAAAGATAATATCAAAACTTAAAGAAGATTTAGAAAAAACAGTTGTTTAATAAACTCCGAGACCGACAACAGCATTTGTTGACGGTCTCGTTTCTTTTTAAGCATCACATAACATTATTGTCTGTAGTATTCTGTGCATCAGTGTTTTCGGATGAAGCTGTGCCAGCAGTTGAATTGTCAGTAGGTTCATTTCCGATGTGACCATCAGAATCAGTTACTTGACCGTTGTTTTCTGTGCCGCTGTTATTCTGGGCAGGTGCATCTGTTGAGAGAATTGAAGACATCATTGTTTCAATCATCTCACCCTCACGCTTGCAACCTGTAAACACCATCATAAGCATAAGGACTAACAAAACTATTGCAGTTACTTTTTTCATAATTCACCTCATAAAATGTAAAAATACCGTCCTTATAAAAATAAGAACGGTATTATTATGTGGATTACTTATTAAAATATGTTTATTTAATTAAATCATCAAGAAAAATTTCCTTTTTGACAGTTCTGAGCGTATTTTCATCCCAGTATTCGATAAACAAAGATTTCTCTGAAAATCCGGTAACACGAATGCCTCCGTTGGTTTTATGAGAAGCGGAATCAACATACATAAAGTTTCCGTCTTTATCAAAACGGATACCTATGCCGACAGGTTTGTTTCTATTCCAAGAACCGATATGTACTGTTCCGGTTTCAGAGCTCACTCCAACACCAAAACCTTTTCTGAGATTACTTTCCCAACTGCCCCAATAGCAAAGGCTACCATCTTTATAGTAAAAGCTTCCGATGCCGTGGCGCATATCTTCATTGTATTCACCCTCGTATGCAGTTTTACCATCAGACATAAGGGTTTTTCCTCTGCCGCAACGTCTGCCTTGAGAGTCGGTGTCGCCGTAATAAAAATAATCTGCACCGTTACTGGAAATCACAGAATCCGGTTCGCTTTCGCTTACGAGGGATTCAGAGGGCTTAGATGTACTTTGTGCAGTGTTTATGTCAAGTTCACCTATGCCCGCAGCAAAGGCATCATCCGCACTGTCTTTATACTCTGCTACAGTTTTTGCATCAAGCAAAAGAGAGTCAATAAGGGTCTGAACATAATCGTCAATATCCTCATCATTCATCGCCAGCAGGTCAAATTCTTCGTTTGAACTATGCACATTAGGCTGAGGTTCAACCACTTCAGTTTCTTCAGAACCGTGCACTTCCTCTTCCGAAATTTTACAAGTTGATGGTATATCGCTGAGCATAACAAAAGTTTCAGTTGCAGTTCCATTGCAATCTTCATTCTCAGAGGAAATTCCAGTGGTTACATCGTTTTCTGATGTAAGTGCTTCACCTTCAGTTGAATCAGATGATGGTGTAACTGCTGTTTCTGCAAAACAGTCTGATGCAGATGCCTCCCGAGACGTTTGTTCAAAAATAGCTCTTTCATCAATACGAATATCTGTAGCATCAGAAATAATTCGGATAGCATCAGTAATATCAGCTTCAAGAGAATAGGTATCTGTATCATCAGAAATCTTCATCTGTGCGACTTCTGCACCTTCAAAAGCATCACTTACATCGTTATCCTCTTGATTTGTACCGTAATCTTTACTTGCCACTTCCTGAACATCAGCTGAGAAATCAAAGCCATCTTCAGAAAGTTCTTCCGCTTCAGACAAATCAAACATACTGCCATTGGCTTTTGTTGAATCAAAATTGCTCACATCAAAGCAGAAACCAGACGCAACATCCTCTTCTGTTGTGAATATCTCAGGCTTATGAAGCTGAGCGTATCTCTCTTCTTCTTCCTTAAGCACCTGCTTGAAAATATTAAAAGTTTCCTCCTGAGCAAAGTACAAAAGTCCATAATTAGTCAAAGCTGCAGCTTCAGGCTCAGGTACCCTCTCAAGAACAGACTGAAGGACTTCACTGCAAGAAGCCGCAGGGCAGCAATAAAGAGTAACGGGATAAGTTTCACCTGTGAAATACTGAAGAATTACAGTTTCACCATTTTTCTCTTTAGGCACTATAGAACAGAGCACTGTATTGCCGGAAAGGGAGTTATAGTAATTTGTTTTCTGCCATTTATGTTGTCTGCTGAAAAGAACTCTTTTGGTATCCCTACCCTGCTCATCATATAAATTCAGGCAGTATTTACCATCAGAAAGCTGCTCAATTTCTTCAATCACCCTTCTGTTCTTAATAACACGCCAATAAAGAGGCTTTGAAGGAACAAAAGAATAACTGTACTCATATTTGCTGTTCTCTGCTGTGCGGTATAGCTTGCTGGATACAGGTTTCAAGGTTCTCAGATATCTCATCAGAATATTTGAAAAGATGTCTGCCCTGATATCGTTAATATCACGGGATTTAAGAGAAACACCGTAAAAGAAAACATCATTGAAAGGTATCTTAATATTATCAGTCATAATAACACCTGTTTACTAAAAAGTGTATATACAAAATACAGGCACACTCAGGTGCCTGTAATCTTGTTATTTAGATTGATACATCCATTGCAATGTTGTAGAGGTTTTCGTCAAACACGCGCTTCATATCGAGAGCCTCTGTAATATCCATATCAACAACATTACCGTTCTGCAATGCACAAACTCGGTTGCCGATATTATTAACAAGAAGTTCAACAGCGTGATGACCCATTGCAGTTGCAACAACTCTGTCGCGAAGTGTGGGAGAGCCGCCTCTCTGAACATGGCCGAGAACTGTAGCTCTGGTCTCGATACCGGTTTTCTCCTCGATATATTTAGCAATGTCAGCGCTTCCGCCAACACCCTCAGCAACAATAACAATAAAGTGCTTTTTGCCTGTTGCCTGAGTTGCAAGAATCTTATCAACAACCATTGTGTCAATGTCGTGGGGCTTCTCCGGAACGAGAATAGCAGTTGCACCGCAAGCAATACCTGTCTGCAGAGCAATATCTCCGCAACGTCTGCCCATTACCTCAACTACAGAGCATCTGTCGTGGGACTGAGCAGTATCACGGATTTTGTCTACCATTTCAAGAACAGTGTTCATTGCAGTGTCAAAACCGATTGTATACTCAGAACAAGCAATATCGTTATCAATGGTGCCGGGAATACAAACACAAGGAATACCAGCGCCGGAAAGGTCACGTGCACCGCGGAAGGAACCGTCGCCGCCAATAACAACTACACCCTTAACACCAAGGGAACGACAATAATCAGCAGCCTTCTGTACACCTGCAGGAGTGTTGTACTCCTCACTTCTTGCAGTGTAAAGAACTGTGCCGCCGTGGTTGATAATATCAGAAACGGAACGCAGGTTCATCTGAACAACGTCACCGTTGAGAAGGCCGTTATATCCTCTCTTAACACCGTAAACCTGAAGATTACGATTGATAGCTGCACGAACAACAGCTCTTACAGCAGCATTCATACCGGGTGCATCACCACCGCTGGTTAATACAGCAATAGAGTTAGCAATTTCAGACATTGTAATATACCTCCGGGTAAAAATAATACAAATTAATTATAATAGGAAAAAGTTGTAAATTCAAGTCTTTTTTAATATTATGTGAATTTTACTTTGACAGACTCTTCTCCAAGTTGATGTTTAAGCTCAGATAAAAGCACATCATTAAGGTCAACCCAGAGATTCTGCGGTGCTCTGAGGACTTTTTTATCTTCTTCAAGATAAAAGAACACAGGAGTAGCACCATCGAATATCTCTATTAACCTACGTGCTTTGTTGAAAAGTTCACCGTCTTTTTTATCAACTCTTATATACAGCGAAGGCTTTCCTGTTTTAGAGTTTTCGAAATATTCTGCTTTTGGTGAATTTATTGTTTGTTGTACAGAAGGTTCCGTGCTGTCTTTATATTCCACGTGTGCACTGCTTCCTTTTTCCACCTTTTCAACCGTGTTAATAAGAATTTTTGAATCTTCATCTTCACGGCAACTGACAGTACCTGTTACAGATACCACAGAGCCCTCGTAGAGTAAAGAGCCAAACTGAGAAAGAATTTTCGGAAAAACAACAAGCTCCATGGAACCGGACCTGTCCTCAACTGTCAGAAAAGCCATCATCTGATTGGATTTTGTAAGCTGAGTGCGGTATCTGGATACAATACACAGAACACGTACTCTGTCACCGTCGCGGTAAACTCTGTTTCCCTCACCTGTGATAATGTCACCTATTCTGTCAGTTTTGACTTTCTGAGTATACCATTCGTATTCAGAAAGCGGATGGCCTGAAAGGTACATACCTGCCATTTCTTTTTCCATATTAAGAAGCTCAGAAAGAGAAAATTCAGGTAAATCAGGAACTTTTACAGACGAAGAAGATTTGTTATCGGAAACGGCTTCAAACAATGAAAGCTGTCCCTCAATATTCCTGCGCTTCTCGTATTCTAAATCATCCATCACTGATTTTGATATACTGAGCATTTGCCTGCGGTTTGCGTCTAAATCATCAAGAGCGCCGCATTTGATAAGGCTTTCAAGGGAGCGGGAATTCATACCGTTTGCATATAACCTTTTACAGAAATCCTGCAAAGAGGTAAACTCACCAAATCTTCTGGCATTAATAATTGAATCAATAAAATTATACCCTAAGTTTTTAATAGCCATCAAGCCATAGCGAATATTGCCGCCGGTTACTGTAAACCCATGAGTACTGTAGTTTACATGAGGAGGTAAAACCTGAATACCCATACGAAGACAATCTGTAATATAGGTTGCCATTTTATTCTGGTTATCCAATACACTCGAAAGCAGAGCTGCCATATATTGTTTTGGATAATGATATTTCAGCCAAGCGGTCTGGTAAGAAATGTAGGCATAGGATGCCGCGTGAGATTTATTGAAGGCATAAGAAGCAAAGTTTTTCATTTCTTCGTAAACACTTTCAGCACAAGCTTTGTCAACACCGCGGCGTATGCACCCTTCAACTTCAACAGTACCGTCTTCTCGGACAAGTCCGTTTATGAAAACATCACGTTCTCTTTCCATAACATCATGCTTTTTCTTACTCATTGCACGTCGCACAACATCAGCACGGCCGAGAGAGTAACCCGCAAGCTTTCTGAATATCTGCATAACCTGCTCCTGATACACAATGCAACCGTAGGTAACATTGAGGATATCTTCAAGCAAAGGATGTTTATATTTAATTTTATCCGGATTATGACGGTTTTCGATGTAAGCAGGGATACTGTCCATCGGTCCCGGTCTGTAAAGAGAAATAACCGCAATTAAATCTTCAAGGGATTCGGGTTTAAGCTGAACAAGAACATTCTTCATTCCCTGAGATTCAAACTGAAATACGCCTTCCGTGTTACCCAGAGAAAGCATATTGTATACTCCCCTGTCACCCTCTTTGATTTCATCCAAAGTGAAATCCGGCTTAATCTGACGGATAAGCTTAACAGCATCGTTGATTACTGTTAAGTTGCGAAGTCCCAGAAAATCCATTTTGAGAAGTCCGAGCTCTTCAAGGGTTGTCATTGTAAACTGAGTTACAACCTGTTCATCGTTTTTGGCAAGAGGCACATAGTCAGACACAGGTCGGTCAGAAATGATAACTCCCGCGGCATGTGTCGTGGCGTGCCTTGGCATGCCCTCAAGTCCCATAGAAAGGTCAATAAGTTCCTTTATTTCGGGCTCGGTATCATACTTATCTTTTAACTCCTTGCTGACAGCAAGAGCTTTTTTGAGTGTCATATTCAGCTCAAAGGGAATGAGCTTTGCCACATAATCACAAGTGCTGTATGCAAGTCCCAATGCTCTGCCCACATCACGGACAACACCCTTTGCCGCCATTGTACCAAAAGCAATGATTTGTGCAACATGGTCGTATCCGTACTTACGGATAACGTAATCTATAACTTCACCACGTCTGTCTTTACAAAAATCAATATCAAAATCAGGCATAGATACACGCTCGGGATTAAGAAAGCGTTCAAAAAGAAGATTGTATTTAATAGGGTCAATGCCTGTGATACCAATGCAATAAGCACAAAGAGAACCTGCACCGGAACCTCTGCCGGGGCCAACGGGTATTCCCTGGCTTTTCGCATACTGGATAAAATCATTGACAATTAGATAATAGTCAACAAAACCCATACGGCTAATGGTTGAAAGCTCATATTCCAAGCGTTCTATTATTACACTGTCGGGATTTTCTCCATAATATTTATAAAGTCCTGCATAACACTGTTTTCTAAAATACTCATAATGGTCTTCGCCGTCAGGCACATCAAACACAGGAAGTTTTCTTTTACCGAATTCAAACTCAACACAGCATCTGTCAGCAATAAGCTGAGTGTTATCGTAAGCCTCACTATACTGAGGAAACAGCTGACGCATTTCACCTTCTGACTTCACATAGAACTCATCAGTTTCAAAACGCATCCTGTCCTCATCGTGGATGGTATGGTTGGTCTGGATGCACATGAGAATAGACTGAACACGTGCATCGTCTTTTGTTACATAGTGGCAGTCATTGGTCACAACCAAACCGGCACCTATATCTTTTGAAAGCTTTATAAGTTCAGGATTTATCTGTTGCTGCTCAGGAAGAGAATGGTCCTGCAACTCGATAAAGAAGTTTTCTTTACCGAATATACTCTGATACAACAACGCTTTTTCTTTTGCACCTGCGTAATTCCCCGATGCGAGTTTCTTGGGAATTTCACCAGCAAGGCATGCAGAAAGACAAATCAGTCCCTCATGATACTGAGAAAGCAATTCATCATCAATTCTGGGTTTTACATAAAAACCATCAGTAAATCCCATTGACACAAGCTTCATAAGATTGTTGTAGCCTGTGTTGTTTTCACAAAGAAGAACCATATGATAATAGTCTCTGTCAAGCTCAGGCGTTTTATCAAATCTTGAACGAGGTGCAACATAAACCTCACAGCCTATAACAGGGTGTATCCCCTGTTTCTTGCATTCTCTCCAGAAATCTATTACACCGTACATTGCACCGTGGTCGGTTATAGCAACAGCGGTCTGTCCCGAATTTTTGACTGCACTTACCAAATCTTCAATTCTGCAAGCACCATCAAGCAAACTATATTCACTATGAACATGTAAATGTGCAAAAGCCACGGGACACACCTCCTAAAAAATTAATCTACGGTAGCAGAAACCTCACCGTCTGAAAAAATAATGTTTATATTATCTCCCTTTTGTAAGGAAGATATTGATGAAACGGTCATTGTGTTCTTTGTAACAACTGAATAACCTCTGGAAAGAATAGTCTGCGGGTCAAGAGAGAATAAACGGTATTTTAGTTCATCGTTTTTTGATTTTTCTTCAGCCAATAACTTCTCTGCGCAAAGCAGTAATCTTTCTTTTAATCTTAAGAAAGACTCCAGTTGTTTGTTATACTCAGTATTCGGGTCAGTCTGAACAAGCACTTTTGAAAACTCAGAAAGAGTTTTTTGTTTGCTTTGAATCAAGTTTTCTCCCAACACAGAAAGATACTGCCCCTGTTTCAGAACACAATCAAGCTCTGCTTCTCTGTCAGGGGTAGCAAAAACCGCCGCTGCTGTGGGGGTTGGTGCTCTCATATCAGACACAAAATCGCATATTGTAAAATCAGTTTCATGACCGACTGATGAGATTACAGGTATTTTGCAATCAAAAATCGCACGGGCAAGCTCTTCGCTGTTGAATGCCCATAAGTCTTCAATTGAACCACCGCCTCTGCCGATAATGATAACATCAGCAGTGCCTTCTTTATCAACCCTATTAACGGCTTTAGCAAGCATCGAAGGAGCATCATCGCCCTGAACAAGGGTAGGAACTATCTCAACTTCAGCATAAGGCCAACGGTTTCTCAGAATATTCAGAATATCTTGCAAAGCGGCACCTGTTGGCGAAGTGATTATAGCTATCAGCTTTGGATACTTAGGAAGAGGTTTCTTGTGTTTCTCGTCAAAAAGCCCCTCTGCCTCAAGCTTTGCTTTAAGTTGTTCAAAAGCTATGGATAATGCACCTATTCCGTCTGGCTGCATATCTTCGATATAAAGCTGATACTGACCTGATGGTTCATATACAGAAACTCTGCCTCTTGCAATTATCTTCATTCCGTTCTGAGGTCTGAACTTCAGATTACGAGCACTGTTTGAAAACATAACAGCTTTAACTAAAGCTTTTTCGTCTTTCAGTGACAAGTAAATATGACCGCTTGCATAATGGTCTGTCATATTGGAAATCTCACCTGTTACAAAGACATAACGAAGATTATTGTCGCCTTCTACAAGAGTTTTAATATAATAATTAAGTTGTGAAACCGAAATAAACTTCGGTTGTGAATAGTTATTCATAGTAACACACATTAAGAGTTAATTAATTGTGAATACTTCATTGCACCCAAAACAGCAACACCTGCTGCATTATCACAGGAAAATTCCGGTTGTGCAAAGAAAGAATCAAATTTGCTTTCGAGTTGTTTTCTGATAATTGCATCTGACATAACACCGCCGGCGTAAACAACAGGCATTTTCCCGTACTTGTCAAATATGCTCTGTGTCATTGCTGAAATCGTTGTTTCGACGTATGCAAGTGCGTAAGCACAAGTGCGTTCTTTATCTTTAGTTGACAAATACAAATCAGACAACTTGTTTTCAAAACCGCTTAAACAGCAATCCGTACCTTTCAGAACAGGCTTAACTCTTATTTTTTCTTTGTATTTATCAGCTAAAATTTCAAGTTCCTTCCCGCAGGGAAACTGAAGCCCCAGCATTACACCTACTCTGTCAATAAGCTGTCCTGCATTCAAATCAAGGGTTTTGCCGACAATGTCACAGTTGATTATATCGTTATCATCGGGGGTAACGAGAACAGCTTCAGTTGTGCCTCCGCTGACATGAAATGCCAGAAAATTTTCCCTCACCATAGAAAGCTTATCAGCAGAATACAATGCCGCTATAATATGACCCTGTTGGTGAGAAACATCAAAAAGAGGTATGTGCATTGCAGATGCTATCGACCGGGCTACCCCAGCACCTACAGTAAAGCAAGGCATATATGAACCTTCCTGGCGTCTTGGTGTTACAGACACGCAGACAGCGTCAACACTCCTGCCGTCACTTAAGGAAAACAGCTTTGAAATCAACTCAGGCAACTGGCGGGTATGATGAAACACAGCGTCGCTTTGGCGAATTCCGCACTCACCCGGCTTTACGGGCAGAAGTTGTTTGAGTTGCTTCACCTCATTTTTCTGAGAATCAAACAAAGCACAGGAAGTTGTATAATTACTTGTATCAATACCAAGCACAAGTGCCATTACTCAATCTCCTTGGCGATTGCACCCAAAACACCATTTACAAAGGGAGCATCATCTGTGGAATACTTCTTGGTAAGTTCAACAGCCTCGTTAATTGCAACAGACACCGGAACTTCGCTTACAAATTTCATTTCATACACAGCAACTCTCAGTATAGCAAGAGAAATTCTGGAGATACGGCTTATTTTCCAGCCCGAAGACAAGTTGTTTGAGATGAAAGCGTCAATCTCTCCCTGATTGTCCTCGATTTCTTTTGCTAAGTTTATTGCATAGTCACTGAGGTAAATGTCACGGCTGTCAATAAGATTATCTGCAATTTCATCTAAATCAGTATCGGAAAATAGTCTTTCAAAAACAAGAAGCACAGCCTGCTCACGCATTTTATATCTGGAGATGCTGTTGCGGTTTGCGTAAGCTGAATCCTCTGTTGCCGAAGCTACTGCAGTCTCAAGCTCAGGGGTGTTTTCAATAAACTCTGAATTGTTAATGTTTTCGTTCATAATATCACTCCGCTCATAGTTATTAAAATCCAAAATAATTATACCACAAATCACCAGAATTGCAATAAATTTAAGTATATATGTAATAATATAACATAAATAGAAACAGATAAGCACTATATGATAATAATGCTTATCTGTTTCAATCACACTTCAACTATATTAATATTTTCAAAGGGTAATTGTGCTACTTCGTTAACACAATCTTTAATAATCAGTACTGAATTTTCTTGCATCTCATTAGCAGGAACGATAATCATACATGAAGAATCTGATAAATAACAAATACAATCAGTAAAACCTTTTGCTTTTAGCGTTGTTTCGATTCTGTTCTGTCCAAGAAATGTTTCTTCAATCCGTGACATCTGCTCTGAAGCTTCTTCCTTTGCTTCATCGGACGAATCACTAAGCTCTAACACTTGTCGTGCCAGCTGTATCACTTCATCCTGCACCTTTTGTCTGTCTGTTCGAGAAGTTGCAAAATATTCAGCCTGCTCATCAGATAAGTCGGACAACTTGTTTACTGATGCGTTAACTGCACTTTCATCCTCTGTTGATATATTGCTGTTTACATATGTAGCCGCACCAAGCTCCTTTGTTCTGTTTGACACAGTCAGACCGTCTGAATCCGAAAACTGCCAATTCAGATAAACGGCTGCTGATAAGGCAAAAACTAAAGATGCAAGTAAAATATGGCGTTTTTTAATTTTCATTATTACCTCCCGGATTATTTTAGTTTTGATATACAAACCTTAGTACTGGGGATATTCAGCGCAGTTGTCAGCAGTTGTGTAATATCAGCACGAACCAAAGCCGAATCTGCACCGGAACAAGCAACAACAACTCCTCTGACCGTCGGTTCATTGATTTTCTGCAAAGTTTTACCGTCGTCAAGATATATGTACTCATAAGAGTTTTCAAGGGTTAACAGTACTTTTGCCTGACCTGCCCCCTCTACGCTTGTTACCATATTGAGTATTTCAGAAGAAAGAACATTGTGGTATTCTTCCGTGCTGAGGTTATCACTATCGGCTTTTTCACCATTATCAAAAACCGTTGTAAGAAATATCAGTGCTACTGCCGTAATGCCAATTATAATTATTAAATTCCTTGCTTTTTCACTTAGAAACATACTCTTTAATTTGTCTTTTTCTGCTTTCATATTAAATCTCCGTAATCTTTGGTACAACTCCCAGTGCTGTTTCAATCAAACTTTTTATATCATCCTCTCTGTACGAGCTGTTTTTATTAATATATATATTCAGCTCTTTGATAAATATTCCTCTGCTTTCATTAACAGAAATTATAGTTTTTACATTCAAAGGATTTATATCTGCACTAATAAGCAATGCCTGAGCGTATGAGTTAATATATTCCCCTGTATTTCTTAGTATCTCTTTATCATATACATCGGATAAATCAGAGTTTTTAATATCCAATTCCCTTTTATAGCCGTCAATGTTTATATCTTTTGCAAGAGTAGCAAACGGAGATATCAGGCAACATAAAGCAAACACACCAACAACCAGAGATAGAATCTTTGTTGTATTACCGGAAGGGGATATTATTCTGACAAGAGAACACACAGCAAGACAACAGCACAAGGATGCTGCACATATATATAATGATTCACTCACACACCGTTACCTCCTGCAGTAATAATCAATGCAGTTGATATTATATACAATGCCATAATACAAATATTTACAGCAAGAAGAACACTCAACACAGTAGATACGCCTGATAACATCTGCACCGGCAGGCTCAGATTAATAATCTGTGAAATACTTTTACATAGATTCACCGAAAACTGCCATAAAAGCAGTCGCACAATCACAGGCATAAATACAGCACCAACTGCAAAAATAACGAAAACACCCATACCGTTTTTCAGTATATTGACGCTACCCTGTATTGTCTTGTATGCTTCAGCCAACGCAGCACCTACAACGGGAATAAATGAGGATACCGTATAACGAACTGCCCTCGTTGACACCGTATCGACTGTTGTTGAAATGAGAGTTCTGAATGTAAGAAGTGCAGAAAAAACAGTAAAAGTAAAGGATAATAACCACTTAGCTGTTTTTGCAAAAAATGAGGTTATTCCTCCAAGGTTTACCATAGGAACAACTGCTGAGGAAATACTCACTCCCAGAAATACATTGAGCATTGGAGTGATTACCTTATCGCAAGTCTGAGATATGCCTTCTGCGGCACCTATCATAAGGGCATAATAACCTGAGCTTGAAAGAGATTTTCCGCAGGAAACAAGAACAGCAGACATTATCGGAATAAAGCACAACATAAAATCAGAAGCAATCGATACAACTGATACAGAAGCATTAATGATTTCTGTCACAGGCAAAACAAGTGCACACGCAAGACACAAAGCACACACTACCGACAAAACTTCCCGAAGGGTATCCCCTGTTATGGAGTGAGTAAAACCATCAAACAAAGCATAAATCAGTATAACAGCAATAATTAAGCAAAAAGCTTCGGCTACTCCTGAACTTTCATTCTCAAAGCAAGAACCGATACCTTTCATCAAAGATGAGAAAGTAACATTGTCAAGAGTTGAGGCTCCGATTTCTTTTATTCCCATTAATTCAAGTGAATTTTTTGTATTTTGCGGTAAATTCAAGTACAATTCATTAATATTAAGGGATTTTGCTATAGTCTCGTTAATCTCGGGTGTAATGTCATTTTCCTCTGAATCAGCTGTAGCACTGACTATTCCTAATGACAACAAGATAACAAACGTAATAATAATTATAATAAACCGCCTCATACACTTCCTCCTGCAATTCCAAGAACAAGAGCAAGGAATTCTTCAAACAAAGGAAAAGCAGTTATAAGAACGCAAACTCTTCCTGACATAAGCACTACAGAAGAAAGCGCTGTCTGAGATGCATCCTTACAGCAATTGCAGGTGAACTCTGTTATAAAACAAATTCCAACGCATTTCAATAACACCTCGATGTACACAGTATTAAGTTTTGTTTTTTCAAATATTTCCTCTATCCCGCTGACGGCAAACACAACAGAAGAAATAATATACGTTAATACAAACACAACAGAACAAATTGTCAGAATGAAAGAAATCTCAGCGTTTTGTTTTTTCAGTAACACAGCTAAAACAGAGCTTATTACTGCACATCCGCATACCGTGATAATATTCAAAAACCAAACACCCTCTTAATTGTTTCAAAGAGGTCGCTGATTTCTCCGATTATCATCATAAGCGCAACAACCAGACCTGCAATTGTTGTAAGAAGAGCCTGGTCCTCCCTTCCGCTTCTGATAAGTAATTGATTAAGTACTGCAACAATAATGCCTACAGCAGCAATCTTGAAAATCATATCTACATCCATAAGAACCTCATACAATCATTAAAATCACAACACAACCAAGAGAAAAGCCCAATATCTTATATAATCTTGAAAGAGACTTCTCCTTTTCTTTAGCATCATTAATTCTTTCTTCAAAGAGTTTACCGTAGAGCTCACAATTTGAGGTTTGTCCCGATAAATCAGTAACCCCGAGCCCTTTTGAAAAACCTATAAGCAACTGTTTGTCCTCATCGTTAAGAGAAGTTTCAGAAGGCATCTGATCAACACATCTTTCAAAACTTTCATTAAAACTCATTCCTTCTTCAACGAAAGTTTCTATATTTTCAAAAATCTGGATTTTACCAAAGGATTCTTTTATAACTCTTGTTATTTCGTATCCGCCGAAACCTACAAGGGTTGAGGTCTTTGAAACAGCTTGAAAAATCAATTCAAGGTTTTTTCTTCTGGATGAAAGTTTCTGTGAAAACCAAAAACCTAAAACAGTTGAAGCAGAAACGAACACAAGAGACAACAGTAACTTATACACAGCAAAACTCCTGTATTGAATATTGTTCTTTAATACAACCTGCATGCTCCCTGCCTTTTAGGAAAACAATCTTATCAAACGCATTGGTTCCGAGGATTTCTTCAGCGTTCTTTCTGCTAAGCAATTCCTGTTTACTGCCCGCATGAATCGAGGCAACAAACCTCACACCGCTGTTGACACTGTTTAATATTGCATTAACATCTTCCTTGCTTCCGATTTCATCGCAAAGAATATACTCAGGAGATAAAGAACGTACCGCCTGCTCGATTGCCTGTGAACGAGGATATGAATCAAGAATATCACACATACCGATATCGGTCTGTGCTATCCCATTGCAAACCGACGCAAGTTCACCTCTTGTATCCACCAATGTTACCCTGCTGCCGTACCAAGTAGATAAAAGCCGTGCCATGTCCCTGAGTATTGTGGTTTTACCGCTACAAGGACTTCCGCAAATCAGTAAGCCTCCTTTGCTGCTTGCAAAATCTTTTGTGATATTTTCTGCACAGCCTTTAATCTGCCGTGAAATTCTGATTGACACAGTAGAAATATCACGAACGTTATGTATTTCACCTAAAGACATAACGGCAGTGCCTGCTATTCCTACTCTATGACCTCCGTTAATAGTAATAAACCCTTCCTTAATTTCACTGGAATGACTATAGACAGAGTAACCGCAAGAAGCATTGAAGCAATCTGACACATCCGCTAAAGTAGCATAAACTAACTCCTGAGAATCTGCAGTTTCAGTCAGACAGCCCGTCTTTGTAAGATACATCTGTTTTCTGCCAAGGTAAACACAAACAGGCCGCTCAGCACGAAAAACAATATCCTGTACCTTGTCCGATACTCCTGATATCGCAGATTGAAGTTTTTCTCTGAATTTTACCGATATAACTCGAAACGCACTTTGCAAAGCTTTCTTATTTTCATTCTCATTCACTTCAATCATCCTTTCACTAACCTATATGAAGATGATTTCAAAGTTATGACAGCCTGTACAAAAAAGAAAAAGCCTGAGACCATAAAAGTCTCAGGCTTAATAACACATATTAATCCTTCGGAACAGGCGTTACAACGGGTTTACCGTAGCTGTCAAGCAACACAGTCAAACCACCGCTGTAACCTGACGAATGATAAAGATAATTAACACCGGTTTCTTTATCCACCCAGATTTCAGTGGAGCCCATATCCTGTTTATATATTCTTTCAAATCTTTTTTCGCTCATATATTACACCTCAAATCAACTCATTTGATTCTATCATAGAAAGCAACTGTTCTTCGGTTATCACGGTTACACCCAGCTTATTGGCTTTTTCAAGTTTACCGCCCGCTTCTTCACCGGCTAATACATAAGAGGTTTTCTTTGATACAGAAGAAGAAACCTTTCCTCCGTTCTGTTCAATCAAAGCAGATGCATCATTTCTGGTGAAATTAGGCAAAGTACCGGTCAACACAAATGTTTTACCTTCAAAAAGCATCGAGTCGAGCTCTTTTTCTTCACTTTTCATCTGAACTCCAAGTAAGCGGAATTCTTCTATAAGTTCACGTGTGCTTTCAAGCGAAAAATAAGCAGACGCAACCTGAGCCATAACTTCGCCAAAACCGTCAATAAGCATCATAGAGCCGGCAGTTGCTTCCATTATGGCTTCAATACTGCCAAAACGCTCACAAAGGAGTTTTGCTACTTTAACGCCGATATGAC
This sequence comes from Ruminococcus sp., assembly GCA_045593025.1. GTDB lineage: Bacteria > Bacillota > Clostridia > Oscillospirales > Acutalibacteraceae > Ruminococcoides. The sequence continues at coordinate 262,684 of JAZNVW010000007.1, read as the reverse complement.
GAATACCGAGAGCATACACAAAGCGGTGAAGCTCTCTGCTCTTTGATTTTTCGATAGCTTCTATAAGATTCTGAGCAGACTTTTCGCCTTTTCGCTCTAAAGAAGAGATATCTTCAGCTTTGAGCCTGTAAATATCCGCAGGAGAAGATACCAAACCTTTATCCACAAGCTGTTCTAAAACCGCAGGACCCATACCATCAATGTCCATAGCATCCCGGGATACAAAATGTATCAGATGACGCATAAGCTGTGCAGGACAATCGGTGTTGGTACAACGGTAAACTGCTTCGCCGTCCTCTTTTGATATTAAACTTCCGCAGGATGGACAAACCTCGGGGAATTTATATTCCTCTGAATCATCAGAATGACTGACAACAGAAACAACCTCGGGAATAATCTCTCCTGCTTTTCTGATAATCACCCTGTCACCTACGCGGATATCCTTTTCCCTTATATAATCTTCATTATTAAGAGTTGCACGGGAAACCGTTGAGCCTGCCAAAAGCACAGGTTCAAAGATTCCGACAGGTGTTATTGCACCTGTTCTGCCCACATTCAGTTCAATATCAAGAAGTGTTGTCTCTTTTTCTTCGGGTGGATATTTATAAGCTTCAGCCCATTTTGGATACTTAGCGGTTACGCCTATAAGCTCTCTGTGTGAAAAACTGTCAACCTTTACTACAGCACCGTCTATTCCGTACTGGAGCTCACCGCGAAGATTTCCGATTCGTTCAATCTCTGCAATTACACCTTCAATACTATCAAAGGTATTATAAAAAGGAGCCGTAGGAAATCCAAGTTGCGTGAGATAATCAAGGGATTGCTTATGAGAATTAAGCTCAACACCCTCTACCTGCTGAATATTGAAGATAAATATATCAAGGGTACGCTGTGCAGTAATTGCGCTGTCTTTTTGCCTGAGCGAACCTGCCGCTGCATTACGGGGGTTTTTGAAAGGCTTTTCACCTTTATCTAATTGTTCGTTACAAAGACGCTCAAAGGTAGCAAAGGACATATAAACCTCGCCTCTGACCTCTAAGTATTCAGGAGCATTCTCAATATATTTAGGTAAGGATTTGATAGTCATCAGATTCTCGGTAATATCTTCACCCTTAACTCCGTCACCTCTGGTTGAACCGCGGAAAAACCTGCCGTTTTTATATTCACAAGAAACTGACAGTCCGTCAAACTTAGGTTCGACAATATATACAGGAGATGCTACCGCTTCTCTAACCTTGCGGTCAAAATCTCTGAGTTCATCGTGTGAAAAAGCATCGTGCAAGCTCATCATCGGAACCTTATGTTCAACCTCAGAAAATTTTTCCGAAGCGTTGCCGCCTACGCGTACAGTAGGAGAATCTGCAGTTTTAAGCTCGGGGAACTCTTCCTCGATATTCTCAAGCTCACGCAGGAGCATATCATATTCAAAGTCAGAAATCTCAGGATTATCTTTATTATAATATCTGTCGTTATGATATTCTATAAGGCGTCGAAGCTCTGAAGCTCTTGACATAGCCTCCATATACAGCATACTTTAACCTCGCTATCACTTATTTACAGCAGATGTGCCCTTCTCTCGAAGATATGTAGATTCAAGGTCGGCAAGATGAAGCTTAACTGCAAGAGGATATTTTTCATAAGCCTGGCTTAAGGTAAAGCCCTGACTGTCATCAAAGCTACCCATATGCCAACGAATAGCCATTGCCTCATCAAGGTGCAGACGCATAAAACGCTCAATTAGAAAAACTGATTTTTCACCGTGCCCAAAGGGGAATTTATCTTCAATAGAATAGAACGGTTGCTTTTCCCATTGACCTGTAAGTTCGTTTTTTACGTTTCTTGTAGAGATTTTATAAAACTCAGCCTTGCATACATCGTGCAAAAGTGCGCAGATAGCAAAACTTTCAACGGAATCTGTGCCTTCTTCAAAATGTTTCTCCATCATTGTGTTGAAAACGCTGACAGAGTGCATTACTAAGCCGTTTTCACAAGCACAATGATACTTAGTACTTGCAGGTGCAGTGAAAAAATCTGTGTTCTGAAGCCAGGAAAGGAGTTCCTTGGCACCGGGACGCTGAACATTCTCAGTAAAAATCTGAATAAATTCATCTCTTGCTGTCATAACTTACACCTCACATAAGTTTCTGATTATATATTGCACGCTCTCCACCGATAAATTTCGGACGTGTACGGGCACAAACAACTAAAGCTTCACCGATAGTACGCACCTGAGTTTTAACAGGCACTGCAGTTACACGCAGATGCATACCTATAAGCGTGCCTCCTACATCCATACCTGCATCAGCCTTGACAGATTCAACCATAACGGGGTCATCAAAGAGTGAATACGCAAGGGTAGCACTTGCTCCGCCTGCGTGTGCATGAGGTACAACATTCACAATGTCCAAGCCTTGATTTTTTGCAAGTTGACGCTCAACTACCAACGCACGGTTAAGATGCTCACAGCACTGAGCTGCCAGGTATACGCCGCGGCTCTCAAGCTCAGGTAAAAGTACATCATACAACGCTTTTGCTGCTTCAGAGCTGGAAGCTGTACCGATATGGTTGCCGCAAATCTCACTTGATGAGCAACCAAGCACAAACACATCACCGGGAGATAACTGAGCTTTATCCAAAAGTTCTACAATTACAGCTTTTGCATCTGATTTGATTTTATCAATAAATTTAACATCTAACATAATAAATCACCTAACAAAACAGGCATCCCCCGAAAAAGAGGATGCCCGTAAATCAGCAATAATTATTCCTCAGAAGCTTCCTCTGCCTCTGCAACTTCCTCAGCAGCAACCTCTTCTGCTACTTCTTCTGCAACTTCTGCTTCGGGCAGAAGTGCTCTTACAGAAAGGCTAACACGCTTCTTGTCGAAGTCAATGCCAACAATCTTTGCTTCAAGCTCGTCACCAACAGCAACTACATCCTGAGGCTTCTCAACGTGCTGGTTGGAAAGCTGTGAGATGTGGATAAGACCGTCAATGCCGGGAATGATTGTAGCAAATGCACCGAATGTTGTGATTCCTGCAACCTTTACATTGCATACTGTGCCTTCGGGATAATCACGACGGAGAATCTCCCAAGGATTGTCCTCTGCCTTCTTGAAGCCGAGAGAAATCTTGCTTGTTTCTGTGTTGAAATCCTTAACGAATACTTCAACAGTATCGCCAACGTTTACAACCTCAGAGGGGTGCTTGATTCTGGACCAGCTGAGCTCGGAAATGTGAATCATACCGAATACACCGCCAAGGTCAACGAATGCACCGTATGTTGTGAGGGACTTAACAGTACCTACATATGTCTTGCCAACCTCAATTGCCTCCCAGAAAGCAGCTTTGAACTCACTGCGCTGGTCTTTGAGAACGCTCTTGATGGAACCAACAATCTTCTTACGTCTGCCGCGCTGAGAAACTTCAAGAAGTCTGAACTCAACCTCTGTGTGAAGAAGAGGAGTAAGGTCGTCCATACGAACGATTGATGCCTGAGAAGCAGGAACAAATACACGGTTGTTGCGTGCAAATACGATAACACCGCCGTTTACAACCTCGATAACCTCACCAGTGAGAACAGCGTTCTCCTCAGCAAGCTTTACGAGCTCGTCCCAATCCTTCTTAGCGTCAACTCTGCGCTTGGAAAGCATAATTGTGCCTTCAACATCGTTGGTCTTCATAATGAGAAGTTCAATCTCGTCGCCAACTTTTACGAAGTCGTGGGGATCGTTAACAGGGCCGAAAGAAAGCTCATCAGCAGGAATAAAGCCAGCCTGCTTTCTACCAACATCAACATAAACCTCTGTGGGAGTTATGCTGATAACAGTACCCATTACCCTCTCATTTGTATTTAAGCCTTTGAGGTTCTCTTCCAGAAGAGCCTCAAAATCTTCAGTTTCGTTTGTTACACCGGACTTGGTCATTTCATCCATTTTATCCAGTACCTCCTTTATAATCCTTGCAGGAGTGGAAGCTCCCGCAGTTACACACGCCGAAGAGACATTGCTTAATCTTTCCGGTGAAAGCTCAGAAGCTGTTTCAATCCAAAGGGTGTCAGCACAAGCCTTACTGCAGAGTTCATAGAGCTTTGCGGTATTGGAGCTTTTTCTGTCACCAATGACTATCATCAGCTGCGCGCTTTTTGCCAGATTTTCGGCTTCCGCCTGACGACTATGCGTAGCACTACATATTGTATCAAATATTTCCGGATTTGTACAGACCTTTTTTATGGTTTTATAACATTTTTTCCATTCTTTTTCGCTGAAAGTGGTCTGGGCAACAAAAACAGCAGTATTATAATTCTCAGGCGGAATATTACTAAACAAATCCAGAAGTTCAGTTTCGTTTTTATAGGTAAAGCAAGGTGTTCTTGAATGGCCCATTATACCTTGCACCTCAGGGTGAGTACAGTCACCTGCAATAAAAACAGATTTATTCTTATCTTCATCAGCAGAAAACACTATGGAATGAATCTTAGAAACAAAAGGACAGGTTGCATCACAACAGTCAATTCCAAGAGATGAAATCTCCTCCATAACAGAGCGTGAAACGCCATGGGAACGAACAACAAGGGTAGCTCCCGCGGGAGTTTCTGACGGATTATCAACCGTCACCACTCCTCTGTTTTTCAGCTCGTTTACCATTTCTGTATTATGAATAATAGGGCCCAGAGTTGCAACGTTCTTTCCTTCATCAAGAAGAGAGTATACCATCTTGACTGCACGGTTAACACCAAAGCAGAAGCCTGCAGTTTTAGCGAGCTTTATTTCCATACTTATCCCTCTCCCACATAACAGCAATTCTTTCCATAAGCTGACGTGAGGCTTCGCGGTATTCGCGAGGACCACCATTGACAATACCGAGTTCTTCAACAGTCACAGGTTCTCCAAAGGATATGTACCTGCGTGAAAACAGGTATTTCTTCTTGGTTCTGTAAGTAATAGAAACAGGTACAATCTTACAGTCCATCTGGTGAGCAATCATAACCGCACCGCTCTTGGGGCGAAGAAGCTCGCCTGTTTTGGAGCGTGTTCCTTCTATGAAAATTCCAAGGCACTCCCCATCATCAATGATGCTTTTTGCGTAGTTTACTGAATCCCAATCGCCTTTACCTCGGTTTACAGGGAAAGCTCCCAACTTGGTAAAAAGCCAACGTGAAAAACCATTTTCAAAAAGCTCTGCTTTAGCCATAAATCTTATTCGTCTTTTCTGAGCAATGCCTACAAGTATAGGGTCGGTAACAGATATATGATTTCCTGCGAAAATATATCTTCCTTCTTTGGGAATTTTATTAGGATTTGTATATTTGAAACGATATACAGGCCAAAGAACAACTGCAACAATCCACTTCATTACAGTATAGAATTTCTTGCTGTATTTTACTTCTTTCACTTGCTATTCTCCTCTATTGTTTTAATCAGAAGTTCGATGGATTCGTCTAAACTCAGGTCTGAGGTATCTACGATAACACTGTCTTGCGCGGGCTTTAAGGGTGCAATAGGTCTATTCATATCGTTGTTATCACGCTCGATTACATCAGCAAGAACGTCCTCATAAACTACATTGTCACCTTTTGCAATAAGTTCATCATATCTTCTGCGTGCTCTGATTTCTGCAGATGCAGTAAGGAAAATCTTAACCTTTGCATCAGGCAGAACAACAGTACCGATGTCTCTGCCGTCCATTATAACGTTCTGTGAGCTTGCCAGGTCACGCTGGAGCCCCAGAAGAAAAGCACGAACTTCAGGGATTGCAGAAACATTGGAAGCAGCCATAGAAACCTGCTCGGTACGGATAAGACCAGAAACATCCTCGCCGTTAAGAATGACAAGCTGATTCTTATTTTCATCTCTTGCGAGACTAACCTCAATTTCAGAGAGCAGCTCAATAACACCATTTGCATCTTTAGGGTCCACACCCTTACGGATTGTATAAAGACCTATAGCACGGTACATAGCTCCTGTGTCAACATAAATAAAACCAAGATGCTTGGCAGCAGCCTTAGCAATAGTGGATTTGCCTGCACCTGCAGGTCCGTCAATAGCAATTGCAATAGACATAATAATTACTCCTGTTTATTAAAATTAATTGTTTATATAAGTCAAGAATTATAAACCGACCAGGTGCCTGCAAGCTTACCGGTTGAAAAGGCAATCTGCAGATTAAAACCACCGGTGTAGGCATCAACATCAATAACTTCACCGCAGAAATACAAACCCTTACACAATTTGCTCTGCATAGTAGCGGGGTCAATTTCTGAAGTTTTCACACCGCCACGGGTTATAATAGCCTCGTCAATTGGGCGAACATCCGAAATGTTAAAACGTAAATCTTTAAGAATACTTACAAACTTGTGCCTTTGCTCTTTGGTAATGCTGTTGCATCGGGTTGCGGGATTAACGCCACTGCGTTTGATTACAACAGGAATCAATGAACTCGGCAATAAGTCAGAAAGAGAATTAGAAAGTTCTCTGTTTTTATATTTTTCAAAGTCACGAAGAACACGCAAATCGAGCTTTTCAAAATCAAGCGCTGGCTTCAAGTCAACAGAAATAGTGTATTCGCCATTTTTAACATTTCTGATATGTGCACTTGAACTAAGGATTGTAGGTCCTGAAAGTCCGAAATGAGTAAAGAGAAGTTCACCAAAATCGCTGTATACTTCTTTATTATTCCTTAAAAGTTTCACTCCTGCATTGCGTAAAGACAAACCTTGCAAATCCTTACAATCCTTCAAGTGTTCATCGTCACAGCATAAGGGAATCAACGAAGGCTCAGCACTTATGACAGTGTGGCCGACCTGACGAGCAAATTTATATCCGTCACCGGTAGACCCTGTCAAAGGATACGAACAGCCGCCTGTAGCAACAATCACGGCATCGCATCTATATTCTTTGCCTTTGCTGTCAGCTACTCCGACAACTCTATTATCCTTAACTATAAGTTTTTTCACTATGGTTTCCGGCAAAACTATGACTCCGTTTTTCTTATTAAAGCGTTCAAGAGAAGCCACTACATCAGTAGCTTTATCCGACTGAGGGAACACACGGTTTCCCCTTTCTGTCTTAAGTAAAAGCCCTGATTCTTCAAAAAAAGACATTGTATCAGCACAATCAAAATTACTTATGGCACTGTACATAAAACGTGGGTTTGTGTTTACATTTTCAATAAAAACATTCTGAGGACAGTTATTGGTAATATTGCATCTGCCTTTGCCTGTAATACAGAGTTTTCTGCCAACTCGCTTGTTTTTCTCAAAAACTATTACCTCAGCACCGAGCTCAGCAGCCGTACCTGCTGCCATAAGTCCTGCGGCTCCGCCGCCAATAACAATAATTTTGCTCATCTTACTTTTTTTCGTTATGGTGAGTACTTGTGTACACACCCTGCTCATTCCAGACAGTTTCAAGGGTAGCAAAAGTTTCCTTGACTTCTTCTTTATTCTTGATAACTGTAGCAACAATCAACGCATTTATAAGAGATAAAGGTGCAACAAGAGAATCAACAACAGAAGCCATATCACTGCGGGCAATCAACACAGAATCCGCGCTTTCTGCAAGAGGTGACATCATACTGTCTGTTATTGCAATGGTTGCAGCACCTCTTGAGGATGCAAAATCCATAGCGCTTGCGGCTGTTTTGGAATATCTGGGAAAACTGATACCGATAATTGCATCCTTATCAGAAATTCTGAGCAAAGCTTCATACATACCTGAACGGCTTGCCGTGGTAACAATATGAACATTTCCCAGTATCAGGTCAAAGTAATAGCCTAAAAAGCCTGCAAGAGAGCTTGCAGATCGGGTTCCGAAAATATAAATATTCTCGGCAGTTGTAATAGCCTCAACTGCACGGTCAAAATCTTCGTGAGAGGTTTCTTCCAGTGTTCTGCGGATTTTCTGAATATCCTGATTAAGAACACAATCAAGCACATCTCCATCGCCTATTTTAGCGGCAGTAACCTCAATACGCTGTACAGAAGTGAGTTTGTCCTTTATCATTTCCTGCATTGCTTTCTGAAGCTGAGGATAGCCTGCATAGCCAAGCTCAGTTGCAAAACGGACTACTGTACTCTCACTGACACCAACAATTTCTCCCAGACGCGAAGCCGTGAGAAAAGCTGCCTGGTCATAGTGTTGTTCTATGAACTCTGCAATAAGCTTATGACCCTTTGAGAGAGAGCTCATTTTAGAATCTATTCTTACTAAAAGATGAGTTTCCATAGTTATACCTCACTAATAAAACTAACAGATATTTTACCACACCAATCCCCAAAGTTCAATAATTTTTGCAGGAATTTACAAATAATTTTGCAATTTTCAATGTTTTCAGCATCATATTTATAATATTTCTTTCATTTTCAGTTTTATTTGCAATAAAAAGCACCGAGGCTTCACCTCGGTGCAAAACATAATAAAATCAATTAATCTTCTTCGATTTTTATCGGAATAAGTTTATATACCTCCGCAACTCTGTCTCTCTGCCAAAGCATAGGAGTTACACGCATAGAAAATCCATAGCCATTATCACAAGACCAATCAAAAGGTTTAGCCTGGGGAATTCCGTAGACAGCAAGAAGCGTCATGATGATGCCACCGTGAGTAATAATCGCACAATCGGTAGTACCTGTCTTAATAAGTCCGTCAACAATATTCTGGAACACCAGGCAGATTCGTCTTGTGAAATCATCGTTGGCTTCTCCGTGAGGCGGAGTTACTCCTTCCTCTCCTGCAAGCCAGCTTTCAAAAAGAGGGTCTCCTCTGAGTTCTTCTGCTGTTTTACCTTCCCACTCGCCAAAGTTCATTTCATTAAGTTCTTCAATAACAATTGGCTTCACATGGGGATACAACACCTCACAAGTCTGGGTGCATCGCTTGAGAGGACCTGTGAATATTACCGGTGCATACGGATATTTATGGGTTGAATCAAGTTTTTTCAAAGCTTTGATTCCATCCTCTGACAAACAAGGGTCAGTTATTCCAATATATGCACCTTTGTTGGTTTCTTCAATCGCGCCGTGTCTGATAAAATGAATATAATAAGATTTCAAGGTATATCCTCCATTTTCTGCTTTACATTATGTAAAATGTATATTATACTGTCTGTATAGAAAGGCGGTAATGATATGAACAGGGATTTTCCGAGAATAATTACTATGCTGAGAAAAGAAAAGAAATTGAGCCAAAAACAAGTCGCAGAAGAACTTGGTGTTTCTCAAGCACTGCTGTCTCATTATGAAAAAGGAATCAGAGAGTGCAGTCTTGATTTCGTCATAAAAGTAGCGGAATATTACAGAGTTTCCTGCGATTTTCTATTAGGGCGAACACCCGAAAGATCAGGCGCAACACTGAGTTTTGATGATATTCCAGAGGCAGACGATACAATCACAGACAACACAAAAGGAAGCTCACTTGTGCCGCTGCTTAACAAAAAAATACTGAACAATACCCTTAATGTTATCTTTGATATGTTGGCAAAAAACAAGAACAAACAGCTGACAGCAGATGCGTCTAACTACTTAATGCTTGCAGTATACAAAGTATTCCGTTCTTTATATTCTGCCAACAGCAAAAACGAACAAACAATGTTCTCTGTAAAAAAGGCATTGTATCACGGTTACTGCGATTCATATATGGCTAGATTCTCAGCAAAATTCGTATATTCAACAAGCAGAGATACTGATAATGAAAACGCAAAAGTTCTTAGAGAAACTGAATATTCTTCAGAAATATTATCTCAGGAATATCCGAAAGAATCAAGTTCGTTGTTCAACTTGATTCAGCACGCCGAAAGCAAGATTCGTACAAAAACGAGTAAAATATAAATAACTGATTATACAGATAAGCACTTTTGAACTAATGCTCAAAAGTGCTTTTTATATTTAGTTTGCTTTCTCCGGTCCTGCACTGACTACAAGGTAAACAGGATAATCAAGGGAAATTCTATCCCCTGCACTCTGATTCTTATAGCCGATAACCTTACCTTCAGCTACTTTATCACTATGCACAACAGCAGTGTCCTGATATACAACAAAACCAAGCTCAGTAAGTCTTGAAACCGCAGAAGCCAATGACATATCTTCTACATTAGGCAAAGTTGCTGCCTTAGGACCTCGGCTAACCTTGAAAGTTACGGCAAAACCATTATCGGCATCAAGAGGTGTTCCCTCAGGGAAACTCTGTGACATGATAATACCATAATCATACATATCGGAATAACCGTCATCCTCACTTGTGTACGCGTCCATATATGCTACAATGCCCTTTGCAGAAAGCTCTGCGCGTACTTTTTCAAAATCCTTTCCTACATAGTTCTGAAGTGTCTCCCCTGTCCATTCTTCGTTATTAACAGTAGGCACCTGATTAACTGTAGGCTGTGTCTGGGACTGTCCGGGTTCAGGATTTTCGGCTGTTACAGATTTATCAACAATGAGTATTCCTATCCACAAGAACAGAAGTGAAGCAACAACCGTAACAATAATTCCGACAGAAACTGGCGACATTCCAAAGTTATTCTTCTTAGGTCTTTCGGTTTTAGCCATACTCGCTGTGCGGCTGATTTCTTCCTGAATTGCCTTTACGGTGGGTGCTACAGAAAGCTGTGAACGCAGGTCACCGAAATCTATGATTCGTTCTTCGCGTTTTACCTGCAAGCCGTTTGCAAGAGCAGAAACAACGTGAGGAGGCAGTCTTTTGACTGTATTTGTACTCATAAGGAGTGCTCCATCAGCTATGCGCTCCTTTGCACTTGCAGGAAGTGTACCCGTCAGGGCATAAAACAATGTAGCGGTAAAACCGTAAATATCTGTAATATTGTCTAAAGGAAAGCTGTTCTCGTACTGCTCCGGTGCTGCACAGCCGGTAAACAACTGGGATTTCAAAGCTGTACCTCTTCTGCGTTCATCAGCAGTTGCAAAGCCAAGAAGCAAAGCTTTGCCTGATGCTGTAATATAGAGGTTGGAAGGAGATATTGCATAATGACCGTAACCATGCTTATGCAGAGCTTCTAAAAGTGAAATAACAGGCATAAACAGAGGACGTGCTACTTCCCACTCAAGATGGCCGTTGTTACGAGTTACATACTCCTCAAAAGAAATAAGCTCTTCATGCTCTTCAACAACATAGCAGGTGTTGTTTGCTCTGAAGATATCAGTGATAACATTCATTGCAGACATATCACGCAATGTTGAAAGAAACGAGAAAAACTTCTCAAATTCAAGAAGATGTCTTTCGTAATCATCTGACTTTGAAGCATCGGGTATAACCTTAACGGTACCCTCAGGTCTTGAATAATAACCTGCAGGTAAAAACTCTCTTATAAGAACAGTGCTGGCTGTTTGTCTGTCAAAACCGATGTATAGTGTACTCTCGCCATTAGTTTCCATATTTCTGCCAACTACATAGCGTTTATTAAGAACTGCACCATAAGGCAGAAATGGTGAAGACTGTGTACGGGAATTATCAAAACCGCAATCAGGACAAATAACCTGAGAGCCGATTTCATGCATACATCCTATACAAAGTGACATAAAATCATCTCCGATCGAAAAGTATTATTATACTTATAATTAGAGTAATTATATTATACCACGGTGCTTTCACAAAAAGCAAGAATCTGTACTGTTACATAATTTACAGTTTTGTTATAGTATTGGTAGTTTTAACAAGAATCGATTGACTAAATCAACATCTGTTGTTAATATGTACTTGATAGGATTGCCAGTTTATCAAGGAGGTTTTACTATGAAAAAAGCATTGTCCGTTTTATTTGTATTTTTATTTATATTATCTACCCTTTGCGCATGTACCGAAGGTAAAACAAAAAAGAACGATATCGATGATAATCTTACAGGTTTGTGGTACGGACCTTCCAATAACCCGGTGCTGAACATAAGTAAGAACGGCTCAGGAACCGTTACATATGACAGTATCGAATATATTGCTTCTTTCTCTGCAAACGATGAAATCTTTTCCGCTTCAAGTGATGGATATGTAATCAACGGTGAGTATACCGTTGACAGTTATAATCTTAATGTATACGTTGAATACCGGGGCGAAATCTACACAGTAATCTTCACAAGAGAAGAAGTAGTACTTCCCACAGAACTCAAAGGCAATCACATCTATAAGAAAGATGATAAAGCATACGAAGTAATAATCGATGAAAACGGCATCATTTGTCAGGGCATCCCCTACCCGCCTTCTGCAGACTATGAAACAGAAGAAATCTATATAACTCCCGAATTACCGAAGCCTGATGATACCAACACAGAAAACGATGACAGAAAAGGCAGCGGATATATAGTTAACAAGAAACCGCCTACAGAAGCATTCAAACCGAAAGAAGCAACTGCCGCCTCCTCTGCTTCAACAGAATCAACAAACAGCATCAAACCGACCAACGTTATGTCAACAGAAACAACAGAGAACAACACAAAGCCCACTGAAGCTGTCCCTGAAAAGAAACCGGCAACAAAGAAAGATTTTGTACCTGACATAATAAGTGTTAAAGACGGAAATGTATCCGTAGAGCTGAAAGGTGAAAAAATACCTACCGGCAAAGGCGGCGGTTCAATTGTTGGCACGTGGACATCAGCCCCTCAGGAAGGCACAGCGTACATTTTTGGTTACACCACGGATTTACCTTACACAGTTACTTACACATTTAACGCAGACGGCACAGGCACCGTCACTGCACTTTTCTTTACAGGAACACTGACTTGGAGCCTTAGCGGAAACAAACTCGACATTACAGTCTCTATGCTTGGTGATGTTGATTCGGGAACCGCTTATGTAACTTTGCTGGGAGATACTCTGTACTTAGAGAATCTTGACGGTAAAGTTTACCCCATGGCAAAAACCAATTAAAATTAAAAAAGCCTTGAAATCAGCAACAGTTGATTTCAAGGCTTTTGTTATAGCAGAGACAATAGAGATTGAACACACAACCTCTTGAAAGCAATATTATTATGATTATAGCAGGAATAATTAGCGAAGATTAGGAGTTTGCTCACTAATCAATCCATAACCGGCTGTCCTATAGAATATCCTGTTTCCATCCCCGCAATATGCTTCTGAATTGCAGTTGCGTCCTTAATGTTTACATCCGCATCTACATCAACATCTGCAAGAATAAGTCCTGTATCCGTAAGATTTTCAAGTATTGCGATGTGCTTCTGGATTGCGGTTGCATCCTTGATGTTTACTTCGCCATCACAGTTTGCATCGCCGAGTATTCCGATAATCACCGGGCCGGTGGGTATATTGGGATTTTCCTCACAAACGGGGAACACAAATCCAAGCTCAAGCTCTCTCTCGTCGTGTGAGCCGTAGGCTACTGCCTTTATACCGTTTATGTAGCCTGAAGCCTCGTTGTATCCGTCTATCATCAGAAAAGCGTAGTTTTCTTCTGCCTCGACCAAAACATCAGCTCTGTAGATTCTACCTGCAACAAAAGTGTCATCTTCAGTCATCAGAACGCCCCTGTCCTCGGTAACATCGTACCACTGAACTCTGGTCACATTACAGCCCTCTGTTGTGCAGAAAGCATCTAAATCAGGAGTTAAGCCTTCAAGCGGTATCTCAATTCCTTCTATATATGCAGTATCTATAATTGTTGTTTCCGGCTCTTTTTCCAAAGCTTCATAGTAAATCCGCACAACATCCTCATAGGTTGTTAAATCTGAATTTGTTACAACACAGCGGATGATGTAGCATGTTGCCTCCTCGGGACGCTCATCAAATTGCCACTGACTGACATTTTGGTAATCGCCAAGATGTGTCCACTGAGTATCATCGCCGTTGTAGTCCGCCTCATCACACATATACCAATTTATGTATTGGTGGTCTAAGGTGCGGTTATAAAGCTCAAGGTAAGGTGACTCTGTCTCTGTTTCTGACACAACGATTGTATCTACCCTGCTCAGAATCTCATCAAAGTCCTCTTTATGCATATCGTATACAGACTGACCGTAGCTATTTACAACCTCCTTACCACACAAACCTATCAACCTGTAATAATAATCAATATTTTCAGACATAATCATAGGAGGTGCTGTTACCTCGTAGTATCCCCTTGTGTACTCGTCAATAGTATCGGTAAAATACTTTTTGGAAACACCCTGCAGGAATCTCTGGTCTATGGAATTGAGACAGCTTGAGGGAACGTTACCTTCGGCAACAATAACTCTTCCCCAACCATTGTTACAGTAAGCAAAGCCTGAGCTGTCGCTATCCTTGGTTATATAGAAATTTCCGCCCAGCACATATACGTTTGGATAAAGGCAACCGTGGCTTAAGTAAGTATCAAAGGGGGTTACCTCTATGTTACTGTATTTACCATAGAAATCACCTCCGAAGATGACCACCTGAGGAACTTCGTAGAGATATGCATTGTGTCCAACGGATATTGTATGTCCTCCCCAGGAGGCACTTGAATCAAAGGTGCCGTCGTAGATATGTGTAAAACCGCTTGTAGTACGGACTACACTGCAATCGCCCTGCTCGTAGGGTGAAAGTATCTCGTAGTAACCGCCGTTTATTTCAAGCTCTCCGCCTTCGTTGTAAAAAACAGCCTTGTAATAAGAGCTGTATCCCTCAGAGAAGGTGCAGGTGCCTGTCTGTGATGCAGATGTATCGTTTATAATCATTGTTGCATCGGATTTTATACGAAACAGTGCACAGTCGTTACCCTGAGTGCTTCTCTGGATACTGTAGCCGTTAAGGTCAAGGTGAAAATATGCACCTGACGGAATAACAATTTCCATATCATTCTTATTATCCACTTGCTCAATGTTATCATTGAGGATATATCTGTAACCTTCCTGTGCTTGACTTGCGTGATTTCTGAGCTGTTCGTAGGTTTCTATGTAATACACAGATGCCCCGCCTGAAGGTACAAGTGATGTTTGATTTGCAGATACCGAAAACGATACTGCAGAAATAAGCATCATAAATACCAACAGAACACATAAAAAGCTTTTTAACTTCATGCATACTCCTCCTTGAAAAAGAATATTGAAATTTGCAACACAGGCGGTGAGAAAGCTTTATCACCGCCTGTGTTAATTATACTATCAAAACATATTAATAACAAGTAAAATTAAAATATGATTTATTAATTTTTCCGTTATACAGAACAATCCCTTTTCAAAAACATTCTGTGCATCAGATTTCTGTGCCGATGTAAAAGCCTGTATCAATACCTGCAATATGCTTCTGGATTGCAGTTGCATCCTTGATATTTACATCTGCACTTTCGTCAACATCACCGAGTATAAGTCCTGTGTCGGTAAGCAGTTCAAGCTTTGCTATGTGCTTCTGGATTGCGGTTGCATCCTTGATGTTGATTTCATTGTCACAGTTTGCATCACCTAAAACTCCTGTAGTTACAGGGTCAGTAGGCTTATTGGGATTTGCCTCGCAAGCGGGGAATTCAAGCCCAAGCTCAAGCTCTCTCTCGTCGTGTGAGCCGTATGCTATAGCTTTTATACCGTTTATGAAGCCTTCTGCCTCATTGAAGCCATCTGCCATAAGGAAGGTGTGGTTACCTTCTGCCATAACCAGTACATCAACTCTGTAAATACGACCTGCAACAAAGGCATCGTCAGCATTCATCAGAACACCTCTGCCCTCGGTTACATCGTACCACTGAACCCTTGACACATTACAACCTTGTGTTGTGCAGAATGCATCCATATCAGGGACTTCACCCTCCAAAGGAGCACTTACATCAATAATATCAACTTCGGATACTATCGTTGATTTTGGGATTGTATATGTGACGCTGAATATTGCTGCAATATCTGCGCCGGGCAGAACCAATTCTGCCTGTCTGCCTTCTATATAAGCCACAATATCGATAAAATCATCTTCGTCCATTCTGAACTTGTAGCCGTCGTTTGCTCTTATCCAGACCTCCAGCTCATAGGTGTGACCTGCCACAAAGGTGTCGGTTTCTTTCATATAACTTTTATTCTTCGGGTCTGTTACATCTGTCCAGTAAACAGAATTTATATAGAAAGCATCGCCTACAGGGGAAACAGTGAAGTCTGGGTTAGCATCCTCAGCAGGAGTAGTGACATCTTTAACCTCTACAGCGGAAACTTCTTCTCTGATATCACCAAAAACCACACAGGAAACACGGATATGATATTTATCATCTTTACCTGCAGTATCCGCCTGTCCTTCTTTACCGTTGATTATTGCTTTGACATCAGTCATATTGTTATCTGTTGCAAAGTAATAGTCACCAATAGTAGTCAGAAAAACGTTAACCTCGTAGATACCGTCCTCCTTAAAAGTATGGGACGGGTCAAGAAAAGTCTGGTTTACGCAATCATACCATGCAACACTCTCAATACAATACGGAGACTCGCTTTCGTCCTTAACAACGGCACCTGTAAGTATTTCCACATCAAATTTGGGGTATCCGCCCGCCACAGGCTCCTCTACATTAACCTCAACCGTAGAAATCTCGTAATTATAATCGCAAGGCTCGAAGGTATACTCTATCAAAGCCTGATGTTTGTTTGTAAGGTCATCATAAACAACCGCTTCATCACCATTGACTGTAGCACTTATAAAAGGTGTGTTGTAGTTATCAACACGGAATTCACAACCTTCTGTAGGCACAAGCAAAATGGCAAAGGTATAAATGTGGCCAAGCTCAAAAGTATCAGAAGGAGAAACTACTTTCTGTTCTGTTTCGTCATACCACCACTTGCCGTTATACACCTCAGGGTCGTCTTCCTTCTGGTCGTCATATGTGTAAGAGGTGCTGCCGAGGCGGCTTCCGTAATCGGGGCGGTAGCCTGCATAGGGAGTATGAACACCTGTTATTTCAACACTTTTTATGATACTTGCATCCGAAGAGTTTGCTGCAAACACATTAACCGACAACACCGACAAAAGCATCATAATTACCAGTACAAAGCTCAGAACTTTAACCGATAATAAATTTTTCATTTTGTTTCCTCCTGTTAATCTATTCTTGTGACACACAAATCTTTATCCACATTAAGAGTAAAGGTATATACCTCGTCTTCACAAGTTGGGTATTTATAGGTAGCTGTCACCTCTACTCTACCCTCTTTAAGTCCTGCAAAGTAAATATCTGCACCCTTGTCACGCATTCCTGCTTCGTATTCGGGAATGGGTTTTACATAGCTGTAATACTCTACAATCCCCTCGGGAGCGAATGTTAAACAAAAGGCTCCGCCTGCTATTACACCCCCACGGGAGTAATGGTATGCTTTCTCTGTATCAAAGGGATATTCGGGCTTTTTACCGCAACCGAAAAGCGAGGCTAAAAATCCTAACATACATATCACCGCCAATACTTTTATGCCCAAGGGTCTTGCGACTTTGGTGTTCGTATTCCCACCATTATGAACTGTTCCCACAAAAACCACCTGCCGTCTCCTTTCATTCTGAGTGAAAACTGTCTGGGACTGTCAGCTCCCCCACTCTTAAGCCAGAGAGTCATATATCCCTCATTCAGTGCAGAATTAGGATTGCTTGAAATCTCCACGGTATAAGGCTCTGTAGGTGTGTAATCATTCTCGGGGGTTGCACCCTTGAAATATGAGAAAGGCACATACCACTGACCGTCGCGGAATCTGTCATCAAGGAAGGAAATCTCCTGATTACTCAGGGGTCTGGGACCACGGAGAAAATTGAGCATTTCAATTCCTGTTGCCTTGTCTGCACCATAAGCACACAGAGCAAGCAGTGAAAGTGCCGCAGTCTTGAAAGGTGAATCAAGACTTGCCTCGGGCAAAGCCTGAAGCTCCCCTACGCTTTCGGGAAGTTTAGAAAAAGTAAATGTTTCTGTCTTATTACCAATATTATTCACAGTATTACCTACAGCACTGCTTGCTGCAGGGTTTGCAGTATTTTTAAGTTTATCGAAAATGCCCATAGTTCATTTCTCCTTTCAGTTGTTTTGTTTTGGCTTTTCTCTGCGGTCAACCTTCTTATACATAAAGAAGTCATTTCTTTCTGTAACCTTAAAGCTTCCTTTGCGAACATAATCGGTAGCGTTACTCTTAAATCCTACGCTCTTGAGCTGACCACGCATAATACCTGTAATGAGGAATCCGCCGCCAATTGCAATAATAGCTGAAACAAATATATTAGCAAAGATCTCTATCAGGAAAGACAAACCGAAGCATACAGCTGCAAGACCTGCAATAAAAGCAATAGTCAGAAGCCAATACTTCTTATTATCACAAGGTAAATCGCCTACCATTTTTCCTGTCTGACCATTCATAGCAAAGGTGTACTTCTTGCCGTTCCACTGAGTATTGAGCATCCATACGGGATAAAGAGCATACTTTGCCTGTGCATTCTGAAGATTTATATATGTATTCTCAGTTGTAACAGTGCTATATCCTGTTACAGTCTTTCTGAATTCTTCCTCTGTGCTCTTTTTAATTCGCTCGTTTGCTCGTTCTACACTTTCGGCATCAGTAACATCATACTTATCAGCAAGATAGCCTGCAAGGTACGCTGTCTGGAAAGGAACTGCTTCAGAGAAGTTATAGGGTTCTACCGATTCCATAAGTTCATCGGGCATTTTACTGGAACCATCAACAGGCACAGTATTGAAGCCGATGTATCCTCCGCGCTGTACTGAGTAATAACTGGTTTCGGTGTAATCGTAGTCAGAATCGCTCCACTCTCTTTCCTTTGTAGCTTTATAGCGTATAGAAGCAGTTGCATCTGCATCAAAGAGCCAGAAGGGTACATAAACACCTTTAACTTCTTCAATATGATTCTGATCCTTGAAAACCTTGGGAAGAAGAACCTTACCTTCATAATGCTTCTTAAGTCCTGCTATAGCAGCCTTCTTATCCTGCTTGAATGGAATTACATAGTCAGGTTTGAGAGAGCCTGAGAACTGTCCCATAAGAACAATGGGGTTGTCACAGTATGGGCAGGAAGTAGCAGCAGTAGTTTCATCACCGATAATCTCACCGCCGCAAGACTTACAAACGTACGTTCTCAGTCCGTCTGCTTCGCCTGCTCCCCACTCCTGGCCTGCATTTGCATCCCAGGTCATATCGCTCTGTTGTTCACTATTAAGCTGATTATCATAAGCTTCTAAAGCTTCCATCTCAAACTCTGTGTCACAGAAGGGACACTTCATCTTCTGAACAGAGCTATTAAATTCCAATGCACCGCCGCAACACGGACATTTATATTCCTGTAAAAATGACATAAACTTATCTCCTTAAATTATTCTGCAGAGACAACAACCACAGATTGGCCTTTGTATTTCATCGCAAGACTTGAAAAAAACTGATACAGTTGTTCGTCGTATACGCTGGATTTAGCCGATTTATCTGTATTATCAGCAAAATACACTGTTGTTGTAACTACCGTTTTGTCTGCCGGTGTTCCCAAAGTCGGTTTGCTTTTATAGTTCATCACATTCTCGGTGATTCCCTGTTCTTTATCAAGGGCTTCAAGTTGTTCAAAGCACTCAAAGTCAACCTCAAGTCCTTCAATTATTATGGAGTAAGGTTCTTCATCAATATGCATCTGTGCATCAAACAGAACTTTGCCGTCCTCTTGCCTTAAAAAGAAACTAAAGCAACGATTATATTCCATATGATTCTGTGACAAACTAACGCCGCAGAGTTGCTTTTCATTATTGTCAAGAATATGATTGCAACCTGTACTGATTATTATTGCAAGCACAACACCTGCAATAGATATTAAAATATAAACCATACGTTTCATCACTTCCTCCGTTTCACGCCACCTACAGAGAATAAAAATTACATATCTCTGAAATCAATAGGGTCACCGCACTGAGGGCAGAACTTGGGAACAGGAGCTCCGGGCTGAAGCATCCAACCGCACTTGTCACAACGCACTGCACGCTGCGCCTGCACTTGAGGCTGAGGTGCACCGCAACCCTGACAGAACTTTCCGTTATTCTGTGTTCCGCAGTTCTGGCACATCCACATAGCACCCATCTGAGCTGCCTGAGCCTGACCATAGCCCTGCTGAGGCTGAGTACCCATAGGAGCACCCTGTACATAACCTACACCGTAAGTGCCATTCTGGGGCTGATTATAACCCATATTCTGCTGAGGCTGGCCATACTTGGGTTGCTGACCATATCCCTGCTGAGGCTGATTGTAACCATTCTGCTGATAGCCACCCATATTCTGAGGCTGAGCATAAGATGCAGGTGTCTGCTGACCTGTAAGAACAGCAACCAACTCATTCTGCATCATTTCAAGGTCACGATACTGGGGTGAATACTGGCTGTCAGGACGGCGGGAACTCTCACTGAGTTCAAATTCAATTTCAGAGAACCAAGGAGAATCCACAATAATCTTTACGGAAAATTCATACTCATACTCATATCTTCTTGGATTATAACTCTGATCATTACCCTCGTTATCCTTGTAGTAAATCTCGCTTTTGTGCTCTTCCACATCTGTGTTGACACTGGTAACCTGAGAGAAAACAATAATATCGGGATTTTCGTCTCTCCAATTCGAGTCAGATGTTACAATAAACTTCCTCTGATTCATATCAACATGAACCTTCTTGTATCCGTATCCATAAGTCTTAGTGGGATGCAAGGAAGGCACCTGACGCTTGTTCTCTTCACGATATGCAAGCTGCTCTTTAATCTCCTCTACAGTAGAGCTTCTTCTCTCGCTGAAAAAGGGAGATAGCTTTCTTGCGCAATCCTTACAAAGATTGCCATCCTCAAGTTTTCTGTTACCTAAAAGACCGATTTTTTCTCCGCAAACATCGCAGAATTTCTTATCAAAAAGTCCCATAATAAATCTCCTTTTCTAAATTAATTACTAACCTGTAGCTGATATAATTAATCCTGTAAACTGAAACTCCTTTCAAATTTATTATTACACAGAAAATATCTGTTTTAATTTTACTTTACTGAATAGGGTAATCTTCCCACAGGTCCTTCCTTGACTGGTATATGATTTTATAGTATAATAATATAGTATATTTTTTACATAAAATATCATAGCGGTCTCTGTTAACATTCAAATGAAACTGAGGCCATATATGTACATATAAAGCAAGGTAACTTCAAAACTCAAACACGGCAAGTTACAGCTTCCCTTTTTATCATTTACAAGATAATTATAAAGAATAATTTGAGTATTGTCCCCACCCCTGTGGTTATTTAGGGGTGGGAAATTGAAAATTTTCCTGCCTAAAGGGGTGGGAAAAAGTGTAGGAATACTTATATTTACCTATAATACAAGGAGTTCGCTTATGACTAAACGATTATCAATTATCGGAAGTATGCTTTTAATGCTACTTTCTCTAGGCGGGTGTTCGGGTGTTGGCAGTAAAAGTGCCACCATATCCGCCATATATATTGTCACTTCGATTTTGTCGGTAGTCCTGTTATTAGGCTACTGCACTCTTATAAAAAAGAGGCAACCATGGTTTATCCTTCTTTTCTCAGCTGTTGCAGTTGTAAACATAGGATACATGTCGCTTTCTTTTTCATCCACACTTAACGAAGCGCTACTATCCAATCGTATTGCATATTTAGGTTCGGTATTCTTACCAGTATCTATGCTTATGACAATCCTGAAAACTTGCAAGATTACAATTCCAAAATGGGCTGTTTCGGTAACTATGCTGATAAGTGTGATTGTTTTTCTTATTGCAGCAAGTCCGGGATATCTGGATATTTACTACAAAGAAGTCACTTTGGTAAATGTTAACGGTGCAACAGTTCTCGATAAGGTTTACGGACCTCTGCACTCAATCTACCTTTATTATCTTATGGGGCACTTTGCAGCTATGCTTGCAGTAATTATTTATGCAAGAGTCAGCAAAAAAATCAAGTCAAGCTCACAGGCTGTACTGCTTCTTACAGCGGTATTTATTAACCTCTGTGTTTGGCTTATGGAACAATTTGTTGACCTTGACTTTGAAGTTCTGTCTGTATCCTATATTGCAAGTGAGCTGTTTCTGCTTGGCATAAGTCTTCTTATTCAAGATATAACTTTTCACAATGCTCTTGTAACTAAACATCACGCAGACCCAAGCACTGAACCCACAGAGACCATCGGTGTCACAACCGCTGATACAGCCGAAAACAGTAGTGCCCACCCTGCCGCACCTGCCGAAAAAACTTTACAGGAAAAAGCAGAGTATATGACATCTGTTCTCTATACTCTCACTCCAACTGAAAGTCAGATATACAAGCTTTACATAGAGGGTAAAAAAACAAAAGATGTTATGGCAGAGCTGGGTATTACAGAAAACACACTCAAATTCCATAACAGAAACCTTTACTCTAAACTTGGTGTAGCAACAAGAAAAGAACTTGTAGAAGTTTCAAGAGCAATGAACACATATAAACAATAATAAAAAGCGTATCGATTAAAACAATCGATACGCTTTTTTATAAAATCACTTGTAATGTAAAATCTGTTATGTTATTCTAAATTTAACAAAGACGATACGGAGATCAATGTCATGAAAAGATTTAATCTCAAAAAATTCATACTTACATCTGCTATATTGTTACTACTCGGATGCTTTCCCTTCTTTTTCTCAGGTTGCGGGGCACAAAAATACAATGTAGATTACTGTGGCAGCAAATATTGCTATACAAATGCAAAAAATAGTTATAAAGCTGGTTCCAAGGTCACATTGTACTTTGAACTTATTGCAACAGATACAGATTACTCTTTCACACTTGATGGGGAGCCTGTAGATTGGTCCTACGATGATAAAAAAGGATTTGTAATTCAATTTACTATGCCGGACCACAACGTAAAACTTGAATGTCACTCTAAAAACTCTATGGCTGATTATAAAACCGAGTAAACATATATAACACGACACTTTTTTGAAAACATTAAATTGAAACCACAACAAAGCAAAAACCGCACTACCAAGCCACAATCGGCTAAATAGTGCGGTTTTATTCGTGGTGGAGACGATGGGGATCGAACCCACGACCTCTTGAATGCCATTCAAGCACTCTCCCAGCTGAGCTACGCCCCCACGAACGTTAGTATATTAACATAGGTTTAGAAAAAAATCAATAGTTTTTAATATATTTTAGAAAAAACAAAGGACGAATGACCTGCACTCGTCCTCAAAAAGTTAATTTGATTTCATTGTGTTATATGAAAGTTCTACTGCATCAAAACTTATATTACAACAGAACCTATAAACAGGCACCTTTGTAAGAGTTTCGTCCAATAAAGTAAACAAAGCAGACATCTCCGGTGCGTTGTCGGGTCTCAGAGTCTGCTCCATAAGAACAGACAAAGCATCAGCTGTAGATACTCGTTCTATGCTGTTTTCTTTGCTCTGGCACAGAATACTTATTCCGCACAAGGGAACCATAACGTTTGTATTGATATCATGCTTGCCTGAGAAAGGTGTTCCGCAGATATAAGGTGTGCCGTCAATAATCCTGACAGCCGGCTTGTCATCATTAACAGATATAACCTTATCACCAAAATATTTGCGCCAAAGGGATGCGTGAGTTGACTTACCTGCACCGCAGGGACCTGTGAAAACAAAACCTTCATTGTCAACAGCCAAAGCCGCACTGTGGATAAAGAAAGCACCTTTTGAAATTATGGCTTTGTAAAATTTGATGCCTGCTACCACGTATTCTGCTAAATCCTTATCCATAGGATATTTTGCGATATGATTGCTTATATCTTCATCAGTAATAACTAAGGAGAAATCAGCATTTACCCCTTGGTCAGCAGATATATATTTTTCTGAACGGCTTCTGAGACGATTAAACCGAGGTTCATATTCAACATTAAATCCACAGATTGAATAAATCATTTCTTACTCCTCTCAGTTGTTCTTTATTTCCCAAGGTTTCAAATCCTTGATTTCATTGAACATCTCTACATACGACTGATGTCTTGAAAGTGATATTTCGCCACTCTCAACAGCGTCTATTACCGCACACCCTTTTTCGCAAATATGCATACAGGATGAAAATTTACACTCTCCTATATACTCTTCGAATTCAGGGAAACAATACATAAGCTGTTCCTTCATCACCAGATGGTATCTTTCCAGGTCAACAGTAGAAAAACCAGGAGTATCAGCAATATAACCGGTATCTGTTTTGAAAAGCTCAACAGTACGGGTTGTGTGTCTGCCTCTGCCGAGTTTCTGGCTTATTTCACCTGTTTTAAGCTCAAGCTCGGGATAAAGATTATTAATAAGTGTAGACTTTCCTACACCGCTGTTACCGATAAAAGCAACAAGCTTGCCGCACAGTGCATTGCGGATTTTTTCTACACTGTCTGCATCGCCATCGGCATATGTGAATGTAGGAAACCCAGCTTTTTCATAAATACCTACCAGTTCATCACAAGATGAAAGGTCTGTTTTTGAAAAAACGATATACGGCATCGTGCCCAAATCTACTGCGGCAGCAGTAAGTTTGTCAATTACAAGTGTATTTGGTAAAGGTTCAACTGTGGAAATAACAATTACAAGGGCGTCGAGATTCGCAAGAGGCGGACGCACAAGCAGGTTGTTTCTCGGTAATATCTTCTCAACACTATGATAGCCGTCAGGTTTGAGAGAAACCGTTACTTTATCTCCCACAACAGGAGACTCTCCCCTGTTACGGAATTTTCCTCTTGCTTTGCACTCCAGAATTTCATCATGAGTGTCAACGTAATAAAAGCCTGCGGTGAGTTTGATTATTATGCCTTCTTTTGTCAGTTCACTCATCATTGAGCCTCACCGGGTACAGTAGTAGACTGTACCTGCTCAGAGCCTGTGTCTACGTACTCATTCTGTGCGATAACTTCGTACTTTTTATCTGTGAAATTCACACGATATTCTCTGTAAAGCTGGTCATCAAGAAGCACTCTGACTGTAGTTGAATCTCTGCCAGTAACGCTGAAGTTATGAGTAGCAGCTCCGGGATACACAGTTACGGTTTGCGGTGAGACACCCTCAATCATTACGGTAAACTGCATTGAATGAGTAACATTCTGGGGTAAATCAACAGTAATGGTAACCGAGTTTTCGGGAGAGTATGCACTGATGTAAATAGTAACGGCGGAACCTTTATCAAGTTCTCCGCCCAAAGGTGACTGAGTAACAACAACGTCTTTAGCTTTATTGCTCTCAATAGGCTCAATCAAGACTTCAAAACCAAGACTTTCAAGCTTTGTGATTGCATCTGCTTGTGTATATCCGATTACATTGGGTACACTTACCTTATGGGAAGCAACCTCACCGCCTGCAACATACAGATAAACGGTTTCGTTTAACGAAACTACTGAACCCTGCTGAGGATATGAGCGTACAACTGTATTTGCATCAACACTTGAATCTGAAATTTCTATAACTTCTATTCTGTAAAATCCCTCGTCGTTAAGAGCAGACATCGCAGAGCTGACATTCATACCGTAAATTGCAGGTACAGACTGGTCACTCTGTGCACTGTTTACAGAGAGAATAACAGCACCATTAGCCTTGATCTTCTTGGACCCAGCCTTAGGGTCCTGGTCAAGAACAATTCCGAGTTCGTGTTCTTCACTATATACATAATCGTATTCAAATCTGAATTGATAATCGCTGTTCTCGTTAATTTCCTGAACAGTCTTACCTATAAAATTAGGAACTTCAACATCGGGAGCTTCGGAAGTCTGACTGTTACGGAACGCTCCAAGGGGAATACATACAATCAGAGCAATACAGAGTGCAATAAGGATACCGACAATCACAGGAACCGTCAGGCTATGACGAACCTTTTCTTCGTCAGTTGCTTTATTGTTCTGAGCGAATTCTTCTGCTCTGTGGCTCTTACCGCGTGAAACTGCATCAACATACTTTGTAGGCTGTTTATCGTAAAGATATTTATACTCGAAACGAACAGAAGGATTCATTCTGAAACGTTCGATATCATCAAGCATATCCTGAGCTGACTGATATCTGTCTCCGGGTTGCTTCTGCATAGCTTTCAGAGTAATTTCCTCAATACCCTCAGGGATAGAAGGGTTAAGGGTTCGGGGGGTATCGGGAACTACCTGCAAATGCATAAGTGCTACAGAAACAGCATTGTCACCATCAAAGGGAAGCTTGCCTGTCAGCATTTCATACATCATAACACCGATTGAATAAATATCGGTTTTTCCGTCTGTGATGTCTCCCTTCGCCTGTTCGGGAGCAATATAATGTACAGAGCCTATTGCCTGCTCCGTCATTGTTCTGGTGGAATTGGAAAATCTTGCAATTCCAAAGTCGGTAACCTTGATAGTGCCGTCTGACAAAAGCATCATATTCTGAGGCTTGATATCACGATGGACAACACCCTTGCTGTGCGCATGAGAAAGCGCCTTAAGTATCTGGGTTACAAGGTGAACTGTTTCTTTCCAGGTAAGAATTCTCTGCTGATTGATGTATTCCTTGAGAGTTATACCGTCAATGTATTCCATAACGATATACTGAATCATATCCCCGAAGCTTACATCATAAACCTTCACAATATTGGGGTGCGAAAGCACAGCAATAGCCTTGGATTCATTCTTGAACCTGCGGATAAACTCCTCATTGTTAAGGTATTCATCCTTCAGAATTTTTATAGCAACCTCGCGGTCGTCGATTGTATCATAACAGCGGTAAACGTTAGCCATACCGCCAATGCCGATTAGTTCACGGATTTCATATCTTCCGTCAAGTTTTTTTCCTACGTATTTATCCACTCTCAACACCTCCTCAGTAAATCACTGTCACGGTTATGTTATCGGTTCCGCCGCCTTCTTTAGCTTTATCTACAAGCTTGTTTGTCATATCTTCGCCACGGTTCTCGTGAACAATCTTGACAATATCGCCTGAACTTACACAGTTTGTAAGTCCGTCTGTGCAGATAAGCAAAACATCACCATAGGTAAAGTTAGCTTCAATATAATCAATAGTAACCTCCGGACGTATGCCAAGAGCACGGGTAATTATATTTTTATTGGGATGCTTCATAGCTTCCTCAGGTGTAATTTCGCCTCGTCTTACCATTTCCTGAACAATGGAGTGGTCCTCGGTCAGCTGTTTTATCTTGCCGCCGCGAATTGCATAAGTACGGCTATCACCTACGTGAACAACATGAATTGTCCTGTCTTTGACAAAAACAAACTCACAGGTAGTACCCATACCCTCAAGTTCAGGATTGGAGATTGATAAATCGAAAACGTGAGCATTTGCACGCTGAACAATATCGGTAAGCAAAGTCACAAGCTGTTCCTTAGAAAGCTTTTCGTCATAAAGAGCCGTAATCTGCTCGCTGATAACATCAACAGCCGCGGCAGAGGCAACGTTACCTCCGTTGGCACCGCCCATTCCGTCACACACTACAGCCCACGCACAAGAGGGCGAGAAAACTCCGAAGCGACAGTCGTCCTGGTTTGATGTTCTGACTAAACCTATATCACTTTTGCTGAAAACTTCCAAGTTATACTCCTCCTTTGTTTCTAAGATTCTTACCTCTCAACTGTCCGCAGGAAGCATTGATGTCACTGCCTAAAGTACGGCGTACAGTTGCGTTTACATTATATTTTGAGAGCACGTTTACAAAAGCTGTAAGACGTTTATCTTTACTGGGATTATACCCTGTTCCCTCAACCGGGTTAACAGGAATAAGATTTACGTGACATAGAGTGCCTTTTATCTGCTGAGCCAGAAGGTGAGCACATTCATCGCTATCGTTTACACCTGAAATCATTGCATACTCGTATGTAATGCGTCTGCCTGTGGTATCTGCATAGTATCTGCAAGCTTTGAAAACATCCTCAAGAGGATATTTCTTGTTAACAGGCATAGTCGTTGAACGGATTTCGTTGGTTGGTGCGTGAAGCGACAAGGAGAGAGTAACAGGCATTTTAAGGTCTGCAAGCTCGTAAATCCTGGGTACAAGACCGCAGGTTGAAAGGGTAATGTGACGGGTGCTTAAGTTAAGACCTTTTTCGTCGCTTGAAAGGCGGATAAAACGAACAACATTGTCAAAATTATCCAAGGGTTCACCCATTCCCATTAACACAACATTGGAAATTCGTATTCCCAAATCCTTCTGCGCAGTCTGAATCTGACTTAGCATCTCTCCGGCTGTAAGATTGCGGGTAAATCCGCCTTTACCTGTAGCACAGAAAGTGCAACCCATTTTACAACCTACCTGAGTGGAAATACACATTGAGTAGCCGTGGCGGTAATCCATTACCACAGCTTCTACATATTCCCCGTCAGGAAATGAAAACAAGTATTTTATTGTATTATCATACCTTGAAACAAGCTTTTTTTCAATATTTGCAACAGAAATGTAACATATTGAAACCAAGTCGGAAATGAGTGTTTTAGGAATATTGGTCATTTCTTCAAATGTATCCACGTGTTTCTGATGCAGCCAGGAATATATCTGATTGGCGCGGAATCGCTGATGACCTCTGGAGGTTAAAAGCTGTTCAAGTTCAGTTATGTTCAGAGATTTAATATCTGTAAGGCTCATAAATATCTCCTTTCCATAGTAGCGATAAAGAAACCGTCGCTACCATTATCGGAAGGAAACAAAGTGAGCATATTGCTGTGTTCTGAAATTCTGCGAGTTATCCCGCAGGAGAGTTTGATTTCCTTTGCAACAAACTCGGGATGTTCAGAAAGGAACTTCTCAACAATTTCATTATTCTCAGCGGGATTCAGAGTACAAGTTGAATAAACAAGAGTACCGCCTTGCTTTACAAGTACGGCAGAATTTTCAAGGATTCTGTACTGCAATGCAGGCAGCTCTGTATAATCAGCATCTTTTCTATAACGTATTTCCGGTTTACGGCGAAGTATGCCAAAACCGCTGCATGGCACATCGCAAAGAACAACATCCGCAGGCTCTGTAAGTTCCTTGTCATTTGCGGCATCACGGATTCCTGCCTTTATTATTGAAACACCAAGACGCTTCGCACCTGCTTCGATAAGTTTAATCTTGTGAGGATGCAGGTCAAAGGAATGAACCTCTCCCTTGTTCTCCATATTTATTGCCATAGCAAAGGACTTGCCGCCCGGTGCACTGCATACGTCATATACTCTGTCCCCTGCTTTGGGGTTTGCAATCAGAGCGCACACAGCTGATGCTGTGTCCTGAACAAAAAATTCACCTAATTCATAGGCTCTGAGTTTATCTACAGCACCGGTATTCATAACAGCAAGCATATTTTCTACTTCTGTTTTTTCTGCTGTTACTCCTTCTTTGCTCAAGTTATCAATTAAGGTTTCATCATCAGTAAGAAGGGTATTTACGTGGATTGTCAAAGGCGGTCTGCCGCTGAGAGATTCAAGCACCGACAGAGTTACTTTCTCACCGTAAGAATCAAGCCAAAGTTTAACAAGAAACTCGGGACAAGAATACTTTACAGATAAATATTTTACTTTATCACTTTCATCAGGCATAGGCAGTTTGCCTTGTGCACGGATTATTGAACGGAGCATACCGTTAATAAATCCGGATGATTTGAATAGTTTCTTCTTCTTGGCAAGATTGACGCTTTCGTTAACAGCGGCACTGTCAGGTACCTTATCCATATAGATAATCTGATACAATCCCATACGGAGAATAATCAGAGTTGAAGCTTCAATTTTACGAAAAGGCACCGATGAAGTTTTACGGATAATGAAATCCAGAGTAAGAAGCCTTTCGAGAACACCATACACAAGGGCAGTACAAAAAGCACTGTCCAACCTGCTAAGATTATTCTCTTTTACCGCATTATCAAGTGCCAGATTCGAATACGCATCATCATAAAGAACCTTTTTGAGCACATCAAAAGCAACTTCTCTGGAATTTTTCATTATAATCTCCGTCAATTGTTTAGTTATCTGCGTCGCTTTGCAATAGAAATCACACGCAGAAGCTGTAATAAAGCTGTGAGTGCGGCGGCAACATAAGTAAGAGCAGCCGCTGTAAGAGTTTGTTTTGCCCCCTGATACTGCTCACGGTCAAGGAGCTGAGCATCCTTAATTACATTCAAGGCGCGTTTGGAAGCATTAAACTCTACAGGCAAGGTAACAAGGGTAAACAAAAGGGATGTGCTATAGAGCAAAATACCCAATAAAAGCACTATACCGCCAATCTGATAAGTTAAAGATTCTGTATTGACAGTGCCGTAATAATAGTAATATCCTGACATTGCAAGTCCGATAAGAATAAGAATCCATCCGATTCTTGAACCAAAGTTAGTAACGGGCACCAAAGCTCCTCTTATTTTGTTTGGAAGATAACCTTCTGCATGCTGTACTGCATGGCCTGCCTCGTGAGCGGCAATGCCAACTGCCGCAATAGTAGTTGCGTTATAGACACCTTCAGAAAGATAAATTGTGTTATTGCGAGGGTCAAAGTGGTCTGTAAGCTTACCGCTGACAGGAACGATGTTAACTCCTGTCACATTATTTGCTACAAGTACCTGACGAGCCGCGTCAGCTCCTGTCATACCCCGCATATTCTGAATTTTTGAGTTTTTGCTGTAGGCAGAATTAACCATTGCCTGAGCAATCAAAGAAATTATTAGTGCAGGAAGCATCCACATTAAATACGATAAATACCCCATACCGATACCTCTTTATATATTAATTTCCAAAATAATTTGTGCTGTCCAGCTTGTGTCCCATAAGGAATGATTTGCAGTCCATAGGCTTTTTACCCTCAGGCTGAAGCGTGAGAATTTCCACAGCACCCTCACCGCAGGCAACAGTCAGAGGATTTGTGGATACGACCTGTCCTGCTTCACCCGAAAGTGTGGATTTGCGTGTAGAAATAATCTTGATACGTTTACCGTCAAGAGTGGTAAGTGCTACAGGCCAGGGGTTAAGACCTCTAACAAGGTTGTGAATCTCTTGAGAGGATTTAGTCCAATCAATAAAACACATAGATTTATCCAGCATAGAAGCGTAGGTAGCATCCTCATCATTCTGAGGTATACGAGAAGCTTTGCCTTCTTCGATTAAATTAAGGGTTTTACTGAGCAGGTCTGCACCTTCTAAAGCCAATCGGTCAAACAGTTCACCTGAGGTTTCGTTCTCTCCCACCTCAGTTTCGTACTTGAGAATCATATCGCCTGTGTCAAGGCCTTCGTTCATATACATAGTGGTAGCCCCCCCCACCTTGTCACCGTTTAAGACTGTCCACTGAATAGGAGCAGCACCGCGGTACTTGGGAAGCAATGAACCGTGAAGATTAATACAGCCTAAAGGCGGGATTTCCAGAACCTCTCGGGGAAGAAGCTTGCCATAAGCCACAACAACTATAACATCGGGGTTCAAAGATTTGATTATATCAACAACCGCTTCATCGCGTAGGGTTGCAGGCTGATAAACGGTTAGACCTTTACTTTCGGCAAAAACTTTGACCTCGGGAGGTGTCATAATCATTTTTCTGCCTCGGGGCATATCAACCTTTGTAAAGACAGCAGAAATATTATGCCCATCATTTATCAGTCTATCAAGACTTGCCACTGCAAAATCGGGAGTTCCCATAAATACTATATTCATAGGTTACCTCCTGTCAGTCGCCGATTTCTTCGGGAGTCAGCATACGTACTACGTTATCCTTGAAAAGTACACCGTCAAGGTGGTCGGTTTCGTGACAGAATGCACGTGCAAGCAGACCTTCGCCCTCATAAGAAACCTCGTTTCCGAATCTGTCAAAGGCTTCAACCCTCACACGCATAGGACGCTTTGTGATGCCGTACTCACCCGGAGAAGAAAGACAACCTTCCACTTCCTCCTGGTTACCTGATTTTTCTACAATCTCAGGGTTTACAAGCTCAATAAGTCCCTCACCCACATCTATAACTACAACCCGACGGAGCACGCCTACCTGATTTGCGGCAAGCCCCACTCCGTTGGTAGCGTACATAGTTTCTGCCATATCGTCAAGCAATGTGTGCAGACGCTTATTGAATTCTATAACAGGACGAGCCTGCTTACGCAGTACTTCGTCGCCTTCCTTAACAACATTTCTTATTGCCATATTCATTACCTCCTGTCAGGTGTTTTATCAGAAATTCAGAGGTTTCAAATCTACATACACCGTGACATCCTGAAAAGCCTTATCCTTGCCAAACTCACGCAGAAGCTCAGACATAAGCTCTCTAAGTCTCGGACAGTTTCGGCTTTTTATTATGATTTTATATCTGTATTTATTGTTAACCTTTGAAACAAGAGCAGGCGAAGGACCGAGTGCTCGGATGGGAACATCCGAAAATTCATCTTTGCAAAGCTCTTTGAGCCTAGTAATAAAGGCATTCGAACAGGTTATTGTCTTTGCTTTATTCTCTCCCAAAAATCCTACAAGCAACAAATCTGCAAAAGGCGGATACATCATTGCCCTGCGGATTTCGATTTCATCGTTATAAAACTCATCATAGCTCTGCTTTGACGATAATTCAATTATGGGATTTTCGGGTGTATAGGTCTGGATTATTGCCCTGCCACTTACCTCGCCTCTGCCGCTTCTGCCAACTACCTGAGTGAGCATAGAAAAGGCACGCTCGAAGCTTCGGTAATCATCACTGTAAAGCATCTGGTCCGCTGAAAGCACACCAACCAAAGTAACATTCGGGAAGTCCAGTCCTTTTGCTACCATCTGCGTACCTACAAGAATGTCGTATTCTCCTCTCGCAAAAGATGACAGAAGCTTTTCGTGTGCATTCTTATGCATCACTGCATCTGCATCCATCCTGAGTATCCTTGCTTCAGGAAACATCTGAGCTAAAGTCTCCTCTGCACGCTGAGTACCTGTACCGCAGAACTGAATGTGCTTTTCGTGACAATTGGGGCACTCCTCGGATATAGTCTGGGAATATCCGCAATAATGACACATAAGTCTGTGGTTCGCCTGATGATAGGTTAAAGATATTGAGCAGTTCGGGCACGCAAGCGCTTCCTTGCAACTGCGACAAACCGCAAATGTATTGTATCCTCTGCGATTAAGCAGAAGGATTGATTGCTTACCGTTGTTCAGATTATCCTCAATAGCCTGCAAAAGCACTGAAGATATGCCGGTAGTGTTACCTGCAGCGGCTTCTTCATTCATATCAACTGTGAGAACCTTTGGAAGTTCGGCACTTCCAAAGCGGTTTTTCAAAGTAAAAAGTGAATATCTACCTGAATTTGCATAGTAATAACTCTCCACATCGGGAGTAGCTGAAGAAAGCAACAGCATGCAATTATTGTGATTACAACGGAATTTTGCAATGTCCCGGGCATGGAAACGAGGTTTGTTCTCTGATTTATAGGTATGCTCCTGCTCCTCGTCCATAATAATCAGTCCAAGATTTTCAAAAGGTGCAAACACCGCACTTCGGGTTCCGACTGCAATTTTAGCCAGTCCCTTCTGAACACGCTTGAACTCGTCAAGACGTTCGCCCAAAGAAAGACCGCTGTGGAATATTGCAACATCCTCGCCGAAAAGTCCCTTGAATTGATTTACAAGCTGAGGTGTCAGGGCAATTTCGGGCACCATTACTATAACGCCCTTGCCGTCGTCAACAACCTTCTTGATAAGACTGAGAAACACAGAGGTTTTGCCAGAACCTGTAACTCCGTACAACAAGGATACAGAAGGCTTGTTTTCTCTGTGCTTTTCACACAATCCGTCAAATGCTTTTTGCTGTTCTTCGGACAAAACAGGAAACTCCCGTTTTGTATACTGAGCGGTTTCGGGAATACGAAACACTTCTGCATCAAAGTACTCTGCAATACCTTTTCTGACCACCGCATCCACAACCGCCTGTGTAACACCTGTAAAATAGCACACTTCTTTTACAGATACCTCTCCTGCATCGCGGATAAGCTCACAAACTGCCTGTTGTTTTTCTGTGAGATTACAGGAAAACTCCTGCGTATTTTCACAAAGACGAAGCATTTTCACAGACTTATCCCCTACACGTCGGTAGGCATCATCGGATTTAACAAAAAAGCCTTTTTTTACAAGTCGCTCAAAAGGTGCAAAATCATTCAGTCCAAATGAACGCATAAGTTGTTCTCTTCTGACAGGCTCTTTTGCCTTCAAAAGACACTCGTAAATACGAGCATCTTCATCAGACAGCAAAGAGGCATCAGCTGATGAAACTGCAGAATAAACCGTTGTGATATTAAAGAAAAGTCCTGCGGGAAGCATTGCTTTTACCGCCTCAAAAAGAGTGCAGTAATAATGTCTGTGCATATAATCTGCAAGACTGAGCATTTCTTTAGAGAGTACAGGTTCTGTATCCAACAAAGAGGATATGTATTTAAGTCCTGTGTTATTCCCTTCCTTAACATACATAACCATACCCTGACGGCTACGGTTACCCTTTGCAAAAGGGACATTAACCCTGCAACCCGGCTTTACGGCAGAACTGTCCTGTGCTTTTACTGCATAGTCAAAGATTTTATCAAAGTGATAAACCGTACCCTCGACTGCAACGCCTGCAATCAGAGTGTTATCACTCTTCATCCTGAGGCTCTAAGATATTGAACTTGTGGCTCTTGAACTCCTCAATAGCAAGAAGTACAGGCTTCTCAGCAGAAACTATGCCTTCATCCTCAAAACCTTGTGCAATTTCTCTTGCTCTTTTTGCCACACCGATAACCAGTGCGTAACGGCTCTCCTTACCGCTTAACATATCGTCGATTGATGCTCTAATCATTTTATGTTCACTCCTGTAAAATAATTTTATGTAAAGCTTATGCTTTATAACAATGATAGTTTGTATGCCTGCCTGTGTATTATTCTGCAAGCTCTTTGCGAAGAATAGCAAGAACCTCGCTGACTGCAGTTTCAAGCTTATCGTTCACAACTTTGTATTTATATATTGATGCTCTTTTCAGTTCCTCGGATGCCTGAGCAACACGCTTGCGTATAGTTTCTTCATCCTCTGTGCCTCTTTTTCTAAGCCTTCTTTCAAGCTCATCAACACTCGGAGGAAGAATAAATATACTTACACAATCAGGAACTTTATTGATAACGTTTGTACCGCCCTGAATTTCGATTTCAAGAATAACGTTTATACCTCTGGATAGGGTATCTTCAACGGCTTTTCGGGGAGTTCCGTAATAGTTATCACAAAACTGCGCGTACTCCAGAAAACCGTCCTCTGAAATCATATTTTCAAATTCATCGCGGCTGACAAAAAAATATGAAACTCCGTGTTCTTCGCCTTGTCTGGGAGCACGTGTAGTTGCCGACACTGAAAATTGAATATCCGGAAATTCCTTGAGAATGTAAGGCATTATTGTACCTTTGCCTACACCGGAACAACCTGAATAAACAATTAGTTTACCTCTTTTAATTGCGTTTTCACTCATTTTTCATTACCCTCTTCGATTCTGTTGGCAATAGTTTCGGGAGAAATAGCAGAGAGGATTATGTGGTCGCTGTCAGTGAAGAGAACCGCCTTGCATCTTCTGCCGTATGTAGCGTCCACAAGATTGCCTTTTTGCTTTGCATCCTGAATAATTCGCTTGATAGGTGCGGAATCAGGACTGACAACAGTTACAAGTCTGCCTGCCGCAACCACATTGCCAAAGCCGATATTTATCAGTTTCATTTATAATTCCTCACTCTATATTCTGAATCTGCTCACGGATTTTTTCGATTTCGGACTTGATATTAACCACCTGATGAGCTAAAGTTGCATCCTGCACCTTGGAACCGATGGTGTTTGCTTCACGGTTCATTTCCTGAACAAGGAAATCAAGCTTTCTGCCGATTGCACCTGATGCCCCCATAATGGAATCAAGTTGGTCAAAGTGACTGCGCAACCTGACTGTTTCCTCTGCAACTGCTACCTTGTCTGCAAAGATTGCAACCTCGGTAAGCACACGCTGACGGTCAAAGGTATCGTTACCTACAAGCTCTTCAATTCGTGCACAGAGACGTTTTTCGTACTCTTCCACAATCACAGGAGAACGCTCCTCAATAATTGCAACGATATCAAGGATAGTCTTTGCCCTTGACATTACGTCTGAGTAAAGTCTTTCACCCTCAAGTTCACGCATTGCAATAAATTTGTCCACAGCTTCCTTTGCAACTGAGAGCACGTCTTCAAGCACCTGTTCTTCGTTTTCGGGAGCCTTGTGCACCGTGAGAACATCGGGAAAACGAGCGATTGTTGTTGCTGTAATGTCACTCTGTACATTATAGTTTTCTGAAATTTCAGTAAGAGCCTTAAAGTAACCTGAAGCAAGGGCATGGTTTACGTTTACTGTGCAGTCCTCAGTTTCGCCTGTGGAAACAACAGAAACATACATATCCACCTTACCTCTGGATACACGGGAGCCTACATAGGACTTGAGCTTCTCCTCAAGAAAAGCATAGCCTCTGGAGGTACGGCAGGAAAACTCAAAATACTTGTGGTTAACGCTCTTGAGCTCAACTGTGATTTCTTTTCCGTTAAGGGTAGCTTCTCCTCTGCCGTAACCTGTCATAGATTTAATCATAACACTCATCCTTTCCGTAAAATATATTGGATTTGATGGCGTTTATCCTTTGCTTTATGCCTTTGATAAACGTTCATATTATTATATCATTATGTATTTATATATACAATAGTTTTGTAACCAAATTGTAACCATTAAAATAATTTGCAAAAGCTGTATATATGTGCTATAATCTCTGTGATAATTTACAAAAAGGGATGAATTTTTATGTCAGGACATAATAAATGGAGTACCATCAAGCAGAAAAAAGGCAAGAACGATGCTGCCCGTGCTAAGATTTTCACCAAAATCGGCAGAGAACTTATCGTAGCAGTTAAGGAAGGCGGCAGTGCTGACCCTTCTGTTAACTCTAAGCTCCGTGATTGCATTGCAAAAGCAAAGGCCAACAACGTTCCCAACGACAACATCGACAGAATCATCAAAAAGGCTGCAGGTGAAGGCGACTCTACCAACTACGAATCCGTTACCTACGAAGGCTACGGTGCATCAGGTGTTGCTGTTATCGTTGAGGCTCTTACAGATAACCGAAACCGTACTGCAGGCGATGTTCGTCACTACTTCGATAAATTCGGCGGCAACATGGGAACTCCCGGCTGTGTTAGCTTTATGTTTGAGCAGAAGGGCGTTATCGTAATCGACCGTGAAGACTTGGAAGCTGACGAAGATACCGTTATGGAGCACGCTCTTGAGGCAGGCGCTGCAGACTTCGAGGCTGACGAAGACGTATTCACAGTTTATACAGAGGCTTCCGATATGGGTGCTGTTCGTGATGACCTTTCCGCAAAGGGCTATACATTCGTAACTGCAGAGGTTGCAATGGTTCCCAACACTTATGTTAAGGTTGAGGATAAAGATATTCAGGAAAAACTCCAGAAGATGCTGGATATGTTCGAGGATAACGATGATATTCAGAACGTTTGGCACAACTGGGAAATGACCGAGTAATATTTAATTTTGATGCTAAAGGTACTGTTTTGCACAGTACCTTTTTATTTTGTCTTTTTATGTGAATATACTTCTCAAATCACACCCTTGTTCCCTTTCGCAAGTTATACTTATATCAACTTGCGAAAGGAAGGAATAGAATGAAAAAACTCAAAGCAGTCTTTCTTATATGTATTATCTTATTACTGAGTGTAATTTGCCCTACAGGAGTTTTTGCAGAAGTTTCTGAAAAGAACTTTAGCATCACTGATTTTCATTCTGACATTACCTACTCCGTTACTGCCTCAGATGACGGTATTGTTATAGATTCTAAAGGCTTTTTTACACTCCTACCTGTGAACGAACCTGTGCTGTCCTGCTCTGTAAGCAATGGCGTAATTTACATTCTGAGCTATACAGAAAACCAAGGCACACACAATGCCGCCTATTACTCCTTTGATACAACAAACTCAAATCTTGCTTATTTTCTTACTGACCTGCCTGTTACAGTTGATGAAAACAGATTTGCTGTTGACAGCAGCAATAACCTGTACCTTGTTGACAGATATAACAACAACACAGTCAACCGCTATATGAGCGACAAATTCGAATCCTTCAGCCTTAATGCTACAGTTGAACAGCTTTTATGCCTTGACGGTGAAAATGTTACCGCCATTACAACCAAAGGAATCTTTCTGATTGATAGCACTCAGACTGTAAAGGTTTCTTCCATAACACCCGCAACTCCCTGTATTTATAAAGGCAGTTCAGTTATTGAAGACCGTATCGGCAATTTGTTTACTTATAATAAGGGGGATCTGATTCCCGTGGAACCGGAAACCGCACCTGCTGAAATCACTCTCCCTTCTACAGATAATAATTGCAGTATTGTTATTAAAAACTCATACTTATTCATCGAACAAGGCACAACTGTTGCTAAGCTTTACCAAGGTCTTGGCATAAGCAATGAGGATTTGACTGTATATAAAACTAACTCAGCTGTACTTTCTCAAGGCAAGCTTGGCACAGGAATGAAAGCAAGCTTTGACGGCAAAACCTACACCGTTATAATATACGGAGAGCTTACGGGAGAAGGCAATATAAACTCAAGGGATTTGAAGCTTCTTATGAAACACCTTACGGGAGAGAAAATTCTCAATAAAACGCAAGAGCTTTCAGCAGACATAAATAAGGACGGAAAACTCTGCACCAAGGATTTGCTGCTTCTGTCAAAAATGTACTGACACACAAAAAGGCGACAGTTTTTGAACTGCCGCCTTTATATGTTTATTATCGTATTATTTACTTTTCTACCTTTGCGTAACCTACTCCGTCAAGAACAAGGTTTCCCTTGTCAAGATAGTAGTGGAATAAGCCGTCTTCTTTCTGTCCGCCGTAGTAATCAAGAGTAATGAGAATTTCGTCCTCATAAACTGTGTACTTGAACTTATATTCCATACCTAAGCCGTAACCCATATACTCGCTGAAGGTATAGTCAGAAAGATAAGAACCTGTGCCGTCTGCATTAAAGGTATATGTGCCGTACATTTCCTCCTTCCATGTACCTACAATACCATCAACAACATTAAGCTCTGTAATACCAAGCTCATCTGCAGATGCGTGAGTAATATTCTCAGGCTCAATTTCATGCTCAGGAAGCTTTGTTTTTATAAACTCAAGAGCACCTGCGGCAAAGGTCATTGTCATAACCTGCTTATTATCGGAATACGTAACCGTAGCCTGACCGCCGTAAGAAGCGATAAAATAGAAATCTGATTTAATCACATCAACGCCATCAATCTTTTCCATTTCGTAGGTTCCGAAGTAACGGATACCGCCGCCGTTCATTGAAACGTTGCCGTCTTTATCAAACACAAAGTATGTGCCCGAATCGGGAGCTTCTGCAAGCACGTAAGCACCGTTTATACCGGGCTTAAAGAAAGCGTTGTAAACAAGCACAACTGAGCTTACAAGAATAGCTGTAATCAGAAAAGCTACTGTTGCAATGATGATGGGTTTCTGAACAAAGGGCTTCTTTACAGACGATGTGCCTGCTTCATCTTCTTCAATAACTTCTTCATCATTAGGAACAACACCGTAACGTATCATTTCATCTTCAATGTCCTGCTGAGCTACATCAAGGGTAGAAACAGTATCGTCTGTTACCACATCCTCTGATACAACTTCGGTTGTTTCTTCTGCAGTAGTTGTTTCCTCAGAAACAGCCTCACCTGTGAAGATATCTTCGTTATTTATACTCATTATTATACCTCCATAAATAAACTCCTATTATATTACTATGTTTTTTTGAATAAATCAACATATTTTATTTGAAGTATATGTGAATACTTTCTGAGTGCTTTGGCATATTTTATCCTAATTACCATTTTCTATTGAATTTTTCAAAGACTAATGATAAAATGTTAATAATTATTATCTTGGATATACTTTACAATTTTTATAAATGGGGATTATATTATGAATTATTTGGAAAATTACAAGCAGTGGCTTCTAAACGCTACTGACGACCCTGCTCTTGTTGAGGAGCTTAAAGCGATTGAGGGTAACGACAAAGAAATACACGACCGTTTCTACAGACAGCTTGAGTTCGGCACAGCAGGTCTTCGCGGTACTTTGGGCGCAGGCACAAACAGAATGAATATCTACGTTGTACGTCAGGCAACTCAAGGTCTTGCTAACTACGTTAACAAGAAATTCGGCGGCGGTGCTGTGGCTATTTCTCATGACAGCAGAATCAACGCTGATGTGTTTATGATTGAAGCTGCACGTGTGCTTGCTGCAAACGGTATCAAGGTTTACATCACCAAAGAACTTCAGCCCACACCTGTTCTCAGCTACCTTGTGCGTCACTTCGGATGTCAGGCAGGTATTATGGTTACTGCAAGCCACAACCCCGCAGCGTACAACGGCTATAAGGCTTACGGTGAGGACGGCTGTCAGATGACAGATGTATCCGCAGGCATTGTTTATGACGAAATATGCAGTCTCGATATGTTCACAGGCGCTAAGCTTTGTGACCTTACAGAAGCCGTAGAAAGCGGTATTGTTGAATATGTTGACGATAGTGTTTACACAGAGTACCTGGCAGAAGTTAAGAAACAGCAGGTTAACCCCGGCATCTGCAAAGGCTCTGACCTTTCTGTTGTATACACTCCTCTTAACGGCACAGGTAACAAACTTGTCCGCCGTGTACTTTCTGAAATCGGTGTTGAGAATGTTACTGTAGTTCCCGAGCAGGAGCTTCCCGACGGAAACTTCACAACATGTCCCTTCCCCAACCCCGAGATTGAAGAAGCTCTGGAGCTTGGACTTAAGATGTGCAATGAGCTTAAGCCTGACCTGCTTCTGGCTACAGACCCCGATGCCGACAGAGTAGGTATTGCGGTACCTGACGAAGACGGAAGCTACCGCCTGATTACAGGTAACGAAACAGGCATTATGCTTACTGACTATATTCTCAAGTGCAGAAAAGAAAACGGCACATTGCCTCAGAACCCCATTATCGTTAAAACTATTGTTTCCACTATTCTTATAAAGCGTATCTGCAAAAAATACGGCTGTTCTATGGTAGATGTACTCACAGGCTTCAAGTATATCGGTGAGGTTATCCTCGGTCTTGAGCAAAAAGGCGAAACCGACAGATACCTCTTCGGCTTTGAAGAAAGCTACGGCTACCTTGCAGGTACTTATGTACGTGACAAAGATGCTGTTGTAGCTTCTATGCTGATTGCTGAGATGGCCGCTTACTACAAGAAACAGGGAAAAACTCTTTCTCAGGTAATCGACGAACTTTATCACGAGTACGGCTACTACTACAACAAAACTCTTAACTTCTACTTTGAGGGTGCTGAGGGTATGCAAAAAATGGCAGAGCTTATGGATGCTCTCCGTGCTGACGCTCCCAAGGACATTGCAAACTTCAAGGTTGAAGGCATCTGCGACTACCTTTTAAGCACAGACACAGACCTACTCACAGGTAACACAGAAACAATTGACCTGCCCAAATCAAATGTACTCTCCTACTCCCTTGAGGGCGGCAACGCAGCTATTGTACGCCCCAGCGGAACAGAGCCTAAGATTAAGCTTTACCTTACCTCTGTTGGCAAGGATAAAGCAGACGCTCTGGCTATTATGGACAGACTGGAAGTGTCTGCAAAGGCTCTTCTGGGCGTTGACTAAAACTTATATTTCTATGAAACACACAGAAACTCCGAGTATCCGAGTAAGGTATTCGGAGTTTTCTTTTTTTGTAAAAATTCTCATACTGCCAATTATTAATATTGACATTTTCGAACAGGTGTTCTATAATATCTATATGAGAACATCTGTTCTGTTTGCGTTTACAGTTGTATAGATAGGATGAAATATTATGAGAGTTATATTGCATAGTGACTGCAACGGCTTCTTTGCAAGCGTCGAATGTCTTTACAATCCGGATATACGGCAAAAACCTGTGGCTGTGTGCGGAGATGCAGAGGCACGCCACGGAATTATACTGGCTAAAAACGAAATAGCAAAAAAATACAAGGTGCAGACAGGCGAAGCAATCTGGCAGGCAAAACAGAAATGTCCCGAATTGGTGGTTGCAAAGGCACATTATGACAGATACCTGAGGTTTTCTAAAATGGCAGGCAGGATATATGCAGACTATTCCGATATGATTGAACCCTTCGGACTGGATGAATCCTGGATTGATATCAGTGCAAACGTGGATAACTTTGAGGATGGATACCGTATAGCAGAAGAAATACGCAAAAGAGTAAAATACGAGCTGGGGATAACCGTCAGCATCGGTGTAAGCTTTAATAAAATCTTTGCAAAGCTTGGAAGCGACTACAAAAAGCCTGATGCTGTAACGGTTATTACTCCGCAGAATTACAAAGAGATTGTCTATCCCCTGCCTGCAGAATGTCTTTTAGGCGTAGGCAGAGCTACAAAAAAATCCCTTCGCAATCTGGGTATATATACTATCGGAGATATTGCAACCACTCCCAAAGAACTCCTGCACTCACACTTAGGGAAGTTCGGAGATACCATATATACCTTTGCAAAGGGTTACGACAGCTCTCCTGTGAAGCCTTTGGGATTTGAGCGAATACCCAAATCCATAGGCAACTCCACTACTCCCTCCAGAGATATGAAAAACACAGAGGATGCTAAAATCGTGTTGGGGGTGCTTTGTGACAGTGTTTGCCGCAGAGCGAGAGAACAACACCTCTGCGCAAAAACCATATGCATAAACATCCGTGATAAGGATTTGTTCATTATAAGCAGGCAAGAGAAATTAAGCCGAAGCACAAATATAAACCAAGAGGTTATGGCTGTAGCAATGAAGCTTCTCAGAGAAAATTACAGTTTTTCAAAACCTGTGCGCAGTATCGGTGTTACCCTTTCGGATTTTGTACCTGACACATATTCCGAACAAACAAGTCTGTTTACAGATGAGCACAAACGAGAACGGCTCCTTGAGCTTGACAAATCCGTGGACGTGCTGAAAAAACGTTTCGGAAGCTTTTGCGTGCGTCCTGCAAATATGCTTTCGGACAAGGTGCTGTCCGGGTTTTCACCCAAAGAAGAAAACATCGTTCACCCTGTGGGATATTTTTCGTAAATAAAAAGCCGTCTTTCGTTGACGGCAGAAGGGATTTTTAGTATGAAACAATATGTATCTGTAACCGCACGGTTTGACTGTGACGGAAATCTTCTGCCCATAGCTATTCATTGGAAGGACGGCAGAAGTTTTGAAATTGACAAGGTTCTGGATATAAGATACGCCGCCTCTATGAAAGCAGGCGGCGCAGGGATTCGGTATTCCTGCAGAATTGCAGGTCAGAAGCGGTATCTTTTTTTAGAGGATAACCGTTGGTTTGTAGACAGCAGAGAGGCAGTGTAGCTTAAAGCTTACTCCTGTGCGAAAACCACATCGAAATTTCTGTGCGGCATTCTGAGCTCTGCAACATTGCCCTCAGTATCAACTGACAAAACAACAGCAGTTTCTATAGTATCATTGTTGTAGACCATCTCAATCTCTGTATCGGAAACAATTCTGTATTTTCCGCTTTCGTTGTTAACATTGCCGAAAGCACCGATAAAGGTTGTAAAGGTGCCGTCTTCCTTAAAGCAAAGAGAACCGCCGTAATCGCGATAACTTGAACCGTAAACAAACTGAACGCTGACTTCGTTTCCGTCAGAGTCAAAGGCTCTGACAGGAGCGTAGGAACTGAGAAGTTTTATTGATGCAACTTCACCCTGTGTTGTCACAGGCTCAGCGGTTGTTGTAGGTTGCTCGGTAACATTTTCAGAAGGCTGAGTGGTATCAATATTATCAGGCTTGCAAGCTGTGAACACACAGCAAAATACCATCAATGCAAGTACCAAAGCAAAAGCTTTCTTTATATTATTCATTGTTTGCTTCCTCCAATTTTTCAATCAATGTTTTTCTTTTAATCATTTTGCCCTGATAGAAGATGTATTCTTCCCCGTCACCTTTGCGAAGTTCATCAAGGTTAACCTCTGATTTTTGAGGGGCTTCCTCATAAACCTCGCCTCTCGGACGGATATCAGGCGCAGGAGCAGTCTCATTATCCTTTGAAATATCCTCTCCGGCTATAACGGAACGCATATTGGGATAAAGATAATTACTGATAATCATAGCACAGGGTGCAGGTATAAGCACAGCCAGAGCAAAAGCACCGTAAGCTATAAGAAGAATTTTAATTGTATCTGCAGGCAAAAGGCTTGCCATATAGGAAATAATCATTATAGGTGTCAGCACAACACAAAGGTATGCGGCAGTGCCGATGGCCGCAAAAAAATTCTGTTTAGCTTCACCGAATGTCATTAAAGCACTGTTTTTATAAACATCTTTAAGTTTCAAATCAAAAGAAACTGTCATCAGAGGCACCGCGTAAAACATAAACAAAAAGAAAACGCAGATAACAATAGCAACGAAAAGAAAAATATAAAAGAACCAACCGAGGGAAGTAAGTGAAGCATAAACACTGACACTGAAATAGCAAATCAGATATGCTACATAAAGAAAAAAACCATTAAGCAAAAACTTCAGGCCGTTTTCCTTGACCTCAGCAATATATTTTTTGAAA
Organism: Ruminococcus sp.; assembly: GCA_045593025.1. Classification (GTDB taxonomy): domain Bacteria; phylum Bacillota; class Clostridia; order Oscillospirales; family Acutalibacteraceae; genus Ruminococcoides. The sequence continues at coordinate 218,167 of JAZNVW010000007.1, read as the reverse complement.
ATCCCCTCAGGTCTTATTCCCTGAGAATACTCACGGGACAATGCCACCACGCCAGCATAAAAAGGGCTTGCAAGCACAAGGGACAAAGGCAACGTCACAGGAACTACAGGCAGAAGATAAAGGCAAATCAAATAAGCAATTGCGATTGAACAAAAGAGCGGCACTGCAAAAATCAGATTTATCAGCATCATATACAGAAGATTTGACCAGAGATTGTTAATAAGCAGTTCAAACCCCAGTTTTTTTCTTTCCTGATTCATAAAAAACATCCTATTCTTTGTACTTTTAGAAAAACAGACCTGAAAAAGCCGTCCACAGCAACATATCTGCCAATGACGCCACCGCTGTCAGCATAAGCATATACAGACTGCGCAGAAGAAAGCTGCGCACATAAGCAGACACAGGCTGGACATTCTCCCCTGTTGCAAACACTGAGCGGGCAATCTTACAAGAAAGATAATGCGCCTGTATACACTCAAGTAAAAGAGCAAAAGAAGAAAGAAAAGCACCTGTGAGAATCACAAGCAGATAAAACCCTACGCCTTTGAAGCCGTATGTAATAAACAGATACCCCGCCGAAAGTCCTACTCCGAAGCCTTTGAACGCAGGAGACAAAAAGGCAAGGGACATTCCCCAAGGTGCAAGTCCGCACAAGAACACAAAGGCAAGGAAAATAAAATTCGAACTAAAGCTCGTTGCAAAGGTTGTAAAAAAAGGCTGGCCCATTCTTACATTCAGGTTTGTTGTAAAAAGAAAATTTAAGCTATCAAGAAGAGAATCGTCGGCACTTCTGGCATACAAGGACCCCATAAGCAAACCGCATGCATACACAAAGGTAAAAAAGAAAGATGTACCGTAACGTCTTAAAACCGCAGTCATTTCGGTAAAATTTCGTCTGCTGTGTGTTCTTTGCTTTCTGACTCTTCTTGGTAACGTAAATACAATTCCTCTCATAAGTTCCTCCAATTAACGGTTGTCCGTATTCATTAAAACTTATGAGAAAAGTTTTGAATTTATGCTTCTGCACAAAGCTCTGCTGCACGCTTTGTGCAGGCAGACATTGCATCCTTCACAGCATCCTCAAGCCCATGAGAATAAAATTCATTCAGAGCTTCAATGGTGGTACCGCCCTTGGAGCTTACTTTTTTTATTAAGGTATCGGGGTCGTCGCCGGAAGAACGGAGCATCTCTGCACTGCCCTCCATAGCCGCACAGATAAGGTTCATCGCCTTTTCGCGGTCAACACCCACACTCTCGGCATAATCTGCCATTGCCTTGGCAAAAAGATAGAAATACGCAGGAGAGGAGCCGTTTACAGAAATAATTGCGTCCATTTTATCCTCAGCAAACTCCTCTAAAGCTCCGCTTTGAGAAAACATGGAAGAAGTGAGTGCCTTTGCCTCATCACTTACATTTTCTGAAAAGCAGATGGCTGTTGCACCCTTGCCTACAAGCAGAGGTGTATTTGGCATAACTCTTACAACAGGGCAGTTGATTTCAAGTACAGTACGTACAAAATCAATGGTAATACCTGCGGCAATGGAAACAAAGGTTTTGTTTTCTGTTGCTGCAGGAGCAATCTCAGAAAGCACTTCTCTGTAATTCTGAGGCTTTACGGCAAGAACAACGACATCACAGTTACCGGTAACATCGGAACTGTTTTTTTCGACAGTAAGTCCTTTTTTGGCAAATAAAGAAAGTTTTTCCTTATCCATATCAAACACGTGAATATCAGCGGAATTTGTGCCTGCTCCCAGCAGTCCGCCGATAATTGCAGTTGCCATATTGCCTGCACCTATAAATCCTATTTTCATATTATCCTCCTAATATATTTCAATGCTTACAATGTGGTTGACGAATTAACCGCACAAGTGAACTTGTAGTTATATACATTGTCAGAACCATTACGTGTATATTCCCCGTAGTAGAACACGTCCAATTCATCAACACGTCTGTACAGAAGTCCCCATACGCAGGTACTTCCTGCATGATGATACTGCAGAAGCAGTTTTGTAAACTTTGCTTTATCTACTCTGCCGAGTGAATAATCATTTGCTTTGCTCAATCTGCCCTTGGTAACATAGGAAGCATAAATATAACCTTCTGTGCCATCCTGAAGTTTCACATGATACCAACCATCTGCTTCTTCTGTTTCTACAAGTATCAGAACGGTACCGTAAGACAGCGTATCAAGAATATCATCAGAGGTACTGGGACCTTTACGCATATTGACATCAGAACCGCTGACGTAGGCTTCTTTGTCAGATACCGATGTTTCTTCCTTTATGTTGGTAGCAAGGAAAATCTTTTTGAAATCGCTGTCACCATAAAAGATATTGGAGCCTAAGTTATATGCAAAGGAAACAAGGGAATCGAACTGATGCTGATTGCGTTTTATATTATATTCATCCAGATAATTATTAACTGCAGATGTAAAACCGCCCTCGTTGACAGTCTGAACAAGATAAGCGTAGGCTTCTTTTTTAGTCATATCATTGTAGAAGCTGTCGCCTAAATACACAACCTTGCCGTATCCAAGAGTGGCAACACCGCTTGCTATAGAGTCAAAATAAACACTTGCACTATAACCCTCAAACTCAGAAATAAGAGTCACAATTCCATCAGAAGGACGGCGTTTTTCTAATGTTTCTGTTGTGAGGCTTTCAGTTTCTCTGATGAATATCGTTGTTTTTGCATCATCAGAATTACAGGTCTGCCAATCACCATTCTGCTTAGAATAAGCTACTGCCTTATATGTACCGCTTGATGAAATTGAGGTTGTTGCTGACCATACAAGAGTGTTGCCGTCTGAAACCTTATTTGTTGCTTCAACCGTTTTTGTGCCATTGCCTGTATTGACTTCAAATTTTACAGCAGTACGTGTTTTATCTGTTACAGCATAAAGAGTAACTTTTTCGTTCTTGGCGGCAGTATTGGGAACAGAATATGCAAAACGAACAGGTTCAGCGGGTTTTACAGTCACAAGGCAGGTTTTCACTCCGTCTGAATTTTTTGCAGTAATAATTGCCATACCCTCTGATACAGCTGTAATAAAACCGTTCTGAACTTTTGCAACAGAGGTGTCTGAACTTGACCAATTCACAACATAATTTGATGTTGCACCGTTATAATAGGTCTTGCCTGCTGTTATGGAAATTGAGTTTTTATAAACAGAAATCGCTGACGAAGCACTTTTAACAGTTACAACGCAATTTATGCTTTGTGTATCTGTATAAGCAGTAATAACAGCCGAACCGGTTGCTTTTGCTGTAACAAAACCGTTGCTTACCGTAACTACATTTGTATCAGAACTCTTCCACTTAACCGGAAGGTTTGATGAAAGCTTATAGTGATTGCCCTTAAAAACAGAAATCTCTGTATCGGAAATAGAGATGGTATCCTCTTCAGGCAAAGTATCGGATTCTGTGACCTCAACCTCGCACACAGCTGAAATATCAGTTTCCTTCATCTTTACTGTTATAGTAGCACTGCCTACTCCAACAGCTTTAATTATACCGCTTTGTGAAACAGTTGCGATGTTTTTATCGGATGACGCAAACTCTACAGCGCCCTGAACAGACTCGCCGCCTGTAATGTAAACAGCAAGGGAGTGTTTGCTTCCTTGTTCAAGGGTTACGCTTTGCTCTGAAAGGGCGATTTCTGTAACAAGAGGTGCTTTATCCTTAGGTACGTCTTCGCCTAAAAATTCTGACAAATCAGAAGATTCAAACCAATTGGGTGTATCAGGCAAATCGGAAGGGGTGTTTGAATTCTGTGTAATTTCAATGTAGAGCTCTGTATAAGCACGATAGATATAGCCTGTATCATCGCCAACCTTTGCTTTAACCCACATCTCGTTGCTATTGTCCACAACAGTAAATTCTGTCCCTGTGTCAAGCAGTCCCATTGAAGTATAGTCTGTGGAAGCACCTTCACGGAAATTGACAATATCGGTTGTACTTCCTGTTATCTCAACACAAGAGCCGTTAGGAACATCAAGATAATCTACAGAGCAATAGCCCTTTGTTCCGTCCTCACGGCTGACGTGCGCCCAACCGTTATCACTATCCTCAAGGAGAGTAAGGGTTTCATCAACATCAAGAACAGTGATTATATTGTTATCATCAAATCCGGCATAAGAACGAAGTCTGACAGCATCTGTTGTTACAACATGAGCAGTAAGTGCAAAAACAGCTAAACTGCCGACAGAAACAAGACCTGCCACAGTTGAAAATAATAATATGTATGATAAGAATTTTCTAAAAAATAGTTTCACGGCAATCACCTCTGAGAAAAAACAAAAATAAACACGCCATATATATGTATTGTACCATATATAAACGGCGTGTTCAATTTAATATTTGATTTTTTTGTGAAATTTATTTGAATTTCAACTTATTTCTCCATTTATTTACATATTCTGTAATCAATCTTGTAAGACAGATATCATAAAAAAAGAAAACCGCGTTTCCTAAAAGAAGAAACACCCAAGGAAGATACACAGAAAACAGTTCAAAGCTTTCTTTTGGAACAAGCAAAACATAGATGCTTACAAAAAACGCAACTGTTACACAAGAGTTAAAAGCTGAAAACTTTATTAAATATTGCAGTAGTTTTGATTTGATACGCTCAACCAATCCTTTAAGCACAGGATAAAACCCCAAGAATGCAGTGTAATAAAGTGCAGCTTCCTTATCAGTTACAAAGAAAAAAGATAAAACAGAAACTACCGCATACACGAGCATAGCCCTTGTGTAACCTGCTTCAATAACAATAACAGCAAGCAACGCTCCTGCAATACACGGAAAAGCATAAGTGCCTATGGGTATCAGTCCTGTGAGCAGAAGCATAACAAAAGAAAGTGCTGATATCACCGCACACAAGGCAAGTCTGTAAGATTTTTTAATACTATTTTTCATATCATCAACAGCATCTGCACAAATCTCTGCCCATACATTCACAACAAGCATCGGCACAACACAAGGCTGTACAGATATCGCAGCTTGAGCAACCGCAGCCTGTGCTCTGAGTGCGGTTATATTCAGTAGTGGTATAGGCTCTCTGCTGATTGATTCTGTTAAAGGTCTGAGCAAATTCAGTGTTCGCAGGGTCCATATCACAAGCGGTTTTGAAGTAACTGTACGCCTGGTCAGTCCAGCCTTTGTTGTAATTTATCATTCCCTGCAGGTAATACCATTCTGCGTCTCTCTTAGTTGCGGGAACACCGTTTAAGATGGTTTGAGCGTCATCAAGTCTGCCGCTTCTGATAAAATTACGAACATCGGGGTAATTGGTGTGGGTGTAAGAGTTAGAATAGGAACTTGTATTATATCCGGAATTGTATGGTGAAGAAGATGAATAGCTTCTGCCCTCTTTGCGCATACGTTGGATTTCATCGTAAGCTTCGTTGATTTCCTTCATCTTTTCATTAGCCAAATCACGAAGAGGACTATCATCATAATTATCGGGATGATACTTCTTGGCAAGCTCCCTGTATGCACTTTTTATCTGTTCATCAGTGGCATTTTCAGTTACTCCCAATACTGCGTAAGGGTTTTTATTCATTCGTATTTTCCTTTCGAAAACAGTAATTCCTTCTGCTTTTTGGTAAGCCCGAGTAAAACTATATTATCAAGTATATCTTCAAAACGTTTTTTGTCAATAAGTCTGTAAGCTGATGACAAAAGATAAAAGGACTGTGACAAAATATTATCAGCAAATTCGGCTGATTCGGTCTGTGTTTTTTGCAGTTTATTATATATGGGGTTAAAAGATTTGTGTTTTACATCGCTGTCTATATCACAGGCGGCATCCATAAGGTAAATCCACTTACCGAGATGATAGCCGAACTGTTCAAATGCCGGACGGATTTTATCGTTGTAGCTTTCCAGCGAAAAAAGAGTTTTAAGCAAAACTGCTGTAGGCTCTGCTGCTTCATCAATTGAGGCATTTTCTTCTTCTGCCTTTATCTGCTCACTGTGCATTTTTTCACATGCTATGGCATAAGCAGGATACCTTATGCAAGCTTTTTTCATCCAAGATGTGAAAAAGGGTTTGATAAGAAAGCAACCGATTTTTTCAAAAAACCTGCCGTCATGTATATTATCCAGTAATTTATAGTAGGACATCAACACAAGCAAAGCGGCACCCTTTGAAAGCGCTCCATCAGTGTTGTTACAATATTTGCAAGCTTTGAGAGGGTTAAATCTGCATCGGCCTTTTTTGAAGCCGACACATTCATCGGAATTGGCAAGGATAAAAAGCGAAAAGAAGGTGCAATCATAATTCAGCAAAAAACGAGACAAAAAGGAATACTCCCTGCCAAGTTGCTTGCATAATCCGCAATATACTCCTTTGTATGCCTCATAATCTTTGATTTTCATTTCTGCTTTATTAATACAGACATAGCCAAACATAAGTGCCCTCCTTCCCTGTTATGTATCATTATAATACATCATTACAAAAAATGATAGGTTAACGAGATGTAAATTTTATATTTTTTATTATTGAAATAAGATGTATCAAAAGGTATAATTGATAAAGAATATACAAGGAGAAAACAATGAACGTTTACGATTTTGATAAAACCATATACAAAAACGACAGCACCGCAGATTTTTTTCTGTTCTGTATCAAAAGACATCCTGCTATTCTAAAGCTTATACCTTCAATCTGTGCAGGTTTTGCGAAGCACTACATTCTTAAGAGGTGCACAAAAACGCAGTTCAAGGAAAGAATTTTTGAATTTGTAAAATACATTGATTATGAAAAAGACATCTCTGATTTCTGGGTAAAAAACAAACACAAAATTAAAGATTTTTACCTTGAGAACCAACGTGATGATGATGTAATTATCTCAGCTTCTCCCCAGTTTGTACTTGAGCCTGTTTGCAAAGAGCTCGGCATTAAGTATCTTATATGCTCGCAGGTTGACACAAATACAGGTAAATATGACGGCATCAACTGTCACGGCAAAGAAAAAGTAAGAAGATACAGAGAGATTTTCGGAACTGCCGCGGTACATGAGTTTTACTCAGACAGCAAAAGTGACACACCTTTGGCAGAAATTTCCCAAAAACCATTCCTTGTTAAAGGAAACAAGATAAAACCATGGTAAAAACGGAGGCATTTATGAATAAGAAGATAACAGCTTTATTGCTTGCAACTGTACTTTGTATTTCACTGTTTGCTTGCACAGGTAAAACCGAAAGCACCGAACCCACAACCGAGGAACCTACAGCACCTTCTGCAGAATTTGTAGAACTCACAACAGAATGTCAGAGTGATGTACTGGAATGGGTACAATGCCAGGAATATAAACTTGCAGAAGATGAACCTGTAAAGAACATCATTCTTATGATTGGTGACGGCATGGGTGAAAACATTATTAATAATGCAGAAATCGTAAAAGGTTCTCCCTATGCTACAAGCTATATGCCTTACAGCTGTTATGTAGGTACCGACTCCCTTTCAGGCACTACTGACAGTGCCGCATCTTCTACAGCAATCAGTTGCGGTGTAAAAACCTTAAACAAGTATATCGGAATGGACAAAGACGAAAATCCTGTTGAAACTATAATCGAGTTTGCAAAAGCAAGAGATATGAAAGCAGGTCTTGTAGCAACTCACATAATTCCCCACGCTACACCAGCAGGTATGGTAGCACATGTAAACTACCGCGACCTGTTCAACAACATTTTCAAACAAATGATTAAAGCTGAGGTTGATGTAATGTTCGGCGGCGGCGGAGAATACTCCGATTCTGCAAAGAACCAGACAAGAATCAACGATGCAGGTTACACATACATAAAGACAGGCGAAGAACTCGCTACTCTTGAAAAAGGCAAAAAGGCACTTGGTGTTTTTTCCTACTTTGATATGACATCAAATGTGAACCCTTCCCTTACGACTATGACCGCAAAAGCACTGGAACTTCTTGAAGGTGATGAAGGTTTCTTCCTTATGGTTGAAGCAAGCCACATTGATATTTTTGAAGCTAAAGAGGATATGGAATCCACAATGATTGAAATGCAGGCATTTGACAAATGCATTGATTATACCTTAAGATGGGCACAAGAACATCCCGGCACCTTGGTACTTGTTACAGCCGACCACGAAACAGGCGGTGTTATCGTCCCCGAAAGCGGTTTGCCTGAGGATGTAGACAATGATTGCTTCACATCCGAAGGTGAACACACAAGTGCTGATGTAAAACTTTTTGCTGCAGGTGCACAGGCAGGCAACATACTGACAGAAGACAGAATTGAGAACACCGAAATTGCTTTTATTATGAGAAAGGTTCTCAACGACACATACGGAGAAAAACCGGTAACACTTCTCAACTGACAAATACTGAGCAAAACGCAGGAACATTTGATTGTTCCTGCGTTTTTTATATCTTATTCTGTTCTCAAAGCTGTAACAGGGTCTTTGCTTGCAGCTTTGATTGCCGGGAAAAGTCCTGCAAATATTGTAAGCACAACGCTGAGCACAACAAGAATAATTGCGGCTACAACAGGTAGTGCTGCGCTGACAATAGTTGTACCGGCTACAGCGTGAATAATTGCATTGCCCGGGATAAGCATAAGCAACGTTAAACCGATACCGATAAGTCCTGAACAAAGTCCGACAATGAAGGTTTCTGATAAGAAAACCTGAGCAATATTAGCCTTAGACGCACCAATTGCTCTGAGGATACCGATTTCCTTGGTTCTCTCCAATACTGAGATGTAGGTTATAATTCCAATCATAATAGAGGAAACCACCAGTGAAACTCCAACAAAAGCAATCAGAACGTAGGAAATCACATTAACTATTGTGGTAATTGAAGACATCAGCAACCCTACATAGTCGGTGTATATAATCTGATTTTCTTCTTTTGCTGTTTCATTATACTTGTCTATACAAGCAGAAATGTTATCTTTGTTCTCAAAACTGTCACAGTAAAGAGAGATTGAAGAAGGTGCATCAAGACTTACAACACCGAAAGCACTCATATTATCGTCATAATCACCTGTGGAGATGTAATTATCATAGACTGAAAGAAGCACATCATCCTCAGGATTTGCAAGATAGCTGTCCATCATTGCTGCAAGCTCGGTTTCGCCCATAGCCATCATCTGAGTGGCAGCCGCAGGATTCTGTGTGTACATCATACCGAGCATATCCCTACAGATTTTTGCTTTGTCAGAAACGCCTAAGTTTTCAAGGTACACCTTTGCATCTTCGATTCTGTCTGCATCATCCTCAGGCGCAAACTTAAGGCCGTTGAGAACGTTGATATCTATACTGTCTTTCTGCGCTTTCACTACTTGGCTTTTCTCTGTATAATCAATGAGATAATCAGTAAGACCGCGGGTGTAACCGATATTTGCTGAAATTGTCTGGTTATCTGCATCCGCCTGGGGTCTGATGATGCCCGTGATTTTAAGCTCAAGGGCATTTTCAATCAGTTTTTCTGTCTTGTCCTTATCATTGCCTATATATTCAAAGATACCGTTTTCACCTTCTGAATAGAAGTCGCAAGCAGGAATTAACTTATAGGACTTATCACAGAAATCCTCGTAACCGATACTCTCTGTATCAAGTTTAACCTCTTCTCCGTTATCAACCTTCTTCATTATCTCCTCGTAATCTTCTGAAGGGAGTACACCGAGCTGATAAAGAATTGTTGAAGGAATCTCGTTGCGTTCATTGAGCACAAGAATTACCTGATTATACTCCTTAGGCCAATCACCGTAAATCAATTCATAATTATCATAAACTATATTACTGATGGAAGCACCGTTCTGTCCGGGTAAAAGCTCGTCAAAGTTATTTGAACCGAACATATCAGATGAAAAGCCCATTTCCTCATACATTTGCATCTCTGTGTTCATCATCTGAGTTGCTTTAGATGTGTAGAGTGTGCTTCCGTCTGTATTAATCAGCACTCCGTCAGGGTCATAGGTAAAAGCACTGAAGGAAGGATTATAGGAATATACAATGCCGTTCTCGCCGATATAGCTGTGAATTTCGCTGTCAGGATTATCAAGGTGTTTCTTGAAATCAGTCAGGTTATTCTCAGTGAAGCTTGTAGTAAGGGTTGATTCAAGCTCGATTGCTCTGCCGTCAGAATAGACCGCATTACGGTCGTGAGAAAGCTCGTCGATAGATGCGGCAGAAGAACTGCCCATCTCCATAAAACTAGAAAGGTCCATAGTTTTAGCTTCCAGCAAAATCGGGTAGGACGCCATGGTGCTCTTCTGTATGTCAACAATATAATTGTTAACACCATTTGAGAGAGATAATATCAGTGCTATACCGATAATACCGATTGAACCCGCAAATGAGGTAAGGATAGTCCTTGCTTTCTTTGTGAGCAGATTGTTGAAACTGAGAGTCAGAGCAGTAAAAAGTGACATGGAGGACTTGCCCATATTCTTATGCTTTGGCGCTTCAAGGGTATTCTCGTCCACCTCATAAGGATTGGTGTCTCCTACTATCTTTCCGTCACGGATATTAACAATTCGTGTGGCATAATCCTGTGCAAGCTCAGGATTGTGTGTAACCATAACTACAAGACGGTCGCTTGCAACCTCTTTGAGAAGCTCCATAACCTGCAAACTTGTCTCTGTATCAAGGGCACCTGTAGGCTCGTCCGCAAGCAGAATATCGGGGTCGTTTACAAGTGCACGGGCAATGGCAACTCTCTGCATCTGTCCGCCTGAAAGCTGGTTGGGACGCTTGTGAAGCTGGTCGCCAAGACCTACCTTTTCCAGTGCTCTGCGAGCTTTTTCACGACGTTTGGAGCGTTTTATACCGGAAATCGTAAGTGCAAGCTCAACATTGCTCAGAATAGACTGGTGCTCAATCAGGTTATAACTCTGAAAAACAAAGCCTATGGTGTGATTTCTGTAGGAATCCCAGTCCCTATCCTTATACTTTTTTGTAGATATTCCGTTTATAACAAGGTCGCCGCTGTCATATCTGTCAAGACCGCCTATAATGTTAAGGAGAGTGGTCTTACCTGAGCCGGAAGGTCCCAAAACAGCCACAAACTCATTATCTCTGAGATTAAGCGAAACCTTGTCAAGAGCTGTCTGCTTAAGGCTTCCTGTGATGTATCGCTTGCTGACCTCTTTAATCTGAAGCATAAATATACCTCCTGTGATTATATACACCGATTATACATTAATATTATTTATTTATCTTAAATATTTTACAAAAAATGTTTTAACAAGATGTAAATTCTGCAAAATAACAAGGTTAATTATAACACCTATAAATGCTGAATTCAATCAGATTATGTCAAATTTGAAAATAAAAAAAGAGGACAGGCTCTCACCTATCCTCTTAGTACTGATAACCTCAGTCGCAGTTATTATAAGATTTTCTGCAGGAACAGGAAGCAGAACAGTCACCGTTAAGCTCTGCCACATTGGGAGGGAAAAACTCGTTTGTGGGGAATTCAAGTCGTGAGAATACCTCGCAGGGATTATCAGATGAATTTGTGCACTCTTTCTCGGGAATACAGAAATCATAAGAAGGTACCAGCATCTGCACGTTTCGCTCAATCTGCACGATTGAGAACATACCAAGACTGACATAAACATTTCTGGTGCAGGAAGTTACAAACTCTCCACCATAACAGTAACAGATTCTTGAAGGAATCCTGCAAGGAGGACAAACGTGGTGAGTAGGCTCGCTAACCTTAGCACTGAGGGCAATAGGCTTTGCCACCTGAACTGAAACCACAGGCAGATTACCGCACTGTGAGTTCTGAATCTCGATTTCATCAGGTGAAGAGTTGCCCGTGAACACCTTAACACTGCCCTCACTGCCGTAAAGGATTACTTTCTTGTTAAAGATTGAAAGTCCTTTAACCTGTGTAGGAGCGGTGCCCGGTGATGAGAACACATCAAGGCATATGTCGTAGAAAAAAGTCATATCCACAGAATAGAAACCTTTATGAAAAGGAACAGGTTCCATATTTGTGAGTACAGAAATAACATCCGCATCCTTAATACGTACACTGACCGCAGAATCGATTACCTCTTGTGTCTGCTCTGTAAAGTACACCCTGAGGTCTGTCAGACAATCCTTATCCGAACAACTGTCATAAACACGCAAAGCATCGATGCAGACAGACTGGGTGCAGCCTGAGTCGGTATTTGCCTGACTGGTGCAGGCTTCAGCTACATTATTATTTTCTGCCATAAAACTACCTCCAACTAAAGATTGCAAGCACCGACTCTCCATACACACAGGATGCTCGGTACTATGGCTTATTGGTATTTTATGCAATAAAAAACAATGTGTGAAAAAAGGAGCACAGATTTCTCTGTACTCCTTGACTTATCAGATTTTTTCCATTTTACAAAAGTTTGCCATCAAAGTTTTAGTGCCGACCTTGTCAAAGGATACTTCCAGCATTGTGTCGTTACCCATTCGCTGAGCGCTGATAATCATACCAACACCAAACACTTTGTGCATAACCTTATCTCCTGCCGAGAAAGTTGCAGAGGGTGTGTTACCTGCCGGGGATGTTCGTGCCTTGCTTGCTGCAAAGGGGTCAAAACGCCTGGTACTCTGAGTTGACACACCTACAGCAGTTACACCCTGGGGCTTTTTGTTTCCCGTTTTCTCAAGATGCTCGTCTGAGATTTCCTCACAAAAACGCGATACATTATTATGCTGAGTTGAGCCAAAGAGCATACGGCTCTGGGCATGGATAAGATAAAGCTTCTTTTTGGCACGGGTGATACCGACGTAAGCCAATCTATGCTCCTCGTTAAGCTCATCAGGGTCATATATAGAGAGATTTGAGGGGAACATTCCCTCCTCCATTCCTGCAATGAACACCAGAGGAAACTCCAGTCCCTTTGAGCTATGGAGTGTCATCATTGTGACGCAATCGGCACCTGTCTCCATATTGTCAATATCAGTCTGCAAAGCGATTTCCTCAAGGAATGCAGCTAGAGTTGCCTCGTCACCGTAGTCTTCTTGGAAATTGATGATATTTGACATAAGCTCGTCTACATTCTCAATTCGCTCATCACCGTTTTCCTTCTCAGCTTTAAGGTATGCCTTGTAGTCTGTATGTTCCAACACCATATCGTAAAGCTCTGCAACTGTGTAGGTATCGGAAAGAGAAGCATCAATAAAGCCCTGAAGCATATCTGCAAAAGCAGAAAGCTTTGAGGCGGCTCGACTTAAATCGGGATAATCCTGTGCACGCTTGATAACATCAAACATACTCTCGCCCAATGCAGATGCAATATTTGCAATCTTCTGTACTGTGGAATCACCAATAGCACGTCGGGGTTTATTGATAATTCGGGTAAGACGGACATCATCACGGGGATTGCTGATTACCTGCAGATATGCCAGCATATCCTTGACTTCTTCACGGTCTAAAAATCGGTGTCCGCCGATAATACGATGAGGAATTCCCGAGCGTGTGAGGGCATTTTCCACAGCATTTGACTGTGCGTTCATTCGATAAAGAACAGCCACATCAGCAAACGAACCGCCCTCTGCTACATATTCAAGGATAGTTTTAGCAATATACATACCCTCATCACGTTCATCTGATGCTGTGTGCAAAGTAATCTTTGCACCTTCCTCATTCTGTGTCCACAGGGTTTTACCCTTACGCTGTTTGTTATTTACAATAACATCGTTAGCCGCTGCAAGGATAGTCTTGGTACTGCGGTAGTTCTGCTCAAGGCGGATTACCTTTGCTCCTTTGAAGGTGTTTTCAAAAGAAAGAATGTTTTCAATTGTAGCGCCGCGGAAACGATAGATGCTCTGGTCATCGTCACCAACGACACAAAGGTTACGGCTTTTTGCCGCAAGCATACTTACAAACCGATACTGAACCTTATTGGTGTCCTGATACTCGTCAACCATTATGTATCTGAACTGATTCTGATACATCTCCAAAACCTCAGGACAGGTTTCAAACAGACGAACGGTATTGAGAAGCATATCGTCAAAATCCATAGCGTTTGAAGACATTAACTGCTCCTGGTATTTTTTGTATGCTCTGGCAATAGTAATCTTTCTGCTGTCGAAGCTGTCTTTTGCCTCCTGCTCCAGATCCTCTGCAGTTTTCATTTCATCCTTAGCTCTGGAGATTGCAGAGAGTACCTGACGGTGACCAAGGATTTTTTCATCCACGTTCATAGATTTGAGGATATCCTTCATCACCTTGCGCTGGTCGTCGGTATCGTAAATGGTAAAATGTGCATCGTAACCGATTCTGTCACCAAATCTGCGTAAAATACGTGAACATACGGAGTGGAAGGTTGCCGCCCAGATATCTTGACCGCCATCGGGTACTGTAAGGCAGATTCTGTCTTTAAGTTCCCTTGCGGCTTTGTTGGTAAAGGTAATAGCAAGAATCTGCCATGGCTTGCAAAGTTCACACTGGAGAATGTATGCAATGCGGTTTACAAGTACTGTGGTTTTGCCTGAACCTGCGCCTGCAAGTATGAGCAAGGGACCTTCGGTACAGAACACAGCCTGCCTCTGCATATCGTTCATTCTTGAATAATTCTGCTTTATGCTTTCAATATCCATAACCATTTTCCTTTAATTAAAATCTGTGAACTATTGTACCATAAATATAAAAAAGCCGCAACCATATCCGCTAAATTTTGCAGACTGGTTACGGCTTAAATTTATTGATTTATTATTCGAAGTGAGAATTATACCACTCGGTTATAGCATCAAAATCAGAACTCATAATAAGGCTTACGAAATTTCCATTCTGAGCAACAGAGCACTCATTAACAACAGCAAGAAGCTCTGCAGAGTAGCTTGCACACAAGTCACGTTGGGAATTATAGCGGATTAACAGTGCATCGTACACACGCTGAGCAGCCGTGCTGTCTACAGCCTCTACAAGAATTATTTCTGTGATATCAGTAGCGGAATTAACTGTAGTTTCAGCGGCAAACTGCTTTACGTCTGAGGGTGCAATATTATAATAAAGTTCCAAATCATCAACGGTTTCGATACGCATCATTTCATCTTCAGAGATTTCGAACTTAAAATTGATTGAATTAAGCACCTCAAAAAGGCTGACATCTTTCGAAGCCGAACCTGTGCAACCGAAGAAAGCAGAAAGCAAACCTATGCAAAGCAAAATACTTAATAATCTGAATTTTCTCATAAAACCACCCCTTTGTGTTTATACACATATTATACGACAAAAATCGTAAGATTGTAAAGTGAAAATTTTGATATAATAAGCCCCAGATGTGATTGTAATCAATGCTATGCATTGTATGTAATTAAAACGAAAGTTGCGTATGTAATCAAGCTGAAGAAATGCACCTTGCGGTGATGTCATACGCCTGACGGCGATTACACTCACCCTTACGGGTGATTACATACCAATCCTTCGGCTTGGATAAAAATAAGACAGTCCAAAGACTGTCTTATTTTTGGTCGAGGTGACGGGATTCGAACCCACGACTTCTTCGTCCCGACCGAAGCGCGCTACCAAACTGCGCTACACCTCGATGTTAAGTTGTAGAAAAAATTATTATTGCCTATATGACGAAGAATCCACTTCGCCCCGAAGGTCGCGCGCTATCAAGCTGAGCTACACCTCGATATTAAGTTGTAGAAAAAATTATTATTGCTTATATGACGAAGAATCCACTTCGCCCCGAAGGTCGCGCGCTTCCTGTTGCAACTAAGGCTCTGTCTGCGTGAGTATAACTCACTTGACACACCCTAAGTTGCTGCCACTCCTTTTTCCTCGCTTCATCCGCCACCGGCGGCGCTCGGAAATGTCCCCAAACTGCGCTACACCTCGATATTAAGTTGTAGAATAATTATGTATCAACCAAACTTAATATTCAGAAATATAAGTTCAGCCCCGAATTGCTTCGGGGCTGATTGGCTGCGGAACTAGGATTCGAACCCAGACATACAGAGTCAGAGTCTGCTGTGCTACCCTTACACAATTCCGCATCGGAACAACAGGTATTATTATATCCTATTCCCGAAAAAAGTCAATAGTATTTTTGAAATTTTTTGAAATTTTTTCTGATTATACTATTCACACAAGACCCTTATGCCTTCTGTGCTCGGATGTCTTTGCCTAAAAACTCAAGTCTGTCGCACTCACCTATTATTCTGGATACAAAACGCTGAGAATATACATCCTGAATCTCTCTGATTGTAAGATTTGTATTGATAATCACAGGTTTGCGTTTTAAGATGCGGTTGTTAAAAATATTATAGATTGCAGTTTTGGAGTAAGGAGTCTGAAACTCCGTGCCCAAATCATCAATAATAAGCAAGTCACATTCTGTTAGGGTATGCATTAGTTGTTCTTCTTCGTTGCTGTTATAATCAAAGTGGGAATTTTCAAGACGTGATATTATTGTTGGAACACTCACGTAAACAGCATAGTAGCCCTTTCTGAGGACTTCGTTTGCAATAGCAAGGGAAAGATGAGTTTTACCTAAACCTGTAGCACCCTGCATAAGAATAGACCTGCCCTCACCTGTGAATTCTCTTGCATAATTTTTGCAGTAGTTGAAAATTTTGCTCATTCTTGAATAAGGAGAAACTCCATCCTGATTACTGTCATAAGGATAGTAATCAAGACTGAAAGTATCAAAGGTGCTGAGAGAGAGAGGAGAAAGTTTATTAATTTCATCGCAGGAGCATTCAACAAGAAGCTTCATAAAGCAATCGCAGTAAACTGTTTTGCCAAAGCGCTCAACGTAAGCTGTGTCGTTACAATGAGTACAGGTATACACGGGTTCCATATAATCCACAGGATAACCGGCCTCACAAAGAAGCTGAGCTTGACGCTTCTGCAAATCCGAGCTTATGCCGGCAAGTCTTTCCAATTCTTCTTTTGCATTACTGCCTTTGAGTACAGCACGAGCCGCACCCAGAGAGCAAGCTGTAAGCTTACGGCTGATTTCCTCGATTTCGGGAATTTGGCGGTAAACCTCATCTGTGTGTCTTTGTGCTGTAGCTTCAGCTTCGCGGCGTCTGCTGTCCATTATCTGAAATGCAGTATTAAAAATTTCTTTGCTGTATGTCATAGGCTGTCACCATTAATCATCGAAAATACTTTTCTTTTCATACTCATCAATATCGTAGGAAGGAGCTTGTTCTGAATTTCTCTGCTTCTTCCCTGCTTTGGATTTTGATATATCTGCTGAAACCTCCTGAGGATTTCGAAGTCCCTGCTCAAACCAACGCCTTAGTATACCGTTTATGTAAGAAAGGTTAAGCTCACCTTTTAAGTCAACGCATTTTTCGTATGCAAGTCTGAGCATATCTTCAGTGAATTTCCACTCGTTAACCCACAAATCTGCATACTCAAGCTGTTTTTTGGTGGGAGTTCCGCTAAGGTGCAGACCGAAAACAGCACTTACAACGCTAAAGGCAACAGAAGATTCGCTATAACGCTTGATTTTTTCTTCTGCCAGTCCTATGGTAGTGATTCCTTCGCTTGCCCATTGAATGCCGGTTCTTTCGATATATCGCATATTTCCTTTGTCAATCTGAACACAATGCTCCATAAGCATCAGGATAACCTCCACAGGCAGACCGTCTGTATCGTGGAGCATAACAAGGGTGGCAGTGTCAGAATTTGAAAGCACCTTGCCTAAAATCCTCTGAGCTTCATCCATAAGAAGCACAAGGTTCTTATCTGCACGCAAACGCTTTGCAACATAGCCCGGCTCCGGCTTTGTAACTCTTGAAACAGGACGTGGTTTTTCTGCCTGCTGAGATACGCAAGCAGGAGCCTGCACAGATACAACAGAAGGCACACTATCTCCTGCTTCAGGACTTTCTGCCATTGTAATTGCATCAGCAGTACGAAGCAGTAATCCTTTATCACACCAATATGTAATTGCGTCCCTGACATCTTCAGGGTGAAGGCTGAGCGCCTCGGCTACAAGCTCATCAGAAAGAGTGGTGCCTGAGTTTCTCAGGATATACAGGAGCACCTTCAGCTGAGCCTCGCTTGCAAGCTTCAGACCTTTATCAACAACGACTGCGGGCACTGCAAAAACCGAGCCCCACACACCGAAATCTATATTATATGACATAATACACCATTACAGAATATATGAAATCATCCTACGCCCTTGCGGATTAAGTAATCTTTAATCCGTCTGTCATCGTAGAGATTCAGGTCATCACAGCCTGCAAGGTATTCGTTGTGATGCCTCAATTCATGTGACAGGATACGTCTTAGCATTTCACAAAATCTGTCCTTTGGCAGATGCCCGTACACACGGATAATACTGCCGTAATAAAAAACTATATATTTTCCGATACTGTTGCGGTGATACTCACCGAGAATATACAAATCATCAGCCACAGCCTTGGGATGAAGTTTTGCACTTTCCACAAGCCTCAGTCCTCCTGAAAGCTCACGATAAAGCTCAAAAGGCATTGAATCAGCAATCTCGTCAAACATCACGCCGCATTCTTCGTAGGAGTACATAAATTAATCCAAGAAGTCCTTGAGTTTCTTACTTCTGGAAGGATGGCGGAGCTTTCTGAGTGCCTTAGCCTCAATCTGACGGATACGCTCACGTGTTACGTTGAACTCCTTGCCCACCTCTTCAAGAGTACGGCTTCTGCCGTCTTCAAGGCCAAAACGAAGTCTGAGAACTTTTTCCTCTCTGGGAGTGAGGGTATCTAAAACTTCCATAAGCTGTTCACGAAGAAGTGTGTGGGATGCTGCATCAGCAGGTGCAGGTGCGTCATCGTCGGGAATAAAGTCGCCAAGATGGCTGTCTTCTTCTTCACCAATAGGTGTTTCCAGAGAAACAGGCTCCTGAGCAACACGCATAATCTCTCTTACTTTATCGACGGACATATCAAGCTCTGCGGCAATCTCATCAGCAGTAGGCTCATGGCCGTTCTGATGAAGAAGCTGGCTTGATACCTTCTTAACCTTATTAATGGTTTCAACCATATGAACAGGAATTCGGATGGTACGAGCCTGGTCAGCGATTGCTCTTGTAATAGCCTGACGAATCCACCATGTTGCGTAGGTTGAGAACTTGAAACCCTTGGTGTAATCAAATTTTTCAACTGCTTTAATCAGACCCAGGTTACCCTCCTGAATCAAGTCAAGGAACTGCATACCTCTGCCGAGATAACGCTTTGCGATACTTACAACAAGACGAAGATTAGCCTCAGAAAGACGCTGTTTTGCGGCAACATCACCGTCTTTGATGCGGATTGCAAGCTCTACCTCTTCTTCTGAAGTAAGCAAAGGAACACGACCGATTTCCTTGAGGTAAACCTTAACAGGGTCATCAATGGCAATGGTTTCTGCACCGTCAGATTCATAGTTATCTCCGTCAACAGATGAAACCACCTCCAAGTCAATATCATCAAACTGAAGGTCATCGTTATCCTCTACGATTTCAATTCCCTGGCTCTCTAAACTATCATAGAGTTTTTCCAGCTGTTCAGGGTCGAAGTCCATTTCACCGATAGCATCAAGAATGTCTTTATTGGTAAGCTGGCCTTTGGATTTACCAAGTTCTGTAAGTTCTTTTACTACTGATTTTTTATCCTGAATTGTACCTGCCATTTTTAATTTCCTTTCTTATATACAATTAAATTATTTAATTTATTGCTGATTTTTACGGTTTTTCTTACGCATAAGCATTGCCTGTATGTCCTCCGGGGACATATCTGTAAGCTTATCAGGCGTTAGTTTTTCTTTTTCCTCAATGATTGTTTCTATATATTCAAGCATCGCTTCTCTGGTTGCCGCCTGAGAGTTATAGGAAGAAAGCATACCGAAGAACTTTGATGCTTCATCAGCTGTAAAATCACGGGTTATAGTTGACAAAGGAGACACACCCTCGTCAATCTTCTGAAGCACGTAAGCATATAACTGTGAATTAAACTTAGTTACAAATGAAGAAGGCGGTAACTTCTTCTTTGCAAATGCTGCCATATCGTTGTTATTCACAAGGTAAACAATAAGCATTTCCTCAGCTTTTGCCGCACGGGTATTGGAAGCTTTTTCTGTATTGATTTTATCCTTTTTGCCACTGAGTTCCTGAGATAGCTGAGTAAATTCTTTACGGGCAACATCGCCCGATTTACGTCTTATGAGTTTTCGCAAATCCTCAAGAATAGCTGTTTTTTCAATGCCGATTTCTGACGCAAGCTTCGACACGTATATATCCTGCTCAACAGAGCTGTCAAGGGATGCGATAATCTTCAAGGCATCGGACATATACTGAGCTTTTGCATCGGGGCGGGATATATCATATCGGCTTCTCAACTTATAAAGACGATATTCTACATCATTACCGCTATTTTCAAGAATATTCCTGAAAGCGGCAGGACCCTTTTCCCCGCGGTTGCGGATAAATTCATCAGGGTCTTTACCGTCAGGGATATTGATGATACGTATTGAAAGTCCTGCATTTCGCAGAATCTCGATTGCACGGGAGGTTGCCTTCTGTCCTGCTTCATCAGCATCGTAACAAATAATTACCTCGTCAGCATACCGTTTTATCAGAAGTGCCTGCTCAGATGTCAGAGCTGTGCCCAAAGTTGCTACTGCGTTGCAGAATCCTGCCTGGTTAAGAGCTATAACGTCCATATAACCTTCGCAGAGAATAAGTGTTCTCAGTCCGGTGTTCTTGGCATTGTTAAGTGAAAAAAGGTTTGAGCTCTTCTTAAAAGCAAGAGTATCTGAGGTGTTGAGATATTTTGGCTTCTGGTCTGTAAGAATTCTGCCGCCAAAAGCAATTACATTTCCTCGCAAATCAATAATGGGAAACATCACTCTGTCAGCAAAGCGGTCAACTATCCGTCTGCCGTCAGAGCTTTTGAAAGCAAGGTTTGCACTCACAATTTCATTATCCGTAAACCCAAGTTTTCTAAGATAATCACAAAGGGCAAATCGGCTTTTTGGCGAATATCCCAGACCAAAATGCCTTATCGTTTTATCGGAAAGTCCCCGACTGTGAAAATAATCAAGACCTTGCTTGCCCTGTGCTTCATAAAGTTGCCTGTAATAATAACGCGCCGCTTCACGATTGGCTTCTAAAATTCTGGTACGCATTTTAGCCATACCGTCGTCATAGGAGTTTTCAGGCATTTCAAGTCCTGCACGTTGAGCAAGAAACTTGACAGCCTCTATGTAATCGAGGTTTTCAATCTTCATTACAAAGGTGATAACGTCACCGCCTGCTCCGCAACCGAAGCAATAAAAAGAACCGTTTTCGGGATACAAATTAAAAGAAGGAGTTTTTTCGGAATGAAAAGGACAAAGCCCTACAAGGTTTCTGCCTCGTCGTTTAAGATTTACATAAGACGAAACCACATCGGTTATACTTGAACGGGATTTAAGTTCCTGCAGGAAGCTGTCAGGTAATGCCAAAATTTACTCCTCCTTTCAAAAAAAGATAATAAAAAAGATTTTGAATATATATACGAAAAAAAAATGAATTTTCCTGCCACAAAAACAGAAAAACTCATTATTTTTATCAAGAACGATGATTTTTATGTATTTATGTATTAAGACTGTATTTTTTCGGGATAATACTGCTCAGTATCTGATAACACTTCTACGGTACCGCAGGTTGCCTCTGTGATAATTTTTGAAAGTCTTGAGAGTTCTCCCTTGGGTATATGAAAAGAAAGCGTAACCTTGTCCGAAAAATCTGCATTATCAACAGTTCCGCCGTTTTCAGGCACAAGTGAGGAAAGCTTGCCGTACTGATTGTAGGTACATTCAAGGGTACATACAGCACAACTTCTCATCATAATCTGCCCCGCTGCCTCTACAGCAAGGGATGCCGAGTGAGAATACGCACGGACTAAACCGCCACCGCCTAAGAGTATACCTCCGAAATATCTTGTTACAACAATACACACATCAGTAAGACCGCTTTTTCGGATTACATCAAGTACAGGCATCCCTGCTGTGCCCTGAGGCTCATTGTCGTCGCTGTAACGACAAGTATTCTGCTCTCTGAGCACATAAGCATACACATTGTGGGTTGCATCCCAATGCTTCTGACGTATTGAATTAATAAAATCCAGAGCTTCTTTTTCAGTTGTGACAGGTTTTATATAGCCGATAAAACGCGAGCGTCTTTCAACAAATTCGGGAGATGCCTCAGCATTTATGGTTTTATAATCAGCAGGCACAGTATCACCTCTTAAAAAGATAAAAACAGACGGCACTTCAGAATTGAAGTACCGTCTTTGAAGCCAAATGACTATTACTCGATGCCGTAACGTTTCTTGAATCTATCTACGCGTCCGCCGGTATCAACGAGCTTCTGCTTTCCTGTGAAGAAAGGATGGCACTTTGAACAAATTTCAACACGCTGGTTGGGCTTTGTAGAGCCTGTCTCGATAACATTGCCGCAAGCACAGGTAATAGTAGTCTGCTCATAGTTAGGATGGATGTTCTCCTGCATTTCTTTTCACCTCTTTCGCTGATGCCGTAGTAACAGAAGAATTATACTACATAACATTTCAAAATGCAAGTGTTTTTTATAAAACTTCGTAAATATTTATGAATTATTCAAGGTTATAATTATCGAGAAGAAATATGATAAGAATAATCCTCAAGAATCATATCGTATCGACGCATATTGAGGGCATGCTCCCTGCCGACGTATCTGTAGATATCAGGAGCGTATGCCATAGATGTGCTGGTTTCTTCTCCCTCGGGATAACGAAGGACAAAACCGTAATTTACGCTATACTTCAAAAGCCACTTGCCTGCTTCGGTATTGGCAAAATCACCAGATTCTGAAGTAGTAAATCTGATAAGAAGACCGGTTTGACTTTCGCTGCAGCCTGCCTCAGGACAAACCTTCATAGTTTCTGCCTCTGCTTTAATTTTAGAATAATCATTATTCTTCTTAATCTCTGTCAGAGTTTTCTCATAAAGAACACCTTGTTCGTCATAAGACACATAGCCGTCTTTGACAATGATGCTGATACCCTGTGCTGATGCATCAGAAATCATTTTATCCAGATCATCAAAAGCAAGCTCAGAAACACGCACCGAACCAAAAGGAATAAGTTTTGGCACATAGCTTTCATCCAGAGGATTGTGCTCGTTGACTACTTCAAGAAGAATTTCGTCATAATCAACTGCAACCTCATCAGGGGTTACTGTGGCATAGGGATTGTCACCGAAACCTTCCTCTGCCCAATATGAAATCAAGATTCCTAAAAAGATAACGCCTGCAATAATGAGCGGCATAAAAAACAGAAAAAATGTTTTAAGTTTAGTTCTGTCATTTACTCTTCTGCCCCGATAATTATATTTATTTTTTATATCGTATCTATTATATGGCATAGTACTCCTGTCAGTTGATTACCTTTGTTTCAATTTCTTCAACTGCACGTGCGATATACTCTTCAAGTGTCATCGCACCCAAATCCCCTGCTTTGCGTGCACGAACAGAAACAGTGTTATTCTCGATATCCTTATCGCCAAGAATAATCATATAAGGCACTTTTTCAAGCTGTGCCTCACGGATTTTATAACCAACCTTTTCGGAACGGTCGTCAACCTCTACACGCATACCCTTTGCTTCCAGAGCCTTCTTAACGTCATAAGCATAATCGTGGTGTCTGTCTGCAATAGGCAGAATCTTAACCTGTGTGGGAGCAAGCCACATGGGAAAAGCACCTGCGTACTTTTCAATAAGAAGTGCCAGAGTACGCTCGTAGCAACCGATGGATGTACGGTGGATAATGTAAGGATTTTTCTTTGTTCCATCCTTGTCAACATAAACCATACCGAACTTCTCTGCAAGAAGCTGGTCAACCTGAATTGTAATGAGAGTGTCTTCTTTTCCGTATACATTCTTAATCTGGATGTCGAGCTTGGGACCATAGAATGCAGCTTCGCCAATACCAATCTTATAATCGATACCAAGATTGTCAAGAATCCTGCCCATAACACCCTGTGCTTCATCCCACTGCTCAACAGTACCGATGTATTTATCGGTATCAGCAGGGTCCCACTGAGAAAATCTGAAAGATACATCCTCGTAAAGGCCGAGAGTTTTGAGCATATAAACAGCAAGCTCAAGGCAGTTCTTGAACTCATCCTCCAGCTGTTCGGGAGTACACATAAGATGGCCTTCGGAAATTGTGAACTGACGCACACGGATAAGACCGTGCATCTCACCGCTTGCCTCATTACGGAAGAGTGTGGATGTTTCGTTGTATCTTAAAGGAAGGTCACGGTAGCTTCTGCCACGGTTGAGGTATGCCTGATACTGGAAAGGACAAGTCATAGGACGAAGTGCAAACACTTCCTTATCCACCTCTTCGTCACCCATTACAAACATACCGTCTTTATAGTGGTCCCAGTGACCGGAAACCTTATAAAGGTCGGATTTTGCCATATAAGGAGTTTTTGTAAGGAGCCAACCCCTTCTCTGCTCCTCATCCTCAACAAAACGCTGAAGAAGCTGAATGATACGGGCACCCTTGGGAAGAAGAATGGGAAGGCCCTGGCCAATAAGCTCTGAAGTTGTAAACAGCTCAAGCTCACGTCCCAGTTTGTTATGGTCACGAAGCTTAGCCTGCTCCATCATTTCAAGGTATTCTTCAAGCTGAGAAGCCTTGGGGAAAGCTGTACCATAAACACGGCACATCTGAGCTTTAGTAGCATCTCCGCGCCAGTATGCACCAGTGCAGGCTGTCAACTCAAAAGCCTTGAGCACAGCAACACTCATAAGGTGAGGTCCTGCACAAAGGTCTGTAAAATCGCCCTGCTTGTAAAAGCTGATTTTCTCGCCCTTATCTGCATGCTCACGAACAAGTTCTACTTTATAATCTTCGCCCATTTCTGCGAGAAGTTTCTCAGCATCTTTAGGCTCAAGCTCAAATCTTTCAAGCACAATACCGGATTTAACAATTGCCTTCATTTCTTTCTTGATTGCTTCCAAATCCTCTTGTGTGAAAGGCTTTTCAACATCAAAGTCATAATAAAATCCGTTGTCAACAGCAGGGCCGATGCCGAGCTTTGCGTTGGGATAAAGATGCTTTACTGCCTGTGCAAGAACATGGGAGCAAGTATGCCAGAATGCACGCTTACCTTCTTCATCATCAAAAGTGAGCAGTTCAAGTTTGCAATCGGTTGTAAGCGGTGTTCTCAAATCACAGAGGACACCGTCAATTTTACAGGCACATACAGCCTTATAAAGACCTGCACCCAGTGATTTTGCTACATCTGCGGCAGTAGTATTCATTTCATACTCCTTAACTACTCCGCCTTTGAGTTCTACATTAATCATAGAAAACATCCTTTCTGTAAAAAAATAAACCGCCCTGAAACTCCTACACAGGAATATCAGGACGGCGATAAAATACGACGTGGTTCCACCTAACTTCGGTACAACAAGTACCCTCTTTGCATATAACGGTGCCAACCGCCGTGCCATTTCCTGCACGGACTCCGGGGCGGTATTGCGAAAACCCTTACCGCAGATATTCCAGCCGTGTATCTGCTCTCTGTAGGCAGGTATAAACGTTTTTGTCCCCATCAACGTTCAAATATGAGATTAAAAATAATAATATCACTAATTATTCTGAAAGTCAATCATAAGAATAAAAAATCAACACGAAATAATATCCTAAATTAATCAAACGATTCCTGCTGTAATTTTCTGAATTGCTGTGGCATCACGGACATTGATGTCTCCGCTGAAATCCGCATCTCCTCTTAATGTTGCACTAACATTTAAGGTAAGAAGTTTTGCAGTTGCTTTCTGAATCTCTGTTGCATCACGGATATTCACATTACCATCAAGGTTTGCATCTCCTGTTGAATAGGCAGAAATTCCAAGATTTTCACAATAGGAATCTATATACGACCCTTTCTTACACCACACAGAAAAATCACCTGTGTTTCTGAAAGCAGAATCTTCTACCGTACGAACTGTGGGAGGAACGGATAATTCCTTGAGCTGTGAGCAATTGTAGAAGGCATTATCACCGATGATTGTTGTCCCTTCTGAAAGAGCAACGTATTCAAGAGAAGTGCAACCAGCAAAAATGCCACTCGGGATATCCGCACCGGAAGAAATCACAGCAGATTCAAGCTTTGTACATCCAAGGAAAGTACCCTCGCCTATGAGTTTTACTCCCTTCGGAACATTAATTGTCTGCAATGAAGTGCAACCTGAAAAAGCTTCTTTGTCTAATGAAACAAGGCTTGAGGGTAAAGCAACAGTTGTCAAAGAAGTGCAACCTGCAAACGCTCTCATTCCAACTGAGGAGATACCTTCATGAAGTACGACAGATTGAATATTCTTGTTATTATAAAAGGCACCCGCTGCAATTTGTTTTACATTATCGGGCAGTAAAACATCGGTTTCTGCAGTATTGGCATCAACAAGAATTCCCTTGCCAAGCACCAGAAAATCATCTTCTACAGACGAAAGATACGAAGTACCCTCGAACGCAAAAGCACCGATATAGGAAACATACTTGCCGACTGTAACGCTTTTCAATGCATCACAATTATAAAAAGCACCCTCACCAATAGAAGAAACAGAATCACCTATAAAGACAGAGGTAACTTTATCGTTTGAAGAAAAAGCATAGGGAGCGATTGAAACAACAGAACTGTCAATCACAACGCCGCCTGCTGCGTCACTATATACAAGAACACTGCCAAGCACCATAGATTTAGAGGAATAGGAGCTCTGAAAAGGAGTGTTGTAAAAAGCATAGGCTCCACAAGAGGATATGCTGTCTGTATTGGTTACTACCTTTAATGAAGTGCAATTTGCAAAGGCTTTGTTTCCAATGACGGCAGTATTTGATAGATTCACTGCTGTGATTGCTGAATTCCCCTCAAAAGCGGAATCTGCAATATAGTAAACATCTGTAGGAATTGTAACAGACTTTTCACTTCCTGTATAAGAAAGCAACACTCCGTTTTTCACCTCAAAATCTGAAGCTGAAAACGCAGTAAGCGGACAGCCCAAAAGCAATACACACAAGGCAACTATGGTTATTAATACTCTTTTTATTACTCTGCTCATACTATCACCTTAAAAATATATAGTAAAAGGGCGGAAAAAACCGCCCTTAAAATCACTCTTCAGTCTCAGGTTCTCCGCCCTGAATACTGATTATAAGCTGGTCAATCTCATCAAGACGGTCAGCATATGTTTTCTCAACAACCTCAGCCGATGTTACAGACTCCTCTTTTTCAAGAATGAATGATGAAATATCCTCGCCGGTACCGGAAGGAATATCGGCAGATGCATCGGAATTCTCTATTGCAATTATAAAATCCTCATCATCGTACATTACAGCTTCTCTGATAGTGGGGCCCTTGGGGCGTGATTCAGAAACGGGAGCTTTGGAAGGAGCAGCCTCGGCCACAGAATCTTTACCATCTATAATCATATCTTTCTCACTCTCCGAAGTAACGATATCAGTCGCTTCTTTTTCGCGGATTGTATCCATTTGCTGTGCTTCACGGTATAGTTCTTCTGCAATATCGCACTCCTGAGGGGAATCTTCTGAATTCTCAGGAAGTTTCGCAAGAATCTCAGTTGAAACAGTCTCCATTACGGGGACAACCTCGTCGGCATCCTCGAACTCCTCTGTTTCTTCTGAGATATCTTCCACATCGTCAAAAAGGGTGATATCTTCAACTGCATAATCGCTTGTTGTATCTTCTGTAGTCTCAGAAGGTTCAGAAGTATTATCAAAAGGAATGAAATCCTCATCTGCTACAGATGAATCAGCTGAAACGGAAACTTCAGTCTCACAAACAACTCCTTCTGTGCAATCAGGTGTCTCCTGCACAGTTTCTTCTGTGTCTGTATCTGTGTCTGTGTATGTATCAGCATTTTCATCAGCAATTTCTACAACCATCTGTTCTTCAACAGACTTTGCCTTAAAGGAAAGCTCAGCGGTAAATCCAAGGATATAAAGACCAATTACTGCATACCCGATTGCAGGGATAAAATCTATAAAATCAGCTTTATCGGATGAAAGAACAGCGAAAACAAGTGAAATACCGTACACCAAGGAACTGACTACTGCAGGAAAACCATAAGTAACAGCAGACTTAACTGCGTTCTTGCCGGGAATAA
Organism: Ruminococcus sp.; assembly: GCA_045593025.1. Lineage (GTDB taxonomy): Bacteria > Bacillota > Clostridia > Oscillospirales > Acutalibacteraceae > Ruminococcoides. The sequence continues at coordinate 190,058 of JAZNVW010000007.1, read as the reverse complement.
GAACATGAACCATCGTTGCATTTATAAAGAACATAGCAAGTGCTACAAACATTACAAGGTCCAGTGTATCAGCAGCATCTACTGGGGTAGCTGTATGCTTTAAGAAGCGATCGATCAGATGAACACCGCACCATAAAGGAAGAACGAGATAGAAAATTGCTAATCCCTTGTTGGTATTGGTACCTGAGAAATGGCTGATGCCCACAAACAGCAAAGCTACACCGCTAAGAGCAGTAAACACAGATGTAATCATTGACATAATATCAATCATATTAAGCTGAATCATAGTAGTTACATCCAGAGCGGCTGTGGCTGCAAAAGCAAAAGCAGCTACAAAAGCGGTAATTCCGCAAAAGTAATTCTTACGCAAAAGATGTAATGGCGATGTTGTTCTGTCAAATAAAGATAATGCAAAACACACTACAAACAGACCAAGAATACTGAAAGCTACTATCTCAGCAATCCCGTTCATATCTGTTGCCAAAAAGTTTTTTGATAATTCCGGGTTTGCACAACTGATTATGGTAAGTGTCACAGACATTATACAAACAGGTACAAACAGAATCCATTTAACAAGTGATTTAACAGATTTCATTTCATACTCCTTCCCTACGGCATTAATTAAAGCCGATTAGCGTAATAAATGTAATTTGAATATTTAGCATAAATGCTCAATATATATTACTGATACAGAATATACATACACATATATTGTATTCCAAAGCATATGAGTTGTCAAGGCATTTCGGCTGGATTGACGCTGTCAAAATATAATATAATATGGTGAATATATGAAAAAAACATTTATATGGGGACTTGCTTTTCTATTTCTTGTGGCATTATTTCCGCTTACATCGGGAATCAAGGAATATGATAAAAGGACAAATACTGAATTTGCGAAAACCAATGCAGTAAGTTCAAACTCAAGCAGTCGCGACGAATATGAAAACAACGCAGAGCCAACAATAAAAGAAATAGAAATTATTGTATGCAAAGTAATGGAACACATTACTGAAGATGCACACGCAGAAACAAAGAAAGCACTGCTTGCTGTTTGCAAAAACAATTATCTGTATCTGAAAAAGCAAGGATTTACTGACTTCGAGGCAGAAATAAGCAAGTACAGCGACAGTTTTTTCGAAGAATTGTGTTCATTGTATAAAGAAAGTGAGTACAAAATACTTCTTGACGGAAAGATTGTCCCTATACCCCTTACGGAGCAAAACGGCGGATTCACTGCAACAAACGATGAATACCCTTATATACTGCGTGTCGCTTCTCCTTGGGATACATTTTCAGATAATTATGTCAGAGGAGCAGAATACGCAGGCGGAATAAGCATATACGGCATTTCGTATCTATGTGAAAACGGTATGAAATGGAACGAAGCACTAAAATGGTATATGCCGAATTTTGAAATTAAAACATAAAAAGAACGCACCGTAATGATGCGTTCTTTTGAATTCACAATTACATTCTTCTGTATTTTTTAACTCTGCGTTGTTTTTTGCTGTTTTTCACATTCGAAACAAGAGAAATATAAACCAGGACAAGAATCAAAGCAATTATAAATGCCACCCAGAAATACCAGGAAGTAAGGACAACCTTGAACATATGCATCGCATAAGCAAAATTACTGCGTCCCACATCCTCTGAAGCTACAAGCTCAACAGTCTGTACAGGTTCATCTTTATAATAAACAGTTGCTTTTCCCAGTATGTCGCCTTTGGATATCGGTGCATCAACGGAATCGGGTACATCAGGAACAACCCGTACATCCTCAGCCTTATGTTCAGTTGGAAGAATGGTATTTACAGTCTGTGCAGGGTAAAGCAGGATTGTTTTGTCTGATGTTGTAAAATTAACATCCACCTCACAAACAGGAGTGTCTGTTGTAAGCATTCGTGATAATTCCAGATTAAGAAGTGCCCAACGGAGAAGCTGTTTTGCATCACGCATAGCACCATTATAATCAGTTTCGTAAGGAGCACCAAGGCAAATACACATATAAGCATATCCGTCAGCGATTGCAGTTGTAATCAAGCATCTTCCTGCCTCTTCGCCACTGCCGGTTTTTATGCCTTTGGCGTAAGTGTAATAGTAATCACCGCCGCGGTTAAAATCAATCATATAATTTGTAGTTACAAGGGGGTAGTCGTCGCCTTCGCAATAATAGGTGGATGTGTCAGAAATTTCCGAGAACAAAGGCAAAGTCAGTGCATAGGTTGCAATCTTATACAAATCATAGGCTGAAGAATAGTGTTCAGGGTCGTGAAGTCCATGAGGATTGGTAAAGTGGGTATTTTCGCAACCAAGTTCAAGAGCCTTATCATTCATCATATCAACAAACTTCTGGGTATCTCCGCCGCCTACGTAATCAGCCAGCACCAAAGCGGCATCACTGCCGGAAGTAACCATCAGACAATTGAGCAAATCAACAACGGTAATCTTCTCTCCTACCTTATAATCAAGGCCTGACATACTGCTTCCTGTTCCAAGAAGAGGGTCAAGGACTTCCTGACGGATTTCAACACGGGTGTTATAAATATCATCAATGTTTTCACAGGCAACTATGTAGGTCATAATCATGGTAAGCGCCGCGGGGTAACGTACCTTATCGACATTCTTTTCCAAAACGGGAATACCTGTATCCATATTAATAAGAAGGACGGTATCTGATTCAAGCTGTTTATCATAGTTATAAGTGATTGCTGACGGAGACACTAAGCTTGAAAAAAGAATAAGCACAGCAACTGCACAGCATAAAAATATTTTTAGTTTTTTCATAACATTTCCTTTCGATTTATGGCAAGCTTCTGAAAAGTTGCTCACAGTTTCCTGCATTCCCCTTTGACAAGCAGATGCTACTGTGATAAGATAAATGTATTATACAATAGATGTTTAACTATTTCAATGAGTTACAGGATTTTTCTAAGGAGTTTTTTACCGTGATTTATGTAACAGGCGACACACACGGAGATATACAAAGATTCAAAAAGAGAGAACTCAAGAAGCTTACCAAAAAGGACTACCTTATTATTTGCGGAGATTTCGGATTCTTGTGGGATGAAAGCACTGAAGAAGCCGAAAAGCTGGAGTTTCTTAAATCCCGTGAGTACACAATACTCTTTGTGGACGGCACCCACGAAAATTTTGATTTGCTTGAAAGTTATCCTTTGGTGGATTACTGCCAAGGCAAAGCACGAAAAATCGCAAGGAATATTTATCACTTGCAAAGAGGCGAAATATACAATATAGGCGGAAAGTTTATCTTCACTTTCGGCGGTGGTGTGAGCTCTGATTTAGGCCAGCTTATGGATTCGGGTGCTTGGTTTGAGAGGGAGCTTCCAACAGAGGAAGAGATGGTTTACGCGGTAAACAAGCTGAAAAACTTCAACTGCGAGGTTGACTACATAATCACCCACGAAACCTCTGCTACCTTCAAACACAAAATCTGGCACAACTGCACCACAAACCCTGTCAATGATTTTCTTGAACAACTTAATATGGAAGTAAGATATGACAAATGGTTTTTCGGAAATCTTCACGTAGATTTTGCTGTTAGTGACAATGCGTTTGCTGTATTTGAGGAAATTATTCCCATTGACGGCACAAGAAAAACAAGACAATTCTGATATTATCTATACACAAAACACCGCTGAATACATTCAGCGGTGTTTTTTCTGTCAGTTCATTTTATTCTGAGAATCTTTGAATAGTCTGCGAATCGAAGCGCGCAAACCCTTATATGTATCTGATGACAAATCAGGACTTTCATTTATAATATCCTCGGCTATGTTCTGAGAAGCATACAAGGTCTCCATATTGGAAAAATCAGCAATGGCAAGTTTCGGCAAACCGTGCTGACGTTCACCGAAAAAGTCGCCTGGTCCCCGAAGACGCAAATCTTCATCAGCAATCTTAAAACCGTCAGCGGTAGATGTCATAACAGACAGCCTCTTAACGGTATTTTCAGATGTATTGTCAGACACAAGGATACAATAAGATTTGCTCTGTCCCCTGCCAACTCTTCCTCTGAGCTGGTGAAGCTGAGAAAGTCCGAAGCGTTCTGCGTTTTCTATCATCATAATTGTAGCCGAAGGTACATCAACGCCAACTTCGATAACAGTTGTTGCCACAAGAAGCTGAAGTTCGCCCCGGGCAAACCTTCGCATAGTTTTCTCTTTGTCCTGATATTTCATTTTGCCGTGAATGATACCCACTGCAAAATCAGAAAACTCTTTGAGCATAAGCTCTGCTCCGTACTCCTCAGCAGCAGTAAGGTCTGAGTCGTCTTCCTCCACCAAAGGACAGACAATATATGCTCTGTTGCCCTTTATAAGTTCTTTTTTTATAAAGCCGAATGCACGCTCCCGCTTATCGCTTGAGATAAGGAGAGTGTCTATGGGCTGTCTGCCGGGCGGAATTTCATCAACTATAGAGATATCCAAATCACCGTAGATAATAAGTGCAAGAGTTCTGGGGATTGGGGTTGCGCTCATTACAAGAAGATGGGGTGAATCACCCTTTGAAAGAAGCTTAGAGCGCTGTGCAACTCCGAATCTATGCTGTTCATCGGTTATTGCAAGTCCTAAGGAATGAAAAACAGTTTTTTCGGTAATCAGTGCGTGTGTACCAACCACGATATCAATTTCACCTGTACTCAAAGCTTCTCTGATTTGTTTCTTTTTAGTGGCAGTCAGAGAGCCTGTGAGAAGTCCGACACGTACATCTGTGCCATCGAAAAGCTTTTTGAGCGTTAAGAAATGTTGTTCGGCAAGAATTTCTGTTGGTGCCATAAAAGCGGATTGTCTGCCGTTTTTAGCCATATTGTAGCAGGCACAAGCGGCAATGGCAGTTTTACCGGAGCCGACATCACCCTGAATAAGCCTGTTCATAGGCATCTTAGAAGTAAGCATATCACGGGTGCAATCATTCATAGCTCTGCGCTGTGCTCCTGTAGGCTCGAATGGCAGCAAAGACAAAAACTCCTCAGTAAAATCCTCAGTTATATTTGTACCTCGGGATTCAAAATGCTGTTGCTTCATAGCACGGATTCCCAGTGAAAGCACCAACAACTCCTCAACCATAAGTCGGTAACGTGCATTCATAAGAGCTTCAGGACTTTCGGGGGTATGAATATTCACAATAGCATCCCGAAGCCCCATAAGCTTATACTTATCGCGTATATGAGCAGGCAGAGGATCTGAAACCTTTTCAGGCAACAAAAGTATTGCCTGTTTAACTGCATTCTGTACAACCTTGTTGGTAAGACCTGAGGTAAGAGCATAGACGGGATGAAAACCGTCCTTAATATTCACTGCAGGGATAAACTCAGGGGATATCATCTGAACTCCTGAAAAATCCTTGGTCGCTTTGCCGTAAAAAAGATATTCGGTGTCGTATTTGAGCATCTGGGTTATGTATTTATTATTAAAGAATACAAGGCGCATTGCATCAAAGCCGTCAGACACCTCTGCTCTAACCATATATCGGTTACCCGGCAGTCTTGATTCACGCATAGTTGCAGAAAGCTTGCCTTTGATGCAACACACTTCTCCGCCTCTGACATCAGCAATAGAAAGGGGATTACTCCAATCCTCATAGCTTTTGGGGAAATAATAAAGCAAGGCACCCACGGAATCCACACCGATTTTATGAAAAAGCTGTGCCCGTCTGTCCCCTACTCCCTTAAGGCTTGTTATTGATATTTCAAACAATGATGACATACAATCACCCGAATATCAGATATATTTTTATTATATACCAAGAAAGAATCTTTTCAAGCCAAAATTTGATTAGGAAACAAAAAACAGCTCAGCTTCACGATTTGAAGCTGAGCTGTTGAATTTTTATCAAATGAATCTTATTCAATACCGATAATGTAGTAGTAGATGGGCTGACCGCCGTTAATCATATTGATATCTACATTATTGCCGTATTTGAGAATGAGCTCGTCGTAAACCTCGGAAGCGTCCTGCTCAGAAATGCCTGCACCGTAGATGAGAGTAATGAACTCTGAATCTTTTGTAATCATAGACTTTGCAAGCTTTAAGAGAGCCTTCTTGGGTGACTTTTCTGCAACGGTAAGTTTGCCGTTGTCAAGACCGATGATGTCGCCCTCTTTAATCTTCTTCATACCAAACTCAGAATCACGTGCCGCAAAGGTAACCTGACCTGTTGATACATTGGAGAAAGCATCCTGCATTGCAGCCTTGTTGAGAACTGCATCACTGTCGGGATCAAATGCCAGCATTGCAGTGATACCCTGAGGAATTGTCTTTGTGGGGAGGATAATAACCTCTCTGTCCTCAACAATCTTTGCTGTCTGCTCAGCTGCCATAATGATGTTCTTATTATTGGGGAGAACGAATACAGTCTTGGCGGGAGTTGCCATAACTGCCTCGTAGATATCGTCTGTGCTGGGGTTCATACTCTGACCGCCTGATACTACATGAGTACAGCCAAGGTCAGTAAAGAGAGTTGTAAGACCGTCACCGGACGCAACAGCTACAAAGCCGATTCCCTCTGTGGGCTCCACAGCTTCAAGCTTTGTCTTGCCCTGACGTTTGCTGTTTTCAGCCTTAGCCTGCTCGTGCTGCTGACGCATATTCTCAACCTTTACAGTGAGAAGCTGGCCGAACTGAAGACCTCTCTGCAAAGCCTTGCCGGGGTCTTCTGTATGAACATGAACCTTGATGATTTCTTCATCGTCAACTACAACTACGCAGTCGCCGATAGTTTCAAGGTATGCACGGAGTTTGAGAGGAGATGTGGTAACAGAAGCATCACGGCCTACAATGAACTCTGTGCAATATGTGAAGTTGATAACCTCATCGAATTCTGCAGCTGCACTGCGGAAAGTATCTTCATCAGAACTTTCAGAAGCACTCTGAGAAGCAGTATATTCAATCATCTTGCCGTCCTTGATGTAGGAAAGCATACCCTCGAAGATAACGAGAAGTCCCTTACCGCCTGCATCAACAACACCTGCTTTTTTGAGAACAGGGAGAAGCTCGGGTGTACGCTGGAGGGACTCATCAGCAGCCTCACAAACTACAGACCAAACCTTTGCGGGGTCCTGGGTCTTTTTTACGTACTTAGCGCCTTCTTCAAAAGCCTCTCTTGCAACTGTGAGGATTGTGCCCTCTGTAGGCTTCATGACTGCCTTGTATGCGGCATCAACACCAAGACCGAGAGCTTTTACAAGGTCTTTACCTGATGCTGTTTCCTTACCCTCGAGACCCTTTGCAAAGCCCCTGAAAAGAAGGGAAAGGATAACACCTGAGTTACCGCGTGCACCGCGGAGCATTGCTGAAGCTACAACCTTAGCAACCTCACCTGCGTTGTCGGAATCACAAGCGTTAACAGCTTTTACAGCTTCGCTGATAGTCATAGACATATTTGTACCTGTGTCACCATCGGGAACAGGGAAAATATTGAGGTCGTTGATTCTTTCCTTCTGAGAACAAATGTTGTTTGCACCCGAAATTACGGCCTGCTTTAACATAGAACCTGTCAGCATTAGAACACATCCTTAATTTTCTAATTATGAAATTCAGTATTATTATTTTCAAATCATACCAGTATAATTATATATGAACAAAGTTTGACTTTCAAGCAAAATCACAAAAATTGGTTATTTGCATAAAATAAAAGGGCAATTATCAATACATTTGGCATTTACACCATAGATTTATTACTCAACAGACATACTCTCACAAGATATAGTGTTACCTGTTTTTTCGTCTATTTCAAACAAAACACAGTCCATAGCACACTTACCCTGAACAGGCTCAAACCTGACAGGAAGCTTTGTTTTGAAGCTTTCAATAGTAATTTCAGGTTTCACACCGAGGACAGAATGAGACGGACCTGTCATACCTATATCGGTGATATAGCCTGTGCCATTGGGCAACACCTGACAATCAGCTGTACGCACATGGGTATGTGTACCGAAAACCGCAGAAACCTTACCATCCAGGTAAAAGCCCATGGAACGCTTTTCCGAGGTTGCCTCTGCGTGAAAATCCACAAGAATAATTTTTGAATCTATCCCCTTCAGAATTTCATCTATGGTTTTGAACGGACAGTCAACCGGTGTGGGGTTGTATACATTACCAAGCAGATTAACAACTGCAACAGAGTATCTGCCGCAATCAAGAATGCACACTCCCCTGCCGGGTGTTGTGCTTGCAGGGAAATTTGCAGGGCGGATTATAAATTCGTTATCATCGAGATATGAATATATTTCTTTTCTTCTGAATGCATGGTTGCCAAGGGTAATCACATCCACACCGCTCTGGAAAAGATAATCTGCAGATGTAGGAAGAACGCCGTTGCCATCCGCTGAATTCTCGCCGTTACAAATCACAATGTCTATGCCCATGGTTTTTTTAAGGGCAGGTAATTTATCTCTTAAAAAACGGCAACCGACACCTGCTACCACATCACCAATGCACAATACTTTCATTCTTATCACCCGATTTACGTAATATATAGCTATTATACCACGTATTTTATCTGTTTACAACCAAGTTTTCACTTACGGCAATATCCTCAACACATTCATACAACACACTCATACTGTAATGGGAATCATCTTCAGCGAAATACGTCTGAGCGTTTATATCTTCGCACTGCGATAACGAAAACAAACGATAAAGATAATCATCAACCATAAAAACATTCTTTGCTTGCTTTGGTGAAAATGCATACTCACATAAACTGTATCGGGTGCAGTGTTCGGTAACAAGAGATACGGGCATCCTGTTATTATTAAGGAAAACACTCTCAGTTTCAAACACAGAAGTATTTTTGCCTTTTGTTAAACCAAAGCTTACAGGGAACTCAAGCCAGAAGACAGATACCTTATACCGCGTCACATTCTCTGCAGGCATATTAAACACCCCCACCTTATTAAGAATAAAGGTTTCTGAGTGCTGAGTTTGTGCCATAACTTTTGCATCGGCGTGAACAAGATTTACTTTTCCCGAGGGGTTCTCCACAACAGAACTTACAAGCAGAGAGCCTTTTATTACAGCTGAGCCCGGAAACACAACTGCCTTGCCGTATTTGGTTTCCATACTAAGAATAAGTCCGTCCATTCCGGCTTTTACATTACAAGGAACATCAGCTTCCAGAATATGAGGCTTCATTTCTTTTTCTTTTACTTCAACCTCTGCCTTTGTTCCGATTATATTTATTGACATCCAGCCTATTCTGTCATCATTCTTCATAATATTTCTCTGAACCGAACTTAAATCCATCAATGGTTTGAAAGCACCCACATACACACCTTCATTAAGAAGCTGAGATTCAATGTCACTTTGACTGACAGTAGTCAAACCATTACACTCTATAGTCCACACAAAACTCTGCATCAGCACAGTTATTATCAGAAACAACGCCATGCCAACAAAGACGCCCCATCGTGCTCTGTATCTTCGAAGCAAAAAGGGTAATCCGTGACGCTCTTTGACCTTAAGCCTTACTGATGCCTTGTGTGCTATGGGACGGATCGTGCGATAGTCGCAAAGGAGAAGTGCGGCTGTGAATTTGTCTTTACAGGGTTTTGAAAAAAACACAAATCTTCCCTGTCTTGTGCTCAGATTAATGAATCTTTCGGGAAACCTGCCTTTTATCTCAAAGACTACATAACCCCTGAACCATCTGATTAAATTAAGGAACACAATTATCACCTTACATTATATATTCTACAGATTTGATATAACCGCCTATTATCAGAGATGTAGGAGAAATACATTTGAGCGTAAGGCTCCTGCCGCAAAGCTTCAGCGAAAAGGAACCAAGACTTACCCTGATTACATCTTCGCTGTATTCAAGAACCCCGCAACTGCCGTCAATTACCGCCGAGGTATTGTCTGAGATTTCGATGCGGGGTTTTATACTTAATGCATCCTTTATGTTGAATCCAAAGGAGTTACTGTGTTCTACCCGTTCTGCATTTATCTTCTTTCTGCTCAAATTATACACCTGCTTTTTGTAAATGTATTAATTTTTATGCACCCGCTTTCATATATATTAGTCGGTGAATAAAATGAGGATATATAAAACAGTTGGCAAAAACAAAATACTGATGATGTGGTTATTGACAGGGTTGTGCCTTGCTCTGCTGCTTGTGTTCCCTACCCAATGCAGAGCAGGAGCGGCAAGCGGTGTTTTTCTGTGCATACAGGTACTGATCCCATCCTTGTTTCCTTTTATGGTGCTTTCTTCCTTTGTTGTATCATCAGGCTTAGCTTCACGAGTACCCCGTTTTGCAGAATATCTCACAAAAATACTGTTCTCTCTGCCTAAGGAAAGCTTTGCAGTAATACTGCTTGCACTGACAGGCGGTTATCCTGTGGGTGCAAAAGGAATACAATGTCTGAGAAACGAAGGAAAAATCACACAGGAGCAGGCAGAAAGAATGTCCTTGTTCTGCGTTGCTTCAGGCCCGGGATTTCTTGTAACCTATATCGGCTGTTCTATGCTGAGAAATCCAAAATCAGGTTACATTCTTCTTGTTTCACAGGTAACGGCTTTTCTTTTGCTGGGATTTGTAACAAAGTTCCTTGCAAAAGATAATGTTCTCAGCACAAAAGAAACCGAAAAAACTGAGATAAACAAAAACGCACTGGTAAACTCGTTAAAAGATGCAATAAACTCCTGCGGATATATGTGTGCTTTGGTCGTGTTATTTGCCTCGGTTTGCGAAATCTTCATTTACATAACAAAAGGTGAGCCTCGACTTCTATGGATTACAGGACTTATAGAAATAACAAACGGAACCAAATATCTCAGTTCTGAATACAGTTTAAGTATAATATCAGCCTTGTGCGGCTTCGGCGGATTATGTGTTCACTTACAAATCTTCGGTATTATCGGCAATATCAAAATACGAAAGAGTTTATATTTCTTATTCAGAATTTTATCGGGAATACTGAACGGTGCTTTTACATACGCACTGGTAAAGGCATTTCCACAAGCAGAAAGTGTATTTTCTACTGTTGAAAGCACCACTCCCTCAATGAACAAAGGTATAACAGGAACTATTTTTCTGATAATATGCTGTGTGACTTTTTTGTTTTCTCTGAAAGGAGCAGGCAGAATTTCTTCAAATAAATAACTTGGAGGTATATAAATGTGCGGTATTGCAGGATGGCTTAATAGTTCAAATAATCTCTACGAAAGAACAACTGTTATTGAAAATATGTCTGAAACTCTCAAAGACAGAGGTCCTGACGAAAAAGGCTTTTTCATAAAAAACAATGTAGCCCTGATTCATCGCAGGCTGGCGGTGGTTGACATTGAACACGGCAAACAGCCTATGAGTGCTGAGTACGCAGGAGAAACATACGTGCTTGTATATAACGGCGAGCTTTACAACTCAGACGAAATCAGACAGGAATTAAAGCTTGCAGGCTACAACTTCGAAGGACACTCGGACACAGAGGTTGTGTTGAAATCCTATATCCATTGGAAAGAAAAATGTGCTGAGAAATTCAACGGAATATTTGCCTTCGGTGTTTACGAAGTAAACAAAAAGCGTCTTTACCTGTGCAGAGACAGGATAGGTGTAAAACCCTTATTCTACACCCGCAAGGGTGATGACTTTATATTTGCATCACAGATTAAAACCATACTTGCAAGCCGGGTGGCAACGCCGGCAATCAACAGTGACGGACTTTGCGAAATATTCTTTTTAGGTCCGGCAAGAACACCGGGAAACGGAGTTTTTCGGGACATAGAAGAATTGCTTCCGGGTGAATATGCAATATTTGAAAACAACACCCTTACCCGCTGCAACTACTTTACCTTAGAAGCAAGAGAGCACGAGGAAAACGAAGAAGAAACTTTAGACCACACACGATACCTTATACAGGATTCCATAAGACGTCAGCTTGTTTCTGATGTTCCCTTGTGCTGTTTTCTCTCCGGCGGACTTGATTCAAGCATTATCACCCAGACCGCTTCTCAGTACTACAAGGCAAACAGCAAAGGAAAGCTCCACTCATACAGCGTAGAGTATACAGACAATGCTAAATACTTTACAAAAAGTCTGTTTCAGCCAAATTCAGACACAGAATATATACAGCTGATGATTGACAGTGCAGACACAGAGCATCATCAGATTGTGCTGGATAACATTGCCCTTGCACAAGCACTTAAGGGTGCAACCCTTGCCAGAGACCTGCCCGGTATGGCTGATGTGGATTCATCCTTGCTTTTGTTCTGCAAAGAGGTAAAAAAAGATTTCACCGTTGCACTTTCGGGGGAATGTGCAGATGAGCTTTTCGGCGGTTATCCTTGGTATCACAACAAAGAAATACTCTTTGAGGATAGCTTTCCCTGGTCAAGAAGTCAGGAGATACGCAGAAAGATTCTAAAGAAAGGACTTTTACCCTCAGGCGAAGAATATGTAAAAGAAAAGTATAGAGATACTGTCAAAAAAGCAAGAAAACTTCCTTCTGACACGCCTATCAACTCCCGAATGAGAGAAATGTTTTTACTTAACTTTTACTGGTTTATGCAATGCCTTTTAGACAGAAAAGACCGCTGTTCTATGGCGTGCGGACTTGAAGTAAGAGTTCCCTTCTGCGATTACAGAATTGTTGAGTATGCATACAATATGCCCTGGGAGTTAAAATCACTCTACGGCAGAGAAAAAGGAATTGTGCGAAAAGCCTTTGAGGGGACATTGCCTTATGACATCTGCTACAGAAAGAAGAGCCCTTACCCTAAAACTCACAATCCTGTTTACTTTGAATATGTGGCAAAAAAAGTTAAGGAGATACTTGAAAAGAAAACTCCTTTAACCGAGATGCTTGATAAAGAAGGTATTAATTCGATTATAGAAAATCCCGAATCCATCCCTTCCCCTTGGTATGGACAGCTTATGCGCGCCCCTCAAATTCTTGCCTACATCATTCAGCTTGACACATGGTTTGAGAAATTCAATGTAATAATAGAATAACAAGTATATACAAACCGGCCTCGATATGATACAATAAATCACGAGGTGAGTGATTTGAGCAAAAAAAGATACTTTGCTAACAAACAGTGGTTTGAAAACCACGTTGGTGCACGCAAAGTCCTTGAGTTTCTTTATAAATTTTTACCTTTTGGAATGGTTGTGTCTGTTCCTGCCTTGATTATTATCAAAGCGTTTATGGGAATAGATATAGACTTTTTCAGAATGATTTATGTGCCTTTGTTTGTGCTTGCACTTACAACCCTACTGAGAAAAATCATCAACAAACCAAGACCTTACGAAGTTTACGAAACCGAACCTGTAATCAAACGCGACGGAAAAGGTCAGTCTATGCCCAGCAGGCATACCAGTTCTGCTTTCGTCATTGCTATGGCGGCAATTCCCGTATCTGTGCCTTTGGCGATTGTTCTTTCAGCAACAGCTCTTATTATTGCACTCACACGAATCCTTGCAGGAGTTCATTTTATAAGCGATGTCATTGCAGGAGCGCTTATCCCTATTGCAACAGGTTTAGTTTTCTTTGTTATCCTATAAAAGCCACAGCACCGTGTTCTTTTTTGAACACGGTGCTGTTTTATTACAACGACAAATCTTTGATTACTTCAGATGCTATGACAAGTCCTGCCACTGAGGGAACGAACGCTATACTTGCAACAGTCGGCTTACCTGATAAGTCCATCTCGCCCTGCGGTTTACGCGGGGTTTCTTTTGTATAAACGGTTTTCAGGTGCGTAATACCTTTTTCTTTTAACAATCTTCTCATTGTACGAGCCAAAGGACAAACCGAGGTTTTTGACAAATCTGCTACCTCAATCATGGTGGGATTGAGTTTGTTTCCAAATCCCATACTGCTGATTACAGGTATTTCCAGCTCCTTTGCTCTGCAGATTATATCCACCTTTGCAGGTACCGTATCAATAGCATCAACAATATAATCATACACCGACAGGTCAATTTCCTGTGCATTGTCGGGCATATAAAAAACATCAAAAGCGGTAACCTTTACATTCGGGTTTATTGAAAGAATCCTCTCTTTAATCACTTCGATTTTCTTTCTGCCTACAGTTTCTTCCAAAGCTATTATCTGGCGGTTTACGTTACTCTTTGCAACGGTATCCGGGTCGACGACGTCTATAGCTCCCACACCGGAACGTGCCAGAGCTTCAACAGTATAACCGCCTACACCCCCAACTCCAAAGACAATGACTCTGGAATTCTTAAGTTTTTCCATTGAAGCTGAGCCAAGCAAAGCCTCAGTACGCAAAAATCTATCCATTATTACACCTTGTCTTTCATAAGTTTCAGAAGTTCTTCTTCTGTAAGGAAGCCTTTAGCAGCTGTGTTTTCTCCTATTTTGTAAGAGGCAAAGTAAACAGCTTTTTGCAAAGACTCAAGAGGATTCTTTGACTTTGCGTAAAAATGAACAAAAGAAGAGAAAAGGCTGTCGCCTGCTCCGACTGTGTTTACAACCTGACGAGTATACACTGCAGGCACAAAGGTAAAGGAATTATCCTTTCTTGTGTAAAGAAGAGCACCAACGTTACCCATACCAACAACTATTACCGAAGGATTATAAACATTTACAAGGGAGGTTACAAACTCCTGTTCTTTTCCGATAAAGTTCTCGTTACTTAAGAAAAGAATATCCGCTTTACGCATAAAACGTGCATTATACTCATCGTAAATATCACTAAGACAATGAACATCAGTTGCAATGGTAACCCCCGCATCCTTTGCAAATTCAAGAAGATTTGCTGAATAGTTTATGTTACACATACAAGCAATGTCGCAACCTGAAAGAGCTTTTCTGAAAACATCTGCATCATAAGAAAGCTCCTGATTATCTGCAAGGTCGCAGATAATATTACGTCTGCCCTCTTTGTCATATAGTATTACCGACTGGGCAGTGGACTTGTTTTCTTTGAGAACATATTCTGTGCCGATACCTACAGCTTCCAGTTTGTGTCTGATTAAATCAGACGCACAGTCATCACCTGTGAAAGAACACAGACAGACCTTGTCACCGAGCGTTTCCAAAGCAAGGGAAATATTGAGAGCTACTCCTGCAGGATTAGAAGAAACACCAAAGAAGCGGTAATCCACAGGACGGTATTCTATCGGGAAAGAATCCACAGAAGCTGTAGTTTCCATATTAACAAGACCGCAAACAAGAATTTTGCTCACACAAACACAACCTTATAGTTTATAATTTGATTTTATTACAAATTAATCCCAACGTCAACTTTAACTTTCCTGCCATAAATCTAAGCTTTAAGTTAATAATAGATTTATCTTAAGCAAGTCAGGTAAAGGACAGTTGTTATGGAATTTTCAGGAATTGATATAAACAACACTAATCTAAACATAAGAGAGAGTATAAAGAAGGGTGTGTGGCTATGCATACCCGTAATACTTATTGGTGCGTTGCTTTTGAGCTTATCGTATATAGCAGATGTAGTGTTCACAGGAAGTATTGAAATCAGCATAGGAGAAATTGTCCCTGTTGCAAAGCTCCTGTATGGCACCGGAAGTATAATAAACAAACTGATTTATCCTCTGCTGTCCGGAGCAGTCGCTTTATTTATCGGCGGAGCATCTGCACTGGCAGGAGGACTTATAGGCGGTATGTTGACAGGAATGGGTGTAACCTACTACTTTTCTTCAGGCAACACAAGTGCCGTAACAGGTATTTACGGCAGTATACTGGTAGGGCTTATTGCAGGTTACAGCGTAAGATTATTGTCAAGCCTGTCAAAAATAATCTTAAAAAAGCCATCTGATATTCCAACTTACGTCCTGCCGGGTGTTGCCGTGCTTGCCAGCTGCAGTGCAGTATTTATTATTGATTCATTAGCACAGATTATCAACTCACTGTCTGCAATTTTACTTGCCGCTTCGGGAGATTTCAGCAAACCTCTGCTTTGTATATTGCTCGGGATAATGATTACTGCTGACATAGGCGGTCCCTTTTATCTGAGTGCGTTGGTATACTCGGTGGCTTCCATTGCTACAAACGAAAGTGAAGTTATGGCAAGCATAACAGCTGCAGGCTGTGTGCCTGTGCTAAGTATATTTTTTGCAACTATCGTGTATAAAAACAAGTTTACAAAAAAAGAAAGAAACTACTCTAAACTGAGTATTGCCTGTGCGTTGTGCGGTATAAATCAGGTAGCAATCCCCTTCTATGCCACATATCTTCACAAAATAATACTGCCCTCTGTTGCGGGCGGGTGTGTTTCTTCACTTTTGTGTCTGCTGTTCGACTGCAAAGCTTTATCCGTTCAGGGAGGGTTTCTCTCAATAATAGGCAGCGGAAGCTTTCTTTTGTTTATCCTTTCCGTTTTATGCGGTGTATTGATTAGTACTGCTATTATGGGACTATTGCTGGAAGATAAAAAAGTCACGGAAGAAGAACAAAAGCAAGACAGCTTAACAAAACCGCTACCGACAAGAGCATAAAAGCCGCTGCAAAATCGCAACGGCTTTATACTGATTATTCGATTATTTTGCCTCCTGCAACAACACTTGAGCCAGAATACAAAATCAAAGACTGGCCTGCTGTTACGGCACGCTGTGGGGTTTTGAAGCGAACACATAAAAGACCATCTTCATTCATAAACGCCACACCTTCCTGCTCAGGCTGGTTGTACCTTACTCTTGCTGTAACGGGGATTTCTCCGCTTATTTCTGATACGGAAATAAAATTCACTTCATCAGCAAGAACAACATCAGAAAACAAATCTTTATTAAAACCTAAAGTTACTGTATTCTCCTGCATATTCTTGGAAAGAACGTACATAGGTTCTTTAAGAGCAAGACCCAAACCTTTGCGTTGGCCTCTGGTGTAGCAGACCGCTCCTTTATGTCTTCCCAAAACATTACCGTCAGTGTCAATGAAGTTGCCTTCTTCCGTAACAACTCCGCAATTCTCTCTGAGATAATCGTAATAATTACCGTTTATAAAGCATATATCCTGGCTGTCAGCCTTGTCAGCATTAACGAAGCATTCTCTTTGTGCTATTTCACGAACTTGGGATTTACTGAGTTCCCCTACAGGAAGCAAGAGCCGTGACAACATCTGCTGAGTAAGGTTATAAAGCACATAGCTTTGGTCTTTTTTTATATCTGTTCCTTTGTGAAGCTCGTATCTTCTTGATTCTCCGTTGTACATAACACGGGCATAATGACCTGTGGCAACATAGTCAAAGCCGTTCTTGTCGGCATAATCAAACACAAAGGGAAGTTTTACATATCGGTTGCAGTCAACACAGGGATTAGGAATTTCACCCGCAACATACGAAGCGGCAAATCGGTCGATAACTTCTCTTTTGAAATCCAGTCTGTAATCGGGGTTTACAAAGGGAACACCGAGGGTTTCGCAAAGTTTCTTTGCGTCATGTGTATCTGTTGAATTTTCTTTGTCGAAAAGTCTGAGCATTATGCCTGTAACGTTATATCCGCGTTCTTTGAGCAGATAAGCACAGACGGCGCTATCTACCCCACCGCTCAGAGCAACAAGAACTTTTTTGTTCATAAATATTAGTCCTTTACTTATTATATCTGAACTAATTTTAACACAGACCGAATAAGACTGCAACACAAATAAGTTGACAACCGAGTGATAAACTGGTATATTAATGTGCAGATATTAATAATTACTGCCACCGGGTAGTGTAATGCTTGGCATTCGTAGTACATCGTTAGGTCTTTGAAGATGTGCTGACGAGTGCTTATTTTTTTGAGGTGCTAACATATGAAACTAAGAAACAATCCTTTTAAGCTGCTGAATAAATTCGAGTTAATATTGTGGATTACCTCTTTAGTAGTTGTGACATTGTCATTCATTTTCTCGAAAGACACGGGTATATTGCCTTTATGTGCTTCGCAAGTAGGAGTTACAGCTCTTATATTTCTTGCAAAAGGACACAACCTTGGACAAGTACTCATAATCGCATTTGCTGTTTTATACGGAATTATTTCAGTAAAGAACAGATATTACGGAGAAATGATAACATATCTTGGAATGACAGCACCCATGGCAGTTGTTGCTCTTATCAGTTGGGTAAGAAACCCCTACAAAGATAGTGACGAAGTAGAAATAAGCAGCGTAACAAAAAAACAAATCGCAACAATGTGCATTTCGTCAGTTTTTGTAACAGTTGCGTTTTACTTCATACTCGGATACCTTGGAAACGCCTCCCTGATAATCAGCACCATTTCAATCACAACAAGCTATCTGGCATCTTATCTTACAGTAATAAGAAGCCCGTATTACGCTTTGTTATATGGAGCAAATGATGTTGTACTGATAGCTCTGTGGGTAATTGCTTCTGTAAAAGACACAAGCAACATTCCTATGATTTCCTGTTTTGTGATGTTCCTTATAAATGATTTATATGGTTTTTACAACTGGCTCAAAATGAGAAAAAGACAAAGCAACAAATGAAAAAGAAGCACTTGCCTGTTTGTCCTGAGGCAAGTGCTTTTTTTAGCTTTCGTTTATTTTTTTCAAAAGATATTCATAAAAATCCTCTGCATATTTGCTCAAAGGCAGAGTTTGATACAGTTCAATTATAATTTCTCGACTGCACTCAGGCTCACGAACGGAAAGCAAAGAAACATTTTCATTATTAAGCTCGCCCCAGGAATACTCGGGCCAGAAAGCAACTCCCGTACCTGTACTGATGATGTTCTGAACCGCTGTAGGCGAATCAGACTCAAAAAGCACCTTGGGATAAAATCCTGCCGAAGCACAGAACTCGTTACAGATTACACCGAAAAGACGTGCACTTGATAAAAGTACAAACTCTTCGTCACGTACTTCCTTCAAATCAACAAACTCCCTTTGGGCATATTGTGAGGTTTTTGGGACCGCAAGGTATATTCCCTCTTTTTTAACAAATCTGCTCTTGCAAGGCACAGCCGAGCTGTGAACAAGAGAGTTTGTTGTGATTACAATATCGCAGTCGCCTCTTTGCTCGTTTTGCTCAAAATCAAAGACAACATCAGCGTGTGTTTTTCTGTACTGAACTATGGCATCAATTACAAAAGCCGAAGCCGCAAGAATATTAAGCCTGACTGTTTTATTCTCACGCTTTTTCATTTTGTCAAGCTCAGCCGGTATACTGTCAAATTCGGGCAAGATTTTTTCAAGACGGTCTTTGAGATATATTCCGTATTGCGTCAGAACAATATTGCGGCCCTTCTTCACAAACAACTCCACCTGAAGTTCTGCCTCCAGAGACTTGATAGCCTGAGAAAGCGCAGGCTGAGCAATACACAGATGCTCTGCCGCTCTTGTCATATGCTGGAATTTAGCCACCGCATAAAAATATCTGAGCTTCTGAAGTTCCATAACAAGCCCCCATCTATAACAATTAGTTATAAGTTTCATAAGAATAATATATTTTACTTTTAGGTTTGTCAAGAGTATTATATAAAAAAACAAAAAGGAGATATTATTATGACACAGATTTTTGAATTCATTATGCTTATTTGTTTTGGTTTGTCCTGGCCTATCTCAGTTTACAAGAGCCTTACTTCTAAGACTACTCAGGGAAAAAGCCTGATATTTATACTGGCAATTATTATCGGTTATGTCTGCGGAATCACAGGCAAGCTTTTAAGCGGACAGATAAACTACGTGCTGGCACTGTATATATTCAACCTTCTGGTAGTAAGCTTTGACTTAGTTCTTTACTTCATAAACAAGCGCAGAGAGAAGTACTGCACAGAAAAGTATCAAATCAAATAAAGCTGAGAAAAAGATGTTTATTTACTAAAATAAACATCTTTTCCTTTTTTCGTCAGCAAATATTCGTGCATTTATTTTGCTAAAAAAGAACTTTAGTACAGTCACTTGGTGATATACTTGTTGGCGTGCGTAAAAACTATATTTAGGAGTGGTAGTATTGAAAAAGAGTTTTTACTTGAAGCCAAAGCTTTTTTCTGTAATGAAAAGCTACAGCAGACAGCAATTTCTAAAAGATGTTGTTGCAGGTATCATTGTAGCTATCATCGCTTTACCGTTGTCAATAGCTTTAGCGCTTGCATCAGGGGTTGAGCCCGCCTGCGGTATTTACACAGCTATTGCTGCAGGCTTTGTGGTGTCTTTCCTTGGTGGAAGCCGTGTACAGATTGCAGGTCCTACTGCGGCTTTTGCAACGATAGTTGCAGGGGTCGTTGCAGCTCAGGGTATGGATGGTTTATTCATAGCAACGGTTATTGCAGGAATAATGCTGATACTGATGGGAATATTTAAGCTTGGTTCACTGATTAAGTTTATCCCCCACACCATCACAACCGGCTTTACGGCCGGTATAGCGGTTACAATTTTTATCGGTCAAATCAAAGACTTCCTTGGACTTACCTATGCAGAAGGACTTAAACCTATCGAAACAATAGAAAAAATTGAAGCCAACATCTCATCCATCGGTACATTCAGTTGGCAGGCATTGGTTGTAGGCCTTGTTTGCCTTGCAATTCTTATTTTCTATCCCAAGATAGAAAAGAGAGTGCCGCCTTCACTGATTGCAGTTGTAGCAGGTGCTCTGATGGTTGCTTTTATACCTACCTTTGATGAGGGCGTATACACAATCGGAGACCTCTACTCTATCCCCTCAGGTCTGCCTAAGGTAGATTTCGGCGGTATGGATTTAAGCTTTGAAAAAATCAAGGCAGTAATTCCCGATGCATTTACTATTGCTATTCTGGCGGCTATTGAATCTCTGCTTTCCTGCGTTGTGGCAGACACTATGGTTAACTCCAGACACAACTCCAATATGGAGCTTGTAGCTCAGGGTGCAGGTAACATCGCCTCTGTATTCTTTGGCGGTATTCCTGCAACAGGTGCCATTGCAAGAACCGCAGCGAATGCAAAGAACGGCGGCAGAACTCCCATAGCAGGTATGGTTCACGCTATTGTACTTTTGCTGGTACTTCTTTTTCTTATGCCTTACGCAGAACTCATTCCTATGCCTGCTATTGCGGCTATTCTGTTTATTGTTGCATATAATATGAGCGAGTACAAGAAGTTCTGGCGAATTCTCAAAACCGCACCTAAGAGTGATATTATAGTTATGGTAACCACCTTTGTTCTCACTGTAATCTTTGACCTGGTGGTTGCGATTGTGGTAGGTCTTGTGCTTGCCGCTATATTGCTGATGAAGCGAATGAGCGAAGAAACATCTGTTGAGGGTTGGAAATATATCGACCCTGAAAACGATAAAGACAGCATTGAGCTTAAGAATGTACCTAAGGATGTAAGGGTATATGAAATCAGCGGTCCTCTGTTCTTCGGAACTGCAGACACCATTATGGACATCCGTATTAAGGACTACACACGTTGTCTGATTCTGAGAATGAGAAGTGTTACATCTTTGGATGCAACAGCTATGAATGCCATTGAAAGTCTTAATGACAAATGCAAAAAGCAGGGTGTTCAGCTAATTCTCTCTCATGTTAATACTCAGCCTATGGCTGTTATGAAAAAAGCAGGATTTACAGAAGCTGTAGGTGAAGAATACTTCTGTGCTCACATTGACGATGCCCTCGCACTAGCAAACAAAATCACTGCATAAGGAGAAAAGAATGGTTAAACATATTATTCTGTGGCAACTGAAAGACGAACTGACAGGCAAGGAAAAGACAGATATAAAAGCAGGAATCAAAGAAGGTCTTGAGGAACTGAAAGGTCAGATTAACGGACTTCTTGAAATCAAAGTGGAAACTGAAGGCCTTTCCTCATCAAACGCAGATGTTATGCTTTACTCTGTATTTGAAAACGAAGATGCCCTTAAAGCCTACGCTGTGCATCCTGCTCACGTCTTGGTTGCTGACAACAAGGTAAGGCCTTACACCAAAACACGTCTTTGCCTTGACTTCGAATGCTAAAGACATAGCCTGCTGAAGAATCAGCAGGCTTTCTTTTAATTTGCAAATTTGTTTTTCTTCTTGTAAATGTGACAAAAAAGCTGTATAATTGCTATATTAACAAAGCAAAGGACGTTTTATAAATGCGAAAAATAAAAACTTTTTTCCGACGTGTTGCATCGGGAAGTTTCAAACGTTTTTTCAGAAACCTTAACATTGTTCACGAAGAATCAGGCAAGAACAAAATTACTCTTTTCTTTGATATGGTTTTCAGTATGTTCAGATACGGTGTTGGGTATCTTGATTATATGACCTTCGGATATGCCTACATCAAAAAAGACAAACGTAAAACCTTTATGACTATGGATGACAATATCCGGATGTGCAGGAGAATGAACAACCCCGAAGCATCCGACGTGTTTGAAAACAAGCTTATATTCAGCAAGACTTTTTCTGAGTATCTTAACAGAGATTATGTGGATTTGCAGGAAGGCTTTGAGAAGTTTGAAGCTTTTTGCAAGGGCAAGGAAACCTTCTTTGCAAAGCAACCTGTATCTTTCGGCGGTCTCGGTGTCAGAAAAGTAACCTTGGAAGGACAGGACTTGAAGGCTCTTTACGATGAGCTGATGGAAAATAAAATGTTCCTTGCAGAGGAAACAATTACACAGCACGAGGAAATGAACAAGCTCTGCAGCCGCTCTGTAAACACCATTCGAATTGTCACAATTTTAAGTGACACAGGTAAAGCTCATCTGATTTATGCATTGATTCGTATAGGCTCGGGAAAAAACGACGTTGATAATGTTACAAGCGGCGGTATGTATACCCTGCTTTCCCCCGAGGGAAAAATCACTCATCCTTGCTTCTGCGACAAAACAGTGTCATATTACACAGAACACCCCTTTACAGGCTGTCCTTTCATAGGTTTTGAAGTCCCGTATTTCAAGGAAGCTGTTGAGCTGTGCTGTAAAGCGGCAAAAGTTGAAAACAGAATGAGATATATCGGCTGGGACATTGCCATTACTCCCACAGGCCCTGTGCTTGTTGAGGGTAACAGTCTGCCCGGTTATGATATGCCTCAGAATCACCGATTCCACGACGACGGATGCGGAATCAAAGCAATCTTTGAAAAAGCAATCAACGACTGATAAAAAACTCCATCGATGTATTGTGCATCGGTGGAGTTTTTCGTTTTATTAATGTGAGGGGAAGAAGTTAACATCTTCCTGCTTAAGATGTTTTAATCTGCACTCGTAAGCATCAATCGCTTCCTTCTCAAAAGCAACCTCGCCCTCAAATCCTGCAAGATGGAAAATATGCTTTGCGAGATAAGGATTGAATGGCAGGAGCGGTCCGATAACATAGGTTGCAAAGAAATTTTTGTAGTGAATTCCCTCAAAAGAATCTTCGGGATTATTTCCGCATCCGCCAAGCACTTTTATAAACGGGTGCTTGAAATCACCGTAGCAGTATGAAAACTGGGACTTATAGCCCACAATCTCAATACCGTCAAAACTTCCGAGAAAATGTGAATTGTGGCGGAAGTAATGAGTTTTCCTCTTGGAATAGAAAGGAAAAATCCCCAAAGCTTCCCATTTGTTCTCGTCGTCGGCAATATATTCACCGAAAAGTTCCATAGCATTGCCTGTGGCAAGGAATACAACACCGTCTTCTATAAGTTCTCTCAGTCGCTCTTTGTAGGGCATCAGATACTTAATTGCAAAAAGCTGGTTGTTCTCTGACATAGAGCCTAAATAAATCATATCAACACGCTCTTTTGCAAAAAGAGGCTTGTCCTGATAATGGGTTTCTGTAATCTCTGCATCTTTGAGGCTTGATTTGATATACAGGATATTTCCTGCATCACCATAGAGAGTAGAAAGCTCAGGGAAAAGTATTTCAATTTTCATTATTGTTTCCCCTTTCTTTCAGAATACGCTCTTTTACAGCATCACGGACATCACGGCCCAACTGTGCAGTGTATATATCATAGACTACGTATACTTTATCGATTCCAGTAAGGTCTGCATGGTCAAGAACTTCCATGTGACGAGGTACACAGATAACTTTATCCTCGGGAAGTCCTGCAAGTCTGAATCTCAGACGATGGTCAAGATATCTGTCACCTCCGATTACAATCCTTTTGATTTTGTCGTCGTTGAGGAATTCGTAATCCGTGTCATAAATCCACGCCATTGTTTCGTAGTTGCGGGTATTCTCAAAGGTTTCGTCGGTTACCATAAGGATAAGCTTGTTGCCCTCGTCCTTATTGATATTCTCAAAAACAGTGGAAACAGCCGTACCATTCTGTGTTTTTGCAAGCTGAGTTATAATCTCCACACCGCAGACAGTCTGATTTCCTTCACGGGAAACAGGAGGCTGAATACCCTTGAGTGTTTCAGAAATATCAGAGGGTGAAATACCTAAATCTCTCAAAGTTGCAATTATTGCCGCTGAATTGTAGATATTATGTATAGCAGGAGAAATCAGAGGATATTCAAAAGAACCCTCTTTGTCCTTAATTGTAAGGCTGTTATTCTTTTTTGAAACGCTCTCTACAAAATAATCTCTCTTTGGAGTTCTGAAGGAACAACCTGTGCAATAAAACTCGCCCATACTGCGGTAATTGCGATATGTAAACTCGGGCTTCGAACCGCACACAGGACAAATGGGAAAATCGTCTGCAATGGTGTCGAAGGGATCTGTTTTACAATCGGTTACACCGAAATAGACTTTTCTGTTATTCTCGCCTATTCTGCAGCAAACAGGGTCATCACTGCACAAAACCACCACAGAATCAGGTGAGCCCTTTGTTGCTCTGTTAAGTCTGTACTGAATATATTCGGGATTTGCGTTTCTGAACATTGAATCCCTTGCAACATTGTTGATTACAATGTACTGAGGCTTAAGCTGAGAAATATTACGGGGTGATGAAAGCTCGTCCACTTCAATAACCGCTACCTGTTTAGTTGAACGATTGAAGATATTGACTGCATCAAGAAGGCATCTTGCCTGACCTGCGTGGTGATTGGCTCCCCAGTCATTGAAAGAAACAGTGTAACCGAGTGCACGCAGGGAATCGGCAAGCATATTGGAAATAGTGGTTTTGCCGTTAGTACCTGTCACAGCAATGGTAAGCTCAGGCTTTTTGACCATTTCAAGAAAATCGGGGCAAAAACGCATAGACACCATACCCGGTTTATCGTCGCGTGTATGACCTGTGAGCTTCCACAGCCACAAGGCAAGCTTACCGCCCCACAGAGCTATAAGAAAGCGTAATTTTTTCATTTTACACCTCTGATAAATAAATTAATTTTTTGTCAGATGAAGTTTTCTGAGTATTTTTGTTATTTTATCTTTGTCCATTATCTCTGTCAAAGCACCCAGCTTGTAAGAAAGGAAAAGATAAACAATACCGCCTGCAAGGGCATACACCCCAAGCTGAACCAAAAGAAGGATGCCTCTTGTGTCCGTTACCTTCCAGAAATAGCTGATAAGGAGCACTACACCTGCCATTGCACAGGTGGGAATGATAGTACGAAGTAAAGTAACTACAGAAGGCATATAATTGAGCTTGAAGTTTCTATATAAGCTTACAAGCAAAATAACAAGGGTTACTATCTGTCCTACAATACTTGCGGCTGTTGCACCCAGGTAAGCAGGAATTCCAAGATAATCGAAAAGATATATGAGAGGCAAGTCAAGACAGGTGTTTATAACAATACCAATAAGAGTTGCAATAATAACAGGTTTGCCTTTGCCGATGCTCTGCATTGCCATACTGACAACAGAAACTACACTGCCGAACACGTTGAGTACAATGGCAAGTGATAGGATGTTTGCACCGAACTCACTGTTGCCATAGAACAGTCTGTATATCGGTTCTGCAAAAATAACAACACCTGTTGCAAGAGGAATTGACACAACAATAATGGCACCTATACCCTGATTGAGTTTCAGGTTAACTTCCTTCATTTTTCCCTGTGCAAAGCTTTCTGCCATATGGGGAGCAATGCTGTTTGTAAGTCCCATAGCAAGGGCTACAACTATCATACAGATTTTGGGAATCCAGGTTGATGCAATGCTTGAAATCATCTGGGTATCAACATCGGAAAAACCTGTGTTTTTAAGACCGATGAGCAAAAGCTTCATATCTACAATATTGTAAATACTTGAGGAAACAGAAACAATTACTATAGTAAAACAATAAGCAAAAAGCTTTTTAAGAACGTTCTTTGTGCTGTCGGGAATTTCTTCGGCATCCTCTTCCTTTACCTCAAAAAGTTCTTTGCTTTGTCTGCGCTTGACGGTAATGTAAATAAGTGCCGCGGCGGCACCCATAAAAGCACCGAAAAGAGCAACACAAACACCAAGAGTTGTGCCCCACTTGAACACATAAATTACAAGATAAGAGCCAACAAGTACAAAGGCAATCCTCACAAACTGCTCAATCACCTGACTGGTTGAAGAAGGGGCAATACATTTGTGTCCCTGAAGATATCCCCTGCGCATACTGAGAAAAGGTACAATCAGAAGACAATAGGAGATTGCCCTAACAGCCATTGCAATCTCACCAACAGTTACACCCTCGGTCATATCAGAAATAAAGTATTTACCGATAAGGTTTGCGAAAATCTGCAAAATCAAAAAAGCCGCCACAGAGATAATAACAACAATCCTAAGTCCAAGTTTGTAGGCTTTTTCCTTAGTGTGCAACATTCCCTTTGATGCATATTCGCTGATTAAAATACTGATTGCTACAGGTATGCCCGAGGTGGAAACATCAAGAAACAGTACGTAGATATTATATGCAAAGGAATAGATAACGCTTCCTCTGTCACCGATTATGCTATAGAAAGGAATGCTGTAAACCGCACCCAAAATTTTTGTGATGATAATGGCAATATAAGCAATAACGGCACCTTCAATAAAACCGTTCTTTTTTACTTTACCACCCATATAATACCTCCCGTCAGAAAGAGAAATACAAATATTAATATATTATATCACACAAAAACACTATTTTCAACATTATTGAATCAATGAAAAGATAATTGATTACAGTAAAAAGGTGTATGTCTTCCTTGACAAAACTTAATAGTTATTATAAAATATTTCCTGCATCCGATATGTGTATACACAAGTATTTACAGTTTATATTAAGCTTTATACTCGCTTTGCTCGTATTAATAACCCCTCTTTAGGAGGTAGGTTTTTAGTATACTGAAACTTTAATACAGAATATACATTCGCCCCCTTAGTTAAATGGATATAATAAACCCCTCCTAAGGGTTAGTTGTGAGTTCGATTCTCGCAGGGGGTGCCAAAGCATTAAAAAGCTCATTACAGTTTACTGCTGTAATGAGCTTTCTTCTTTATCTTCTTTTATTTTGATTTCTGCTGTTTTTGCGAGAAGTGTTCTTTCCCAAAGTATTCTGTTTACCCTTTCTCGCACCCTGATTTGAGGTTTTTTCGGGAGCAAGCGGTGTTACCAGACAATTCTTGCCTGTACCGATAAGGTCGTGTCTGCCTGCTTTACGCAACGCATCGTGAACTATTCTGTGGTTTTCGGGCTTAAAATACTGCAAAAGTGCACGCTGCTCTGCTTTTTCGCGGGGAGTTTTGGGCACATAGACCTCTTCCATTGTGTAAGGGTCAAGTCCCGTATAGAACATACAAGTGGATACCGTACCCGGTGTGGGGTAGAAATCCTGCACCTGCTCAGGGTGCAGTCCTTCTTTCTTAAGAAATTTTGCCAGCTCAATTGCATCGTTTAAGGTACTGCCAGGATGAGATGACATAAGATACGGCACAAGATACTGCTTTTTGCCCACACTTTCTGTCAATTCATAAAAACGCTTTTTGAAGCGATTGTATACTGAGACGGATGGTTTACCCATACGTTTTAAGACATTTTCAGAGCAATGCTCGGGAGCCACTTTGAGCTGTCCGCTTACATGGTGCTCCACAAGCTCTTTGAAGAAGGTTTCGTCTTTGTCTGCAATAAGATAATCAAAACGAATTCCCGAACGGATAAAAACTTTTTTTACCTTCGGAAGCTTTCTGAGTTTTCTCAGAAGCGAAAGGTAGTCGCTGTGGTCAACCTTTACTGCGGGGCAAACTGTGGGTGCCAGGCATTTTTTGTCCGGACAAAGTCCGCGTTTGAGCTGTACTTCACAGGAAGTTGAGCGGAAATTTGCTGTTGGTCCGCCTACATCGTGGATATACCCTTTGAAATCGGGCATTTCTGTTATAGTCACTGCCTCTTCAAGTACTGATTCGTGACTGCGACAGCTTATTTGTCTGCCCTGATGGTAAGCAAGAGAACAGAAATTGCAGGCACCGTAGCAACCGCGGTTGTGTATAATTGAAAACTTAACTTCTTCGATACCGGGCACACCGCCCAAGGTTTCGTAGGAAGGATGGTAGGTACGCATGAAAGGCAGTGCGTATACCTCATCCATCTCCTCTGTTGCAAGAGGAGGCATAGGAGGGTTCTGGATTACTATTTTATCTGCGTGACGCTGAATAACTACAGAACCACGGACTGCATCGTGCTCCTGCTGTTGGATACGGCAGGATTTCGCATAGTTACGTTTGCCTTTATCAGAAGGGTCGGAAACTGCATCGAAGGAAGGACACTCCTTCACAGGACCGGGGGTATAATCGTGGGTTTTTACAGCATAGCAGGTGCCTCGGATATCGGTAAGAGTTTTTACACTCTCCCCTCTTCTCAGACGGTCTGCAATCTCTACAATGTGCTTTTCACCCATACCGTACATAAGAAGGTCAGCTTGCGAATCAATGAGAATTGAAGGACGAACTTTATCGTCCCAGTAATCATAGTGGGCAAAACGTCTGAGTGAGGCTTCAAGTCCGCCGATTGCAATAAACACATCACCGAAGATTCGGCGGATATTTCTTGAATAAACAATGGTGGCTCTGTCAGGACGAGCCCCTGCTTTACCTCCTGCAGTGTAGGCATCATCAGACCTTGGTTTTTTGGCGGCTGTGTAATGAGCAACCATAGAATCAATATTACCGCCATTCACAAGAAAGCCGAGTTGTGGGATTCCAAAGCGTTTATAGTCAGCATCTGACCTTGGCTGAGGGATAATACACACCTTGTATCCTTTGCTTTCAAGCACTCTGGATATTATAGCAGTGCCGAAGGAAGGATGGTCAACATAAGCATCGCCTGTGACTAAAACAAAGTCAGGTGCTTCCCATCCTCGCTCCAGCATTTCTTTTTTAGTTATAGGTAAAAAGGGCATACAAGACACCTCACATTAAAATCAAATATACTATATCATACTTTGAGGATAAGTGCAAACAACATATTTATGAATATATAACAGAAAAAATTTATTGAAATGTGAGCATTTTATTTTTTTAGCTATTTACAAATGCTTGTATTCTGAGTTAAAATAACAATATGTTTTATTAACATAAAGTTAAACGGGAAGGTATGATAATTATGAAAATAAGAATCGGTATTTTCGGCTACGGCAACCTTGGCAGAGGCATTGAAAATGCAATCCGTCAGAATCCTGATATGGAGCTTGTTGCTGTTTTCACACGCCGCGACCCCAAGACACTTACAATCGGTACACCTGACGTAACTGTTGCAAGTGCAAAGGACGTAGCTGATTACAAAGATAAAATAGATGTTATGATTCTTTGCGGCGGCTCTGCAACAGACCTGCCCGTGCAGACACCCGAGCTTGCAAAAATGTTCACAGTTGTGGACTCTTTTGATACCCACGCAAAAATCCCCGAGCACTTTGAAAATGTTGATAATGCCGCTAAAGAAGGCGGTAATGTTGCAATGATTTCTGTAGGCTGGGACCCCGGTATGTTCTCTCTGAACAGACTTTACGCAAGTGCAGTGCTTCCCGAGGGCAAGGACTACACATTCTGGGGCAAGGGTGTAAGCCAGGGTCACTCCGATGCAATCAGAAGAAGCGAGGGTGTATTGGATGCTAAACAGTACACAATCCCTGTTGAGAGTGCTCTTGAGAAAGTCAGAAGCGGCTGTGCTCCCGAGCTTACAACAAGAGAAAAGCACACAAGAGAATGCTTTGTGGTAGTTGAAGACGGTGCCGACAAGGCACGAATTGAAAAAGAAATCAAGGAAATGCCCAACTACTTTGCAGATTACGACACCACAGTTCATTTTATCACTATGGATGAACTCAGACGTGACCACTCAGGCATTCCCCACGGCGGATTTGTTATACGCACAGGTAAAACAGGTGCAAACTGCGAGCACAACCACGTGATCGAATACAGCTTAAAGCTTGATTCAAACCCTGAGTTTACAGCTTCTGTTATTGTTGCATTTTCACGTGCGGCATACAGACTGGCAAAGAAAGGCGAAACAGGCTGCAAAACTGTTTTTGACATTCCCCCTGCCCTGCTCAGTATGAAAAGTGCAGAAGATTTAAGAAAAGAAATGCTGTAATAAACGTATATAACCTCAGGACTTGCTGTAAATAATTCAGCAGGTCCTGTTTCATTTCAAGCTTTTATCATTTCTCAGAAAAGGCATAAAATTAACACTTATTTCTCTTGACAAGAGGTAACCGTTGTGTTAAAATATCATTTGTCTGATACGGAGAGGTGTCCGAGCGGTTTAAGGAGCTAGTCTTGAAAACTAGTGATACCGAAAGGTACCAAGGGTTCGAATCCCTTCCTCTCCGCCAATTTTATAAATTATATATTTTTATATATAGTTCACCATTGTACGGAGGATTACTCAAGTGGTGAAGAGGCTCCCCTGCTAAGGGAGTAGGTCGGGTAACCGGCGCGAGAGTTCGAATCTCTTGTCCTCCGCCAGCAAATAACCGCAACTTTTACAGTTGCGGTTATTTCTCTTTTAATCGAAATTTGCAAAGGATGTTTTTTATGAAAATAATAAACAATGAATGCTTTGACAAAGCATACGACATACTGGAAAGTTCTTTTATTCCTGCTGAACTTAAAGAACGTGATGTTCTGAAAAAACAATGGGAAAAGGGCGAAGTTATTATTGAAGGAATTGCTTTTCAGAACATACTAGCAGGAGTGATTACTCTGTGGGAATTTGACAGCTTTGTTTTTGCAGAGAACTTTGCCATAAAGAAAGAATACAGGAACAAAGGTCTGGGTGCTGAGCTTCTGCAGGAGATTATTACAGAATTTTGTAATAAACGCATTATTCTTGAAGTTGAGCCTGCAGAGAATGTAACACAAATAAGACGTATAGGATTTTATGAACGAAACGGTTTTACCCTTTCCCCTTTTGGTTACATCCAACCTCCCCTTAGAAAAGGATGCGAGGATGTATCCCTTGTTGTTATGCACACAGGAGAAGAAATGAAAAAAGAAGAATTTGAATGCATAAAAGAAAATGTATTCAAAAAAGTATATAGATGTACAAATATCCGAGGATAATAATCAGTTACAAATAGTTACATTCCTATAAATTGTTTACACAATTGTATATATTGTATAAAATCCCTTATATATTACTATATTTATTGTTTTTTTGGAACTTTTATCATAAAAAGGGTTGAAATATCAGGACCTTCGTGTTATAATGTTTACAAAGTTGTAACTAACTATTGTAATTTTGTAATCAACCGTTAATTGGTTTGCGGGCGAAACGCCCTTATATTGGAGGTCCTTGTCATATGGTTCGTTTCAGAAAGCTTATTTCTTTACTTCTTATATTAATAACTGTTGCTACTATGGCGATTGGTTCAAACGCTATGCTTAATGTATCAGCCGCAGGTACCGGCATAGGTCTCGCTGAGCATGCACTGAACGCTTATTACAGCGGTTGGAGTTATGTTTACGGCGGTTGCTCCGCAGGTGCTGTTGACTGCTCAGGTCTGATTTATATGTATTCAGGAGCAGGAAGCAGGTTTGATATGATGGGCTCTTCCTCTGAGACAGGCTCTACTTCTTACGGAATTCCCAACATTCACGGCCTTGGCCTTTATCGTCCCGGTCACGTTGGCGTTTATGTAGGAGGCGGCATGGCTGTTGACGCAAGAGGCGAAGACTACGGCGTTTGCTACGAATCAGCTGGTTCTTTCAACTGGACAAACTGGTTCAAAGTTGCAGGTGTTTCCTACCCCACTGACGGTTGGGAGTACTTCAACGGCAACTACTATTATTACGAAGACGGCGAATACCTGACTGATACATACATCGAGATTGACGGTGTTTCCTACTACCTTGACTACTCAGGTGCAAGTTCCTCAACCCCCGGAGATACAAGCGGTGTTGTTGATGATTCTTCATCTTCAGGCTCTTCAAGCAATGTGATGCAGTTTGGCGATTACGGTGACAATGTTACAGAGCTTCAGTTAAGACTTACAGAGCTTGGCTTTTATAACGGTCCTATAACAGGCTATTTCGGTGAACAGACCGAAGCCGCATACATCAGATTCCAGAAGGCTGCAGGCGTTTATGTTGACGGCATTGCAGGCGAAGGCGACAGAGAAATTCTCTACTCTGACAATGCACCTACGGGCTCCATTGCTGAAATCGGCACAAACAACGAAGAAGCAGATACCGACACTGAAGTTGAAACAGATACAGATATCACAACTGATGATAACACTTTTGAAACCTATGTAAACGGTTCTTACAACGACGATGTTTACAAAATCCAGACAGAACTTGCAAATCTCGGTTACTTCACAGAAGAAGCAACAGGTTATTACGGCACTCTTACTGAATCTGCAGTTATGATGTTCCAGGTTGAAAACGGACTTGAAGCTACAGGTGAGGTTGATGAGATTACATACACCACACTTTTCAGCACCAAAGCTTTGGAGAATCCTCAGACTGAAACTGAAGGTAACAAAACTGTAGTCCGCAATCCTAACGCTGTGATAGCAGAAACAACAACTCCTCCCCAGACTATCACAAGTGCTCCTGTGATTAACACTCAGTTAACCTCCCCCACAGAAGCTACTGAGATTGTTCTGAAATCAGCACAGTTGGCTTCAAAGGCTCTGGAAGGGATTAATGTTGACAGTCAGGAAACTGCAAAAGCCTCTAAGAACAACGGTTCTTTCCTTGTATGGTTTATTGTAATGATTGCCTTTATGTCCGCAGCATTCTGGATTGTATTCTCAACAGAGAAGAAGAAGAAAAAAGCTAAGTTCGAGAGAATCAAGGCAAGAGCAAACAGAAACTGGTAATCAATAAAACATTATAGAACAGACCGCTCAGTAATTACTGAGCGGTCTTACTTTTATATGCACATAAGAATAAGAAAAAGAAAATCCGCCACAGATGAGCTATGGCGGATTATGTGCTTTATTGAAACTCTATTACTCTGTAATCTCAGATGTACAATGAGGACAACGAGTAGCCTTGATGTCAATCTCAGTACAGCAGTAGGGACACTTTTTAGTAGTAGGTTCTGCCTTGGGAGCTTCCTTCTTGGGAACAAAGCCTCTTACCTTTGCTACTGCCTTAACAAGCAGAAACACAACAAAAGCAAGGATAATGAAATAGATAACAGCAGAAATAAAGTTACCGTAGCAGAAAGTAGGAATACCTGCTTCTTTAAGTGCTGTTGCTGTGAGTTCTATACCCTCGGGTACTTCCTTGAGAGGAACACACATGCTTGAGAAATCCATTCCGCCTGTTATCAGAGAAATGAAAGGCATAATCACATCGTCAACGAGTGACTTGATAATTCCCTGGAAAGCAGCACCGATAACAACACCGACTGCCATATCCAGCACATTACCCTTGGAGATAAACTCCTTGAATTCATTTAAGAACTTTTTCATACTGAACACCCCGTATTTAATTATTTATTAAGCACAGCCTTATGAAAGACTTTCTTGCCCTTTTTGATTACCACATAGCCCTTAGAGAAGTTTTCTTCTGTAAGACTTGCAAACATATCAGTTACCTTCTCATCATCAACAAGAACACCGCCCTGCTGAATAAGACGCTTAGCCTCACCCTTGGAAGGTGTAAGCTTGCACTTAACAAGAACGTCCTGGACAGTAATCTTACCATCTGTGAAATCATCTGAGGAAAGCTCAGTTGAGGGCATATTTTCAATATCACCGCCTGTAGTAAACAGTGCTCTTGCGGTAGCCTGAGCCTTCACAGCTTCTTCTTCACCATGGATAAGCTTAGTAACCTCGAAAGCGAGGATTTCCTTAACCTTGTTAATCTCAGAGCCTTCGCACTTAGAGAGCTCATCGATATAATCAAGAGGCAGGAATGTGAGCATCTTCATACACTTAATCACATCAGCGTCATCAACGTTTCTCCAATACTGATAGAAATCGTAGGGAGAAGTCTTTTCAGGGTCAAGCCAGAGAGCACCCTTTTCGGTTTTGCCCATCTTCTTGCCTTCGGAAGTGAGAAGCAGTGAACAGGTAAAGGCGTTAACCTTTGTTGACTCTGGTACGGGCTTGCCTGTTTCCTCAGCTTCTTTAGCGGCGATACGGCGGATAAGCTCAACACCGCCTATCATATTGCTCCACTGGTCGTCACCGCCAAGCTCCATCATACAGCCATACTCCTGATTGAGAACATAGAAGTCGTAGCTCTGCATAAGCATATAGTTAAGCTCAAAGAAAGTAAGACCTCTCTCCATTCTCTGCTTATAGCACTCAGCTGAAAGCATCTTGGAGATTGTAAAATGTACACCGACTTTTTTGATGAAGTCGATATAGTTAAGGTCTAAAAGCCAGTCAGCGTTATTTACAGCAATTGCCTTATCGTCAGAAAAATCAATCAGACGAGACATCTGGGCTTTGAAGCATTCAACGTTGTGCTTGATGTCGTCCATTGTGAGCATCTTACGCATATCGCTCTTGCCTGAGGGGTCACCTATAACACCTGTGCCGCCGCCGAAAAGTGCAATGGGAACATGACCTGCACGCTGGAGGTGGGACATAAGAATAATCGGAATAAAATGACCGATATGCAGAGAATCAGCTGTGGGGTCAAAGCCTACATAGAAGCGGACGGGACCTGCCTCAAGCTGTTTTCTGATTTCTTCTTCGTTTGTACACTGGGCAATAATGCCACGTGCTTTAAGTTCGTCAAAAACGTTCATTGGTATCATTCCTTTATCTGGATAATCTAAATATTTATAAGGACAAGTATAAATGTATTTTTCTCTGCGGTCAAGAGTTTTCTTTATTCGCTGACAATATTGTTGCGTTCAAGCCACTGCTGATAGGTAATCATAACGTCACGGGGCTTGGCACCCTGATACGGTCCTACTATACCCATCTTCTCCATATCGTCTATCATTCTGCCTGCACGGGCATAGCCTACACGGAGACGGCGCTGAAGCATAGAGGTGGAAGCCTGTCCGGCTTCAATAACGTATTTGATTGCTTCCTCCATCTTGTCGTCAATCTCAATGTCACCCTCATCCTCGGAATCTTTGGCTTTTTTGTCCATTTCCTCGGCGGCAATACGGCGGATGGTTTCTTCAATCTCTTCATTATACTGAGCCTGATGGTTTTTCTTGATGTAACCCGTTACACCTTCGATTTCTTCGTCAGAAGCATAACAACCCTGTACACGTACAGGCTTAGAAGCACCTACAGGTGAGAAGAGCATATCACCGCGTCCGATTAGACTTTCTGCACCGCCGCAGTCAAGAATGATTCGTGAATCCTGACCTGTGCTTACTTTGAGAGCAATTCTGGACGGGATATTTGCTTTAATCAAACCTGTAATAACGTTAACTGTAGGACGCTGGGTTGCAAGCACCAGATGCATACCGGCGGCACGAGCCATCTGAGCCAGACGGCAGATTGCATCTTCAACTTCCTTGGCAGCTACCATCATAAGGTCTGCAAGCTCGTCAATAGCAATAACAATGCGAGGGAGTTTTTCTTTAGGTACAGGCAGACCGTTTACTTCCATACAAACAGGTTCTGTATCCTCTGAATCTCCCTGTGCGTTTTTGTTTTCTTCTATGTAGCTGAGATTTGACTCAACAAGGCTGTTAAAAGAAAGAATATCCTTACAATCGTACTCGGAGAACAGTTTATATCTCTGCATCATTTCTGTAACCGCCCAGTTCAGAGCACCTGCCGCCTTCTTCGCATCGGAAACAACAGGAATCAACAGATGTGGAAGTCCCTTATACTTGGAGAACTCAACCATCTTGGGGTCAACAAGAAGGAGCTTAACCTCATCAGGGGTAGCACGGAAAAGAATACTCATAAGCAATGAGTTTACACACACAGACTTACCGGAACCGGTGGTACCTGCAATGAGCAAGTGAGGCATTTTGGCAAGGTCAGCGGTTACAATATTGCCTGATATATCCTTACCAAGAACACATGTGAGCTTACTTGAAGCAGTCTGGAACTCTGAGGATTCTATAAGCTGACGCATTGTTACCATGCTTACAAACTTATTTGGCACCTCGATACCTACTGCTGCCTTACCGGGGATGGGTGCTTCAATACGCACACCGTCTGCCGCAAGGGACAATGCAATATCATCTGCAAGATTTGTAATCTTGTTAATCTTGACACCGGGGGCAGGCTTAAGCTCATAGCGTGTAACAGAAGGTCCGCGGCAGATATTGCTGATAGTAACCTTAACACCGAAGCTTTCCAGGGTTTCAAGCAGCTTCTGTGCGTTACCCTGAAGTTCTCTCATAGCGTCAGCATCGTTTGTGTCATTGGACGGACGAAGCAACTGCACGGGAGGATATGTATACTTGGGTGCAGGTTTTTTGTCAGCTTCGCTCTGCTTGATTTCAGAAGCAACTGCACGGGTTTCTTCAGCTAAGTCCACCTTTTCTTCCTCAGAAGAAGCCATTGGGTCAACAGAGACTGTCTGAGGGTCTGCCTGCTTGGCACCGGGGGCAACCACAGGAGTTTCTTTGCTACGGGTGATTCCTCTTGCCACGAGGGTTGCCTTGGTAGCATCATCACCTGTGTATTCCTCCTGGGCTATAAGAATTGAACTGATTAATTTATCTGAGGCATTGTCTGTTGCAGGTGCCGCATCTTCGTCGGTAAGTACATCGTCGGGAGGGTCAATACCTTTTTTACGCGATGACTTCACCTCTGAAATCGGAATATCAATTCTGCTGTCACTTTTCTTTGTTTTCTTTTTAGGCTTGGGTTCATCAACAGCACGGACTGAACCTTCTTCCCAATCTGTTTCTTCGTATTCCCTGTCTCGAACTCTGGCATTTCGCAGAGCTGTCATCTGACGCTTGGTTACGTTTGCAATGTCCACAAGGGAAACACCTGTGAGAATCATAACGCATACTATCAACAGAAGGATAGCAATAAACTTAGGCAGGAAGTTATCTCCGCACAGTTTTACAAGGGGGTAACCTAAAATACAGCTTATAATACCTCCGCCGATTCCCGCAGAAGTATCTGAGGAATCTGTGTAGGAAAGTCCCATAGACTTGAAGAAACCTACCTCTTTGTACTCACCTGAACCGAACATAAAGAACAACGACGACACAAGGAGTATAATCATAGTTGAAAGAATCAGCTTGGTAGAAAGTCTTGAAACTTGTTTTTCCTTCGCTGTCATTATTGCAAGATAACCCAACATAAAAGGTATCAGAATAAAACCAAAGCCGAACACACCATACATAAATCCTCTGAGTGTACTCCAGAAAGCTTCACCCGGGAAGATTACCAGCACCAAGAGAAGAATTGCACCCGCCAGGAGCAGTATGGCTTTAATCTGTGGATTCATAGGCGCGTAGTGCACCTGTTCTCTTCCCTTCCGGGAGGATGGTTTATTTTTTTGCGTACTTGTCTTTTTAGAATTCTGCGTACGCTTGTTTGTACTTTTCGTCTTCGCCAAAATTATTCCTCCGTTTTACATTTCCTTGAACTGATGATTATACGAAAGATATAATCTGTCCTGTCACAAGTTCAACTATGCTGATTGTGGTAATGATTGTACCCATAAGTGCTGCATATATAACGAACACATAGGTTTTGTCGGTTCTGAGAAGCCATTTGAAAAGAGCGATGGAAAGATAACCAACAACAGCAGAGGTAATCATACCAACTATCACAGGGCCAAAATCAACCTGAAGTCCGCCCTCCTGAGAAAGGGCATCGGAAAACTCCAGCACAGCTGCAGCAAGGATTGAGGGAATTGCGAGGATAAATGTATAATCAAGAGCTTTTTGTTTTGATATTCCCCTGCTCTGACCTGCGGCAAGGGTTGAGCCGGAACGTGAAAGTCCGGGCAGAATTGCGGCTACAACCTGAACACAGCCTACAACCAAAGCATCTACCACACCGTAGTTTTCCTTAGGCTCTGCTTTACCAAGAAGAAGGAGTGCTTCTCTGCGCTTGTTAAGAAGAATACCCACAAGCAGAAGAACAGAGGTAAGCAGCAAAGAGATACCCGTAACAATAAAGTACTTGGGGTCTGATGTAAAGACTTCAGCCAAGTCCTTTATCTTCATATCGTTTCCGATAGGAACAAACAGGATAAACAAAGGCAAGAGTCCTATTATAAGCATAAAAACAAGGTTTCTGTCTTCGTCCATATTCTTAAAGGAAAACTTACCTGTAAAGATATCCTTGAAAATAGCAAAGACCGCTTTAATAAGTCGGAAAATCAGCTTGTGATAAAATGCACAAACAGACACAAGTGTGCCCACGTGAAGCATTACGTTGAAAAAGAGATTACCCTCTGTAATTCCAAAGAAATGCTGAAAAATATTGAGATGACCGCTACTGGACACAGGCAGAAACTCTGTAAGTCCCTGCACAACACCCTGCAGTAAAGAAAGTATGTAGTCCATTTTTTCCTCCTTGATACCTTTCAAATTTATATATTAAAGATTATTGAAAACAAACTGATTATATGTATAGACAGCTCAGGATTTATCACCGTTGCTGTCATTAATATTAATCATATCATACAGACAATTCATAGCATCAGAAAGAGTGCCTACCGAATCGATAAGTCCCTCGTCCACTGCCTCCTGACCTTCCAGAATAGTGCCTATATCAAGAACAAGTTCGCCTGTATTGAGCACAAGCTCGTTATATCTTTCTTTTGAGATATTGGAATTGTCGGACACAAAGGTTGTGATTCTGTCCTGCATTCTGCGAAAATACTCAAAGGTTTGCGGAGCTCCTACGGTAAGTCCCGTTGTACGCACAGGATGGACTGTCATAGAGGCACTTTTTGCAATGAAGCTGTGCTTGCTTGCAACTGCCAGAGGGATGCCTATTGAATGACCGCCGCCCAACACAATAGAAACCACAGGCTTTTTCATACCTGCGATAACCTCGGCTATAGCAAGTCCAGCCTCCACATCTCCCCCGCAGGTATTGAGAAGAATCATAAGTCCGTGAATGCGGTCGTCTTCATCAACCGCTACAAGCTGTGGAATAACATGCTCATACTTAGTGGTTTTGTTCTGACTTTGCAGAACAAAATGCCCTTCAATCTGCCCCACAATAGTAAGGCAATGGACAATTTTTCCATTTCTGTTTACGAGGACAGAGCCTGTTTCGTTAATCTGCTCTGTGTGTTGTTCATTGACGGGACTGTCGTTTTGTATGGATTCTTCCTCTTCACAGGGATTCTTGACAAATGTATCTTCGTTGCTGTTATGATTACTTTTATGCTCTTTGTTTTTCATTAAAATGCACCTCTTGGGTAGTTTTCCCCATCGGCACAAGATAATGTATATAATTATCAATATTATATCACTATATTGCAAATTCTTCAAGTTTTTATGTATAATTCTTTTATACAATATTGTTGCAAAATTTTATGGTATGCTACTATATTAAGGAGTGAAATATTTTGGACACGAACCTGATAATAATCTATTCTGTTATTATAGTTATACTTATAGCAATGTCGGCATTCTGCTCTTGCAGCGAAACAGTTTTTTCCTGTGCAAGTGTTATCCGTCTTAAAAGATGGGCTGATGAAGGCAACAAAAAAGCAAAACGTGCTTTGCAGATTGCAAACAACTTCGACAAAGCACTGACAGCAATACTGATTTTGAACAACGTGGTAAACCTGGGATGTTCTTCTCTTGCTACTGTGCTGTTTCTTGAAATATTCCCAAACTACGGTGCTGCCATCTCCACAGGTGTTATGACATTTCTGGTGCTTACTTTCGGCGAGATTATTCCGAAATGCTTTGGCAAAGAAAAATGCGACAGACTGGCACTTACTATCAGCGGAATACTCAATGCAATGATTCTGGTGTTGACACCCTTTATATATTTATTCATCGGAATCAAAAAAATTGCACTTAAGATTTTCAGTGTTAAAGGCGAAGACTCAACAGTTACCGAGGACGAGCTTAAATACATTGTTGAAGAAATTGAAGAACAGGGCGTTCTTGAAAAACAGGAAAGCGAAATGGTACGTTCAGTTCTTGATTTTGACGAAACTACCGTTGTGGAGGTTCTCACCCCCAGAGTTGATGTTACTGCTCTGAACATTGATGAAGACCACGACAGAATTATGGAGATTATAAAAAGCCAGAGATACTCAAGAATCCCTGTTTATGAGGAAACCATAGACAATATTGTTGGTATTCTGCATACCTGGGATTATCTTGATGCAGTAGCGTCAGGTAAAACCCCTGATCTTCGCTCACTCATAGGTCCCGTGCAGTTTATTTTCCAAACTCAGAACCTCTCCTCTGTACTGACAGAATTCAGACGCAGACGCCTGCATATGGCGGTTGTTACTGATGAATACGGCGGTACTCTCGGTATTGTTACTATGGAGGACCTGCTTGAGGAAATCGTTGGAGAAATCTGGGACGAAGACGAGGAAATTGAAAGCAACATACAAAAAATCACAGACGGTCAATGGAAAGTTGACGGTGATATGGAGCTTGAAGAAATGTACGAGCTCTTTGGAATGAAACGAAACGAGGAAGATTCTGACTTTGTTACAATTGGCGGTTTTATATCAGAAACCTTGGGAACAATCCCAAAAAGCGGTGACAGCTTTGAATTCCGTGGTCTTTCCATCACGGTTGACAGCGTAACAAACCAGAGAATCGATACGGTTACAATCAAACTTCTGGACAAAGAAGCTGATAAAAACGAAGAATAAAAAAAGCCTGAGTAGGCAATGATGTTTACTCAGGCTGTTTTAATATTCTATTGTTTAGAAAACTGCAAAAATAAGACACAGGGATACAAAGCAATCCCCACAAAACACTATACAAGAGACAGACCTGACCGAAAATATTGAAGGGCATCTTTGAATAATCCCAGACGTTCAACCCAAAAGCAAGGTTCACAACACATCCTACTGCAAATTCTATACCTGTTATCGTAATTGAACCCAAGACACATTTCTCGGGCAGACTAAGCCGGGGAAAACGAGAGTATAGCTTATATAAAGACAGCACACAAGCACCGCCTGTGAGAATCATACTCCAATGGGTATGCTGACGCCACAGAAGTTCGATACCGCCGTAAGTTAACCCGCCGACGGTAAATATCAAAGCATCTCTATGCGGATTTTTAAGCATTAATATCACCAATATTTATCGTGTGCAAATACATAAAAATAATACAAAAGAGGTGTTGCAATTACGCAACACCTCTTAAAAGTTAAATATTAAGTCTGATTAAAACAAATTAATAGTTCTCTGCTTTAATCTTGAAGTGAGCCTGGGGATGGAAACATACGGGGCAGATTTCAGGAGCTTCTGTACCGATAACAATGTGACCGCAGTTACCGCACTCCCAGATAACGATGGAGCCCTTCTTGAAAACTTCACCTTCTGTTACGTTCTTAAGAAGCTTGCGATAACGCTCTTCGTGAGCCTTCTCGATAGCTGCTACACCCTCGAACTGGTCAGCGATAGCGTCAAAGCCTTCTTCTCTTGCTTCCTTAGCAAAAGTAGCATACATATCTGTCCACTCATAGTTCTCACCCTCTGCAGCTGCAGCAAGGTTCTGAGCTGTTGTGCCGATACCTTCTAAATGCTTGAACCAGAGCTTTGCATGCTCTTTTTCATTATTAGCTGTTTCTTCAAAAATCTGAGCAATCTGAACAAAACCCTCGGCACGTGCCTTGGATGCGAAATATGTGTATTTGTTTCTTGCCTGAGACTCGCCTGCAAATGCTGCCTGCAGATTAGCCTCTGTCTTTGAGCCTTTAAGATTCATAATAGCACCTCTTAAATTTTAATATTTATAAAACAGTAATGATTACTGTTTTTATCAATTTAATTATATTATATAGATTTCAGTTTGTCAAGTATTTCTTGCTTTGTATATAAAGAATTTATTACCTCAAGCAAAGCGTTAGCTGAAAGGTATGTGGGCAAACCTAACTCAAGCATAAGTTTTCTTCGAAGCTCTGCAGAATTTTCTCTGCCCGAAAGTCCCATTTCAAACAAATCAGACTTTGTGATAAGCTCCTTATGAGCAAGTTCAGTCCCCTGCCCTACATCAACTGAGCTTTTGATTAAGGCTTCTCTTAAAACATCAATGCTTAAACCCTCTACTCCAAGAAACCCTTCTTTAGAAGCTGTGTCCTTTCGTTTTTCCTTGCCTTTAACCTGAGGAATATAGCAATGCTTAATCCGTGATTCCGGCACAATTCCTTTGAGAAAATTGCGGATTACAAAGCCTGCAGAATCGCTATCTGTCATCACAAGGAGACCTCTCTCCTTTGACAATTTGCGAATAAGCTCCTGCTTTTCCTTATCTTTGAACACACGAAACCCTGAAGTTGTGATGATGGGAGCATCTAAAAACTCCTGCAATCTCTGCTTATCGTATTTGCCTTCTACTATGACAGCTTCTTTAATCTTAAGCATAGTCAAGCTCCCTTTTTGCAATTAGCATCAAATCGGCAATGAGTTTTTCAAGAGACGCTTCTTCATTTATAGTTACAGAATTGAGTTTTTCGCTTAAATCCGCAATGGCGGCAAGGCTCTCTCGCAAAGCGTTTGTGGAAAGTTTCCTTGACTTACCTTCTGCTTTAGTGAGCACCCAGGCACGTTTACCGTAACTGAAAAACTCTGCGGTTTCGCTCATCATTGCACCCGAAGAAACCGTAACCCTTGCTCTGTATAAATCCACATAAGCAAGACCTAAAACCCGGAGAATATCACGAACATCCTCACGCTGGGCAAAAAGCTGATAAAGCTGAGTATAGGCTTTGTCGGCATTGCAAAAGATTACGTTATCCACCAAATCAAAAACCTTTGCTTCAAGCTTCTTAATAACCGTAGCTTCCACCATATCAAGGGTAATTTCATCGTTTTCTCCGGCAAAAGCACACACCTTGTCAAGCTCCAGTCTGAGAGTTGCAAGGTCTGTTCCGCAATAATAAATTATTCTTGATGCCACCGGCAGAGAAAGCTTTTTTCCCAATTTGTCTGCCCAAGAAGAAAGCTGATGCTCCAACGCTGTGGCTGAACGCATATTAAGCTCGGC
The DNA here is from genome assembly GCA_045593025.1 of Ruminococcus sp. GTDB lineage: Bacteria > Bacillota > Clostridia > Oscillospirales > Acutalibacteraceae > Ruminococcoides. The sequence continues at coordinate 146,759 of JAZNVW010000007.1, read as the reverse complement.
AACCGCACCCATTCCCAGTTTCTCCACCATATCGCAGAAAGGCTTGAAACGACTGCGTTTTTTCTTTTCATCAGAGGATTTCTCTGATTGCTTTTCCTTTGATGACAAAGCACCGAAGCTGAAAATCACCACAGTAGACAGCGGGATGTTTTTCAGAACTTCTACGAAGGAATCATACTGCTCTTTAGAAAGTTTGTTGATATCCATATCATTCACAAGAACACAATTATACTCTGCCATAAAGGGAACAGAACCGATTGCATCAGCTACAGACTGAATATCAGCTTCGCCTCTGAAGCTGTGAAATGCAAACTCCGATGGCTCCTTGCCCGCTACCGCAGTAACAAGTTCTTTGGTATAGAACTTCACAAGATACTTTTCATCACCGAAGATTACGTATATATTATTGAATTTTTTTGAGGATATATGCTTCTTGAAGCTTTTTTCATCCATATAAGCCATAGTTGCCTCACTGTTTAAGTTTTATATCATAAGAAATATCTGTACCTGTTATTACCTTTGAAGCTATGGGAGCGCAGACCTCAGAAGACGCCTGAGCAGTATAATCATCACCCGGAATAATCAAAGTGTCACAGGACAAAAGAGCAATATTATCCACGTAACCGTGAGTAATAACAATATCGGGACACAGATACTCTGATGAGAGATTTCTGCAATCGCCGTCTTCGGGAAGAATGAGAATCTCTGTGTCTCCTGCTGTGATATATTCAAACACAACATCATCAGAAACTATCAGTTGCACATCAGCTTTATCCCACAGATTAAGAGAATGATTGCTACTGTAATACGCAATATCGGTGTCTGATTCTACTGAACTTTCTTCCGTGTTGTCAATATTATTATCATACAGCAAAACAGATGTATAGTCAAACTCATTTACAAGATTTTCTGCAAATATCAAAGAGTTATCCTCCGCGGTAGATACAAGGACGTCTCTGCCGTTTTTCTGCACATCTTCCACCACATTGCTCAAACTATAAGCTTTCCATATACTGCCCGCACAAGACAGCACTGCATAGCCTTCAGAACTTTCAAGGACTACAGAAAGAGCACTGCCGGTATCCGGCACATGCAGAGTAAGCACAGTCTCCCGCCTGAGATTATAAGCAAAAGAACCCCAAAGAAGTATTAATGCAGAAAATATTACTGTTATTCTGTAGGCATTTTTACTGTTTATAAGGTACGCAAAAGCTACAAGCACAAGTGTCAATGACAGCCAGATATAAAAATAAGGCTTGTCTGTTTCTATATAAGAAAACGGCAGCTTTGATAAATTTTCGCATATAAACACAAGATAGTGATAATAAAGTCTGACTATCAGACCAAAGAAGTCACTTATTAACGGCAGAAAGCTTATATAATGAGTGAAAGCACAAAACGCTATGCAGACAATCACCAAAGTTATAAAAGGCACCAATAAAACGTTTGCAACTACTGTTACAAGAGAAAATCCGCCAAACACAAGAATTAACACCGGCAAAGTCCAGACAGTTGCACAAACACTGCATACAGCTACATACACAAGATAACTTACCGATTTATTGACTATATCACTATTCATAAAAGAAAATCTTTCTAAGAAACCGATAATACCCTTTGAAAGCCTATCACTCCAGACAACTATGCCCAAGGTTGCAGAAAAAGACAGAAGCATTCCCACATCCCCTACCGCAAAAGGGTTAGCTAATAATATCACAAGAGCCGCCGCACCTATGGAATTGATAGAATCACTCCGCCTGAAAATCAAACTTCCCACAGTAAAGATTATAAGCATAACCGCTGAGCGGATAACAGGAAAGCCGAAACCTGTGAGCAAGGCAAAGAAGATTATTGAAAGAATGATAAAGCCTGCACACACAAACCTGTTTTTGAAAATATATTTATAAAGCTTTGTCATAATTGCGGAAATTATTGACAAGTGCAATCCCGAAACCACTACTATATGAGATAGTCCGCAACTTTGCAAAAGAGCTTTGAAATCAGATGATAAGCCATACTTATCACCGAGAAACAAAGCAGAAGAAAAGGATGCAACCTCGGGAGCAAGCTCCATATACAAAGCTGTTCTAAGCTTACTTCTCAGATTAATTATGTGGTACATCAAAGGCTTATGCTCGGGTGATGTAATCTTAATCTGCGGTTCAAAAAGCATATATGCTCTGAGATACAATCCTTTTGAAAAATCTCTGCCTGAACTTTTAGATATCAGGGTTGTGAACTCAAGCTTGTCGTAGGGCTCTGAGAATATATGCTCGTAAGTAAACAAAGTCATTCCTGTATTTACTTTTTCACCGTCTATGGTTACTACATCCAGTTCATAAACATAAAACCGATTGGTGCTATACACTTCATTTTTCTGTGTCGCCACAACTGTACATGTTTTTTCGTGGTATTTCTCCTGCACAGGCAGCACACGAATATATGTAACACTCATAAAAAGCAACACGGATATAACTATAGTTATGAATGCAACAGGCAAAGTACCTTCCTTTCGCACAGAAGGTATAAAAAGAGAGACAATAAAGAGAATTAACGCACCTGATGCTATGCAGATACTGATAAGTTCTGACATATAAAAACAGGCTGTCAGAACACATAGACAGGTAAGCCCTGTAAGTCCTAACAGCCGTTTCATAAAAATCAGTCCTTAAAATACATACTAAGTAATTACTTGAAGAAAAGAGGAAGCTTTTCAAGGAAAATAATATCATCTCTGTCTGCGGCATCGCCCTCAGCAAGAACAGCAGCCTTGGCTGCAACGATACCTCCTGCGGCTTCTACAAGCTGTTCCATCGCCTTGAGACTTTCACCTGTGGAGATAACGTCATCAAGAATAAGAACACGCTTGCCGCAGATTGCATCAACCTCGGTCTGTCCCAGGTGAAGAGTCTGCTGAGAAGCAGTGGTGATGGATTTAACAGTAACACTTACAGGATTTCTCATATACACCTTGAGCCCTTTGCGTGCAACCACATACTTGCCGCAACCCTGACGGGCAAACTCGTAAGCCAGAGGAATTGACTTTGCTTCTGCTGTAAGCACAACATCGTGCTCAGGACAGATTTTAAGAAGCTCTTCCGATGCTTTTTCTGTAATCTCAACATCGCCAAACAGGATAAAAGCCGCAATATCAAGATGCTCGTTCACCTCAAACATCTCAAGCTCTCGTTCACAGCCTGCAATTGTCATTTTATATGTATTACTCATATCAATACCCCTTTTATAAATCAGCAGATTTTCTCTGTAAGCTTAGTGCCGCCAACAAGGTGGAAATGAAGATGAAGAACGGTCTGGGCTCCGTCCTCTCCGCAGTTATTGATTATGCGGTAGCCGTTTGAAAGACCTTTGATGCGTGCAATCTCGGGAATTTTTGAAAAAAGGTATGCAACAATACTGCTGTTTTCCTCGGTAATATCGTTTGCGCAGGTGAGCACGTGTTCTTTTGGAATAATCACAACATGCACGGGTGCACAGGGATTAATATCTTCAAAAGCAAGGATTTTATCGTCCTCGTAAACTTTGGTTGAAGGAATTTCTCCGTTTACAATTTTACAAAAAATGCAATCCATTTATATTAGCTCCTTTTGATTAAAAATCATACTTAAATTTTATAGCCTTTTGTGTCAGTAGTCAAGTTTTTTTGCAATAAAAAATGCACCTTCTGAAAAGAAGGTGCACATTTATACTATTTGAAAATCAGGCTTTCTTGGCTTTGATTTTCTTTTCTTCACCGCGGATAATACGTTTGATATTCTCGCGGTGCATAATTGTTACAAACAAACCGATAAGTGCCATAATGACTGTTGTTACAATAACGTAGTTAAGTCTGATATCATAATCAGTAAAGAAAGGAATCTTGTACATAAAGAAGAAGGTAATCACAAAATTCCATACACTGATTGCAATTGCGGCTGCAAGTGAGGCAACCGAGATAATCTTTGTGGAAAGGAAGAACACAAACCAAACAGCTAAAGTAAGCACCAGCATCCAGGGAATCGGGTCAAGAACCAAAAGGATTCCTGCCATTGTGGTAATGCCTTTGCCGCCACGGAAACCGAAGAACACAGGGAAACTGTGGCCCAGCACACAGAAAACTCCTGCAAGGTACTTACCGTAAGCGGTGTACTCAAATCTGAGGCTGTCAGAAAGTGCATTAATTGCTGTGCTGTCAAAGTCCATATTAAAAATCCACAGAGTTATAAGCACAGAAATGATGCCCTTTAGGCAATCAAAAACAAAAGTAAAGATTGCAGGAACAACACCGACACTACGGAGAACGTTGGTAAAACCTGCATTGCCTGAACCCATTTCTCTTACGTCCTTTTTGCTTGAAAGCTTTGTGAAAATAACCGCAAAGCTGAAGCTTCCAAGCAGATATGAAATCAGTGCACAGGCAATAATTCTCCACCAATAGATTGTAATAAACTGCATCAGTCTTTATCTCCTCTCTCGCGGACTACAATACGGACAGGGGTACCCTCAAGTCCGAAGGTTTCTCTTATTCTGTTCTCCAGATAACGCTGATAGGAAAAGTGAAAAAGTTCTGCATTATTACAGAAGAATACAAATGTGGGAGGCTTTGTGCTTGGCTGAGTAACATAATAAATCTTAAGGCGTCTGCCTTTATCGGAAGGAGGCTGAACGCGGACTGTTGCCTCAGCAAGAAGCTCATTTAAGACACCTGTTTTGATACGCATAGCATTGGTGTTGGCTACGTATTTAATGAGCTCAAAAAGCCTGTCGATACGCTGACCTGTTTTTGCGGAAATGAAGAGCGTGGGTGCATAGGACATAAAGCCGAAATCCAAATCAAGCTGTTTTCTGAACTCGCTCATAGTTTTATCGTCTTTTTCAATAGCATCCCATTTATTGACACAGATTATGCAACCCTTGCCGGCTTCGTGAGCCATACCTGCAATTTTGGTATCCTGCTCGGTGGGACCTTCTTCTGCATCAATCATAATAACACACACATCACAGCGTTCAATCGCCATTTTTGCTCGGATAATGCTGTATTTCTCGATAGCATTGTCAATCTTATTCTTGCGGCGGATACCTGCTGTGTCAATGAAAATAAACTCACCGTGTGAATTGCTGACACGTGAATCTATACTGTCACGGGTAGTACCTGCAATATTGGAAACAATACTTCTCTCCTGACCTGTTACACGGTTAACCAGTGAGGATTTACCAACATTGGGCTTGCCGATAATGGCAACAGAGATAACCTCAGAATCCACATCTTCATAGTCGCTCTCCGGTATAAGGTCAAAAACAGCATCAAGCAAGTCGCCTGTGCCGTGGCCGTGAACCGAGGAAACCTGAATTGGCTCACCAAGCCCCAAGTTGTAGAACTCGTAGAAATCGGGGTCGGGCTCGCCTATGCGGTCGCACTTGTTAACACAGAGAACTACGGGTTTACCGCTTTTCTGGAGCATCTGTGCAACCTCGGCGTCGGTAGCAACAAGACCTGAACGAACATCGGTTACAAGAATTGTAACATCTGCGGTCTCGATAGCCAGCTGTGCCTGACGGCGCATCTGAGAGAGTATAATATCATCGGAATAAGGCTCAATACCGCCTGTATCAATAAGGGTTGCGTGTCTATTCAGCCACTCTACTTCACCGTAGATTCTGTCACGGGTAACGCCGGGAGTGTCGTCAACAATTGAGATACGCTGACCTGTAAGCTTATTGAACAGGGTGGACTTGCCGACATTAGGTCTGCCAACAATGGCTATTACGGGTTTTGCCATATTTCCCACTCTCCTTTCATTTATAAAATCTAATTATTTTCTTAGTTAATGATGGCTTCAAGCAGAGCTTCTCCTGTATTTTGCACGGCAGTAACAGGAACGCCTAACTGCTCTGATGCCTGTGACACTGTCACATCATCGAGGAAAACATCCTCATCACGGCGGAGCATACAAACCGGAATAAGAATTTCTTCGCCTAACTGCTCATTTTTCAGTTGGGAGACAAGGTCCTGTCCTACTATAAGTCCTGACACATTTATCATTCTGCCGAAGAAATTATTGACAATAGGCTTTACATTTACGCACACCTTGGGAAACTTTGATTTGAGCATCACACAAAGTTCCTCAAGGAAAGGTGCAGCAGACACTCCGCAAGCAATTGTTTTGTGCCTTATAAGCTCTGCATCTGCCACTGCATCCTCCAGAGCAAAGGTAAACTCTTCTTTTTGCAACGCAATAAGTCCTACGCCGTTTTCAAGGCAAGGATAGTCCTCGTAAAACTCGGAATCCGGGATTGGACGCTCTGCTTTGATATAAAGCTCATCAGAAGCAAAAATAATTCTTCTTCCGAATTTTTCTACACATTCATTACCGAACTTATCAACAATATCAAGAACAGCAATTGCACCGTCCTTGTCAAATGGAGTAAGAGGATAAAGTCCTTCACGGTGGTCGGTAAGTCCTACAGGTACAACTGCCACAGAGTTAACACCCATTTCCTGCAAATCAGAAAGTGACCGTTCAAGCTCTTTGCCGTCGTTGATTCCGGGGCAGATTACCAGCTGACAGTTCATATCGATTCCTGCTTCAGAAAAGCGTTTCATAGCTTTTAGGGACTCACCTGCAAAGCGGTTATTCATCATCATACAGCGAAGTTCGGGATTGGTTGTATGAACAGAAATGTTCACGGGACTTATATGCATAGTAATAATACGCTCAATCTCGTGCTCGGAAAGATTTGTCAGGGTGATGTAATTACCGAAAAGGAAGGAAAGACGGCTGTCGTCATCTTTGAAATAGAGGGTATCCCTCATGCCTTTCGGCATCTGGTCTATAAAACAGAATATGCACTTGTTGCGGCAGGAGTGCTCCTTGTCCATAAGGTAAGTATCAAACTCCAACCCCAACTCATCATACTCAGGTTTGCGGGCTACTGCAGTTTTCTTTTTACCTTCAGTGATGAACTCAACCGATACTTCCCTTTCAAGTTGATAGAAGCGGTAATCAAGCACATCAACAATATCGTGTCCGTTAAGGGTAATCAGAGTATCCCCTGCTTTGATACCACAGCGGTCTGCAGCGCTTCCTTTGGTTACACCTTGAATTTTAACAGCCATATCCTCACCTCCTTGGTATGTGCACTAAAAAAACAAAAGGGCGGTCAGATATACTGCCGCCTTGTATCTTTTGTCTGAGACTCCGAGAAAAAGTAATTCAATAAGAATTAGTCTTCCTTAACAGTGATAACCTGTCTGCCGTTATACATACCGCAGTTTGCGCATACCTTGTGGGGAGCCTTGAACTCACCGCAGTTGGGGCATGTGCTCAGAGCGGGTGTATCCAGCTTCCAAACGTTGGAACGTCTTTTATCTCTTCTTGCCTGTGAATGTTTGTTCTTTGGTACTGCCATTTTACAGTCCTCCTTATATTTATGTGTTAATCAAGTAACTGTCTTAAAACCTCGAGTCGAGGGTCGATTGGGCGGTTATCGCAGGAGCAGTCACCCCGGTTCAAATCTGCACCGCATTTGGGACACAGACCTTTGCATTCTTCACTGCAAAGATACTTGAGAGGCAACTCCAATAAAATATCGCTTAAGACCAACTCATCGAGTTCAAGGCGAAAATCGGGAGTTTCAATATAGTCGCCATCGTCATCACCGCAAAGGGACGTAATAAGCCTGTGCTCAAAGGAATACTTCATATCATCTGAAAGAGGCTTCATACAGCGGTCGCAGGGACGGCAGTATACAAACTCTGCATCAATATAAAGACGAACAATTCCTGTTTTGTTGCAGGCGGCAGCGGTCACTTTAGCAGGAGAGTTAAACGGATATCCCCCATCAATTTCGATATCGCTAATTGCCAGTTCGAAGCTGACTGTCTTAGCAGCTCCGTCGCGTTCGAAAACTTCTTTAAGGTCAAAAACCATATAACACCTCAGAAACACAATGACGCATAATAAAACATCGTATAATATTATATATGGAGAAAGAGGTTTTGTCAATATCGAATTTGCCGATATTTGCGACTTTTGGGGCACTTTTGCTTATGTATTATGCAACATATTGTATATGGAGCTAAAACGGAGAAACAAAAAGTGCCACAGTCTGAACCATGGCACTTAGATGATTGTTTACAATAAACTATCAGATAGCCTCGCAAGCAGCCTTGAGACCCTCGGGAAGGTCCTCCTCTGCTGCAGAAATAAGGAATGTAATCTTGGTTTCGCTGTCTTCAGCAAGCTTGTTAACCTTAGTAACGAAAGCCTCAAGGCCATCGATAGCTTCAGGACAAATCTTGAAAGTAGAGTCAACGAGGATGTCAGTTACATCGTAGTTGCCTGCACAGATACCTGAAAGGAAACCGAGAAGCATATCATAGCCGCTGATTTCATAGTGGTCAGAATCGATAAGACGAGCTTTATGTGTGATATCATAGGTGAGCTTAGAGCCCTTCTCGATTACTACAACATTGCCAGTTGATGTTGCTGCAGTATCGTTAGCCAGTGCGATGAGCTTCTTTGTTTTGCCCGAACCCTTTTTGCCGATAATGAGTGTTACCATAAGTTTTACCTCCGTAATGTTTTTTAGACCAGTCTTGCTTCCAAGGCTGCTTTTTCCTGCTCGTATCCCGGTTTACCAAGGAGAGCAAACATATTCTTTTTGTAGCTCTCAACGCCGGGCTGGTTAAAGGGATTTACACCTAAGAGATAACCGGAGATTGCACAAGCTTTCTCGAAGAAGTAGATGAGATAGCCAAGTTCAGCCTCTGTCATCTCAGAGACACTCAAAACGATATTGGGAACACCGCCGTCATTGTGTGCAAGAACTGTGCCTTCAAAAGCCTTGCGGTTAATGAAGTCCATTGTCTTGCCGCAAAGGAAGTTGAGTCCGTCTACGTTCTCAGGGTCTGTGCCCATAGTGATTTCCCTTTTGCATTTGTCGAAAAGTACAACGGTTTCGAAGAGGTCTCTTCTGCCGTCCTGAATGTACTGACCCATTGAGTGCAGGTCTGTGGAGAAAACAACGCTTGCAGGGAAAATACCCTTGTTGTCTTTACCCTCACTCTCACCGTAAAGCTGCTTGAACCACTCGGACATCATTGTGAAAGCAGGCTCGTAAGAAACGAGAACCTCTGTTGTTTTGCCCTTGCGATAGAGGCAGTTACGCAGTGCTGCGTATTTGTAGCAGTCGTTTGTGAATACATCCTCGTTGTCAAAATCAGCCTGAGCCTTCTGTGCACCGGACATAAGAGCATCGATATCTGCACCTGCAACAGCAATGGGAAGAAGACCAACAGCAGTAAGTACAGAGTATCTGCCGCCAACGTCATCGGGAACTACGAATGTTTCGTAACCCTCACGGTCAGCAAGCTGCTTAAGTGTGCCGCGTGCCTTGTCGGTTGTGCAGTAGATACGCTCCTTTGCACCTTCCTTGCCGTACTTCTTCTCGAGAAGCTCGCGAAGTACGCGGAAAGCGATAGCAGGCTCAGTAGTTGTGCCTGATTTTGAAATCATATTTATGGATACGTCCTTACCCTCACAAAGGTCGATAAGCTCAGCAAGTGCAGTAGAACTGATAGAATTACCTGCATAATAAATCTGGGGTGTGTCCTTGCAAAGAGCGTTATAGTTGGGAGATGTAAGGAATTCGATAGCGGCACGGGCTCCGAGATACGAACCGCCGATACCGATTACGATGAACACATCAGTATTGCTCTGGATACGCTTTGCAGCTTCTTTGATGCGTGCAAATTCCTCTTTGTCATAATCTGTAGGCAAAGTCAGCCAACCGATGAAATCGTTACCCAGACCTGTGCCTGCGTGAAGAGCCTCGTGAGCTGCCTTGACCTGAGGAGCAATCGCAGTAAGTTCCTCCTGTGAGACAAAGCCTTGAACGTGTTTGTCAGAAAGATAAGTAGGCATTGTAATCCTCCATTTTTGTGCGACCTCTCGCACCGAGTTTTAGTTATTGGTATTATACTATATTTCACAGCATAATGCAAGGAGAATTTTACAATTTCACTAAATTCTTTGTAAATATTCACAAAGAACATAATTTTTGCCACAAAAGTTTATAAACAGATGCAAAAGACATAGGACTTATACTCTCTGAAGTTACAATGTTATACTCATCGACTGTAGTTCCTGAGTACGAATATGTAAGCTTTCCTACTATTTCCCCTTTTTCAACGGGAGCATCAAGCATCTGCGCAAGAGTGAAATCCGCCTTGATATTTTCAGAGCTTCCTTTGGGCAGAAGCAAGCTATCGGAGATTTCACAGGCAAGGTGCACTTCCGGGTTCATTCCCTTTTTTACCCTGATTGGAGCAAGACAACCTTCGGGCAGGACAAGCTTCTCAGTCTTATAGTTTGCAAAGCCAAAATCCAGAAGCTTTGCACTATCGGAAAACCTTGAGGTACCTGTGGTGCAACCGAGCACCACCGCCACAAGACACATACCGTCACGCTGAGCTGTTGCAGACATACAGCTGCCCGCCTGACTTGTGGTACCTGTTTTGAGCCCTGTGATGCCCTTATACGATTTGAGAAGCTTGTTTGTATTTACAATCTGGGTTTCGCCATTGCGAAGGTAATCAAGCCAGATAGACGAAAACTCAAATATATCCTCGTGTGTGATAAGTTCTGCTGACATCAAAGCCACATCATATGCCGAGGTCAGGTGGCCCTCCTCATCAAGGCCGTTGCAGTTTTTGAAGGTAGTATCGTTCATTCCCAGCTCCCTTGCTTTCTCGTTCATCTTAGAGACAAATTCTTCCTCGCTGCCACATATATGCTCTGCAAGAGCAACAGCCGCATCATTGGCAGAAGCCACAACCACAGCCTTTATCATATCGTGAACAGACATCGTCTCACCAGGTTCAAGCCATATATCAGAGCCACCCATGGAGGAAGCATGTGCAGAAGTGGTGACAATATCATCGTAGGAAATCCTGCCCTCCTCCATTGCTTCAAAAATCAACACAAGGGTCATAACCTTGGTAATGGATGCACAAGCACGGATTTCATGAGAATTTTTCTCAAAAAGGACCTTTTTGCTTTTAGGTTCTATGAGAATTGCCGAGGGTGCTGAAATCTCATCCTCTGACAATGCACAAACACCTACAGGTGAGACAAACACCAATGATACAAGCAATGATGTAATAAGAACAGAAGATACAATCATTCGGGACAGATTAGTTTTAAGCGTATTTTTTGCAAACATAAAAAGCACCTCTTTCATATTCATAAATAAATATGAAAGAAGCGCTTTATGTATTCTTAATATGTATCAGGCTTTTTCGATAATGCATACTGCATGGGCAGACATTCCTTCCATATTACCTGTGAAGCCTAATTTTTCTTCTGTGGTAGCTTTTACATTCACTGCATCAATATCAACCATACAAACATTTGCTATGTTTTCACGCATCTCAAAAAGGTAAGGTTTGATTTTGGGTTTCTGAGCTATTAAGGTGGCGTCAATGTTTCCCACCTTGTAACCCTTCTCCTGCAAGACTGACACTACCCTTTCGAGCAATTTCATACTGTCAGCACCCTTGTAGGCAGGGTCGGTATCAGGAAACAGTCCGCCGATATCGCCAAGAGCTGCCGCACCGAGAAGTGCATCCATTACCGCGTGAACAAGCACATCAGCATCAGAGTGGCCGTCAAGCCCAAGTTCAAAAGGAATATTCACACCGCCTATAATGAGAGCTCTGCCCTCTGTAAGTCGGTGAACATCGTAGCCGTGTCCGATTCTAAGCAATTTTATTCCTCCCCTGCTCGTCTTCTCAGGATTCCTTCTGCAAGAGGTACATCCTGAGGGGTTGTTACTTTGATGTTGGTATAATCACCGATTACAAGCAAAACCTTTGCACCCACGGTTTCCACCAATGCACAGTCGTCTGTAAAGTCAGCGTTTTTATTCTTATCGAGTGCCGATAAATAAAGAGACTTTTCAAAAACCTGAGGTGTCTGGGCGGCACGAAGCGTTGAACGCAGGGGTGTTGAGATTATGAACCCATCTTCATCAACAACCTTGATTGTATCGGTTACAGGAACTCCAAGGGCAGCAGCTTTATTCTTTACTCCCGCTTCAACCACTTTGTCAATGTCCTCTGAAAGAATCAACGGACGGGCACCGTCGTGAATTGCAAAATGGGTTGTTTTATCGCTTGCAACACCGATACCTGCCGCAACGCTGTCTGAGCGGGTGACGCCGCCAACAGCAAAAGCTTTTACCTTGGTAACATTCTCCCTCATTATAATTTCTTCTATCTGTGCTCTGTCAGCCTCACGGCACACAACAACAATCTCGCTGATGCTTTTTGCTTTTTCAAAAGCAGATAAGGTATGACCGATGACAGGCTTTGAAAGAAGCTTGATAAACTGCTTGCTTATTTCGGATTTCATACGGGTGGAATTGCCAGCCGCCACGATTACGGCTGTAACGTGTATATCAGTATTCATATTAACACCTTTATGTCAGGTAAGGATTAAAAAAATGAGCAATCCAGTCAATTCCCCAGATTACAAGACAGGCACCGACAATAAAAAGAATCATCCAGAGCATCTGCCATGTACGGTGTTTTGCACCTGCTTTTTCTTCGAATTTTTCTTCATAAGTTTTTGAGGATTCATCATTCTGGGTAGAAGAATCCACCTGTATTCTGTCTTCCTCTGAGACAAGTCCTACTCCTACGCACACATCAAATGCTTTATTGTAATATTCAAAAGGCACCAGAACTTTGTATTCGCTCTCAGAAAAAACCTTTGCATTATAAGAGTTGTATACATCCTTACCCTTACTCTCAAACATACAGGGTATACCCTCGTCTTTGAGTGCATTTTCAAGCATTGAGATAAAAGTTCCTTTGACCTCGGCTACACAAACCACACAATCGGGTGCAATGTCAAAAGCGGGATTCGAACAGGAATCACACACATCTGCATCAGTAGATATGATTTTCTTACAAGAGGAGCAATATTTCATAGGAAACACCTTCTTTTTCATTCTTTTATGATAATACCACACATAAAATTTTTTTGCAACAGAAAAGGATGCTGAAAAACAGCATCCTTTTGCAGTAAGCTTACATAATAACAGGCTGATACTGCACCTTTGAAAGAGCACTTTTTACGCAATCAGGGATAAGCTCAAACTTTGCAACCAAGGAGTTGGGTTTTGAAACGGGGTCGTCCTGCCCAAAGGGTACAAAATAAACATTTTTTGTATTGAGCAATCTGCCGATGTTCTGTGCAGATGCGCCAAGTCCATCATTGGTGGCAATACAAAGAAGCAAAGGCCGCTTAATCCTCAGATGAGATTTTGCCGCCATAGTTACCGCTGTGTCTGTAACACCCAAGGCAAGCTTAGCAAGGGTGTTGCCTGTGCAGGGTGCTATCAGAAGCACATCGCACATTTTCTTAGGTCCTATGGGTTCAGCCTGTGATATAGTGTGGATTACCTTGTTTTCAGTTATTCTCTCTATTTCCGAAATAAATTCCTCTGCTTTTCCAAAGCGTGTATCAGTGGAATATGCTGTTTCTGACATTATGGGCAGAACCTTGCATCCACTTTTTATTAGCTCCTTTATTTGGGGAATTGTTTTCGAAAAGGTGCAGAATGAACCGCACAGGGCATAGCCTACGGTTATTCCTGTCACCTGTCATCCTCCTCAAGAATGTGATAAATTGTCTTTTTAACGATTTCTCCTGCGGTTTTGGGTGCCGCCTTACCCGGGAGAGAAAGAGCGTGGATATGGGTTATGCCAAGACGTTTTGCGGCATACTTATCTACTCCCCCTTCACCCGAAGCAAGGTCAATGACAACCGCATGCAGAGCAATCTTTGCAAGGAGCACACAAGAAAGGATGTGGGCAGGGATTGTATTGAAAATAATATCAAAGCCGCCCAGCTGATACAAATCCTCTGTGCGTATTGCTTTTGCACCTGAAAGCTCAATCCAGGCAAGGTCAGAGGACTTTCTGGCACTTACTGTTAAATCCGCACCCATGCTGACAAGCATCTTAGTAAGAGCTTTTCCGATTCTGCCGTATCCGCACACCAGACACTTTGCACCATTAATTGTGCCTTCAAAAGAACGCATAGCAATCTCCAAGGCACCTTCAGCAGTGGCAAGGGCATTGAGTACGGCAAATTCTTCTCTATCATAGTAATCGCTTGCACAAGGTAAAAGTTCCGGACAAACTGCCTCCAGACGAGGTTTCATTCCGCAGAAAAGCTTTTTTCCCTTCATTGCAGATATAAGTTCTGCATTAAGACTGATGTCTTCCTTTGCAAAAGGTGCAGGTATCAGCCCTTTTGGAGTAAGACACGGCAAAGGCAGGATTATTACTTCGCTCATAAGTGCCGCCTCAAAAGGAGAAGTTATCTCCACGTTTTTCATATCAAGCACAGAGTCAAAACCGCCAAGTGCCACGGCATAGCCGTCGTCACTCAAAGAACGTGCACAGTAAAGCTGACGTTTATCGCCGCCGATTATTGCAAAGGAGCCACAGCCTGTATTCATAATATACACCACAACATTTCTTAAGTCTTTGTGATATTTTATGCATCAGAGGTTTTGGTGGTGCGACAAAGGTACAAAAAAGCACCGACGCTTATACATCGGTGCTTTGGTGTTTTGTTTACAGAATCTTCTGTAAGAATTGTTGAAGTCTGGGGTGTTTAGGTGCATCAAAAATTTCGCTCGGTGTGCCATCCTCTAAAACTTTTCCCTCATCAATGAAGAGTACACGGGAGGCTACCTCTCTTGCAAAACCCATTTCGTGGGTAACAACTACCATTGTCATCCCCTCTTGTGCAAGAGAACGCATAACATCCAACACTTCACCTACCATCTCGGGATCAAGAGCTGAAGTGGGCTCGTCAAAGAGCATAACGTCGGGTTTCATACACAGAGCACGTACAATGGCGACACGCTGTTGCTGACCGCCGGAAAGAGTTGACGGATACACGTCTGCCTTTTCCTGAAGTCCGACACGGGAAAGAAGCTCCAGAGCCGCTTGCTTTGCAGCAGCGTTAATCTCCTTTATAGAACGGATGTCCTCCTCGTTATAAGATTTCTTGAAGAACTTTCTTATTCTTGCCTTGCGTGCCTTTTTCTTTGCCACGTAAACAGGTGCCAAGGTCATATTCTGCAGGACCGTTTTATTCTTGAAAAGGTTAAAGTGCTGGAACACCATACCGATTTTCTGTCGGTGAACATTGATATCAACCTTCATATCGGCAATATCTACATCGTGGAAAAAGATGTTGCCTGAGGTTGGGTCTTCCATACAGTTGAGGCATCTGAGAAGGGTGGATTTACCTGAGCCAGAGGGGCCTAAAATAACAACGATTTCTCCCTTTTTAATTTCAAGGTCAATACCGTCAAGAACTACGTTTTCACCGAAAACTTTTCTGAGATTACAAACTCTTATCACTTTTTCTCAGCCTCCTCTCGATTATTTTGATAAGCAGGCTGATGAGCAGTACCATTATAATATAGATAACTGCCATTGCCAGATACGGCACCATAAACTCGTAGGAGTTGGTACCTGCTGTATTGAATGCCTTGTAGAGGTCTGTTGCACCTACAAAACTAACAACAGAGGTTTCTTTAACAAGTGCTATGAACTCATTGCCCAGTGTCGGAATAATATTCTTGATTGCCTGAGGAATGACTATCTTCATCATTGTAGCTGAAAAGCTCAGACCCATTGCACGGCCGCCTTCCATCTGTCCTCTGTCAACAGAAAGAATACCGCCGCGCATAATCTCGGATATGTATGCACCGCTGTTGAGGCCGAACACAAGGACAGAAACATTGACGGAAGTGATGTTCATACCCAACAGAGGAAACAGAACATAGTAGAAAAGCAGAAGCTGAACAACTATGGGGGTGCCTCTGAAGAATGAAACATAAACACTGCACACACCGTTTAAGAAGCGGATGAACCACTTATACTTGGGGGAAACCCTGACAGCCGCAATAACAGTACCTATAAGAATACCTATAAAAAGACCCAGTACAGCAATTATCGCTGTGTTTTTTAGTCCCTCGAGCACCATTTTGTAGCCATTATTGGCTATCATATACTCAAGAAAAATTTCGATTTTTCTACCAAAATTACCCATACAAATTACCTTTACATAAAACAAATGCCCCACCTTAGAAGGTGAGGTATTTGTATTGGTTTTTTAGATTAAGCCAGAGCGTTGATAGACTCTGTGATAAAGGTTGCAGGCTCCTTGTCGATGATTACATAGTCAAGGTTGCCGTTGAGCATATCCTGAACTGCAAGAGAACCGTTCTGATAACCGACACCTGTTACTGAAAGACCTGCAAAGCCCCAGTCTGCATCGCCCTGAACATAGAACTGACCTGTTGTGCCGTTCTGGTAGCCTACCTTTGTATCTGTACCGAGGCTGTTGAGCTTTGCTTCAACCTCATCAGGAGAAGTAATACCGTCGAATGTGGTATCATCGCTCTTGATGATAAGACGCTGGGAAGCCTCATAGTAAGACTCTGTAAAGTCAACGGACTCTCTGCGCTTTTCGTTGATTGTAAGACCTGCCATTGCAATGTCGCACTTATGCTGACCAACAGAAAGGCAAACTGCATCAAACTCCATGTTGTTGATAACAAGCTCCATACCGAGGTAATCTGCAAGAAGCTTTGCGATTTCCATATCGATACCAAGGTACTTGTCGCCCTCCATGTACTCGAAAGGCTCAAAAGCGGCATTTGTAGCAACTACGAGCTGGTCCTTGGATTCGTCGTACTGTGCGGACTCTACCAGCTCAGGTGTACCCTCGCCGAAGTACTTGTTGCAGATAGCATCAAGTGTGCCGTCTTCCTTAATCTGCTTGATAAATGCGTTGGTTTTCTCGAGAAGCTCAGGCTGTGCCTTGTCAACACCGAATGCGTAGAACTCCTGAGTGAGGTCAACCTCTACAACCTTAGCGGTTTTTGCTGTGTTCTCTGTGCAACCTACCATTAAAGTAGCAAGCATAAGAACAGCCATAAGAAGTGCTAAAAACTTTTTCATGTATAATTCCTCCATCTAATTAGTGCGGATTTCCGCCTACTGAAATAACAGTATGGAACTAAGTATATGTTATAAGGGTGTATTTGTCAACAATAGTAATGAATATTTATTCAGTTGTTAAACTACAGGTTTGTTTGCCCTGTGCTCTATAGTGAATGTGCCTAACATAAATATAAGGTCTGCCGAAGCAGACCTTCATATTATTCATTATTTGCATAAAATATGCATATTACATAATTCCCGTTCCACAAATAACGCTTCAAATCAACCTTGCCGTCTGCGACCACTATACCCTCCGCTTCTAAAAGCTCCTGCTGACGATTTATTCCGCCGAAGGCAAAGGCAGAGGAAAGTTCACCGAAGCGGTTGACAACACGAAAACAAGGTATACTATCAGGGTCGGGATTTGAATGAAGTGCATACCCCACCACCTGCGACCAGTGGGGATTGCCTGCAAGGAGAGCAATCTGCCCGTAGGTGGCAACTTTTCCCTTTGGGATTCTTCTGACAACAGAATATATTTTTTCAAAGGTATTCATATAATCATCCTTTATAATTGATAAGAATATGATTTACAGTTTCTTTTCCATTATAACAAATCTTCCTCTTGCCCAGAAGGCTTCGCCTACATCGACAAAGCCGAGCTTGTGATATAAATTGAGTGCTTTGGGATTACCCGAGAAGGTATCAAGGTGGATTGAGTCAAAGCCTTGAAGCTTTGCGGATTCCTCCACATACTCCATAACCTTGGTTGCAAGTCCCTGACGATGGCAAGTGGGAGAAACGCAAAGCCTGTGAACAACACACCATTTTGCATCGGAATACTGCCAATCAGCATTATAGTAGTCAGGGTCGGCATCACAATTCATTACATAAGCTGTAAGTATCTTATCATCATTTACACCTATAATAAGCTCGCCTGCTTCAATATCAGCACTTAGGACAGCTTTATTCGGATATTCGTCACTCCACTGATTGATACCGCTTTGTATCATATTTTCCACAACTGCTTTGTAAAGAGAAAGCACTTGTGGCAAATCTTCTGTTTTTGCTTTTCTGAAAGTTAGGTTCATAATTATTCCTTATCTGATAAAACATCTAATTCTGCTAACAATTTTTCTTTCATTTCATTAAGCTCATACTCTGACGGGCGGTTATCATCGCTATACATCTTATCCATCGGATACCACCAGACAGGACCTTTTCCATTGTTACCATACTCCCCTAAATCGCCGCTAACTCTTGGAAACAGGTGCCAGTGCAAATGAGTTTCACCATTACCTAATAACTCATAGTTCATTTTTTCTGCACCGAAAGCCTTAAAAACAGCTTGAGCTACCATTGACATTTCTTCTAAGAACTTAATCTTATATGATTTTCCCAAATGGAACAGTTCTGTTACATGTTCTTTACACAGAAATAATGTGTATCCCTTAAAATGCTGATTATCTCCAATAACCACATAACCTGTTTCCAATTCCTTCACAAAATAGGGATTGGTTCCGTTCTTAATCATATCAATTCTATCACAAATAAAACACATAACATACACCTCAACAAGGCAATTCATTGAATCAGTTAAAATCTAAGCGTGCAACTGATTCTACATGGGCGGTGCGGGGGAACATATCAACGGGGGTTACCTCTTGGGTTGTATAGCCGAGTTCTGCAAACAGTTTGAGGTCTCGGGCTAAAGTTGCAGGGTCACAGGATACATATACAACACGCTCAGGTGACATTGACACTACCGTGCGGATAAGCTCAGCATCACAACCCTTTCTGGGCGGGTCAAGGATAACAACATCGGGTTTAACACCCTCACGTTCAAGCTGTGCGGCGGCGTCCTTTGCATCGGCACAGATAAAACGAGCATTGGCGATACCATTAAGTTTTGCGTTCTTCTTTGCATCCTCAATGGCTTTGGGAACAATCTCAACACCAATCAGGTTTTTACAATCATTTGCCATAGAAAGCCCTATGGTACCTGTTCCGCAGTAAAGGTCAATAAGGGTTTCGCCGCCTTGAAGGTTTGCGTAATCCTTTGCAATACCATAAAGACGCTGAGCCTGTGTGCGGTTAACCTGGTAGAAAGACTGGGGAGAAATCAGAAATTTAAGCGAGCAAAGCTCATCGGTAATATAATCCTCGCCATAGATTGTTCTGAACTTTTTGCCTACTATCACATTTGTTTTTTCTGTATTAGAATTAACAATTATACTCTTTACATTGGGGAGTTCACTTGTAAAACAGCTTACAAGCTCCTCTTCACAGGGAATTTTATCTCCGTTAATAACAATGCAGACCATAAGCTCATCTGTGGCTTCGCCGTACCTGAGATAAAGATGGCGGATAAGACCTGAGTGACTTTCTTCATCGTAAACGGAAATATTCTTTTCTTCTATAAAAGCTCTGAGGATTTTCGAGGCGGTGAGAAATACCTCGGGCTGAAGCAAACAATCCATACTGTCAACAATTCTGTGGCTGTGTCGGGAGAAAAAGCCCATTGCAACTTTACCCGCGGAATTAAGACCTACAGGAATCTGAGCTTTGTTGCGGTAACGACAGGGGTTCTGTGCCCCTACTATGGGATTGATTTTAGTATCAATACCCCCGATACGGCTTATGGCATCAGCTACACGTTTTTCTTTGTAAGAAAGTTCTGCTTCGTAGGTTATATGATTATACACACAGCCTCCGCAAAGACGGGACACCTTACACTCTGACTCGATACGGTCTGCTGAAGGATTTATTATTTCCTCTATTTTGCCGTAGGCAAGGGTTTTCTTAACCTTGAGGATTTTAACCCTGAGTTTGTCCCCTACTGCAGACATAGGCACAAACACAGCGATACCATCCTCGGTTCTGCCGATACCGGCTCCCTCAGAGGACATTGCAGTTATACTGAGATTTATAATATCGTTTTTTCGAAGCTCCATAAGTCACCTGAATATGTAGTAGTTAATATAATAAAAAGACAAACAAAAACGGTTTACTTTATCAAGAAAATCATCATTTGTCAATCCATCAGAGTTTTGCTTTGCAAAACCCTCCTCCCTTTGCACAAGCAAGGCGGATTACTCACTCAAGGGAAGGTATTAATTATTCTATCATCTAACGGAAGTTTTGGCAACGGCTAAACATTAAAAAGAGTAACAATATTGACACAGATATTTATTTTTCATATAATTCTTAATATAATAATTAAGTTAAATTGATTACTGCTTTTTCGGAGATGATAAATATGAAATACGATCACATACTTGAAAATATAAAAAGAATTCACTTTATCGGCATTGGCGGAAGCGGAATGTGCCCTTTGGCTGAGATTCTGCACACAGAAGGCTTTGAGCTTTCCGGCTCTGATGCTAACGAATCCGACACCTTACAGAGAATCAGAAGCTACAACATCCCTGTATATATGGGTCACAAAGCTGAAAACATTGAGGGCGCTGAACTTGTGGTATACACTGCCGCTGTAAAGGCTGACAACCCCGAACTTGTAGCTGCAAATGAGAAAGGTATCCCCTGCATAGAGCGTAGCGTTATGCTTGGCATTGTAACAAGAAGATACAACAGAAGTATTGCTGTTGCAGGAACTCACGGCAAAACCACAACCACAGCTATGATTTCTCAGGTACTTATAGGCAGCGGTTTTGACCCCTCGGCTATTATCGGCGGAAAACTGAACTTCATCGGCGGTAACAGCTACGTAGGCCAGAGTGACATTATTGTTTGCGAGGCTTGTGAGTATGTTGACACCTTCTTACAGCTGACCCCTTATGTTTCTGTAATTCTCAACATAGACGCTGACCATCTTGATTACTTCAAGACTTTTGACAATATAAAGAATTCATTCAACAAGTTTGCAAACCAGACCACAAAAGCTCTTGTGTTCAATGGCGACGACGAGGCTTGTCACGAAGCACTTTCTGAAGTTCCTCTTGAAAAAATCACTTTTGGTTTTAATGACGGCAACGATTATCAGGGAGTAAACATAGTATCAAACGGAATGAACCAGAGCTTTGACTTGCTTTACAAGGGTGAACTGCTCACAAAAGTTGAGCTGATTGTGCCCGGCAGACACAACATTGCAAACGCTCTGGCAGCGGCGGCTACCGCACATTATATGGGTGCCACTCCTGCAGAAATTGCAGAGAACCTCAATAAATTCTCAGGCGTTCACAGAAGATTTGAGGTGCTCGGACACCCCTGCGGGGTAACTGTAGCTGATGACTTTGCACATCATCCCACAGAGCTTTCTGCGGTACTCTCTTCCTCAATGAATATGGGATTCAAAAAAGTTTATGCTGTGTTCCAGCCTCACACATACTCAAGAACAGCTATTCTTCTTGATGATTTTGCAAAGGCTTTGTCAATTCCCGACGAGGCAATTATTTCTGAAATTTTAGCTGTGAGAGAGGTTAACACCTACGGCATTGAATCCAGAGATTTGGGAGTAAAAGTTGAGGGTGCCAAGTGCATTGACACCTTCGAAGAAATCACAGATTACATCAAAGAAAATGCACAGGAAGGCGACCTGGTGCTGACTTTAGGCGGCGGAAACGTATATATGTGTGCTAATATGATTTTGAAGGCTCTTAACGAAAAAGAGCACAACGAAAACTGATAAAAAACAGCAAACCACCGATTGCAACTAATAGCAGTCGGTGGTTTTTATTTAACCTGATTTATGCAAAACGGAAACTGAGAGCTTTTTAAGAAGCACAGACAATGGATAAACCAGCAATCCTGCAATAAGGTTGCTGATACCATGAATAACATCAAAAGGTATTCCCGAAATTATCCAAGCAACTGTTTGTCTGAAGTCAAGGCCAAAGAACAAAGCCTGTGCAGGCGAATACAGTATACCGAACAAAAATCCGTGAAGTGAGCATATTATTGGATATATCACAACAGCCCACTTCCTTGGCATATTGCGAGGCAAAAGCATTACAGCTCCCCAGAGAAGTGTCCATACATACAGATAAGGTACCCACCAGACGTTGAAACCTGAGATCAGGCCGTCAAGCAGTACATAGATATATATTGGGATAAGTGCTTTTTTTCGGTAAACAACAGTAAGCAACACGGTAAACATTCCAAGCAAATGTATATTGGGCAAAAACTCCATAATCTTCTTTGAGCCGAACATCAAAGCTCCGAACATTGCAAAGAGTGCCATCTCGTATACAGTCAGTCTTACTTTCTTTCTGAGGGACTTTTTAGTTATCTTAAGGTCATCATGATTACTTTGTGTAGACCATTTCATAGTGAGCACCATTTTCGATTTCAGTCATATCTACTCCTGTCATCATCATTTCGCCGTCCTTGCCAAAAGCCCAGTAAGCGCCATTCACATCATAATCCGCAAACATACCGTTGACAGTTTTAACATACAGACCGTAAGCACCCTCATCACCAGCGATAAGATTCTGTGCAAGCAGAGCTTTTCCTACCACAGTTTCATCGGTATTGATTAAAAATGTAACTGAGCGGTCCCCTACTGCTACTTCAAAGAAAAAGTTATTTGCACCTTCCCCGAATTCAACGTTCTTGGTATAAGTAGCATCTGCCCAGACAGACGCGTATTCATCGGGGGTTGTTGCTAAAGCCGAGTTTTCTGAGGAAGTTAGCCCGATATTATCGGGAGTTTCTGTGCAAGCAGACATGGTGAAAAGGAGCAATACGCACATAAGCATTGCCAGTACGGATGCAAGCAAACGGCTTGCGGTTTTTGTGATTTTCATAAGAATCCTTCTTTCTTATTACACACATAAACAAAAGCAAACGCACCCTCCGAAAGAGAGTGCGTAAAATACAAATCTTTATCAAATGCATATACCCTACCCTCCCAGTTGCCCGAGGATTGTTTACACATCACGAAACGATAAGCATTCCGACTTGTGCCTTTTGGCAGATACGGTAATGGCTGTTGCGATGGATTCTCACCATACTTTCCTTATCCCCGTGCAAAAGCAGATTGCACGGTTGCAAACAAATGCCGATTCGTGTTTTATTTACTTGTGTTTTGTATTTGGGACATCTGTCCACGGATATTATAGCATAATCTGAGAAAAAAGCAAGAAAAAGGTGCGACAGGATAAACCGTCGCACCTTAGAACCACTATAATAATCAATCGTTATCCGTGAACGCGTTTGCTGAATCGGGTACATATTCTTCGAGAACAAGGGTAAGCTCGCCCTGTGCACGGTTTCTCTGCACAGAGAATACAATCTCATCCCCTACCGACTTGTTGTTAAGGATAGCCTCAATCTCATCAGAAGTTTCAACTTCTTTGCCATCAACCGAAATAATACGGTCACCGCTCTTAAAGCCGGCTTCTTCTGCGTTGGTACCTCTGCCTACGCTGTAAACATAGCAACCTAAATCAGACAATCCATACATCCATGCAAGCTGAACAGAATCAACATCAATAAATTCCATTCCTGTATAAACTCTGCCTCTGATATATCCGAACTGCTTCAAATCAGAGATAGCATCTATTGCTTTGTTGACAGGGATTGCAAAGCCAAGACCCTCAACCTCAGAGCCTGAGGACTTAGCCACAACGATACCGATAAGGGTACCTTGGGCATCAAAAAGTCCGCCGCCGGAGTTTCCGGGATTTATAGCGGTGTCTGTCTGCAGAAGGTTCATTGTCTGTCCGTCAACAACCAAATCTCGGTCCAAAGCACTGATAATTCCCTCTGTAACAGAGCCGCCAAGCTGACCCAAGGGGTTTCCGATAGCAACAGTCCGCTGACCTACCTTGAGGTTATCGGAGTTACCGAAAACTGCAGCGGTTAGTCCCTGTGCTTCAACTTTAAGAAGTGCCAGGTCGATCTGCTCATCAGAGCCCAAAAGCTTCGCATTGAAACTTTCTCCTGTACGCAATGTAACGGTTATTCTCTGAGCACCTTCTATTACGTGGTGATTGGTTACAACATAACCTGTACTGTCAATGATTACACCTGAGCCTGCGCCTGATTCAATATACTGCTGAGCAAACACACCTGTTTTTACAGATTCTGTAGTAATTTCAACAACTGAATCAGCGGTACGTTCTACTATCTCTACGGTAGAAAGCTCGTCAGTCTCTTTGCCTGAAGAATTATAATCTGGCTTAATCTGGTTTATGGTGATGGAACCGTTGGAAACAGTCTGATTATCTCTATTGATTAGGCTATTGACAACATAGGCAGAAATTCCGCCAAAAACACTTGAAATCACAATACAAAGAACAAGTAAAAGAGCTATGGGAGTTTTTTTGTTTCGTTTTTTACGCTCGGGTTTTTTTACTTCGGGAGCTTTATACGGGGCAAAATTAGCCTCTGCAAGTACAGGAGCATTTTCACCATTCCATTCACAGGAACTTTGCATGGTAGTTTGTGCATCATTTTCCTCTACAGGCTGTATCTTCTCGCAGTCAAAGGAAGTGGTGCCGTAATCAATGCTATATTCAGGGGCATCTTGCTCAATACTTAACACCTTCTCCGGAATTTCATCAGTCACAGGTGGCTGAGGAACCTCTGCTGAGGATGTTTCGGGATTGCTATTTTCATTACCGTAAAAATTCTCGTAGGGATTATCTGTCATACATATACCTCCAAGCTTTCAATGTTTACTATTATACTATATCCCATAAGTGACAGCTATATGAAATTTCTTTAACAAGATATTAAAGACGATTAGCACAATGCCGACCGCCACAAAGGCAGTCGGCACTTAACATCTGATTATTCTGCAGGACTTACCTCAAAAGTACCGCAAGCAGATGCAGCACCATCAGAAAGAGGATAATAACCGCAATCACCTGTTACAACTACATTAGCAGTTTCTTTGAGCATAGTTTTCTTGTTTGTGCAGTAGAACTTAACGGAAGTACAGCTTCTGTCTACATAGATATAATACTGGTTGTGTCCGTTTTCGTCAACACCAAGGAAGGTCATTTCGTCACCGGGTGCACTTGCACTGCTGGGACAACATCTGATTTTCTTGAATGTTGAATCTTTCCAATTAAACACATCAGTAAACACAATGTAGATTTCAGAACGCTTTTCCTTAATTTCTGTGTATGAGCCGTCTTCAGCAATAGCATTCCACTTACCTTCGGTATAGATGAAGTGGTTGGAATAAAGCTCGCCTGTGTCTGCATCAGATGTGGGCAGGTCGCCTGTCTGCTGACCTGTGCCGAGCACGTTATCAGAGAACACAACAGTAGAACCAACTAAAGCATCGGGAATCTGATAGTACCAGATGTCGTCCTCACCCTCTGTCATAAGAATACCGGGCCAGGTGTTGTTATCTTCTGTCTCATTGAACATATAGCAGTAAACCTTGGACCACTGAGTATCTGAGTTGTCATACTTAATCCAGTTAGCCTGGTCTTCTGTTATCTGATAATAATAGTAAGTTTTGGATTCGTTTTCATTTGAAACTGTAAGTGTTGCAACAAAACCTGTCAAATCAATGCCGAGAACCTCTCCGATGCCCTCGAAACCGCTGTCAAGTCCTGCAATGTGCTTCTGAATAGCTGTTGCATCCTTGATTGTGATGTTCTCGTCGGCATCAACATCAGCAAGAAGGGAGGCGTTCTCATTGAGAAGCTCAAGTTTTGCAACGTGTTTCTGAATAGCTGTTGCATCTTTGATAGTGATTACTTCGTCTTCGTCAGCATCTCCGATAAAGCCGAGCATATCACCGCCAAGGGTTTCTTCAACAGGAACAAGGTCAAGTGTAACTCTGCCGTTAAAGGACACAGGTTCAGAACCGTTTACAGAATATGTAGCCTGTGCACCATTTGATACAACGTCAACAGAAATTGTATCTGTTGTGAATTTGGAACCCTCGTCAGAAACAGCAAGAACGGGAGTTTCGGGGTTGTAGATAACTGCTACACCTGCAGAGCCGATTGCACCTGTAAGCTTGCCGTCAGCTACAGTAAAGGTGTTACCTGTAATCTGGTCAATATATGTGCCGTCTGCAATTGACTGAACAGGAACATCTGCATTTGTTGCATTGCCTCTGCAGTTAACAAGAACCACACCTGAATCAGCACGCTCGATAATTGCAATGTTACCTGAACTGGAAACAGCCTCTCCTGCACCCTGGAAGTGGTTGTGGAACTTATTGATTGCTGCTGTTGCATCATCGTTCCAAGCTGTGTCGTAAGCCACACCAAGGTCAAGGTTATAAACGTCCTTTGGAGTATTGGTAGGACGTGCAAGGTACATAGAAACCACATCTGCACGGGAAGCCATACATGCCCATCTCTTTGTAAGGAGATTTACAGAAGGTACACTGTTCTTTTTGCAGTCGTCCATATATGTATCGTGGGATTCATCCCAAAGCACAGCGGTCTTTGCAGTCATACCGTTGTTAAAGGACTTAGGAACTGCATTTGCGGCAGTACCGCCGTTAACAGCATCGCAAATAGCATAGAAAGCTGTGGAGTTTGTGATGTTCATATACTCAAGGTACCAGGAGAAAGAACGCTCTGTGGATACGGTGTTGAGAATCTCACCATACATATAGAGGTCTTTGCCGTAGGTTTCCTTAGCATAAGGATATATACCCTGCTTGCCGTTGATACCGTCGTACATAAGTACATCCCAGAAATCAGAAGCATACTCGCCGTCATACTTGGTTTCAATATGCTTTGCGGCATCAATACGGAAGCCGTCAATACCTGCATCAATACACTCGTGCCAGTAGTCAAGGATAGTTTCCTGAACTACAGGATGGCTTGTATCAAGGTCAGGAAGCAAAGAAACTGCGTTCTGTGTGCAGTCGAAAGCACCTGTGTCATTATACTGACAGTTTGCGTAGGGGAAGTGGAATGCACCTGCATCTATGATAGCTTTGGAGCTTTCAAACTCCCATGCTCTTTCACAAAGATAATCTACTGCGTTGGCATCCTTGGGAAGAGGTGTGCTGATTTTATTGTCAGCTGTTTCAGAATTACCAAGATGGTTGATAACTGCATCAGCAATAACATACAAACCACGCTCGTGAGCCGCATCAATCATATCTACAAGCTCGTCCTTGGTTCCGAGAACGTTATCTTCGCTCTGATTAAGCTCGTAAGCGGCAGGCTGATACATCATCCACCATCCGTTATCGTTTGCCTCCTGCAGAACCTTAACACCTTTGGTTGCTTCTTTAAGCTCTGTGGGGGGAGAAATCTGGATTGTGGTAAAGCCTGCTTCTGCAATAGCATCAAGATTTGCTTTAACCTCAGAATAGGACCAGTTCCATGCCTGAAGGATAAGACCATCATTTGCACTATAACCTAAGTTATAATCCTTGGAAGGAACAACTTCATCAGAAGTCTGTGCAAAAGCCGTGAAGCCTGCTGAAGTTGCACAGCTGAGTACCAGCATCAGTGACAACAAAAGGCTTATAAGTCTCTTTGATTTCATAAAAAAACCTCCGTTATAAAAATCAGAACAGAACACTGCTGTCTGTTCAAGTTCACATTAAATTATACGAAATTGAGGTTGTTTTTTCAATTAGCATATACAACAATAATTAATATATATGTTTGTTTATTATACCCCTAAAAAAGCAGACGGAGTACTGTAAAACACAGCTCCGTCTGCCCTTATAACAGGATGTTATTTGCGTTTGCTTTTTTCTTTTTCAAAACACTTCTTGTCAAAAGAAGGATTAAAGGCGTAGAAGTTTTTGCTGTCAAGCTTATCGGTGAGAATTCTGAGGCTTTCTCCGAAGCGTTGATAGTGGACGATTTCACGTTCTCTGAGGAAGCGAATAGGGTCTATAACATCGGGGTCGTCACAGTATCTGAGGATGTTATCATAGGTGGTACGGGCTTTCTGCTCTGCCGCCATATCTTCGTGCAGGTCTGTGATGGGGTCGCCCTTTACCTGGATATATGCTGCAGTGAAAGGAACACCTGCAGCAGACGCAGGATAAACACCTGTGGTATGGTCTACAAAGTAGGAATCAAAGCCATGGGCTTTTATCTGTTCCTCTGTTAGATTTTTAGTGAGCTGATAAACTATGGCGCCTATCATTTCAAGGTGGCCGAGTTCCTCCACTCCGATATCATTAAGTGTTGCCTTAAGTTCAGGCACAGGCATTGAAAACCTCTGGCTGAGATATCTGAGTGATGCACCCAGTTCTCCGTCAGGGCCGCCGTACTGACTGATGATAATCTGTGCAAGCTTGGGGTTGGTCTGCTTGATTTTCACAGGATACTGAAGTCTTTTTTCGTATACAAACATAGCAGTTTACTCTCCCTCCCAAGGCCAGGGGTCGTTGACCCAGGTCCATTTACGCGGATTATCATTGTTCATTCTCAAAGGTCCGTACTTCTCCTCATACTCCATTTTAAGAGGTTTTAATTTTTCCTCACACTCTGCAATCTTTGCAATTGTAGCCTCATCCTTGGGATGAGTATCAAGAAAAAGTCTGTATTCATATATAGCAAAAGCATAGGTGGAAATCTTCCGAAGCAGCATTTCTCTGGATGTCATCTCATAACACCTCTGCACTTTTCTCCGTACCAAGGCTTATCAAGGGAAGGATACATAGTTCCTGCATCAAAACCGCGCACAGCTGTGTAACTTTCTGCCCCGTTAGGCTGAAACGGTACATATGCCATTCCCTCGACTGTTTTTTCAGGCAGAGGAGAAATACCGTAAGCTTTCATATAATCTCTTAATAAATCCATTGTTTTCTCCTTTCTGCAAGCACGGCGTTAACGCCTGTGCTCGTCATCACATATTATGCAGACACTCAAGCCGAGGTTACACAAGGAGAAAAAGAAAAAGCCCTCATTACTGAGAGCTTCTTATTTATTCTGTACTTTCTTTTATAGGTTTCCCTATCGGATATCCTGTATCCATACCTGCTACGTACTTCTGAATACAGGTTGCGTCTTTGATAGTAATTGACAAGTCTCCGTCTGCATCTGCAAACAACACAGCATTACCCGTAAGAACCGTGGACTTAGCAATGTGTTTCTGAATAGCGGTTGCATCTTTGATTGTAATAATTCTGTCTGCATCCGCATCACCTGTATAACCTTTATCGTGATTCTCTGCACACAAAGAACAATTATCAGAATAATTGAAGGTTGAATAATCGGGATTTATTGCCTTACACACAGAGCAAAGATAACAGGAATAATGAGGGTGTGCAGTTTCAAACTGAACACAGAAGGACTTGTCACATTGATGTTCCTGGCGTGATTTATAGTTGTAATCCGGAACACCGAACCAACAATCCTCAACATTTCTTGTTCTGAGGAACACACCGATTCCGTCATCGCTGCCGTCGATATTGGTGTTTCCTTCTATTGTGTGAACGACATCACCATCTGTATAGTAAACAAGACCTACGTGGCTGAAATCCCATGTAAAGAACAAATCGCCGGTCTGAGGGGTATATTCACCGCCGTCATACCAAGGAATATCAAAGTAGCCGGGGTCAGGTGCAGCAATTGCACAATTACGCAACACATCAAGGGGAACATCCGCCTGACGGGCACACCAGGAAACAAACATAGCACACCAGGGCTCATAAGTAAGTCCGTACCAATCACCGTATTTAGTGTAGTAATTATCCTCTTCCATATAACCAATCTGTGTTTTTGCAACTTCGATTATATCGAGGCGTTGATTACCTGTATTTATGTGGGTGTTTTCGTATTCTTCAGCCTGAACAAAAAGAGTGAAAGGCAAAGTTACCATCAGAACAAACAACACCATTGCAAGTGATAAAAAACGTTTTACAGAAGTTTTCATTTACAAAATCCCTTTCGACTATATAAGAATTATTATATCATCCTATATTTACTTATTCAATATATATTTAATAAATACACAACAAGATTCAAATAAAAAAGCAGATGGCGTCAAACCATCTGCTAATTATCAATATATTTTATTCTTCATAACCGGAAGGATTGTTACTCTGCCAACGCCAGGTATCTTCACACATATCCTGTATAGAAAGCTCTGCTTCCCAGGAAAGAACCTCTTTTGCTTTATCGGGAAGGGCGTAAACCTCAGCGAGGTCTCCTGCTCTTCTGGGAGCAATCACATAAGGGACATCTATCCCTGTTGCCTGCACAAAAGCGTTTCTCAGTTCAAGAACTGTAGTACCCTTGCCTGTGCCGAGGTTGAAAGCGTCACAACCTTTATTGTTAAAAGTCCATTCAATAGCCTTAACGTGACCTTTTGCCAGGTCTACTACGTGGATGTAATCCCGCGAACCTGTACCGTCACGGGTTTCGTAGTCATCCCCGAAAACATTGAGTTTTTCGAGTTTGCCGACAGCAACCTGAGAAATATACGGCATCAGGTTGTTAGGTATTCCCTTGGGTGATTCGCCGATAGTGCCGCTCTTGTGAGCACCAATGGGATTGAAGTATCTGAGCAGTGCCACGCTCCACTCAGGATTCGACACACATAAATCCCTGAGCATTTCCTCAATAAACAATTTTGTTTTGCCATAGGGATTTACAGCACCCAGTTTCATATTTTCTGTAAGAGGAACAGTGTTATCCTCTGCGTAAACTGTAGCAGAAGATGAGAAAACCAGTTTTCTGACAGAGAATTCCTCCATTATCTCAATAAGAGAAATTGTGCTAATCAGGTTGTTGCCGTAATACATCATAGGTTTCTTGACAGATTCGCCTACTGCCTTATAGCCCGCAAAGTGTATAACAGCTTCAACTGCGTTTTCTGAGAATATTGTTCTGAGTGCCGATTTATCGCAAACATCAGCCTCATAAAACTTAATGCTCTTACCTGTTAACTTTTCAACTCTCATGAGAGCCTGTGTACAACTGTTATAGAGATTGTCAACTACAACAATATCATAGCCGGCTTCAAGCATTTCAACACAGGTGTGACTGCCGATAAAACCTGCACCGCCTGTAACAAGAATTGACATAAGGTTACTCCTAATATACTAATCAAATAAATCGTGCATCAATTCAGATTAAGCTTATTTTTACTAAAACAATCTGAGAGCGAACGCTTACAAATACTTACTCAACCTTTTCATAAAAGAGTTTCATAACAATTTCATCCACAGAATTCTTATCCGGATAAAACTCCATATAGTTTTCGCCTTTACGATTCTCTCCTTCAAAATAGAAGAACTCTGTGAAATCATAAGTCGAAATATTGGTAAAAAACTTTTCAAGCTGAGTTATGGAACAATTTGATACCATATACTCAGACAACTCGCTTACAGCCTCAATTACAAAAGCATCGTCCGTTTCTGCGCGCTGTGCAGTTTTTTCCAGAAGAGCTTCCATATACTGACGCTGACGGCTCATACGTGCCACGTTGGTACTGTCGTCAAGTCCCTGTCTTGTGCGGACATAATTGAGAGCGTGCTCTCCCATAAGGGTAACTTTTTCACCCTGAACCAGGGTATCATCAATTGACGAAAAATCATCAAGAACAGTTACCTCAACTCCGCCTGCAAGGTCATTGAGTACAGCTACCGCATCCATTGTGACAGAAATATAGTCGTGAATTTCCACACCACCGAGAACTTTTGAAACAGCTTCGGCTGTGTTACGACAGCTCTGCATACCTCCGTCACCGTAGGTATGGGCAAGTGCTATCTGCCTGTTTACAGAACCTACCTTCTCTCCTGCTAAACCCAAAACAGAAATTTCCGCCATAGTGTCTCGGTTAATATGGATTGCAGAGCAAGTGGCATTTTTATTATCAATAACAAAAAGAGCAAGAAAATCTGCTTGCTGGTCATTATTGTACGAGTTGTTTTCAATATCGCCTTCGTACTTATCAAGACCTAAAAACAAAAAAGTTTCTACGCTCTTTTTCGTGTATTTCTCACCGTTGAATGTCACTGTATTGTCAACAGGAGTTGCAACAGGAACATTGCCCTGCTGATATTCCCAAGTATTGAGTATCAGCAAGGCTACGGATACAAGTATAACAACTGCCAGAACAACGGCTGTTGCTCTGAGCAGTTTTTTTCTCTTTAGTTTTTTCTCACTATGTGATTTGTGCTTGCTCATGCCTTTTTCTTGTTAACAACAACTGTTGCAGTAAGAGCACAAAGAGCAAGACCTGCAACAACAGCGATAATAGCAAGAGTGGGGTCGCCGGTCTGAGGAGAGGTTGTAGCTGCCTTAGTAGAATCAACTACAATCGCAAAAGTTGAAAGCTCGTCAGCAGTGAAGATAAGATACTGGCCGTCTTCTACCTTTGCATCTTCAATAAGTTTCCACTCGCCGTCAAAGTACTGGATAAGTCCTGCAAATCCCTTGAGTGTATCTGCAGAAAGCTTAATCTTGAATGCACCGTGTTCGTCGTGCTCAACACAATCAAGAACATCAATGTGAAACAGGTCACTTACCTTAAGGTCAGAAGGAAGGATATCAAGCTCATCTACAACAGCATTAAGACCTGAGAACATATCGGTAAGGTCTGTGGAGTTCTTAATCTGATTGTAAGCATCTTCCATCTCTTTTTTGTCAGCATCGCTGAGGCTGTATCTGTCATCATAAGAAGTGATATCAAGATTTGCGGTACAATCGTCACTCTCGTTCTCAAAGTCAACAATAACAGGAGCCTTGTTGCCTGAGGGACTGCTTACAAAAGAACCTGTAGCAGCACATACAGATACGCTGAGAGAAAACACCATAACAAGTGCCAGACAAATTGCAAATACCTTTTTCATTGTTAAATTCATCCTTTCAAGATAAAAATAATTACACGTTTATTGATTAACCTGCATCAGAAAGATTCAGAAGCGAATTCTGATACTCGGTAAAATCCTGTAAGAAATCATTGCCTGATTTTTTAGCAATCAGGTCATATGCCTGCCCTATACAGGGAGGTCTGTGACGAAGATTGTGACAATCCGAGCCAATAAAGTGGATTGAACCCTCCCTTAGCATACGAAGTGCCTTGCGTCTGGTTTGAAATTCATTGAAGAAACTTGCATTAACCTGCAGAAGCACACCGCAATCAAGGAGTGTGTTGATTGCCTCTTTATTGCCAAATGGCAGATATCTCTCAATATGAGCAAGAACAACCGTAACAACATTAGTGCAAGCTATGTTTGTAAGCTCCCTTACAGAGGTTTCAGACCATTTACGCATAGGCATTTCAATCAGAAGAAGTCGGCTTTCACCTATTGTAAGTTTTGAAAGTTCAGACAGATGGCCAATCCCCTCATAATAAGCTACCTCTGCGCCGAGAAGAACCTTTGGTGTATCCTCTGTCAGGCTCGGCTCCAGTTCAGCAAACGCTGTCTGACGTCTTAAAAGAAACTCATCAACAGTTTCACGTTCAGGCAAAAAATGAGGAGTTGCAACAACAGTTCTGATGCCCTGCTGAGAAAGCATCGAAAGAAGAGCCTTACTCTCCTGCACATCCTTACTGCCATCATCAACAGCAGGAAGTATATGGCTGTGAAAATCTATCATTTTAGCTGTGAGCTCGAGTATGTGTAATACTTACGATAGTACTTGGAGTACTTTTTGTATCTTCCCGAAGTACCGCCTGAGTTTTCAGCCTCATTCATAACACAGCCCAGTACGTTTACGTTAGAAAGTTTAAGCTGTCTGAAGCAAGCCTCAAGCTCCTTCTTCTCAGTATAGTCTTCTCTGATAACAACAATCATTCCGGTAATATACTTTGAAATTGCCAGTGCATCAGAAACTACATTTACGGGAGGAAGGTCAACAACTATATAATCAAACTTCTCAGCAGCAAGTTTGAGGATTGATTCCATTCTTCTGGAGCCTAAAAGCTCTGAAGGGTTGGGAGGTAAATCTCCTGAAGGCATTACGTACCAATTTTCCAGAAGGTTTGTTTTGAACACACCCATCTGATGAGACTCATAACCCATAAGCAAATCTGTAAGTCCGGGTGTACTGCTTATATCCATCTTTTTTGCTACACTGGGAATACGAAGGTCGCCGTCAATAAGCAGAACGCTCTTTCCGCTTTCTGCAAGAACATAAGAGAGATTAATTGCAGTTGTACTTTTTCCTTCGCCTCTCATTGAGCTGGTTACACCGATAATGGGACACTTAACGTCCTCGGGAAGAGTAAAGGAAAGGTTTGCTCTGAGGAGCTTGTACTGTTCAACTGCGGTAAACTCAAGATTCTTATGCAGAGTTTTCTTGTGTGCTGTTGAATCAAAAAAGAATCTGCTGTTTTTTTTCTTAGGTGCCATTGTCCTCTACCCTCCTTACTTAACGTTTTTCTTTCTCTGGTAATAATAAGCATAGTGCTTATCGGAAGAACCGAGAAGATTGGGAACCTTAGCCAGAATGGGATATTTGTAGGTTCTGAGAATATACTCATCATCGTGGATAGTGTCGTCAAAGAGAGCTGCAACAATAAGAACAATCAAAGTAAACACCATACCAAGAAGAATGCCGACACCGGTAAACTTAGTGATGCTGGGATATATTTTCCTCTCATCAACGGCACCAACATCAACAACCTTCATGGAACTACCTTCAATAATTGTTGAAATTCTGTCAGGTAGAACCTCTGCGATAGTGTTGACAATTACAGCTGCTACATAAGGGTCGTCTGCTGTAACCTCTACCTCAAGAATTTCTGTCTTGTTTACTGATGATGCGTGAATCATATCGTTCAGTTCAACCCAAGTATACTCAACATCAATTCTGTCCTTGAGTTTATCATTAACCAGATCAAGTGTTGTTTTATTTTTAAGCATTGCAGTATATGTTTTTACGAGTCCCTGTGCAGCAGTAAGCTCAGATGAGCTAATGCTGAAGTTAGAACTGCCTAATGAGAAGGAACTGTTATTAACATACAGCATAATTGATGAAGAGTACTGTGGCGTAACAAAAAAAGTTGCGTATGAAAAAGCAAGTGCGCCTGCGATTATTGCAACAAGCACTACCATCCATATTCTCTTCCAGACGTATTTTACAATATGTAAAAAATCTACAACATAATAATCCTGTGATTTTACATTCTCATTTGTCATTGACTTAAACCCCTTAAAAACATAGTTATATCTGTGTATATACTTACAGATATTACAATCCATATTATTATACATATAAATATTATCACAAACAAAAGCTAATTACAAGTAAAAATTTAATATATTTTATCAAAAATCATACCATTTATATAATGAAACTTATATAGCGGTATCGTTAAACATTACAATAACCTATGTAACAAAAAGCAAAGCAGACAGAAAACTGCCTGCTTGCCTTTTTAACTTTTACTTTTAACCGTTACAGGAAGAACCTGAACAACCGCTTCTGAGCATAAAGCTCTCGCAATCAGTACACTTTTTCTCAGTAGGGTTTGCCTCGTGAGTTCCGATTTTGATTGCATCAAGCTTACAATAGCCCTGCTCTGCATTGTTATAAGCACAATTTCTCACTGAGCAATGGATACATTTATTAACACTATTGTCCATCATCTTTTTTCTCACCTCGCTATTATTATCCCCTGCGTTTTCTGAACTATTCACATTGCACACAAAACAAACCCCAATAATATTATGTAAAGAGGTGTTTTGTATGGCAGATATCATTCTGGGAATTTTTGTAATCATCCTTTCTCTTACAGGTGTCGTTTCCTGTCTGAGATTTTTACTTTTCCGCCTTTACAAAAGCAAAAATGACAAAACGATTATGCTTATTACACCCCTCAGAGGAACTTGTGAGGACATTGAGTACATTTTACGAAGCTGTGCTACACAGATAAAGTGGATGGGAAAAGTGCGTCCTTACAGAGTGGTCTGCCTTGATAACGGTATGGATACCTGTGCAAAAGAAATATGTACAGCAATATGCAAAGAATATGATTTCATGGAAATTATGACAAAAGAAGAATTAAACAAATTGCTGACTACCAGCCAGCGGTAACAAAGCGAACCGGAATTTTTATTATTGTTTCTTTTTTTAAGATGTATTATAATAATGAATATAAAAATAGTAATTATTTCATTTTAGAGGAATGTTATGGCACAGGAAGAAATGTATGAGGTTTGCGGAACTGTAGAACGGATTGTATACCGCAATGAAGAAAACGAATATACGGTACTGGAGCTGGGATTGGGCGACGATACTATCACCGCTGTCGGTATTATGCCGATGGTTTATGAGGGCGAAGAACTCAAACTCATAGGTACCTTTACAAGCCACGCAACCTACGGACAACAACTTTCCGTATCCGCCTTTGAGAGAAGTGTTCCCACTTCTGTACTTGGAATTCTCAAATATCTTTCGGGGGGAGCTATTAAAGGAATTGGTCCTTCAACTGCTGCAAGGCTTGTTAAAGAGTTTGGAGAAAATACCCTTGAGGTTATTGAAAACGACCCTGAACGAGTAGCAAGGCTCAAAGGAATCTCACTTGAAAAAGCAAAAAGTTTCAGTGAACAACTTAAAGCAAACACAAGCATCAGAGAACTTCTGATGTATCTGGGAGCTTTCGGGATAGACGCTCAGGATGCCATAACCTTGTGGAAAAAGTTCGGTTCAGACACCATACAGATTATTGAGGATAACCCCTATTCCCTGTGCACGGAAGGAAGCAGCATAAGCTTCGAAACAGCAGATATAATCGCAAGCAAAAAGAACTTTGCCCCTGACAGCCAAGTCCGTATCCGTGCAGGTCTTGCCTATGTTCTGAGACACAACCGCCGCTCGGGTCACACCTGCGTGCCCCAGGATAAGCTTATAAGCAAAACCGCAGAGTTTCTTCAGGTGGAGCTTGTCAGTGTTCAATCTGCTTTAGATGAAATGATTTCTGACGGAACATTAGTCAGAGATATCTTCCACGAACGGGAGTTTATATTTCTGCCTGACCTTTATCAGAGCGAAAGCTATACCTGTGCAAGAATGAAGATGCTTCTGAGATTTCCCGTGGCTCCTATGAAAGACGCAAAAGAATTAATCGAAAGCGTTGAAAAACACACAGGAATTGAGTACGCCGAACTTCAGAAAGAAGCGATTATGCAAGCTTTGCAAAAAGGTCTTCTGGTGCTCACCGGCGGTCCAGGCACAGGCAAAACCACCACACTCAACGCCATAATCAGCATACTTAAATCCAAGGGACAGACTGTACTTTTAGCCGCTCCCACAGGCAGGGCCGCACAAAGAATGAGCGAACTTACCGGATGTGAGGCAAAAACCCTGCACAGACTGCTTGAAGTACAATACACAAAAGATGACAGGCCCGAGTTCAAAAAGAATGAAATGAACATGCTTAACTGCGACGCCCTTATTGTGGACGAGCTTTCTATGGTAGACTCTCTGCTTTTTGAAAGTGTGCTGAGAGCTTTACCCTTAGGCTGCAGAATTATTCTTGTAGGCGACAGCGACCAGCTTCCTTCTGTCGGTGCAGGTAATGTGCTGGCGGATTTGGTGGCATCTGAGGTTATCCCTGTTGTGGCTCTCAAGGAAATCTTCCGTCAGTCACAACAAAGTCTTATCGTTACCAATGCCCACAAGATTGTAAGCGGTGTTATGCCCGAGCTTACAATAAGGGACAACGACTTTTTCTTTCTCCCTTGTTCAAATCCTGCTCAGGCAAGAGAACTGATTATAAGTCTGTGCAGTGAGAGACTTCCGAGAAGCTACCGCCTTTCTCCTCTGAATGATATTCAGGTACTTTGCCCGGGAAGAAAGGGAATATTAGGCACACAGGAGCTGAATCAACATCTGCGGGAAGCTTTGAATCCACCTTCAAAGAAAAAAGATGAAATTACATTTAACTTCACAACTTATCGTACAGGCGACAAAGTAATGCAAGTTAAGAACAATTACAATATAACCTGGGTTAAAGAATCCACAGGAGAATACGGTGAAGGCATATTCAATGGCGATATAGGCATTATTCAGGCTATCGACAAAGTTTCAAAACGAATGCAGATTAAGTTCGATGACAGAGTAGCTGTTTATGATGCCGACTGCGTTTGCGACCTTGAGCTGAGCTATGCCTGTACTGTACACAAAAGCCAGGGTAATGAATTCGAGGCAGTAGTTATGCCGCTTATAAAAAACTCGCCCTACCTTTTTTACAGAAATTTACTTTACACAGGTGTAACCCGTGCAAAAAGACTTCTGATAATGGTAGGAAACCGTGAAACAGTGGAGTATATGGTAAACAACAACGTTAGAACTCTGAGATACAGCGGACTTCGATGGATGCTTGAGCGTGAATGATATGGAAATCAAAGAACATAAATATTCCTTCAAAGAAAAAGTGAAAAATACATTTTATCCGGAAAGGTGTCCCTATTGCACACGGGTTATCCCTTTAGGTGAGCTTTGCTGTGATGAGTGTGCAAAGCAGTTTACGGATATTACATACCACACCTATGCAAAAGGCGGTTACCTGACCGTAAGTGCTGTTCCCTACACAGGAATTTTCGCACAAGGAATTATACGTTTCAAAAAAGAACACCAATACGCATATCAGCTTGCCCGCATTATGGCAGAAGCTATTATAAATGAATACAGAAACGAAACTTTTGACTTAATCACCTATGTACCATTGCATCCAAAAAAACACGAGGAGCGTGGTTATAATCAGTCAGAACTTCTGGCACAAGAATTGTCGCAACTTCTGAGCATCCCTGTTGAAGCTACCTTGAAAAAGACTAGAAACAACCAGCCTCAGCATTCTCTGAAAAACGCATCTGAACGTGAGAAAAACGTAAAAGGCGCATACAGGCTTACAAGCAAAACTTCAGCCAAAGGTAAGAACATACTGCTGATTGACGACATAATTACCACGGGCAACACCCTTGGAGAATGTGCACGCGTGCTCTGCTGCGGCAATGCTCAGAACGTATTGTGTGCAACTTTTGCTATTGCAGTTGCAAAAACAACTTGAAATCAACACAAGGCTATAATATAATTAAAAGGTATAGATAAAATAACCGAAAGGATGTTTATATATGGACATTGCACTCGACCTTGGAACCTGTAACACCAGAATATATGTAAACGAAAAAGGAAAGGTTCTGGACGAACCTTCTGTTATAACCTATGATGCAATTCTCAATGAAATCATCGCGGCAGGCACAGATGCCTACAAAATGCTTGGAAAAACTCCCACAAGAATCCACGCAGTGTATCCCCTTGAGGGCGGTGTTATTGCAGAGCTAGACCTTGTAGAGGAAATGATTGGAATGTTTCTTTCCAGAGTCAGCACCAGCAAGGTGGTTATGCCCAGAGTTGTCGCTTGTATTCCCGGCGAAATCACTGAGGTTGAAAAGCGTGCTGTTGTAAATGCAATCTCCAGCTTCGGCGTAAGACGAGTATATCTCATTGAATCTGCAAAGGCAGCCGCTATGGGAGCAGGTCTTGACATCACAAGCCCTCACGGATGCATGATTGTTGACATCGGTGGCGGTACTGCTGATATTGCCGTACTCTCCTTAGGAGGTGTATCGGTAAGCCGTACCATCAAAGAAGTAGGCAAGCAGATGGACGAAGAAATCATAAAATACGTTCGTCGCAAGTATTCACTTATCATCGGAAACACCACAGCCGAAAAGTGTAAAAACGCCATTGGTTGCGTTATGCCGCCCAAGGAGGAAAAAATCTTCCGCGTCAAGGGCAGAGACTCTATGCGAGGCTTACCAAGATACGTTGATATGAAATCTTCAGAGATTTATGAAGCAATCATAGAAACCGCAATGGGTGTTGTAAAAGGTATTATGGAAGTACTGGAAAAAACTCCTCCTGAACTGATTGGAGATGTGTATACTGACGGTATCACACTCTCAGGCGGTCTGTCTCAGCTTGAAGGCTTCTGCGAGCTTGTTTCCCATTATACAAAACTAAACGTTCACCTTGCAGAGAATCCTTCTGACTGTGTTGTAAAAGGATGCGGCAGTGCCATTGAATACATCGCGGATGTTGAATCAAACTCAGCTTCCAACGTAAACCCTCTGATGGCAGCATATTAAACCTCAGACAATTGCATAATTATTCATCAAAAAACGGTAACATTTCATAATTGTTACCGTTTTGTTTATTTGTTAACAAAATAACAAAGCACCTCACTGTTCATATATACACCTGTACAAGCATATATATTATTACAACTTGTCTATTATCAACAAAATATTAATCGTTTAGTTGTCAATAACAACCAACAAAAGACAAATCAATTAACAAATGTGCCGAAATTGCTCGTTAATATTTGTGTATAATTTTAGTAACAAATATGTCAATTTTTGTTGCTATTTTCAACAGATTAATATATAATATTGTGTATAAGAAATATTGTGCGTATCTATTACTTAGTTATGTATATTACATTAATAAATCATCTCAGAAAAGGAGGTTCGTTTATGGACTACAACGCAGAGCTTCAGCACCAGAACGAACAGCTGAAAAGAGAAATTGAATTACTGAAAGCAGAACGCAAGCAGATTAAGAGCATCCGTGTGAAGCTGTCTGTGCTTCTGCTTGTTTTGTTGTTGATTTCTATGGTTACAACCACTTTCGCATGGTTTACTATTTCCAGCCTTTCTTCTGTACACAATATGGAAATCACCATCGGCACAGGTGTTCAGCTTCTTATTTCTGACGAAGACCACGGTAATGTGCTTTCTGAGTATACCAACGAAGTTACAGAGGTTGATATTAATAAGCAGCTTACTGCTTTTAATACTTCACTTGCTCAGATGAAGCTTGACCCTCTTACATCTTCAAACGGTACAGCGTTTTACACAGAAAGTGGCATTCAGAGAGACGCTAACAACAAAAGTTTCCTTGAATTCAAACTTTTCTTCATCGGCACCGAAGATATGTGGGTTCACTTAACCTCTAACGAAAGTGCTCAGGGTGAAGATAACGGAACAAGGGTTTCCACATCAAATACAGGTGTTCAGGCTGATGTTGTAAACTGTGTAAGAGTTAGTTTTACAGACGAGCAGGCAGGCACAACAGTTATTTACGAACCCAACCAAGGTTCTCCGGTCGGCGGTCAGTCAACCTTTGACCTTCCTTCCCCCATGGCTTACTCAAACAGCACAAGACTTTTCCATCTTGAAGCTATGACTCCCAAGATGATTACAGTCAGAATCTGGATTGAAGGCGAAGACCCCCAGTGTGATGATGATGTTCAGGCTTCTAACCTTCAGGTTCAGCTCAACTTTGAGGGCACTGACGAAAACAACATCCCCGTAAACTGATAGTTATATTACTATACTATTTATAATATAAATCCCTCAGTCTTTCGGCGCATACTTTGCAAAGCCTACATAGACTGTTAAAACGAAACGGAGGGAACTTAATTGGCATTCAAGAAAAAGAACAAGCCCGAGGAGCCCTTTACCCCGCGTGACTTAGACGGACTTCGCAAGGGTAACTGGTTTAACCACCGAGGTGTCAGACGCGATGCCGAGAAGATTACCAAGGAAGAAAAAAGAAAGAAGACAGCAAGATGGCTGACACTTGTTCTTATCCTTATTATCATTATTCTCTGGCTTCTGTCATGTATGGCTACCCAATGGGGCGACCTGGTTGTTAAGATGGACCGTGACTTGGAAACAAAGGGTCTTCTCCTCTCAGAAACTGCAGATTTCGCAGAGCCGACTATAATGCTCAGCGGTAAAAGTGCAGAGGAAGTTTATCACTTTACATACGATTGGTTTGAGGCACGTAATGTACTCAAAGACCTTGATAACATCGACGGCTCACACAACGGTGACGATTACTTTGCATATACCTTCTACATGCAGAATAACGGCAAAGAAACCTTTGACTACAACGCTTCTCTGGAAGTAACAGGTGTAGCAAAGAGTTGTGACGAGGCTTGCAGAATTATGGTTTACAAAAACGGCGAGCCTACCATTTACGCCAAACCGAAGCTTGGCACGGACACACCTGAGAAAATCGCTGGTGCAGGTACCGACAATGCCGTAGCTTTTTATGATGACGATACAGTATTTTCACACCTTTATGAGGACTTTGCTCCCGGGGACGTGGACAAGTACACAGTAGTTATCTGGTTTGAAGGTGAGGATTCAGAATGTATCAACGATATCATGGGCGGACACATGAGACTTACAATGATGTTCGAGGCTGCTGAACTTGAAACTCAGTAAGTCCCCTGCTCCCCTTGGTATCATGATCCATTTGGATTATACATTAACCCCTTGGCTGAGGGGCAATCAGCCGAAAAATATTTTATTTTGGAGGAATTTCTCTATGAAACGTTCAACTTTCAGAAAAAGCTCTCTCATTTCTTCCGTAGCACTCCTTCTTGTTGCTATCGTAGCACTGAGCGGCGCAACATTTGCATGGTTCTCCAGCAACACAACTGCAACTGCTTCCAACCTTAAGGCAAGCACAACTCAGTCTTCCAACCTCGTTCTTTCCGAGACTGGTGAAAAAGACACTTGGGTAAACGCACTTGACTATAAAATGACAGGTGCTAATCTCCAGCCCACAACCACAAACAACTTCACACAGTGGTTCACAAACACAGCTAAGTCCTACAACAGCACAGAAGCTGCTGGCGCAAACCAGCCTATTGCAGAGGGTAGCGATGCTAACTACTATGTAGCTAAGGACCTCTACATCAAGAACGACGGTGCAGAAGCTGTTACAGTTGACTGGGCTCTTACAGTTACACCTACTGATACAGGTGACGATGCTGCATTCCGTGTAGCTCTCCAGCCTGTAGGCGAAGCTGACGGTGCATTCGTTTATGGTACAGCTAAGGATGATACTGCAACTACAAATGAAGACCAGCCCGCTTCCATGGTTACAACAACATCCAAGACAGGCGAACTCGCTACAATTGATGCTGGCGAAGAGCTTCACTATGTTGTATACCTCTACTACGAAGGCACAGATCCCCAGTGTATCGATAGCCTTGCAAAGAACACTTGTGCTGTAGGCTTCACATTCTCTAAGTCTGCTGACTAATTTATAGAATTTATACATAATTCTTAAATTATCAAATTAACTAATTACTGAATTTTTGGGAGGCATTCTCCGTGAAAGAAAAAATTAAAAACATATTAAATGTCCTTCTGGATATTTTCATAGTGTTGTTTCTGCTTTTTACTGTGTTGGTACTTGTAGTATCCTTAACACAAAAAACCGGAAATGTCTCCCATATCTTCGGTTATACCATCAGAAGTGTACAGACTGAATCAATGGAAAAATACAATGAAGACGGTACACCTGCCGACGGTGCTTTCTTTGTAGATGATTTGATAGTTATGAAGTTATCCGACAGAGATTCCTATGAGGTCGGCGAGACTGTAATGTTCTATATGCCGATTATTAAGAACAGTGACGGCTCTTTTACTGAGACAGAACCTACAAATTTGTTTAAGGAAGACATTCTTGTTACTCATAACATAATTGAGGTAGTCGAAAAAGACGGTATCACCTGCTATCGCACACAGGGTATTAACAACCTGCTTGCTGATACAAATCTTAAAACAGCAGATGAAATTATTGCAGTTTACAACGGTTTCAGAATCGGCGGAGTTGGTAAAGCTATCGACTTTGTACAGTCACCTATTGGTTTCTTGGTTTGTATCATTCTTCCCATCCTTGTGTTTGTAATCATTCAGGCAATCAGAGTTATCAAAAACTTCATTGCTTACAAGGCTCAGAAGCTGGCAACAGAGGGAGCACCCTCTACAGGCGAGCTTTCTGAGGAAGAAAAGAGACGTATTGCCGAAGAGTATATGAGGCAGCTTGCCTCAAACGATGCTCAGCCCTCGACGGGCGATGCGCCTGCTGAAGGCGAGTAAATAATAAAAAGGCAGGAAGCTTATTTATTATGAATTTTACTGACGTTCGATAGTTCTTTAATACGTCAGCAGAGTATTAAGGAACTATTGATGTCCGTGACAGTTTGAATAATATACAAAAGTGGTGGTTGCTTTGCAACACATTCTACACCTCATCCACCGCAAGCGGTCCCCCTTTCCCCTCGATGGGAAGGCTCTTAAAGGCTTTTGTGTATTCTTCAGATTGCCTGCGGGTAAATCTTTTTTAAGTTCTTGTAAAGGAGAATAAAATTATGGATGGCATTTTAAACTTTTTCTTTGAGTTCTTCGGTCAGTTTTTAGGAGGACTCTGGACTGCTATTTCCAATATCTTCAAAGGAATCGGTGATATGTTCAATTTCCCCAAGTATGTGGAGATTGTAAACGCTCACACATCTGAGCTTGGCGGTGTTGCCTGGCTTTATGCAGTAATCGGCATGCTTCTTATCATTGCTGTTCTGGTTCTGCTTGTATTCCTTGTTGTTATGGGCTTAAAGAAGTTCATCCGCTTCAGAAAGAAAGTTAACGACACTAACGACCTTGTTGAGGAAGTTCAGGCACTTAACCGTGAGGTTATGCGTCTTAACCTTGAGAAGGATAAGATTCTCTCTATGAAGGTTTCTCAGATTGGTCTTAATCCCAACGAGATTGCCGAGCTTACAGGTGACGAGATTGATACTCTCACAGGTAATAACGACAAACCCCTTGAAGAAGGCGAAAGCAGATTCTTCAAGCTTTCACAGGTTGACGCACTT
The DNA here is from genome assembly GCA_045593025.1 of Ruminococcus sp. Classification (GTDB taxonomy): domain Bacteria; phylum Bacillota; class Clostridia; order Oscillospirales; family Acutalibacteraceae; genus Ruminococcoides. Next base: position 102,172 of record JAZNVW010000007.1, on the reverse strand, counting down.
TGGGCTGACTATGTTCCCCCTGTATACGACAACGAAATCACTCTCCCCGAAATCTGCGAAAGATTCAGAAACTTTGCTTGCTCCAGACTGGGTCTTTACTATGATATCAAGATTATACGTCTGTTCCTTGCATCCTTTGCTTCTACAAGACTTATTATTCTTCAGGGTATTTCCGGTACAGGTAAAACATCTCTCCCCTATGCATTCGGTAAGTTCCTGCAGAACGATGCGATTATCACATCCATTCAGCCTTCCTGGCGTGACCGTTCCGAGCTCTTTGGCTACTTCAACGAATTTACAAAGCGTTACAATGAAACTGAGCTTCTTCGTGCTATGTATGAAGCTACTTACAACGAGAACATCTACCTTACAATCCTGGACGAGATGAACATCGCCCGTGTTGAGTACTACTTCGCTGAGATGCTTTCTATCCTTGAAATGCCCTCCAGAGATGAGTGGATTGTTGACCTTGTTCCCAACGTTTGGGAGAGTGACCCCAAGCACCTTGACAGCGGTAAACTCCACCTTCCCCAGAACATGTGGTACATCGGTACAGCTAATAACGACGACTCTACATTTGCTATTACTGATAAGGTTTACGACCGTGCAATGCCCATTGACATTAACACAAAGGGTGTTCCCTTCGATGCTCCATACACAGAGCCTCTTAACCTTTCCTATAAGCACCTTGAAGAAATGCTCGACTACTGCAAAGAGCACAACAAGGTTTCAGATGAGAACCTGCACAAGATTGAACTGCTTGACGACTACGTTATCGAGCACTTCAGACTTGCATTCGGTAACCGTATTGTTAAGCAACTTCGTGAGTATGTTCCTGCTTTCGTAGGTTGCGGCGGTACTGAGCTTGACGGTCTTGACTACGTTCTTGCAAGAAAGGTTCTCAGAAAGTTTGAGTCACTGAACCTTTCCTTCATCCGTGACGAAATCGATGGTCTTGTTGACTACCTCGACTTCCTTTTCGGTGAGCCTAACATGCTTGAGTGTAAAGAGTACCTCAGAAGACTTCAGAAGCTCGTTTAATTAACTTGCTTTGCTCTGCATTTTGTATGCAGTACATTGAATATCCTATTATAAAAGTATTTTTGAAAGAGGTGAGGAAATCCTAAATGGCAGATTTTAATAAATATTACCGTGCGTTTGTCCTCATGCAGGAAACGCTAAAAGGGGATTTCACTCATAGTTATATTGAGAGTAACTTAGCTGATGCCGACCAGGGTAACGACGAACTTTCGGGTAAAAATTACAGCCGTGTTATTGACATGGACTGGGTTGAAGCCATTGAAGACGCCATCCCCTACATCGACAAGGCAATCCGCGAACAGCGCCGATTCATTATTCAGAATGAAGATATCGTGCCCATTGAAAAAGCACGAAAGATTACTTCTGAGTCCGTTCGTCACCTTGCACAGCATACAAACCTTATTGCACGTGTTGAAGGTGATGATGTAACTCCGGAAAGAATTCTGGATATTCAGCGTGAGGAAAGCTTCGCAATTTACGAAAACCGCTTCCTCAGAACTCTGCTTGTGCATGCATCACGTTTCGTTGATGACAGATACAAGGAGATGAAACACGCTCCCAATGACTCTTATCAGAAAATCCATATGACCCGTCACCTGGTTCTTAACCATCAGGTACTGGACTTTGAGCTTACATATGCTAACGAGAGCCACGAACAAAAGGAGTTCGACATCAACGCTGATGTTTCTACACTGACTGACTTCCAGCGTGTAAGACGTCTTCGCCGTGTGCTTGCAGATTTCTCTGCTTCTCCTCTTATTCGTGCACTCACAAAAACAGAAATGGTACGTCCCCCTATTCAGCGTACCAACCTTATGACCAAAAACCCCAACTTCAAGAAATGTCTTGACCTTTACCTCTTCATTACATCCTATAAAAAGACAGGTTTTGAAGTTGTTGGCAAAGATTATACAGGCCATATGGACGAGGAAGTTCAGCTTGCTATGTATAATGTAATGTCTTATGAACACTTCGTTATAAGCATTGCAACCAACCCTGCCCTCAGACGTATGCTTCACGAGAAATATCTCGAGGAAAATGCAAGACTTGAAACCGAGTCACTGCGTCCTGAGGAGCAGATTATTGCAGAAACTGAGAAGCGAATTGCTCAGGTGCGTGCTGAGGAAGCTCAGATAAGACTTGAAGAAATCCGTGACAGAGAGAAGCAGATTAACGATTTGAACTCTCAGTTAAACCACGCGAAATTCACACTCCGTCAGTATGAAACAAAGATGACGGAAATGAAGGGTCTTATCAATCTACATGAGACTACAATCCAGCAGTTAAAAGATCAGATTTTTGAGATTGAGAAAGAGAAGAAAGTACTCACCGACAAGGTTGAGGAACTCACCGCTCAGGTTGAGGCTCAGGCCGCAACAATCGACGCACAGGCTAAAGAAATTGCTGAGCTCAAGGCTTCTGTTGAAGCCAAAGATGCCGAGATTGCAAAGCATCTTGAGACTATTGCCGCCGCTCGCGAAGCAGTGGAGAAACTCAAGGCTGAGTGCGAACGTCTTACTCAAGAGAACACTGTTCTTACCGCTACTATAGCTGCACATGTTGCTACTATCGAAAAATTCAATAAAGAAATTGAAGAACTTCGTGAAACAGTATACAAGAACGCTGAGGAAATCGGTCTTCTGCAGAAAACTGTTGCTCAGAGAGATGCAACTATCGTACAGAAGGATGAAGAGCTCTCTTCCCTCTCTGCAAAACTTGACACTGTATCAAGCGAATACGAAAAAGCAAAAGCTCAGTTTGCTCAGACTACAGAGCAGATGAAACAGACACATCAGACAGAAAAAGCTGAAATGACAGCTAAATTCGAGGATGAGGTTACTGCTCTCACAACTGCTCACAAGGATGAGGTTGAAGCTTTGAAGACTGAGGCACAGGCTAAATTTAATGAAGCCGCTGAACGTCACACTTGTGCGGTTGCAGAGTTGCGCTCAGACTACGAGGCAAAACTCCAGTCTATGGAAGCTGAGAACAAATCAAAGCTTGCTTCTGCCGCTGCCGCCTTTGAGGCACAAACTGCACTGAGTGAGCAAAGACATCAGGAAGCTTTAGACAAGCAGACTGAGAATGCTAAAAAAGCCCTTGAAAACGAGCGTACACGCCATGATAAAGCTATTGCATCCGAGCGTGGACGTGTTGACAAGGAGCTTGATAAAAAACAGCGTGAGTACGACAAGGCACTTGAAAAGGTTCGCCGTGAAGCTCAGGCTGAAATTGCAAAAATCCGCCGCGAGGCAAAGGCTGAGATTGACAGAGCTCGTCGTCAGGCTGCACTTGAAGCTCAGGCTCAGATTAAGGATGCTGAGGCTAAATCCTTAGCACGTGCTGAGGCAGACGAGGCAAGAGAAGCTCAGTCACGCCATATCGGTTCAAACCGCTTTGGTTTCTATTTCAAGAAAAAGTGAGATAACAATGAAAAATTTTAGTTTTATCATCGAAAAGCTAAAATTGAATAAAGATAAGCCTCTGCTCAGAAGCGTCTCCCTCTTACTGGCAACGTTTCTTCTATTGTCTGTTGCCGTGTGGGCTTGGTTTTCTATGAATGAAACAGCTGATGCAGATGGTCTTAATATCACTATGGGTACCAGTAAGAATCTATTAATTTCTCTTAATAGAGGTGGAGAAAGCGGCAACGATTATTTTACCGGTATTGACCTGCTTGCTGATGGTATGCAGCAATATATCTCAGAAGATAACAGAATCAAAGATAAGCTGAATATGCTGGATATTACTTCTGACGGTAAAACATTCTACAGACCTGTATTTACTCAGGAGAGCAATATTCGTATACCTGATTGCACTCAAACATGGTCAACACCCAACAAAAATGTTGCATATATTTCTGAGTATATTAGTTTCCGTACCACATTCCCCGCTGAAATTTACATGGGTGCAGGAACAAACATCATAACTGAATGCGAACAAAAAGGAAACGAGCTTATCGGTTCATCTGCATCAAACAAAAGTGCAGTTGGTGATTTTTCCCGAGACTGTATTGTAGGTGCGTTGAGAATATCCGCTATGGATATAAAAGGTAACCGACTCTTTACTATGATACCCAGGAGCGATGTTGAACTTGTAAAAGATGACAATGGTTATTCTGTAAAAACCGGTAATCCAGCATCACAAAATGCTAAAGAGCATATATACTATGCTTCAGACTATCTCACAAAAAAAGCCACAACTACCCTTAAAGAGAATGTGCTCACAGAGTTTACTGCAACTGCAGAAAGCAAACCAGAATCTGGCACAACTAAATTAGCAGATACTACATATAATGCCACAACAGGCTATTATGAAGGAAACGCAACGATAAACATCTGGCTTGAGGGCTGTGACCCCGAGACACTCCGTGCTCTTTCGGGTGGTAAATACGCAATTACACTTGATTTTGTGGCTTATGACATGTCAGAGACCACAAATTCTTCTGCCGCAGGCGAATAAATTCATAAACTCAGCACTACTGTGAGGTGTGACTATAATGAATCATAAAATAAAACTGAATAAACTGATTTACTCTGTGGTCGCACTTGCACTTACTGTAGTACTTCTGATTACCACATCCTTTTCCTGGCTTATGAGTAACTTCACATCAGAAGTAAAAAACAGTAATTATATCACGATTTCCGCTGATGCAGGTCTTGAAATGAATTATGGTGACCAGGATAACAATCAGGGTACAATCAACATTGAAAATGTAAAACTCTCTGAATGCTCCAGCGTAGACGGCAGAAACTTCTTCTTCCCTCTTTCAAATTATGCAAGTAGCGGAGATAAGGAATTTGTTAATAACACAAATACATCTGACCTGGTTTTCCGCGAGGGTACAGCTAACGACAAAAACAGTAAGTATATTTCTGTTGACTTTACCCTTTCTGCTCAAAGCGAAACAAAGGTATGGCTTTCTAACGAAAGCAGAATTTCCTGCACAAATGCAGGTAATAAAACTGCGAATGCAATCCGCATAGGTTTTGTAGAAAACAAAATCGGCGGTAAAACTACAGTTTTTGATAATTCACAATTTATCGAAGATGCAGAAAAAAACAACGCAGTCAAGAAACTCTCTGCCTTGGGCGAAGCTTCTACCGAAGTGTGTAATGTTCGTTCTTTCAACGAATTTATGTTTGGTAACGAAAATGATAACACACTTTTTGAAATTGCTGCAGGTGAAACCTTAAAGGTAACAATGAACATTTGGCTTGAAGGTACAGATGAAGATTGTACATCAAAGGTTCTTGACTTAAGTGACCTTCAGATATTCGTTAAATTCTCCACCTCTTTCGAAGAGGTACGTACTATCTACTTCATCGACCATACACTTGAAAAATGGGTTGACGATGATGTAGACGAAGGAAAGTGCTATGTCTTCGCAGTTGACGACCATGGCATTCACCATCGTATGGCACAATCTGCTAACTACGCAAGCGATTATACTTGGTACATAAGTCTCCCTGAGGGAACATCATCACTTCGTTTTATTCGATATAACCCGGATAGATATGATGAAAACAGAGAATATAACTTCTGGGATGCAGGAGCTTTGGCTACATGCTCAACCTACGTAGCCTTCGGTCACAACACGGGTATGTGGAGTGATAACTTCCAAGGCAATGTTATTACACTTCTTGATGGTACACCTAACGGTTATCTCAGAGACAACGATGCAGAGATACATTTGATGTATAGTATTGAAGATGGAAATGGTGCATCTCAGTCTTTTGACTACAAGATGAGCTACCAGAACGAAAATTATCGCTGGCAGATTGTTATTCCCTCTTCCGCAAATAATATCAGCTTCAAGAGAATTGTGGGCACAACCACCTATGAAAACTGGAAAAATCTTGGAAGCCGTGGAAATAACCAGTTCGTCGCCCTTAACACTCATAATACAGGTTACTGGGGTAATCAGCTCATTTATGTTGAGGATACAGGCAACATCAAGGGTGGAGATGCAGTATTTGCTACTTGCTTCTATACAAGCAGTTCTGACCATACATGGACAGCAATGCGTGCACACTTCACAACAGATAAGGGCGAATTCAGGCATGTTGCTGTAGTTCCTGCAGGCAAGACTAAATGTAATGTCACAAGATACAATCCCTCTGCTGAAACTTGGGGTTGGAACTGGGGAACAACAGTATACAACCAGGCTGCTGACTACACAGGCGGTTTCAATTCTAAAAACCTCTTTAAGACAGCTGATTGGAACGGCGGCAACGTAATTAACGGTACATGGTACAAAACTGATACTACTTGGTAAAAAAAGTAAATTTTAACGAAAGGAGAGTGTAATATGAAGATGCTTTCAAGCATTAAAACTAAATCAAACAAAAGAAATCTGAGTATTATACTCTCTGTGGTAGCTCTTATTGAAGTTATCCTTATGCTTGTCTCTATGTCATTTGCTTGGTTTGAAGGACTTACTTCTCTTGAGATGGAGGGTAAGAATATACCTACAGCCAGTGAACTCAAATCCGAGTTCATTGTTGGTGAAGGTCCTGACTATGAAGATACAACAGCAAAACTTGAACAGTTCTTTGAGGCACAGGCAAATGCCAAGTTCTCCCCTGTTTCAAGCTTTGACGGTGAGCATTTCTACGCTCTCTATGAGGGTAATGCTTCATACTATAGTGATTACGCTAACAATCTCAATTCTCTCAAATTCAGGGAGCTGGCTCGTGAAGATATCAACTCAAATCTGGTATACTTCCAGTTTAAGGTAACTGCAAAAGATGCTGATGTAGATTTCTGGCTTAAGGAAATGCCTAAAATCTACATAAATGACAGCAACACTTCTCTTAGTGATGCTAACAACCCCTTCAGATTCCGTATTGATGACGGTACAGGCAAAACTGCAAGCAATGAAGGCAATCTTATTCTTACAACAAAGAGCTCAAACAGTGGCTTAAAGGCTGTTAATGCTATCAATGCTAACGACGTAGGTACTCTCTCGACAGGCACCTTGGGAAATCCTGCAATCTATAAAGTATTCAACAGAACTAACAATACCAACAAAAATGGTCAGCAGGTTCTCTTCTCTGTTGAAAAGGGCGAAACAAAGACCATTACAGTAGCTATTTGGCTTGAGGCACTCGACCCTGCTTTCATCAAGGAAAACATTCCTCTCGGAGCAAAAGTGAAATTGGACATTAAATTCTGCTCCTCATGGGATGTTGTTGACGAAATCACTTTCCGCGATTACACATCAATGCAGTGGATTAATAACACAAACAATAAAGTGTTAGGTGCAGTAAACCTTGATTCACAAAAAGATATGCAGTACTGGTATTCAGGTTTTACTTATGATGCAACCAATCACGTCTGGAAATGCCAAATTCCCAGAGCTGTCCAGAAGCTTAAGTTTATTTGGCAAACCAAGGATGACGCAAACGACACAACAAACAACTGGGAAGCAACTGAAAGAGGCACCAGAACTACCTATACCGCTTTTGGTAAAGGCACAGGTCTTTGGTATGATGGTGATGTTGTAAAAATCGGTTTGAGTGACTTCACCAAAGATAGATGGCTTATCAATCAGAGTCCCAAGATGAGGGTTAACATTAAATACAGCGGTTATGATTTCAACTACAGCATGACCGACTCCCCCTCTCAGCTCGAGGGTGCCAACACCTGGTACTGCTATATTCCTGCAGACTTGGATGAAGTCAGATTCAACCGCTGCTTCCAAGAAAGCGACGGAACTTACACTATCAAGAACTATTGGATTGGTCCGGGCAGAGGCACTGAGACAATCTACTACGCACTTGAAAGCGGAGTAGAAGTTGATGTTCCCAAACCTACAGGTACTACCGTTTACCTACGTGTTCCTGCTGATTTTGCAGATGAGTTCTTTGACCAAAACCTCAAGCCTGCTGTGTCAGTTATGAGCCAGACAAACAAGGAGCTCATAGAAAAACTGGGTAATAACAGACAGAACCTGGCTCAGACCGGTGGATACGTTGTAGACGGAAGTTCTCATGCAGATGACTGGTATGGTGACGAAGGTCGAATGGAGCGTGTTGATACTGGATATAGTGACGAATACCTCTATTATTTCCACTTTGACTTTGAGTTGACAGAAAACACGTATCTTACCTTCTGGAATAAGCCACAAGGTGCAACTAATCCATATTTCAATTTGGACAATCGAACTGCTATCGCACCTTATGCCAAATACACAACAGCAACTAATGTATTCCTTCTTACAAATCCTAAGCAACTTACAAACGGAGACTTCCAAAATGCATGGATTTTTGATGGTACATGGTTATATGAGGACATTGACGGTGAGTACGGCAGTGGTTCAACAACTGAACAGCCCGAGTACCAGACAGGACGTTGGGGCAAGCCTACAAAGCCAGACGGTACATACACAAGTTTCTTTGTACCTCCTGCAGGCACTACTCCCACTACTGTTACTGCTACATTTATGTACGAAGATCAAACAGACCATCTGATATTCCCCTACTCCGTACAGCTTACAAAGAACAACAACGGTACATTCTCTACAAACGGTATTCCCGACAATGGTGTTACAAACCTTAAGTTTACAGACGGAACCAACACCTGGGATGCATCAACGGGCAGAACCTCTATCAATAAGTATTTTGTATGTACAAGTACGACTGCAGGCTCTTGGAGAGATTCAGCTACTATACCTACCAAGAGAATCTATTTGGTACCCGATGTTTGGAACTCTACCGGAAGTCCCGCGTTCTGGGTACACGCGTGGATTGATGGTACCGGTAGTGAAACTGATGTAAAAATGACTGAAGACCCGAATGAAAGCGGAGTGTTCTATGCCGATATTCCCGAAACAGCAACACACGTGATCTTCACTCGAGTAAAGCCTTCGTCCACATCAATTCCTTGGGATACCGCTGATTTATGGAATCGAACGGATAATCAGCAAATTCCTACAGGTAAAGATACCTTTACAATTACAGGTTGGGGAGCTTCTGGACAGAACTCTCCCGGTACATGGGATCCTGTTGTACCCGAACCTGAGCCCGAAGAAGGTGTTCTCTACCTCGTACCCAATTCAAACTGGAATATAGATAATGCACGATTTGCAGCTTACTTCTTTGATGGTGCAGCAGAAACTTGGGTTTCCATGACAAAAGTAGGCAGCAGTAACCTATACAAGGTAAAAATTCCCGATGGCGGACATAAACAAGTTATCTTCTGCCGAATGAATCCCAGTGCAACAGCAAATAACTGGGACAACAAATGGAACCAGACAGCTGACTTACAGATTCCTACGGATGGTACAAATACCTACACCGTTAAGAGCGGAACCTGGGATAAGGGTGGAGGAGCCTGGTCAACAACCATTGAGCAGTGACAGTTTATCACATTAAAGAAAGGACGGTGAGACCGTGAAAAAGAAGTTTTTGATTACTCAGATATTAATTGTAATAATGCTTGGTATTACCCTTGTCGGTTACACCTATTCATGGTCTCAGCGTTCGGCTGTACAAGGTGGATACATGGTAACTCCTATGACACTCACCTACTCCGCTAACATTAACGGAAACAGTTGCTCCGGGGTTACCTATAAGGGCACAAAAAACAATGAAACAGGCGAGATTACATACAACACTGCAACGGCTGTAAGTAATCTTAGCAGTACAAGTGTTACGGATGGCACTGTGCTCTACTTCAGAACAGATATCACTAATGCTGCTGATGTTGCTACCAATGTGTCCCTGTTCATTGATGTTAACTACAGTCCCACACTTGAAGGTAAGTACTTTGTCACAACCTCAACTCCAACTGTTGACCGATTCAGCTATGCTTCGCAGGGTACTTCAAACGGTAATAATTTTGTAAGATGGATTCCTGTTGTTGCTCAATATGAGATACCTGCCGGTGCAAATAACAGCGTAAACGCTTTCATTGAATGGTATGTCGAGTTTGAAGGCACAGGAAATTTCCAGATTGATAAAATTGTACTTGCCAACAACTAAAAAATCTGATATTCTATTACTATATGATACCCTGTTATTTAACAGGGTATCAATTCTTTCCCGGGGTGATAACCAATGTTTGAAAAAATCAAAAAGATATTCGGATTTTGTCTGATTGCAATACTCGTTTTGGTGCTTCTTTATACTCTTGTTTCCCGTATATCCGGTGAAACGCCGTCTTTATTCGGATTCTCTATGTTAAGAGTTTCTTCCGAAAGTATGGAGCCTGAACTCAAAGTAGGCGATATAATTCTTGTTAAAGAAGTTGAACCTGAGACACTCAGAAAAGGCGATGTTATCACCTATCACGGTAAAGAAGGTCAGGTAGCGGGTAAACTGATTACTCACCAGATTGTTTCTGAACCTTATGAGAAGGACGGTTTATACTACTTTACAACAAGAGGTATCAAAGAGGGAGCGCTGGACGACCCCGAGATTGATGATACTCAGATTCTCGGAAAGGTTCAGTTCAAAGTTCCTGTTGTTGGCACTATTTATGATTTCTTTACCCAATGGTACGGACTTGCTGCTTTTGCCGCAATTCTGCTTATTGCTTTCAGCTCAGAGATAATAAACCTTATCAGTATTCTGCGAAACAAAGATGAAGATGAGGACCCTGAGATTCCTAAATCAGCAGCAGCTCCTGTATACAACGAAGCATTCACTTCTACAATTGAACAAGAAACAAACGAAGTTATTACTAACCTTGATGACGAAGTCTTATAAATAACATTAACCCCTTGCTTGTCTGGTAACAGTACAGCAAGGGGTAATTTATTGATGAGAATAAACCTTCAGATATCCATAGCATAATAAATACTCTCAGAAAGAGTGCCAACTATTCCCTCTGTCATGCTCCGATTATGCTTAAGGATGGAGCCTAATTCTCTTGTAAATCTTTATGTTGAAATAAATAATGAAATATAGTATACTTGATATATTCAATCAGGGAGTTGATAATATGGCTAAAGATAACTGCGAAATGTGCGCTCATTATGTATTTGACCACTACTGCCAGTGCTATGTTTGTGAAATCAATCTTGATGAAGATGAGATGGAAAAGTTCCTCAGCGGTAACAACACCGACTGCCATTACTATGAGCCGTATGACGAATACAAAATTGTAAGAAAACAGAACTGATTACAATATCCTGCTACATAAACAAAAGCTACGGAAATGCACGTTACGCATAATCCGTAGCTTTTTCTTTTACATATTATAAGTTGCTTGCGCTTTGACGCAAATAATCTCATTATTTACACTAAAATATAAATCAACAGAACTGTTATTAACTATCTGTTGCGGTGTAATTTCTGCTTTGTACATTGCTTTGAGGTAGCGGACAATCTCAAGGGTTGTAGCTGACAACACATCTTCAGACTCACTTATACGATTAAACAAGACCTCTGCCCTGTCCCACGCATTATGAGTATCTAAATCATAGGAATGACCAATCAAATGAAAGATTGCAAGCTCTTCATCTGTAGATAAGAACTGCTCGGATAAAAGGTCAACTCTTTCATCCAGATGAAAAGCGGTTGCCTTCAGGGCAAAGTAATCCTCCCAAGGCATGAAGCCATAGGTTACATCTGAACAACGTGAATATTCAAATCCGCAATTTACAGCACAAGCTCTGATAAGTGGGCTGTAATAATGAAAAGGCACAGCAAAACCGCATACTTTCTGAGAAGTTAATCTTTCAAGTACAGTTTTATCCATAGCCATTTCCTTTGTAATTTGCTCCTCTGTAAGGTTTTCCATGTAAGGATGGCTACAGGTATGGCTTGCTACTTCAAAGCCCTCATAAAGCTCCGAGAGCACATTATGGTGCAAACGTGTTATGACTGCACCCGACTGATGAACCCAACTAAACTCGTTTTGTGATAATTGAGAATTAAGATTGAAGGTTGCAGTAAGATTGTACTTTCTGAGAAGCTCTGTAAGCCTTATATCCTGGGTAACACCGTCGTCGTAGGAAAGAACACAGGCTTTTGCTTTGCCTTGAGGGAACAATCTTTTTATCATTTTATCACCTCTAAGAAAAAGGCACACAGCCAAAGCTGTGTGCCTTGTGTTTACTTATAAGTTAGCTATCTGACAAATAAATTATTGAATTTACGTACAGATTACTTAGCCTCGTAGAAGTTGGGCTCCCAAGTACCGATTGTGTACTTACCGCCTGTCATTGTGGACATGTACATACCGATGCTGCTGCTTACTTTAAGGTCAACAGTCTGGATGCCATTACCATTGTTGATGATGTAGTTGTCAAATTCAACGGGGATATAAGCAACGAACTGGTTCTCACCATAATCATTAACAAGAGCAAACTTCATAGGTTCGCCGGGCCATGTTGACTTCTCACCGCCACCTGTGCTCCAGCAGTAAACGTATGCTGCATCGCCCCAATCCTGCTTTGCAGAGTATACAACTGTGTTGTAACCTGTAACGATGGGATACTGGCCGTTGGATACGTCGATACCATATGGATCATCTTTATCTGTAAGAACAGGAGATGTGTGGAGTTCTGTTACATAGTAATTGAACCACTTGTTTGCCTTATCGAGCTCATCAAGAGCGTTCTTGATTTCTTCATCAGTGCCGCCCTGAACTACATAGAAGCCAGCATTGTTGATAACTGCCTCAAACTTCTTGTACTCGTTCTTTGTTGTGTCTTCCTTAGAAATATCGTAGCCGTAATCAGCCTTTGCTGCCAGCTCTTCGCTGTCTGCCTTGAGGGCAATCTCTAACACGTAGTCAGCCTTATCCTTAAGAAGTGCACTTGCTTCGTTATAGAGCTCAACCAGCTTGCCTGTAAGACCTGTATCAGGAGTTGTATTACCGGTGCCGGGAATAGCTTCGCCAACAGGAGTATCTACTGCAAGACCTGCAACGTACTTCTGGATAACAGTTGCGTCCTTAACGTTAATCTTTTCGGATTTATCTGCATCTGCAGCAAGCTTTGCATCTCCCTCAAGAGTTATGAGGTTAGCTGCTGACTTCTGAACAACAGTAGCATCCTTGATTGTAATCTTCTGGTCAAGGTCTGCGTCACCGAGGAGCACGCCTTCACCTACAGGAGGTGTGGGGCCGTCGTCTTCTGTGTACATATAAACTACGCAAGTAGAACCTGCAACCAGGTTACCGGAAGCGTTAGAAGGAGCAATAACTTTACCAAGACCTGTCTTTGCAGATGTTACATAGATGTCGTTGCTTGTTACACGGCTGTAGTTGGAAACTACATCCTCAGCAAGCTTCTCACCTGTCTCTGCGTTAATGTGAGATGTGATAACCTTTGCATCGAAGGTAACAATCTTATTCTTAACATAGATTGTGCCTGCTGCATCGTAACCAGCCTCACCGTTGAGAGGCTCCTGCTTGCTGCCAATGTGGAACATAACCTTACAGCTTGCGGGGAAGTAATCCAGCTGGTTAGTTGTGGAGTCGATTGTGAACTTGTACCAGTTACCGACTGTTTCGCCCTCGGGAAGCTCAGATACATCTGTAACCTGCTTCATCTTAGGACCGCCATCCCAGTCGCCGAGAGGCTTCTCTTCTGCTTCTGTGTAAGCATAAATCTGGGGAGCACCTGCGCCGAGAGTGTTGTAGTAGTAAACTGTGATGCTATCAGATGTGAGTGCCTTGTAATAGAATGTGATTGTTTCGGGGTTCTCTGCATCAAATGTACCCTTGTAGTTAGAGGGATACTTGGAAGATACAAGCTCAAAACCAGCCTTATTCTCGAAGGGAACTTCAAAATCAGTACCATCGAGCATTCTGTAGTTAACGTCAGCAACGATGGGAGCGTCTGACTCGTCAAGGTACTTGATTGTGAGGTAGCCGCTTGTGCTGAACTGCTCATAGTAATAGCTTACAACAACATTCTGGCCCTTCTCAACTGTACCGTATACGCAGTTTTCGTCCTGAGTACCTGTTGTCTTCTCAATCTTAGTGATGTTGTGGTCGAAGAGTGTGTATGCGTCGGGAGTTGCTCTCCAAGTTGAACCTACTTCGTAAAGAACTTCAGAGGTCTTGATGAGCTTGTCGCCTGCATAGTGGTTAACTGTGATTGTCTCAAACTCGGGAGCTGTAGCTGTTGTTGAACCCTGAACGAGAACAGCGGAACTGTTAGCACCGATATTGTATGTACCTGTTGCTGTGCCGAGAGAAGTAAGACCGGCTTTTTCACCGTTTGCAACGATTGTCCATGTACCGGAGGGCAGAGTAACTGTGCCTGCTGCACCGTTGTTAGCTGCTACGATAACCTTAGACCACTCGCCTGCCTTGGTGTTGTTGAGAGAATAAGCAAGGATGCTCTTCTCGTTGGAAGTTGTGAGCCATGTGAGGTTGTTGTATGTTTCAGAATTTCTGAAGGGGCTGAAAGCACCACGAATCTGTCTCATACCCTTTGCGTATGCAACCTCAGTTGCATAAGTTTCGATTCTTGTCCAATCGAATGCGTTTGTTTTGCCTGCATTGTAAGAGTTACCGTTGCCGTTCTTTGTACGTGCAAACTCTGTACCTGCAAGTGTGAAAGGAATACCCTGTGTTGTGAACAGGTATGTAAATGTTGTTCTGAGCTGAGATCTGTACTTAGCATCAGTTGTGTTATAATCCTTAACCTTCTGAGTGTTGAGGAGGTTGTCCCACCATGTCATACCGTCGTGGCAGTCAACATAGTTAACAGACTGGTTGGGATACTTTGTATATCTGTCCTCCTGGAACTTACCAAGAGCTGCACGCTTAACACCTGTTACGTATGCGTTAGCAGTTGCACCTGTGAACCAACCCTTGGTTGTACCCTTCTCAGAACCGTGCATAGACTGTCTTGTGTAAGAGTTAAAGCCTGCTACGTTAGAGCTGAGCTTTGCAAAGTTTGTAGTCTCCATTGCGTTACCGCCTGCAAGACCGCAATCGCCAACGCTCCAGGGCTCGCCGTACATGATAATCTTTTTGCCTTCGCCGTCATACATACCATTGAACATTGCTCTGATTTCGTTCATTGTGATGTAGTCATGAGCTGCAGAAAGGTCGAAACGGAAACCGTCGATATGATACTCCTCAACCCAGTATCTGAGTGAGTTCATCATATAGCTGTTGAACATTGCCTTATCAGTAGCCAGTGTGTTACCGCAACCTGTACCATTGATGTAGAAGGTTGCACTGGACATTCTGTAGTAGTAACCGGGAACTGTGTAAGTGAAAGCAGACTGCTCTGTTACGTATGTGTGGTTGTAAACAACACCCATAATAACAGTGATGCCTCTGTCATGCAGAGCCTGAATGAGCTGCTTGAACTCCTTAATTCTTACGTTACCATCATAGGGATTTGTAGCATACAGACCTTCGGGAAGGTTGTAGTTCTTGGGGTCATAACCCCAGTTGTAGGATTCGGGGTTGGTTTCGTCACCGGAAGCAAAGTCGAAGGGACACTGAATGTGAACAGCGTTGATGCCCTGCTCTACGAGGTAGTCAATACCAACTCTCTTTGCGCCGTCCTTACCATTGATGGTAAGACCGCCGTCGATGAAGCCGAGGAACTTACCCTGGTAGTTCTTGTCAACACCTGAAGTATCGGAAGATGTAAGGTCAGCAACGTGAACTTCCCAAACAACAGCGTCTGTCTGCTGGTCGAGGAATACGTGCTCGTCCTTGTCCCAACCGTCGGGGTCAGTTGCATCAAGGTCAACTACCATGGAACGGTCACCGTTAACACCTGCTGCCTTAGCATAGATGTCGTAGGTTTCTCTTGTACCTGCGGATGTGGTGATGATGTATGTGTAGTACACATTCTTCTGGTCACCGGAGATAGCATAAGACCAAACGCCAGTTGCCTTATCAAAGGTCATATCGTACTTGCCGATAGTCTTTGCACCGGGCTCCATATCAGAGCCTGTAGCATAAAGCTTGAGCTGAACTTTGGAAGCTGTGGGAGACCATACTCTCCAAGTTGTCTTGGAAGGTGTATAGTTAGCGCCCAGGTCAGTTTTAGTCTTGTCTGCCTGTGTTTTCAGATAAGCCTGTGCTTCAGCTTCAAGATAATCTACGTTGTAGTAGTTACCGAGCTTTGCGCCGCTTACTGCGATGTCGGTCTCTGCAGCGTTAACGTTCAGAGCGATTGTGGAAATACCAGCAATCATAAGAACTGTTAACACGAGAGATACCAGTCTTCTGAATTTCAAAAAAATCCTCTCCTTCTTAGTGCATTATAATGCACTTTAATTCACCAATAATTATATCACAGCCCCCTCCAAAAATAAACACTTTTATTGTTATTTTTTGCTCACGATTTGCACAATCTTTCTGTGATATATTTGTTGATTTTGATATTTGACAAGTGAAATTATGGGCAACTTCTAAGCAATAGGTACAAAAATTACATAAAAAAAGCAGCCCGAAATAATCGGACTGCTTGGATTTGGATAAGGCCAAGGCATACATCAGATACGATTGTTGTATACATTCTGATTGTGCTTGATATCCTTGAGGGTTTTTTCGTTTGTTTTTACGTTTACAAAGTTGATAATAATGAAAATCATAGCAACTGTGTTGAAAAACGCACCAAAAACTATCATACCAACGCTTGAGCATCTTGTAACAGCAGGCTCACAGTCGGTATATAGAGAATTCATATAGTTGTTAACCTTACTTACCATCACAAAGGATATAACAGCAAGAGGTGCAAATAAAATTGCATATATAATCATTGGTGATATAGCGAAAGCCAAAATTGTAAACAAAGCTGCATAGCCAATCCACACAAATCCGAAAATCTTCCAGCAAAGACGCTCGTTCCTAAGTCTTGCGTAGATGTTATCAAGGCAAGCCTGCTGTTCTTCCTTGGTGCTTGAAGGAGTATATGTATCAGACTGTGGTGACTGAGAAATAACACAAGGCACTGCCTCAGCGGTCTGAGCAGGCTCCTGTTCGCAAACTGCTTCTTCACAAGCAGGCTCTTCCATAACTTCTTCTGATTTAATCTGAGCAAACTCTGCGGCATATACATTTTCTTCCTGTATATTCTCCTGCACAGGCTGTTCGTCTACAGGTGCAACTTCAGAAACAGTTACTTCCTCTGCGGGTACTTCCATAACAGGTGTTTCGTCAACAACTGCAACCTCTGCAACAGGTTCTGCTACTTCAACAGAAGCAACCTCAGGCAGTACAACTGCTGTACCGCAAGAAGGACAGAAACGTGCACCGTCAGGGAGCTTTGTTCCGCAATCAATACAAAATGCCATAATCATTACCTCTTTCCTTATATATTCATATTAATTATACCATTATTAAAACAATAATCAAGTGTTACAAGGACAAGCCGATAAATTAATATCAGTAAACCCTACACCGAACGCTGTGCCCAAAGAAAGACAGATTGTGTCTTCCCTGTCGGTAAAGTTAAGAGCAATTGCCGTGCCGTCGTGGACAAGCCGAACGTGAATCTGTCGGTGAAGAACAGAAGATACATCGTGAGCAAGTAAGTTTCCGTACTCATCGGTCAGATTAAACAGTTTTGCGTATCCGCCCCTGTCCTTAAAAAGTCTGTTGCCTACAGTATAGTTTGCAATACTTATAACGACGTTATTGCAAAGCTCTCCTGAGCCTATAGCCTCTCTGCAGGTATCTGCCACAACCTTCACAAGATATTTGTGAAGCTCCAGAGCGCGGGCGTGGTTTTCCTCGCTGTCGGAGGTATCAAGCTCCATATAAAGTGACGGTCTGGTACGAAGCTGAATAAACTCGGAAATGTCTCCTCTGCGTTTTCTTATAACAGAACGCTTCAGATTAGTCTGCCCGAAGTCAAGGACCGCAGCCCCGGAGCAATCAGGCGGCAGAAGCTTTGCACAACCCATTACTCCTAAGTGGGAGCCGTTATCATAAAGATTGATATTATAGGGCTTCTCCCCTGCCATATCAAATACATAGAGAATCTGCTCTTTTAAGCGTCTGCCTAAAAGTCCGCTTGCAAGCCCTCCTGTAAGAATAACGGTTTTAAGGTTTGCCCAATACTCCCAGTGAGCATCCTCCCAGTCTGCACGTGCTTTTCTGTTGAGTATATGCCCCTGCTTGAGAGTAAGCAAGATCACACCCAGGCGGTTGCCGAATTTTCTCACTATTGTATCTGCGAGATTTTTCTGGATAATATCGTTGCTGTAGGTAGCATCATCCAGAAACTTAGGCAAATCCTTATCTGTATAAGCAGACAAATCCACCCCGCGTCTCTTAGCAAGATTCTTTATCTCTCGGGAGATAATTCCTGCAGAAAACACATCGTTGACGCTTTTGCCTACTATGTCGTCGGCAAGTCCCTTGACAGGAATGTAAGCAATTACCCCGCGGTTAACAGAGCACAAGGCAGTTACATATTCGGTTTTTTCTTCTTCAGAATAAAAAAGAAAAGGGTTTTTCATAAATTAACTCCAAAACTCAACTTCCTGCAGATTCGTAAGAGCTTACTCCCCTATGCCAGATAAACTGAGAAATAATGAACAGTACCACAGATACCGCTACCGTCACAGGCAGGCTCCATACAGCTTCACCGCGAAGGATGAATATTGCAGGATAGTACGCTGTGAGTGCAAAGGGCAGGATATATGTGATTACCGACTTTATAAAGGTATTATATATCTTTGTGGGATATTTTGCAAAGTCGTTTGTCATATAACACATATGAGTAATGTGTCCGCTTCGTTTTGTCCAGAAGGAAATTGCGGCTGTGGCGGTTTTGACCGATGTGAAAATCATAATTGCAAAAGGCATAACTGCAATTACAGGCAGCACGCGCCACCAGAGAATACCGCTTGAGATGCTCTCAGGCATTGAAAGTGTGCTGTATATCACAAGGGCAACACCTATGATAAACTCGCCCAAGGCATCCACACAGAATTTTTCACACAAGACATAGAACCAGGAATTGATGGGACGTGTCAGGTATTTATCAAAGTCGCCTTTGTCAACAATCCAATAACCTAAGCCCCAGAGATTATCAAAGAAAAGATGGTCTATTCCCTTTGGAATCAAAGAGAAACCATAGATAAACAGTACCTCGTGAAAGCTCCAGCTGTCCACCACAACTCCGTTTTCAGTATAACACAAAGCAGGAATTGTAGAGAAGATTATTCCCAGACACAAAAGCTGAGCCGCTTGCTCAAGGAGAAATCCGATAGCTCCCATCAGGAAGTCTACCTTATACTCCATAAGCTTTTTAAGGTCCTGCTTTATAAAAATCTTATGCAGTCTCAAATATCTCATCATAATCTTAACCCCCGTGCACCACAAGCCGCTTCATCGCACTGCGAAGGATAAGCTTTGATGTAACTGCAAAAATCACCAGCCACAAAAGCTGCAGGCCCATATAGAATATAATCTGCTTGATATCATACATTCCCATATAAATCATTACGGGAGTATAGGAAAGAGAAGCAAAGGGCAGATATCCCAACACCTCTCCCAAAGCACCCATAAACGCAAGAGGAATTGTGGCACCCGAAAGAAAGCTTACAATAACATCCTTGATGATACCTGTACCCCAGAGGTTTTTCAGATAAAAAGCAAGAAAGCCGTATATAACGTTAAAGAAAAAGTTGATACCGTAGGCAAGCAGAAGGCTCATCATAAACAGCAACAGCATTGGCACATTCAGCATAAACGCACCGTTTGCAATCCATCTGTAGGCTTCTACACCAACTGTAATGGGCAGAAACACAATAAGCAACTGCAAAATTTTACCGCCCAGTTCCTGGAACAGAAAACACATATCAAAGTCAACCGGTTTTATCATACGCATAGCAATGGAGCCGTCGAGGATTTCCTTTCCTACTGCATAGGACCCGTCAGAGTATGTTATGTATCCGCTGAGGAATGTTATGAAAATATAGACAACCATATTATCGTAGGTGAAACCGAATATTGAACTTTCTGCAGAGCTGTCAAACACAGCCTTCCACACAAAGAACATAACAAAGCACCTCATAATCTCGCCCAGAAGAAAGAACATAAAGTTTACTCTGTATGCTACCATTTCAAGAAGTCCTGCACGGGTAAAGGGTTTATAGATGCGAAGCAGTCGTTTCAACTTCCTCGCCTCCTCCTAAATAAAGCCTGCGGATGATTTCCTCAATGTCAGCATCTTTCACGTTGATGTCCTTAACGTGAACCTTCGAGAGTGTGTAGGAAAGCATCTTTTCAACAGAAACCATATCTGAATTGAAACGGACCTTTACATTACCTCCCTGTTGTTCAACACTCAGGTCATCCTCTGAGAAAGAAAACTCATCTTTATAAGCAAGCCTTGAAATATCCTCGGAATTTTTAAGCTCAAAGCCGAGTTCACGCATCTGACCGTATCGTTTACGAAGTTCGGCAAGCTCGCCGTCAAAGACTTTCTTGCCCTTATCAATCATAACAATCCGCTTGCAGAGAAGCTCGATATCCTCTAAGTCGTGAGTTGTAAGAATAACGGTTGTTCCGCTTTCCTCACTGATTTTCTGAATAGCTTTTCTTATGTTATCCTTGACAACCACATCAAGACCGATGGTAGGCTCATCGAGAAAGAGCACCTTGGGATTATGCAGAAGCGATGCGGCAATATCCGCACGCATACGCTGTCCCAAGGACAAGGTACGCACAGGACTTGTGATAAAATCTTCAAGCTGGAGCACCTCGTTTAAGAATGCCATTCTCTTTTGGTAATCCTCCTCGGGGATTTCATAAATCTCTTTGAGAACCATATAGGTTTCTCTTAAAGCCAAATCCCACCAAAGCTGTGTTCTCTGCCCGAAAACAACACCGATTTCCTTTACATACTCTTTACGATTTTGAGTAGGAATTTTGCCGTCAATACAGCATTCACCCGATGAGGGGGTGAGAATTCCCGTAAGCATTTTAATAACTGTGGATTTACCTGCTCCGTTGGGGCCGATAAATCCGATTATCTCACCTTTTTTTACATCAAAGCTTATATCATCGACAGCCTTGACAATTTCATACTCAGGCTTAAAAAGAGCTTTGAAACTACCTTTGAGTCCGGGCTCTTTTATTGCCTTTCTGAACTCTTTTTTCAGGTTTTTCACCTGAATCATTACATCTGAATTATTCACTCTATTACCCTCCTTACACATAAAGTATAAGAACTAAAGAGGATGTACCGCACAACATCCTTGCCGATAAAAATCAGCTAAGCTTATTTACGTACCTCACAGCACTTTGGAACATATAAATCGTAGTTAAGCAAATTAATATATGCCTGCTGACCGTGCTGTATCCTCGTGATTTTCCGGCACAAAACGGACTGAGAGAACTTGTGCCGGTACTGATACCTTCCTCGTGAATCAGCATAACTAAATTATAGAACTAACGTTTTCGGGTGTCAACAAAAATATAGCGTATATCACAGATTTTCAAATTTTTAATACATTTCTGTGTCCTTTTCTTGCCTCTTTTCTTTATAAATATTTTGTGATATACTGAGTGCGGTGATTTTATGAACTGCAAACTATGCCCTAACAAGTGCAACGCTTTAAGAGATATGAACACAAAAGGCGGATTATGCAATGTTCCCTCATCCCCTTTAGTTGCAAGGATTGCACCTCATTTCTGGGAGGAACCGCCCATAAGCGGTGAAAAAGGCTCGGGTGCAATATTCTTCAGCGGTTGCACTATGAAATGCATATACTGCCAGAACTTTGAGATTTCTGCGGATAACTTCGGGGTTCAGATAGATGCTCGTATTCTTGCTGACGAATACAGAAAACTTGTAGCTATGGGTGTGCACAACATTGACCTTATCAGCGCAACTCAATATCTGCCTGAGATACTCAAAAGCTTTGAAATTTATAAACCGAATATTCCCATTGTATATAACTGCGGCGGGTATGAGAGGGTTGAAACCCTCAGAGCTTTAGAGGGAATTGTGGATATATATCTGCCGGATTTCAAGTACTCGGATAAAGCTCTCGGGCTTGAATATTCTAAGGTGGACAACTATCCTGAAACAGCACAAAAAGCAATAGAAGAAATGTTGAGACAAACAGGAAAGCTCTGCCTTGATGATGAAGGCATTGCAAAGAAGGGCGTACTCATAAGACATCTGGTGCTTCCAAATCACACAAAAAACAGCATAGACGCACTCAATATTCTTAAAGAGAATTTTGGCAACGATGCCACAATAAGCCTTATGGGACAGTACATTCCCCACGGCAAAGCACTTGAGCACCCGAAACTTTCAAGAAAAATCACAAAACGGGAGTATCAGAAGGTACTGGACCATCTGATAGATTTAGAACTTGACGGCTTCGCACAGGAGTTAGAATCCGCTGACGAGAGTTTTATTCCTCTTTGGAATTATAATCCGAATGCATAATAACAAAAAGCAAACCCCACGGGATATGTTCCGTGGGGTTTGTTGATTCATATTAACTGATTACTTTTTACTTTGCGAAATCGATTGCTCTGGATTCGCGGATAATGTGAACCTTGATATGGCCGGGATATTCAAGCTCTGCTTCAATCTTCTGGCAGATATCTCTTGCCAGCACAGCCATCTTATCGTCACTTACAACCTCGGGCTTAACCATAATGCGGATTTCGCGGCCTGCCTGAATTGCAAATGTTGTATCAACGCCGTCAAAGGAAGAAGCAACGCTCTCCAGCTTTTCAAGACGCTTGATGTAGTTTTCAAGGTTTTCTCTGCGGGCACCGGGACGTGCTGCGGAGATTGCGTCGGCTGCCTGAACAAGGCAAGCAACGATTGTTTTTGCTTCGATGTCGCCGTGGTGAGCATGGATTGCGTGAATAACTGCATCGCTTTCCTTGTACTTTCTTGCCACCTCAACACCAAGCTCGATGTGGCTTCCGTCCATCTCGTGGTCAAGAGCCTTACCGATATCGTGGAGAAGACCTGCACGCTTTGCAACTGCGGGGTCCATACCAAGTTCGGTAGCCATCATACCTGCAATATAGGAAACCTCAAGAGAATGATTGAGTACATTCTGACCATAGCTTGTACGGTAGCGAAGTCTACCCAGAAGCTTGATAAGCTCGGGATGGAGATTACCGATACCTGCATCAATAACTGCGTGCTCACCTGCACTCTTGATTGTAGATTCAACCTCACGGCGTGCTTTGTCAACCATTTCCTCAATCTTAGTGGGATGGATTCTGCCGTCAGAGATAAGCTTTTCAAGAGCAACACGGGCAATTTCACGTCTTACAGGCTCGAAGCAACTGAGAGTGATTGCCTCGGGTGTGTCGTCAATAATCAGGTCAACACCTGTGAGGGTTTCAATCGCACGGATGTTTCTACCCTCTCGACCGATGATTCTGCCCTTCATTTCATCGTTAGGCAGAGCAACAACAGAAACTGTTGCCTCGGTTACGTGGTCAGCGGCAAGACGCTGAATTGCAAGAGAGATAATGTTTCTTGCCTTCTTGTCAGCCTCGTCCTTAAGCTGCTGCTCGTAATCCATGATTTTGAGTGATTTTTCGTGGGCAAGTTCACCGTCAAGCTGCTCAAGCAGATATGCCTTAGCCTGCTCAACAGAGTAGCCGGAGATACGCTCCAGCATTTCAAACTGGCTCTTCTTGATTGTTTCAATCTCCTCCAGTTTTTTCTCTGCTTCCTTGAGCTTTCTTGCCACGTTTTCTTCTTTCTTTTCGAGATTGTCCAGCTTTTTGTCCAGAGTTTCCTCCTTCTGCTGAAGTCTTCTCTCCTGCCGCTGTACTTCTTTGCGGCGTTCTGTAATTTCTTTTTCAGATTCAGTTCTCAGGCGATGGACTTCGTCCTTGCCTTCGATTATGGCTTCCTTTTTCTTTGCTTCAGCAGTTTTCATTGCTTCGGAGATAATGCGTTTAGCCTCCTGCTCGGCACTGCCGATTTCGTTCTCTGCGACTTTCTTTCTGTGAAGGGTGCCGATTACAAAACCAACAGCAATACCGACTACAACAGCAACAGCCACAAGAACAAGCGAGAGCCATAATTCCATAGTGTGACACCTCCTTGATTTGAATTTTTTTCAGATTCAACTCACGGTGCCGTTAAAAAGTAGATATGCTATTATAAGTTACCGTTTCAAAAAACAAAAAAACGGCCGGATATGAAAAACGACAACGGTTTTGTCAAACCTATGGCAGTTTAGGAGTAAAACTACCCTTGTCGCGGTAAAAAAATAAGATATCCGTCCGAAAAATTATATAATTCAATTATAAGGCTATATATAAAATCATTGTAATTTTACGGTAAGATGGTAAAGGAATAATAAGGATATCTATAAGTAACGGCTCATCTAAGAGTCCAATTAAAAAATAAGGGTATCTGCAACCAGTGTCGTGGTACAGACACAGACAAAACAATAATAATAAATATTTCGTCTTTTAATATATTAAATGATATACACTAATTTGTCAAGAATATTTTGTATATTTTTATACATAATATTATAGTATTCTGTACTTAAAGTAGTCAAATTTATAAAATTTTTGATATTCCCCACCTTCTGAGCTATAAAGTCTTAGTGTATTTTTTGCATAAAAAATCACCACATACACCTATGAATAGCCAAAGTTTATACAAAATCAGTTAAAATTATCACAAACTATTGAATTTGCAGAAAAAACAGGATATAATCTAATTACCAATAAAATACAGGAGGATGTATCAATATGTCAGTAAAAGTTGGTATTAACGGTTTCGGTCGTATCGGCCGTCTTGCATTCAGACAGATGTTCGGCGCAGAGGGTTACGAGGTAGTTGCAATCAATGACCTCACAAGCCCCAAGATGCTCGCTCACCTGCTCAAGTACGATTCTGCTCAGGGTAAGTATGCTCTTGCAGACACAGTAACAAGCACAGATAACTCCATCACAGTTGATGGCAAGGAAATCACAATCTACGCAGAGAAAGACGCTAACAACATTCCTTGGGGCGAGCTCGGCGTTGAGGTTGTTCTCGAGTGCACAGGCTTCTACTGCTCCAAGGAGAAGTCCATGGCTCACATCAACGCAGGTGCAAAGAAGGTTGTTATTTCTGCTCCCGCAGGCAACGACCTGAAGACAATCGTATTCTCAGTTAACGAGGACACTCTCACAGCTGATGACCAGATTATCTCTGCTGCTTCTTGTACAACAAACTGCCTCGCTCCCATGGCTAAGGCTCTTAACGACCTTGCTCCTATCCAGAGCGGTATCATGGCTACAATCCACGCTTACACAGGCGACCAGATGATTCTTGACGGTCCTCACAGAAAGGGCGACCTCAGAAGAGCACGTGCCGGCGCTGTTAACATCGTTCCCAACTCCACAGGTGCTGCTAAGGCTATCGGTCTTGTTATTCCTGAGCTCAACGGCAAGCTCATCGGTGCTGCACAGAGAGTTCCTGTTCCCACAGGTTCCACAACTCTCCTCTTTGCAGTTGTTAAGGGCAACGTTACAAAGGATATGATCAACGCTGCTATGAAGGCTGCTGCAAGCGAGAGCTTCGGCTACAACGAGGATGAAATCGTTTCTTCCGATATCGTTGGTATGAGATACGGCTCACTCTTCGACGCTACTCAGACAATGGCAACTTATATGCCTGAGACAGATACAACTCAGGTTCAGGTTGTTTCCTGGTACGACAACGAGAACTCCTACACATCTCAGATGGTAAGAACTATCAAGTACTTCGCAGAGCTTGACGAGACACTCAAGGGCTAATCTCTGAATCGTTAAACTTAACGGATAGAATTACGGGCAGTCGCTGTGACTGCCCGTTTTTTTGTTAATACCGGTAACAATAAAGCCGACAAGCACCTTTTAGCGCTTATCGGCTTTTATGTCTTTATGGTGTTTTATCAGTCGCTTAAAATACTGCTGTGGGTCCAGTCGGATTTGAGGTAGTAGATGAAGAGTGCGACAGTGCTTAAGGACCATGTGAGAGGATACACCCAGTTGACTGCGTCTATGGTCTGAGTTATGGGTACCACAACAGAAATAAAGCTGACACGTATTACACACCAGCACACAAGCATTGTGAGCATTGGAAACAGGCTTTTGCCAGCACCGCGGAGTACTGCCGCAAAGCTGTGGGTTGCTGCAAGCAGGCAGTAAAACAACGCACAGGTCTGAGCTTTCTGCACACCGAATGCGATTGCCTCGGGCTCCTTTGTAAAGGCAGTAATCAGCATAGTTGCCGACAGGTAGAAAAGCACACCTATAATTTCGGCTATTACAAGAGAGCACCAGATTCCGAAGCGCGCACCTTTTTTTACTCTATCGGTATTTCCAGCTCCTAAGTTCTGTCCTACAAAGGTGGTAAGTGCTGCGGTAAAACTGGTAATTGGTAAAAAAGCAAAGCCTTCGATTTTTGAGTATGCTCCGCACCCTGCCATTGCCATTTCGCCAAAATAGTTTATGTTTGACTGCACAACTACATTTGCAAAAGCGATAATCGAATTTTGAACTCCTGAGGGAAGTCCGATACGCAGAATCATTTTTAACATTCTTTTATCAAAGCACAGCTCTTTTAATCTTACGGAGTAATCCTCCTTTGAACGCATCAATCTGAAAAGACAAAGGAATACACTGATAAACTGAGAAACGATTGTTGCAAGGGCTGCCGCCCAAACACCAAATCCGAAACCTACAACCAATATCAAATCCAGCACAATATTTATAAGAGACGAAACAATCAGATAATAAAGCGGGTGCTTGCTGTCTCCTACCGCCTGCATTATACCCATACAGGCATTATACATTACAAGACCGAGACTTCCAAGAAAGTACACACGTATATACTCTACAGCATCAGGCATAACCTCTCTTGGTGTACCCATCCACACAAGAATCTGCGGTGCAAGCAGAGTAGCCGCCACCGTGAGAAAACCTCCGATTACCAAAGAAATTGTCAGATACGTATGAATTGCCAAACGGAGATTTTTCTTATCCTTGGCACCGAAAAACTGCGATACAACCACACCGGCACCCAATCCTATCCCCTGAAAGAAGCCTACAAGGAGAAAAATCAGCATACCTGTTGAGCTTACTGCCGCCAAGGCTGTGTTTCCCAATTTGTTGCCTACAATAAGGGAGTCCGCTGTATTATAAAGCTGTTGAAACAGATTTCCGAAAAAGAGAGGCACTGCAAATCTGATTATACTTTTTGAGATTGAACCTGTGAGCATATATTCATTCTTTTGCATAATCTTCTCTCCTTTCAAAACAGTTCGTTCAGAGGTTACAACACAAAAAATGCTCAAGGAACTTTCCGTAGCCTCTTTATTAAAACTAATTATAATCCCTTGGCAAAGTTTGTCAACCACAGTAATAACAGCACAAATCATAAAACACAACCATATTTTACAGGAGTTTTTCGTGATTTTCACCAAACAAAAAAGAGAAAGTTTGTATATCATTATTTTCTTTTTTATTGAAATAAATAAATGTTTTTGATATAATATAAAAGTACAGATAGGTGTACAAGTATGTATATCTTATTCCAACAGGAGGAAAATATATGAACTATTCATTCAATGACGAAAGATCACACATCCAGCTTTACTATGACGGTGATGCTATCCGCGCTTATGATTTCTTCGGTTCCCACGTAGAAAACTGGGAAGGCAAGCAGGGTGTTGTGTTCAGAGTATGGGCACCTAACGCAAAATCTGTTTCTGTTGTAGGTGACTTCAACGGCTGGGACCAGGATGCCAACCATATGTATAAAATTGACGACGGCGGCATCTGGGAGGTTTTCATTGAGGGTGTTGGCGAGTACGCAATCTACAAGTACTGCGTTGAAACTCCCTGGGGCGAAAAACTTCTCAAAACTGACCCCTATGCATTCCACTGCCAGACAAGACCTGACAATGCTTCCAGAGTTTTCTCTCTTGGAAATCACCAGTGGCAGGACTCTGCTTGGTATGAGCACAAAAACAGCATAAATCACTTTGAAGAGCCTCTGAACATCTACGAGATGCACGCAGGCTCCTGGCGTAAATATTCCGACGGCAATGTTTTCTCTTATGAGAAGCTTGCTGACGAGCTTATTCCCTACATCAAGGAAATGGGCTACACACATCTTGAGTTTATGCCCATTACCGAGTATCCCTTTGACGGTTCTTGGGGATATCAGGTAACAGGTTACTTTGCACCTACATCCCGTTACGGCAACCCTGACGAGCTTATGGCTTTCATTGACCGTTGCCACCAGGAGGGTATCGGTGTTATCATCGACTGGGTTCCCGCTCACTTCCCCAAGGACGCACATGGTCTGGGCAGATTTGACGGTATCCACTGCTACGAGTATGAGGATTCCAGAAAGGGCGAGCACAAGGAATGGGGTACATACGTATTTGACTATGCCCGTAACGAGGTTGTTTCCTTCCTTATCTCCTCTGCTATGTTCTGGATTGACAAGTACCACGTTGACGGTATCCGCGTTGACGCTGTTGCTTCTATGCTTTACCTTGACTACAACCGTAAAGACGGCGAGTGGGTTGCTAACTCCTCAGGCGGCAGAGAGCACTGGGAGGCTGTTGAGTTCCTGAAGAGACTTAACACTGCAGTCCACCTCTATCATCCCACAGTTATGATGATTGCTGAGGAAAGCACATCCTGGCCTATGGTTACACGTCCTGTTTATGACGGCGGTCTTGGCTTTGACTACAAGTGGAACATGGGTTGGATGAACGATATGCTCCACTATATGAAGCTTGACCCGCTGTGGAGACCCTTCCACCACGATAACCTCACTTTCAGCTTCCTTTATGCATTCTCTGAGAAATTCCTGCTTCCTATCTCCCACGACGAGGTAGTTTACGGCAAGGGTTCTCTCATCAACAAGATGCCCGGTGACTATGACACCAAGTTTGCAGGCGTTCGTGTATTCTACTCATATATGATGGCTCACCCCGGCAAGAAGCTCACATTCATGGGCACAGAATTGGGTCAGTTTGACGAGTGGAACTGCAACGAGGAACTTCAGTGGGGTCTTCTCCAGTACGAGAAGCATCAGAAGCTCAACCACTTCTTTGCTGATATCAACAAGTTCTACAAGGACAACTCCTGCATGCATCAGGTTGACTTTAACTGGGAAGGCTTTGACTGGATTCATCACGATGACTACACTCAGAGCATCATTGCTTTCCGCCGTAAGGACAAGGACGGCAACGACATCGTTGTAGTATGCAACTTCCAGCCTATGTTCAGACACGATTACAGAATCGGTGTTCCCCAGTACGGTATCTACAACACAGTATTCAATACTGATGATGACCAGTACGGCGGTTACCATTGTGCAAACAACCCTGCTGACATTATGACAACAGTTGAGCCCTGCCACAATCTGGACCAGTCTATTGTTATCAACATTCCTCCTATGAGTGCTATGTTCTTCAAGTGCACACAGCCTATGGAGAAGCCTGAACCTGTAGTAGAAAAGCCCAAGAAGAAGACAACAAAGAAGACTACTGCAAAAAAGGCTACAACCAAAAAGACAGCAGAGAAAAAGGAAGATGCTCCTGCAAAAAAGGCTCCCGCTAAAAAGACAACTGCCAAGAAGGCAGAAGCTGTAGCTGAGAAGCCCGCTGAGGAGAAAGCTCCCGCAAAGAAAGCTCCTGCTAAGAAAACAACTGCTAAAAAGGCAGAAACTATAGCTGAGAAGCCCGCTGAGGAGAAAGCTCCCGCAAAGAAGGCTCCTGCTAAGAAAACAACTGCTAAAAAGGCAGAAGCTGTAGCTGAGAAGCCTGCTGAGGAGAAAGCTCCCGCAAAGAAGGCTCCTGCTAAGAAAACAACCAAGAAGTCAACCGCTTCCGACAAAAAATAATACAAATTGAATGTACAATACGGGCGGAGTGTATTTATATGCTTCGCCCTGTTGCACATAACTTACCCTGTGTATTTTCAGGCACTTGGGTTACAACTTTCATCTTGATATTCTAAATTGATATTCTAAAATTGCAAATTATGACAGGAAATCAAATTCTTGTCTTATAATAAATCAACACTTCAGTTAAAACATATAGACGGAGGTTTTGCTATGTACCCTAAAAAGGAAGTCGTAGCTATGCTGCTTGCAGGCGGTCAGGGCTCACGCCTTGGCGTGCTTACAAAGAAAATCGCTAAACCCGCTGTTCCCTTCGGCGGTAAATACAGAATCATTGACTTTCCCCTGTCCAACTGTATCAACTCAGGCATTGAGGCAGTAGGTGTGCTGACTCAGTATCAGCCCCTTGTACTCAACGAATACATAGGCAACGGTCAGCCCTGGGATTTGGACGGTATGAACTCAGGTGTTACCTGCCTTAGTCCTTATCAGGCAGTTGAGGGTGCCGACTGGTACTCAGGTACTGCCAATGCAATATATCAGAATATAAGCTACATAGACAGATACGACCCCGAATACGTTGTTATTCTTTCAGGAGACCACATCTACAAAATGGATTACTCCAAGATGATTGCCGCTCACAAGAAGAACAAGGCAGACTGCACAATTGCGGTTATTGATGTATCTATTGAGGAAGCATCACGTTTTGGCATACTCAACACCTATGAAAACGGTGAAATCTACGAATTCGACGAGAAACCCAAAGTTCCTAAGAGCACCAAGGCATCTATGGGCATTTATGTATTCAGCTGGAACAAGCTGAGGAAATACCTTATCGAGGACGAGAACAACTCTGATTCTGACCACGATTTCGGTAAAAACGTTCTGCCTCTGATGCTTGAGAGCGGAGAAAGAATGTTTGCTTACGAATTTGAAGGTTACTGGAAAGATGTTGGTACCATCGACAGCCTCTGGGATGCCAATATGGATATACTCAACCCCAATGTTCAGCTTGACTTGAAGGATATCTGCTCCAGAAACCGTATGCTTCCTCCCCACTACCTGGGCGAGAATGCAGAAATTCAGAACTCCCTTATCGCTGACGGTTGTGAGGTTGACGGCAGCCTTGAGTTCTCTATCCTTTTCTCAGGAGTTAAAATCGGCAAGGGTGCTGAAATCAACTCATCAATCATTATGCCGGGTGCAGTTATTGAGGAAGGTGCAAAAGTGCTCTACTCAATTGTTGCTGAAAACGCTCACATCGGCAAGGGTGCTGTAGTAGGCGGCAGACCTGAGGATTATCCTGACCGCGACCAGTGGGGTGTTGCAGTTATCGGTGCAGGTCTTAATATTGCCGAGGGTGCAGTTGTAGCTCCTAAGGCTATGATTGAAACAGACGTGGAGGTGTGACGTAATGGGAATTAATTTAGCAGGACTTATATTTGCAAATGTGGGAGAGGCTAACCTTCCTGAGCTTACATCAAAGCGTACTATGGCGAGTGTGCCCTTTGGCGGCAAGTACCGTCTGGTGGACTTTCCTCTTTCAAATATGTCCAATTCAGGAATTAACAACGTTGCCATTATCGCAAGAAACAACTTCCACTCCCTGATGGACCACGTAGGCTCAGGCAATGCCTGGGACCTTTCCAAACGCCGTTCCGGGCTTACAATTCTTTCTCCCTACAAAGGTCATTCGTTCAATCACCGTGTTGAGGCAATTTATCATCTGCACGGATATTTCACACATCTTAAAGAAGAGTATATTCTTCTGACAAACAGCAACTATGCGGCAAACATTGATTATACAAAAATGTTTGAACAACACCTGAGCACAGGTGCCGACCTGACACTTATGTATAAGGAAATGGAAATCCCCCATAATGCTGTGAATCCTCTTATCCTGAACACTGATGACGAAGGCAGAATCACAGAGCTTCTAATTGCTCCTAAGATTGAAGGCAAATGCAAGAACTCCACTTGCTCTATGATTATCAAAAAAGACCTGCTCCTCGAATTAGTACAGGGCTGTATGAGTGCTAATACACTGAACTTCAGAAAAAATCTGCTTCAGGACAACTTAGGCAAGCTCAAGATGTATGCCTATGAATTCAAGGGACACATGGCGCTTGTTCACTCAGCAGAGGACTACTTTGCAGAAAATATGAAGCTTATGAGCAAGGAGGTCCGCGATGAGCTCTTTAATCTGAGCCGTCCTATCTACACCAAAGTTCGTGACGACGCGCCTTCACGCTATGGCCTTACAAGCAAGGTGAAAAATTCTCTGGTTGCACAGGGATGCCTTATTGAGGGCGAGGTTGAAAACTGCATTATCTCCAAGGGTGTTCACATCGGCAAGGGTGCAGTTGTCAGAAACTGCATTATCATGCAGGATACAAAAATCGCCGAAGGCGCAAACCTTGACTATGTTATAGTAGATAAGGATGTTGTTGTTACCAAGGGTCAGAGCCTGTCAGGTGCCAAGACCTATCCTATCTACATTGCTAAACAATCAACTGTTTAATACAGAAAGGAAGGAAATATATGAAAATACTTTATTGCTCCTCAGAGGCTAACCCCTTTGCAGGTTCAGGCGGACTTGCTGACGTTGCAGGAAGTCTGCCCCACACTTTATGTCGTAAGGGTCAGGACTGCCGCATTGTTATGCCGCTTTACGGTACTATCCCCTACGAGCTGAAATGCCAGATGAACTTTATCACCAACTTCACCGTACCCGTTGCATGGAGAAATATGTACTGCGGTCTTTTCTGGGCAAGATGGAACGACTGCACCTACTATTTCATTGACAATGAGTACTACTTCAAGCGTGATAAGCTCTATGGCTTCTATGACGATGCAGAGCGATTTGCATTCTTCTCAAGAGCAATCCTCGAGATGCTCCCCCACATCGACTTCCATCCCGACATTATCCACACCAACGACTGGCAGACAGCACTGGTGCCCACTTACTACTACCTGTTCTACTCCAAGAATCCATGGTACTACAACATCAAGAACATCTTTACTATCCACAATATCCAGTATCAGGGTAAATACGGATGGGAAGTTAATACAGAGTGCGTAGGAATTCCCGAATCTGAACAGAAGATTCTTGAGATGGACGGCAAACTGAATATGGTTAAGGGTGCTATCCAGACTGCAGTAAGAGTTACCACGGTATCTCCCAGCTATGCATTGGAAATTAAAGACCCCTGGTTCAGCCACGGTCTGCATCACCCGCTCATTAACAACCATTACAAGCTCTGCGGAATTCTCAACGGCATTGAACCTCTTGACTGGGACCCCGCCACCGACTATCACCTGTATCGCAATTATACTATGGACGATATGTCAGGCAAGGGCGAGTGTAAACGTGCTCTTCAGGAACGCCTCGGTCTTGAGCAGAGATGGGATGTTCCCATGGTTGCAATGGTTACACGTCTTGTATCTCACAAAGGTCTTGACCTTGTAAAGGGTTCTCTTGAAAATCTGCTGAACACTGAGAATATGCAGTTTGTAGTTCTTGGTACAGGTGACGAAGAATATGAGAACTTCTTCCGTGATATCCAGTGGAGATATCCGGGCAGAGTTTGCTTTGTAAACGGCTTTATTCCCGAGCTTGCAAGAAAGATTTACTCAGGTGCTGACATCTTCCTTATGCCCTCCAAGTCTGAGCCTTGCGGTCTGGCACAGATGATTGCCCTGAGATACGGCACAATTCCTGTTGTGCGTGAGGTTGGCGGTCTGAAAGACTCCGTATTTGACTCTGCAGACAACTACGGCAACGGCTTTACCTTCAAGAACTATACAGCAGACGATATGGCTCACGCAGTAAGACGTGCTCTGTGGGGTATTCAGGATGACCAGGGCTGGCATTCACTGATGTGGAGAGCTATGATGAGCAACAACTCCTGGGACAGAAGCGCCAACGACTACATTGTAGTTTACGAGGACACTCTCCGTTGGGCATAATCCCTTATAAATCAATATAAAAAACAACTGTGCTTCAAGGCTTTTTCTTGGAGCACAGTTTTTATTTTAAGAAATTTTATAAAAGCACTTGACAATTGAGTATTTACTCAACTATAATAGTATACAGTTGAATACATTCTCAACCGAAAGGGGTATATATATGTCAAATAACAGTTTCAACTGCGACTGCAATGCAGTTAATCATCAGCTTGTGGAAGATGTTATCAAAGCTATGCCTGAAGATGAAGTGTTTACGAAGCTTGCAGAGTTTTATAAAATCATTGGAAACGACACAAGATGCAAGCTGGTTTATGCTCTGTCTGTAAACGAAATGTGCGTGTGCGACCTGGCAAATGTGCTTTCTATGACCAAGTCCTCTATCTCCCATCAGCTTGCCAAAATGAAAGATGCAGGAGTTGTTAAGTGCAGACGTGACGGAAAAGGTGTTTACTATTCTCTTGATGACGAGCACATCTGCAGTATTTTTGCTATTTCTCTTACTCACATAAATCACAAACACTGAGGAGGACTTATGAAAACACAGAAGAACATACTCATTGCTTTTTTACTTAACTTGTGCTTTTCTGTCTTTGAATTTATTGGCGGAATGTTCACGGGAAGCTTTGCTATTGTTTCTGATTCGCTCCACGATTTAGGGGATGCTATGAGCATAGGAATTGCATTCTTTCTTGAGAAAAAAAGCAACAGACAGCCTGATAACAACTACACCTACGGATACAGAAGATATTCTGTAATAGGCAGTGTCATCACAACACTTATTCTGCTTTTCGGCTCGGTTGCTATTATTTATAACGCAATAATCAGAATAATTAATCCCACTGACATAAACTACAACGGAATGATTGTGCTTGCAATTATCGGTGCTTGTGTAAATCTTGTTGCCGCTTTCTTTACAAGAGAAGGAGAGTCACTCAACCAGAAGGCGGTAAATCTGCATATGCTTGAAGATGTTCTGGGTTGGATTGTGGTACTTATAGGTGCAATTGTAATGAGATTCACCGACATTAAGATTATCGACCCTATCCTCTCCTTTGGAGTATCGGTTTTTGTGCTTATTAACGCTGTTAAAAATCTCAAAGAAGCACTTGACCTTTTTCTTAAAAAAACACCACGAGGACTTAACGTAGAAGAAATAAAAGAGCATCTTTGTGAAATCGACGGTGTTCAGGAGGTACATCATGTACACCTTTGGAGCATGGACGGAACAAACACCTTCGCAACTATGCACGTTGTTGCAAATAGCAACTCTGCCTGTATAAAAAAACTTATACGAGAAGAACTGAAGGAGCACGGAATCAGCCACGTTACCTTAGAGATTGAAAGTCCCTCTGAGGAGTGTAGCGAAAAAAACTGCAGGGTGTGCACTGAAAAAAACAATCGCGGACATCGCCATCACCACCATCACCACTAAAGAAAAGTCACGGCAGTTCAACTGCCGTGACTTTATTTGCTTAGTCGGTTTTCTTTTTTTCCGGTAACTGAGAAAGCATTATCGCTATAAACATCAGTATTATTCCTAACCACTCATAGCCGGTAGGAAGCTGAGGCTCACCTGTTGTAAGAGAGCTGAACACAATTGCTGAAAGCACTGCAAAGGCAGATTCCAAGCT
Source organism: Ruminococcus sp. (assembly GCA_045593025.1). Classification (GTDB taxonomy): domain Bacteria; phylum Bacillota; class Clostridia; order Oscillospirales; family Acutalibacteraceae; genus Ruminococcoides. The sequence goes on along the minus strand of JAZNVW010000007.1, from coordinate 66,745 downwards.
CATAAGCATTGAGGCAATTGTGGGAGGTGTATACTTCTGACCGAAAATCTGCAAGGTATAAGCAACACCGCTTGAAAGTATTCCTGCATACAGGATAGATATCCAAGAAGCAAGGATATCGCTCATAGCAGGCTTTTCTACTATGAACATTACAATAAGAGAAAGCACTGCTGTGACTGAAAACTGCAGAAAAGAAAGTTTAAGGCAATCTACCTTGGGGGAATACTTATCTATTGCCATAATCTGCAGAGAATACCCCAGAGCACAGACTATAACATAAACATCGCAGGTCTGAATGGAAAGCTGAGAAAGAGTATCTGTACTGAATAACGCTCTCAAGGAAAACTCCTGCAGGTTGCCTGTCATACACAAAAGAAAAAGTCCCGCAACCGCAATGGCAACACACCCCCACAAAAGAGGTCTGACCTTTTTTCTGAAGAAAATCCCCAGTATGGGAACACCGAGAATGTAAAGAGCTGTGATAAAGCCTGCTTTGCCTGCTGTGGTACCCTTATCAATACCAATCTGCTGAAGCGCCGAGGCTACAAACAACGCACCTCCGCAGACAGCACCGCCTGTGAGCAGAGTTCTCACATTACCCTTATCCTGCATATTTTTGCCCGTTAACCTGATTTTGTGTAAATCCTTGAAAATGATTATAGGGAGCAGAAAAACAACAGCAACAACCGACCTCATTGCAAGGTATGTAAAGGGCCCTACTCCTGTTTCTGCCTGTGCAACAAAGGTACTGCCCCACAAAAACGCAGCAACAAGAAGAAAAACCATTCCTAAAAGTTTATTTGATTTCATATTAACCTCTCTGTACAAAACTAATTAGGATTATATCACAAAATACCATTAAATAAAATAGTCATAACTGACAGAAATCGATGCTATCTCTCCTATATTCTCTGTTTTTTCTATTGCATTTGATTTATATTTATGCTATAATAAACTTCGTGAATGCAAGCTATACTGCTTTCGTTTATATAATCGAGCGGCAGGCCCTGTACGATTGAGGCCTGTGAACCATGTCAGGCGGGGAACCGAGCAGCATTAAGCAGTTTTCTTGATGCGATATAGTCAGTCTGTCGTTCGCTTATGTAAATGACTGTATGCTTGCATTTTTTATATCTGTAAATTGAGGTGAGTTTATGTCAGCTTATCAGGTTCTTTACCGTAAATACAGACCGCGTACTTTCTCGGATGTTGTAGGTCAGCCTCAGGTGACTGTTACTCTGAAAAACGAATTGAAAGCAGGCAGAATCAATCATGCCTATCTGTTTACAGGTACCCGAGGTACGGGTAAAACCTCCTGTGCAAAAATCCTCTCAAAGGCGGTAAACTGTCTTAACCCCAAAGACGGCGAGCCTTGTTGCGAGTGTGAAATCTGCAGGGGTATTGACGCGGGCGAAATCTTCGATGTTGTTGAGATGGACGCCGCCTCCAACAGAAGAATCGATGATATAAGAGAAATCTCCGAAAAGGTAACCTATACTCCCGAGCGAGGCAAGTACCGTGTGTTCATTATTGACGAGGTACACATGCTCACCACCGAGGCATTCAATGCTTTGCTGAAAACTCTTGAGGAACCTCCTGCACACGTACTGTTTATCCTTGCTACTACTGAGGTTCACAAGCTCCCTGCCACTATTCTCTCCCGTTGCCAGCGGTTTGATTTTCACCGCATAAATGCTCAGGATATGGCAGCAAGAGTAAAGTATGTTACCGAATGTGAGGGTGCTCAGATTTCCGATGAAGCCGCTCTGCTTATTGCTGTTATTGCAGACGGAGCTGTAAGAGATGCCCTTTCCCTTTTGGACAGATGCCTTGCTATTAATAACAACGTTGATGCAGATACTGTCCGCCGTGCGGCGGGTCTTGCACAGAAGGATTATCTTCTGGATTTGGCGTCTTCCTGTGTAAACAAAAACAGCGAGCGTGCGATTTCTATACTCAACAGACTTTATAACGATTCAAAGGATATGGCACGTCTTTGTGACGAGCTTATAAACCATTTCCGCTCGCTGATGCTCATTAAGACAGTGAGAAACCCCAGAGAGCTTGTTGTGCTCTCAGACGAAGAATATGACACAGCCTACACACAGGCACAGATGCTTTCACTTGCAGACATTGTATATGCCATGGACGTGTTGCAGACTGCTTTTGAGAGAATGGGTAAAGGCTCTGACAACAGGATAGAGCTTGAGATTGCTTTGGTAAAGCTCTCCTCCCCCGAGCTTGAAGCCTCTATAGATTCTCTGCTTGCACGTATTTCTGCTCTTGAAAAAGCTGTTAAGTGCGGGGCAGTATCAACACAGGCACCTTCCGCTGTACCTGCATCTGTCCCAACCCCTGCTCCTGTTTCTTCCCCCGCATCCGAAAAGGCGGATGAAGCTGAGAGTACAAAGGCACCTGTACAAACAAAAACAGAACCCGTAACCGAATCAGAACCTGTTACAACTTATGCACAGGAAGTTACCCCTGTGACAAAAGAAGAAAATGTTCCTGCTTCTTTGACTGAGCAGAATTCACAACCTGTAAAGCCTTCCCCTGTTCAGCCTAAAAAGAAAGCTCCTGCGGATATGCAGAGCATTATGCGTGAAGCTCAGCCTCTTCGCTCCTGGCCTGAGGTTGTTGCAAATCTCAAGCAGTATTCAAAGGTTATTGCTTCATCATTTGAGGGGACAACTGCTTACGAAAGCGGCGATTACCTGCTTATAGATGCAAGCACTGATATTCCCTTCAAGCTTTTGCAAAGCTCGTCTCAGCGTGAAAATCTGAGAAAAGCCGTGCAGGAAATCACAGGCAAACGATATATTCTCGGTCCTTACAAAAAGCCTGAAGAAGAAAAACCCAAGGCTGACCCTTTGTTAAGCCTGGTGGATGAGCTTAAAGCAAGCGGTGTTGAAGTCACCGAGAACTGATTATATTTAAGAAAACAACAACCTCTCTGAAAAGAGACAGAATTATATTTTTACAAGGAGTTTGATTAATATGAAAGCAAGATTACCCCAGGGTTACGGCTCAGGCGGAGCTTCTAACCTTCAGCAGTTAGCACGTCAGGCACAGAAGATGCAGGCACAGATGGAAGCCGCAACAGAGGAGCTTGAAGCTAAAGAATACAGCGCTGCTTCCGGCGGCGGTGCAGTTAAGGTAACTGTATCCGGCAAGATGGAGCTTACATCAGTTGAGATTGCACAGGATGTTGTAGACCCCGATGACGTAGAAATGCTCTCAGACCTTGTTGTGGCAGCTGTAAACGAAGCTTTGCGTGCAGCACATGACGACAAAGAAAAAACAATGGAATCCATATCCGGCGGCATGAGCGGTATGGGCATTCCCGGTCTGTTCTGATATGGCAAGCTACAACATTCCACCCCTGGCAAAGCTTATTGACAAATTCGAAAGTCTGCCCGGCATTGGAAGCAAGACTGCACAGCGTCTTGCTTATCACGTACTGCATATGACACCCGAGCAAGCAAAGGACTTTGCCACGGCAATTACCGATGCTCACGAAAAAATAAGATACTGTGCCAAGTGCTGTAACTTTTCTGACGAAGAACTCTGCCCCATCTGCCGTAATCAGGCAAGGGACAAAACAGTTATCTGCGTTGTAGAATCTCCCAGAGATGCTATGGCTATGGAGTCAACAAGAGAGTTTCAGGGCACCTACCACGTGCTTCACGGAGCTATTTCTCCTCTGAACAATGTAGGCCCCGACCAACTCTACATCAAAGAGCTTCTTGCAAGACTTTCTGACGGAACCGTTACAGAAGTGATTATGGCAACAAATCCCACAGTTGAGGGTGACGCAACGGCTATGTATATTTCCCGTTTGCTCAAACCCTTGGGCATCAAAACAACACGACTTGCCTACGGAATTCCTGTAGGCGGTGACCTTGAATATGCGGACGAGGTTACACTTGCCCGTGCATTGGAAGGCAGGAGTGAACTGTGAAAACAGAAAAAAGAGTGGTGGCCCAGAACAAAAAAGCCTATCACGACTACTTTGTTGATGAAACTTACGAAGCAGGCATTGAGCTTTTCGGTACAGAGGTTAAGTCTATCCGTCAAGGCAAGCTGAACTTAAAGGACAGCTGGTGCTCTGTTGTTGAAGGCGAAATGTTTGTTAACGGAATGCACGTAAGTCCTTACGAACAAGGCAATATATTCAACCGTGACCCAATGCGAGTAAGAAAACTTCTTATGCACAAACGGGAGATTATCAAGCTTTTCTCGCTGACTAAGCAAGACGGCTACTCGCTTATTCCCCTTTCGGTCTATTTCTTAGGCAGTAAGGTGAAGGTTGAGATTGGACTTTGCAAAGGTAAAAAGCTTCACGATAAGCGTGCTACAGATGCAGAACGTTCTGCAAAACGAGATATTGAGCGTGCTATGAAGGACAGACAGCACTTATAATTCACATTGAGTCAGATGTTATACCTTATGTCTGCAAAGGGGTTCTTGATTTTTTTGAGGCATAACGTATAATAAAATATAACTCACATACAATATGGAGGTAGAACTTATGAAATGTACAAATTGCGGGACCGAGATTGCTAACGACAGCACATTTTGCCCTGAGTGCGACACAGGCGTAACTGTGGCTGCTACTGCTCAGGCAACTGAAGCACAGGCTGCAACATACGAAGCACCTGTATATCAGGCACCGGTAGCACCTGCTGCTCAGCATCAGGAGGCTTACACACATGTTCCTCCTGTTTACAAAGAGCTTACAGAAGATCAGTTGCCCAACAAATTCAAGCCTATGGGTGCTTGGGGTTACTTCGGACATTCTCTGCTTTTCTCAATCCCCCTTGTAGGACTTATTCTTCTGATTGTTTTTGCTACAGGCGGTACCAAGAACATCAATAAGAGAAACTACGCACGTTCTTACTTCTGCAGTCTTCTGATTGTTGCTGTAATAGCAATCGTTGCAGTGGTTCTTTTCCTTGTATTCGGAGTTGCTGCTACAGGTTCATCCATGGGCGTTGAGAGTATCGCTCAGTCTATGTATTAATTATACAAATCAACAAAGCCTGAGATTACTCAGGCTCTTACGGGGGCGCAATGGTTTCGACGGGGATTGCGAACTTTAGTAAGCGGGTAGTGGTGCGTACCCACTATAAAATACGCAAACTTAAAATAAACGACAACAATAAAGTCGCTTTAGCAGCTTAATGCTGCTCGTCTGACCGAGGAGTACCGCGACCTCGGCTCGGGCGTCGATTAGCGGTAAAGGTGAACAAGGGAGCTCTCCGACCTTTGTCATCAATCAGGAGATGCTCTTAGCATAATCCCGTTGTCGGGAGTGTGCTCAAGCTAAGATTAATACGACAACTACACCCGTAGAAAGCTTTGGCAAGTGATTTTCGGACAGGAGTTCGATTCTCCTCGCCTCCACCAGAAAAAGCACCCTTTTAGGGTGCTTTTTCAATGAAATTCGCCTTACGGCGAGTGAAATAACTTCGTTATGAAATACGCTACGCGTATGAAATATTTGCTTCGCAAATGTTTAAGAGGCGGATTTTATTTCGCTTTCTGCGACAGCAGAAAATTTCACAATTCACGAAAGTGAATTATTTCATATTTTTCGTAAGGATAATATTTCATTAGTACCTTATTTTTCTTCTATTTTTCTTGGGCAAGTGATATCTGTACAAACACCACAATCTACATTATCTGATGTACAACAGAACAAGTAGTTGCATTCATCGCAACAGCATTCTATAAAATTACCCTGTTCGTCAAGATGCTTACCATTGCCTTTACAGTCTGCCCCATTGTTCCCCGGAGTCAGTTCTATACCTAAAATATCAATAATCATATCATCACCTCTTATACAACTATACCATATATGGCCCACAAAGTCCATATATGGTCGCCATAAACCTTTCAAAATGTATACACTAATAGTAGTACATTTTGAGGTGATTTTATGGATACACGCAAGGCTGTTGCTAATAGATTACTGGAGTTATGTGAAGAAAAGAACTTGTCTGTTAATGCTTTGGCTCGGCTCTCTGCTGTTCCGCCCTCAACTCTCAAAAACATCATTAACGGCGGAAGTCAGAACGCAGGAGTAGTTACAATCAAAAAACTCTGTGACGGCTTGGAAATTTCTCTTTATGACTTTTTCAACACTGACATATTCAAGACATTAGAACAGGAAATCAAATAATCATAAATAAAAAACTACGCGACTACGGATAACAGAATTAAAGACTTACGAGGGAACCGAGACCTCACTCATACACAGGTTGCCGAAGTTATCGGCATCTCAAAGGAAATACAGTTATATTGAAACAGGCACCCAACAACTTACTGACGAAACACTAATCAGGCTTGCAAAATTTTATGGTGTTACTGTTGACTATATTTTCAATTTATCAGGTAAATAACACAACGGCTATGCAAAGCAATGCATAGCCGTTTCTTTGTATATTCAATGTCTGAATTTTGCCGCGTACCCGCAACGTCGGCAGAGAAGTTCCTGCACATTTCTTGTCTGAAAAGACTTTTTGAGTGCCTGTGCCCTATGACTTTCCAATATTTCTTCAAGGGACGAATCAAAAATATTTCCAAGAGTTATTGTGCCCTCACTATCAAGACAGCAAGGCACCACCGAGCCGTCGCAAAGAACTCCCACCTGGTCGCGTAAACCGTAGCAGGAATGGTTTGAGCCAAAATCCCGTGCCTCTATATCAGGCCAATCAAAAAGCTCGCCCCACTCGAGAAAAACATATTCCTCCAGTTTGTAACCTGAATAAAGCTCTTTCCACTCTCCGTTGAAATATGAGTGCATTTTTTCCAAAATCTGCTTGTTCATTGAATCTGCTCCGCCCTTATTCCAAAGACGCATTACGCAGACTATCCCCTTTTGCTTTGCCTGTCTGCAAAAATCAAAGCACATATCAAGGTATTCTTCCAGACTAAGACCTAAGGAGTTAACCTCGTAACAATGAAGGGAAATGCTTACTTTGTGTAGTGAGGGAGCATTCAGGAGCACGTTGGATTTTTCTTTGAGCAAGGTGCCGTTGGTGGTGATATTCACTTTGAACCCAAGCTCACCTGCAATGCGGAAGAATTCCGATAAATCGGGATGAAGTAAAGGCTCTCCCAAAAGATGAAAATATAAGTAATCCGCAGATCCTCTGAGCTTTTGTGCCGCAATTTCAAATTCTTTTACAGAAATAAACTTCGGTTCACGTTTAGTACCGTGGCAAAAACTGCAGGACAAATTGCAGATATTTGTTATTTCAAGGTAGGCTTTATTTGCCATTTACTCACCTCACTTCAAAAATAAAAAACTCCACTCAGGTATAAACTAATTTCATTACAGATGCAGTTTTTCCATCTTCCTTTACAACACCTATTACAATATTGTCTTCCTCTTTACATCTGCGGATTGAAAGCACCTCACCCTCGTAGCACTGAGCTCTGTAAGCAATCTCCAATTCGCTTATATTCATATCTTCCTGTTCTTGGCAAGAAAAAGCACTGAGCACAGCTCTTATGTATGCCACATTATTCATGTGCTGGCTTATGTCAATATCACGTGAGGTGACTGTGTATCTGAGAATTTCCTCGGCATCGGAAAAATCGGTTTTCATCCTTGCAAAGGGTTCTTCACATACTACCTCTTCCCTATGCACAAGGTCAGAAGGATAAACCTCTGCGGATTTTTTAGGTCTGCCTGTGTGCATATCAAGAATAGTCCACTCGGTTTTGCCCTTGATAATTACATCCTCACCTGAGGCTATGGTGTAGTATCTGTTATATCGTATAGTGCCGGGCTTTTCGGGCCAGGAGGAAACAGTTACCCCTTCCAGCATTTTTGGTCTTCTTATAACCTGCACCCTTGACTTTGCGGCAACCCAGAAACAATCCTTCTTTGCCAACTCTTCCATTCCAAGATTTATAAAAGCTGCGTGCTCGGTTGCCATATCCATAAACAAATCGAAGATTCCAGGAATACTGAGGACGCCTCTGTTATCACAAGCACTTACCGGCACTGTGTAATTTTTTATCAATATATTTTCCATAACAACACTTCCTTCAAAATACATAGTATATTTTAGCATAAACTATCTTTTTCAACAAGTACAATCTTTTTATATAATCTTTACATCAAGGGCAGTTTCGTGATATAATCAGTCGGAATATGTAAGAGAAGTGAGAAATATGTGGAAAAAAATAAAACCTGTATTAATCAATATGAAAGACTATGCACTCACCTTTCTGAAATGGCTTTTACTTGGAAGCTTTGTGGGGGCTTTGTGCGGTCCTGTCGGATTTCTGTTCTCTAAAGCACTGAGCTTTGTGACAGATTTGAGAAGTGAGAATTACTGGCTGGTAGCACTGCTACCCTTGGGCGGTATGCTGTCTGTTGCCATATACAAGCTGTGCAGAGTATCCGATGTAGGCACAAACCGTGTGCTTGAAAGCATCAGAACAGAAAAAACCGTACCGGCTCTCCTATTCCCTGCAATATTCACAGGCTCGGTTATCACGCATCTTTTCGGCGGTTCTGCAGGCAGAGAAGGCGCGGCATTGCAGTTAGGCGGAAGCGTTTCTTCCATGATAAGCAAGCTTCTCAGACTTAATGAAAAATCACGGCACGTACTTACCATGTGTGGTATGGGTGCTGTTTTCTCGGCACTTTTCGGTACACCCTTGGGAGCTTGCGTTTTTGCTTTGGAGGTTGTAAGTGTAGGACGTGTATGCTCTGCAGCATTCTTCCCCTGTATTGTTGCAAGCATTACCGCTTTCTGGATTTCCACAACACTTGGTGTTACTCCTGAAAGCTTTCCTCTGCAAAGTGTACCTTCCATGAGTTTTGACACAATGTGGAAGGTCTTGGTTATTGCTATTGTGTGTGCATTGGTGAGTATTCTTTTCTGCTTTTCTCTGCACACAAGCGAAAAGCTTTTCAAAAAGTTTTTCAAAAACGAATTCCTGCGAATCGCTGTGGGCGGCACAATAATTCTTGTGCTCACTATGCTTGTTGGCAGTATGGACTACAACGGCGGCGGAACAAATATTATACATCACATTTTCACCCACGGTGAGGTGCGGTTTGAGGCTTTTGCTCTGAAAATCCTTTTCACTGCCATTACTGTTGGTGCAGGCTACAAAGGCGGAGAGATTGTGCCCACTATGTTTATAGGTGCAACTTTGGGCGGCTCAATGGCTATACTTCTGGGACTAAGCCCCGGGTTTGGTGCGGCTGTAGGCATTGCAGCACTGTTCTGCGGTGTTACAAACTGTCCTTTGGGCACTATGATAATCTGCATCGAGTTATTTGGCTCAAATGGTATGATTTTCTTTGCCTTGTCGGCTATTATCAGTTTCCTGCTTTCGGGCAGAGCGAGCCTTTACACAAAGCAGAATTTTGTATATTCAAAGCTTTCTGAAGACGAAACAGAGGAAGCTTAATCAAAACTGCCATCCGAGTTTACACTCAGATGGCAGTTTTCTTTTACATATCCTGCAAATCGGCGGCAGTAATATCATTTTCCAGATTATCTCTGGCAAGGTCCGTATCTATTGTGCTATACACAGATGCCACAGGCTTTTCCACGCTATGGGGAGTTGAATGATATACCTTTTGAAAAGGTGCAGAAGTTCCTGCAATTACAGGTCTTACCTTAGCCTTTGCGTGCTTGGCTTTCCCTTCAATTTCAGGAACAGGTGCGACAGAATTACGCTCTTTGGTGTGAGTACGGTCAATACGTTTCATACCCTTTTTAGCCACAATTATCACCTCGGTTTTATTATCCCTTCTGAGGTGTTTTGTATTCGTCTGCAAAAATTTTGGGTTTATATATTGAGAAAGCTCAGCAAATCAGCAAGACTTCCATGATTGTATGCAGATATATCCTTATTAGAATTATTAATTAAGCAATCGGTTACAAGAAAAGTCTGCATACCTAAATCTGCTGTCACCATATCGTCATCCACGTCGTTGCCCACCATAAGGCACTCTGAAGGTTCAACACCCATACGGGCACAAACCTCCTTATAATACTGCAATGAAGGCTTTGTGAAGCCTATGTTCTCGTATGTAGTAACAAGTTCAAAATCTGACAATTCGAGCCCCGCCCAGTTTGTGCGGTGTTTTGTTGCTATATGGGGAAAAATAGGTTGGGTAGCAAGTGCTACACGATATCCTGCATCTTTAATTCTATGCACAGCTTCCTTTGCCAAAGGGTTAAAACCACAGATATCCTTGACAAGCATAAACTCATTATGATAGAAGTCATCAAACACAGACTGGCTTTCAAGACAATTTTTGCCGTACGCGTTTACAAGTTCATTCCAGAAAACCTCTTCGTTAAGGTGTGTGCCGTCGTTTTTCATCATAGCCTTAGTGCCCTGCCAGATTGTTTTAATAAGCTTCTGCGGTTCATAGCCGTAGCTTGCCATCCGCTTTGCAAGCAAACCAAAATATGTGCTGACAAACTCTTCCTGGTCCATAGGCAGAAGTGTGCCGTCCAAATCAAGCAATACAACTTTAATATTCATAGTATACTCCTTATCAGAACAATACGATTTGTATTATAGCACAAAAAACACCGAAATTCATCTATACTTTGAAATTTTTACATTGTCTTAATATAAATTTGATTGAAAGAATATAATTATTTGGTATAATAAGTAAGTGATTATTAAACAGGGAGGTATTATTTTGCTGTTTCATCACGAAGATAAAGAAAAGGTTCTTTCGAATTTCAGTGTTGAGCTCACAAAAGGACTTGACACAAAACAGATTGAAGAAAGAACCGCTAAATACGGTGCAAACAAACTGAAGGAAAAGAAAAAGAAAACAAACCTGCAGAGATTTGCCGACCAGTTCAAAGACGTAATGATACTTATTCTCATTGCGGCGGCTGTTGTTTCCTTGGTGGTTGTTTGTGTTGAACAAAACTGGGGTGAGCTGTTTGAGCCTGCACTCATAGTTCTCATTGTAATTCTCAACGCCATAATGGGTGTTGTACAGGAGAGTAAGGCTGAGAAGGCTTTGGATGCTCTGCAGAATATGTCGGCACCTCACGCAAGGGTTATCCGAAACGGTGAGGAAAGAATTATTGATGCGGCAGAACTTGTTCCCGGTGATATTATCAAGCTTGAAGCAGGCGACTTCATTCCTGCTGATGCAAGGCTTATAGAAAGCACAAGCCTTAAGTGTGAGGAATCTGCACTAACAGGTGAATCTGTGCCTTCTGAAAAAGATGCCAATGCCGTTATTGAGGAAAAAGCCCCTCTTGGTGACCGCTCAAATATGGTGTTCTCAGGCTGCAGTGTAACCTATGGTACAGCGGTAGCGGTTGTAACCGCAACAGGTATGGACACAGAGATGGGCAAGATTGCAAATCTGCTCTCAAACGAGGGTGACACACAGACACCTTTGCAAAAGAAGCTTGCAAACCTTGGCAAGTACTTGGGTTTTGTTGCTTTGGGCGCTTGTGCAATCATCTTTATTGTTGGTGTTATCAATAAAATCCCGGTACTTGAGATTTTTATGACAGCGGTTTCTCTTGCGGTTTCTGCTATTCCTGAGGGACTTCCTGCTATTGTTACCATCGTTCTCTCCATCGGTGTGCAGAGAATGGTAAAGAGAAATGCTCTTATAAGACGTTTGCCTGCTGTTGAAACTCTGGGCAGTGCTTCCATTATCTGTTCAGACAAGACAGGTACTCTGACACAGAACAGAATGACACTCACAAAGGCATATATCGATGGTGCAAACGCCCCTGTTGATATAAACTATAGTAATGCTGATGATATTAAGAAACTTCTGATGTATGGTACCTTGTGCTGTGACGGCACGGTGGTGTTTGCTGAGGGTAAGGAACAGCACCTTGGCGACCCCACAGAAACTGCTATTGTTTATGCCGCACACAAAAGCGGTATGCCAAAAGAGGAATTAAACAACAAATATCCCAGACTTTCAGGCATTCCCTTCGACTCAGACAGAAAGCTTATGAGCACCATTAATGAGATTGACGGAAAGCACGTAGTTATCGTTAAGGGTGCCTTTGATATGATGGCAGAAAGATGTATTGAGGGCGACCTTGATACCGCAAGACGTGTTACCGAGGAAATGAGCAAAAACGCTCTGAGGGTTCTGGCAATCGGCTACAAGGTGATTGACAGTATCCCGGCAGAACTCACCTCTGAGGATTTGGAAAACGAGCTTACCTTTATGGGACTTGTGGGTATGATTGACCCCCCGAGAGAGGAAGCTAAAGCGGCTGTTGCCACCTGCAGACAGGCAGGCATCAAGCCTGTTATGATTACAGGCGACCATGTTGTTACTGCAACTGCTATTGCCAAGGAGCTGGGAATCTTCCTTGATGGTGATATGGCAATAACAGGTGCACAGCTTGATGCAATGACAGACGGTGAACTTGACGAACAGGTTGAGAAAATCTCAGTTTACGCACGAGTTTCTCCTGAAAACAAAATCCGCATAGTAAAGGCATGGCAAAGAAAAGGTCAGGTTGTATCCATGACAGGTGACGGAGTTAACGACGCACCTGCTCTGAAAGCTGCCGACATCGGCTGTGCAATGGGTATAACAGGCACAGACGTTGCAAAGGGTGCGGCTGATATGACACTGACAGACGATAACTTTGCAACAATTGTCGAAGCGGTTAAGGAAGGCAGAGGCATCTACGCAAACATTAAAAAGGTTGTTTCTTTCCTTTTAGGCACCAACATCGGTGAGGTTGTGGCAGTATTCATTGCAATGCTACTGTGGCACAAGTCTCCCCTTCTTTCTATGCAGCTTTTGTGGATAAACCTTGTTACCGACTCACTGCCTGCTATAGCACTTGGTATGGAACCTGTAGAAAAAGACGTTATGAACAAAAAGCCCAAGCCTAAAAACGAGGGAATTTTTGCAAACGGCTTAGGTGTAAGAATTATCCTGCAGGGTATTATGTTCGGTCTGCTGACACTTGTTGCTTACTACCTTGGTTCTGCATGGACAGGAACAGATGCAGGCGGTCAGACAATGGCGTTTATGACACTTTCCCTTTCACAGATCCTCCAGTCCTTTAATGTACGTTCCGACCATTCGCTTTTCAAGATAGGCTTCTTTACTAACAAGAACTTAAATCTTGCTGTGCTTGCTTCCCTTGCACTTGTACTTCTTGTACTCTTTACACCTGTACAGATTGCATTCGGACTTGTATATCTGCCCTGGGAGCTGTATATGATTTCCTTGGGACTTGTGCTTACACCCACCATCATTATGGAACTGTGCAAGACTATAGGACTTATTAAACCCGAAAAGTAAAGATTGTTAATCAAAAAGGTTCCGATTTGTTTTTAGTCGGAACCTTTGTTTTTAATTTTTATATAAGCGGGACGTCGAAGGCGCTGTCCCCTACATAAAAACGACCTCATCGAAAACCGATGAGGTCGTTTGCTTGATTATAAGGTTAAATTCCTCTGCCGCCTACGGCATTCCCCTTCCTTTAGGTAAAGAGGCTTTATCAGAACATCAGAATGAGGAACTGAGAAACCAGTACAACTGCAATCAGTGCTATGGGGTATGTAGCGGCATAAGCTGCTGCAACATCCTCTGTACCTGCTGTTGAGATAAGTGTGCCCAGTGCAGGGGTAGATGTCATACCGCCTGTGATAGAACCTAAGTTGTTGAGAAGTGAAAGTTTCAGCACATACTTTGCAAAAAGGAATCCTATAATCATAGGAATGATTGTCATAATAATGCCATACACAAAGTACATACCATTGAAGTATGCTACAAAGTCTGCACCGCCGGGGATACCTGCACCTACAAGGAAGAGCACAAGACCCAGTTCACGGAAAAGCTTGAGGGTAGTCTCTGCAGGCATAAGATTAAGCTTACCAATTCTGCCAAAGTGACCGAGGATAAGAGAAACAAGCAAGCATCCGCCTGTGGTTGTGAGTGAGAAGCATGTGCCTGAAAGTCCCTGTGCACTCATAGGAATCTTAATCTTGCCTACTACTGTGCCGAGGATTGCGGCAAGCGAGAACACACAGATACCCATGTGGTCAAGATTAAGAAGTTTTTTAGTTTTCTTTGCTTTTGAAGCATCTTCCTTAACTGCAATCAGTTTACGCTCTCTTACCATATCTGCCTTTGTAAGTTTGGGAATAAGCTGAACAAAGAGCACAACGCCGACAACACCGAAGATGTAAGCAATGCCGTGGCCAACGGAAACAAGGCTCTGATATTCAGGTGCAACTGTAGCTTTTGCTGCAGAGAATGCAGGAGTTGATGTAAGTGAGCCTGACAAAAGACCGACAATCATTGCTACGAAGCCGTCGATATCAGTAACAGTTTCTGCACCGTAACCGAATACGTGCTCACCAAGCATAATACAGCCAAGTGCACTAAGACCGCCTGCAAGGATGATTACAAGGCCGATGAGCACATAGGACTTGAAGTTCTTCTTCATATTTGCAAAGAACTTGGGACCTGCGATAAAGCCAACGCTTGTTACAAAAAGTACAAGACCGAAACTTTCAACAACATTGAGCCAATTCGCATCAAATTCAATAGGCTGTGCGCCGAAAACGTTTGTCATAAAATCGGAGCAGAACAGAGCACCAAAAAGAAGTGCTACAATAAACACTCCTGCATCACCAAGAGAAACACCCTTGATTGTGATTCTTCCCAATGCGTATCCCACGAAAAGAACAGAGAACACACAAAACAGGAAGAAGGAAACTCCCGTAATGGGAATTACACCGCCAAAAAGTTCCATTTTTCTATACCCCTTCCTTCTAAAAATAACCCTTACTTTCTTGCGTAGCTGGGAAGAAGTTTGGGAGAAACTGTATCTGTTACGATACCTGCATCTTCAATCTCCTGCTCAAACTTAGCAATATGAGAAAGTGTAAGAGTTCCAACCTCTGTATCTTTTGCTTTAGCAGCTGCATTCTTGCCTGCACTTCTGCCGAATACGATGATATCAAGGAGAGAATTACCCATAAGACGGTTTCTGCCGTGGATACCGCCAACAGCCTCACCTGCAACAAAGAGGTTAGGAACATTTGTTGTTTCACCATCTTCGTTAATATCAAGACCGCCGTTCTGATAATGAAGTGTGGGATAAACAAGGATAGGCTCTTTGCGAATGTCAATGCCGTACTTATCGAACATTCTCCACATAGCGGGGATTCTCTTCATAATAGTACCCTCGCCGCCTATCGCCTCAATCATAGGAGTATCGAGCCATACACCAAGACCTGAGCCTGTCTCTACACCGTTACCGCGTGCGTTACACTCGCGGATAATGGAAGCCGCCGCAACGTCACGGGTCTCCAGAGGATGCATAAATACTTCGCCGTTTACGTTAACAAGCTTTGCACCGAGAGAGCGTACCTTCTCAGTAACAAGAGCACCGAAAATCTGCTCAGGGAATGCGGCACCTGTAGGATGGTACTGGAGAGTTTCTGCATATAGAAGCTTTGCGCCTACACGGTAGCCAAGCACCAGACCGTCTGCGGTAGCACCGTAGTGGTTGGATGTGGGGAAACCCTGATAGTGCATTCTGCCTGCACCGCCTGTTGCGATGATAACAGTCTTAGCACGAGCTACCATAAGTTCCTTTGTTTCCATATTCATAAGAACTGCACCTGCACACTTGCCATTTTCATCGAGGACAAGCTCTACAGCGGCAGTGAAGTCAACAACAGGAATAGAGCGATTAAGCACCTCGTCACGAAGTGTACGCATAATCTCAGCACCGGAGTAGTCCTTTGCGGCATGCATACGCTTGCGGGAAGTGCCGCCGCCGTGAGTGGTAATCATATTACCCTCTGCGTCCTTATCAAACTCTACACCAAGCTCATTGAGCCACCGGATAGCCTCAGGTGCATCGCAAACAAGCTTTCTGAGAAGCTCACGCTTTGCGGCAAAGTGGCCGCCGCCGAAAGCATCTACAAAGTGAATTGCAGGAGAGTCGTTTGCCTTATCAGCAGCCTGAATACCGCCCTCTGCCATCATTGTGTTGGCATCTCCTATACGAAGCTTTGTGACAATCATAACATTTGAGCCTGCTTCGTGCGCTTCGATTGCGGCAGATGCACCTGCACCACCTCCGCCGATGATGAGTACATCAACGTCATATGCAGGGTTTGCAAGGTCTACGTCCTCTGCCTTGATTCTTGTGTGTGCCTGCAGGGTTTCTGCTAACTCGTGAGGAACCTTGTCGCCCTTGTTGGGGCCCATTTTAAGCTCTGTGAACTCGCCTTTTCTGTAATCAGGGTGAAACTCAGCAAGTAAGTCTTCCTTCTGCTGAGCTGTCATACGCTGTGGTTCAAGGGCAATGTTATTTGCTCTTGCTTCTTCCACAGCTTTCAATGATTTCTGAAACTGTTCTGAATACATAAACTTTGCCCTCCTTATTTCTCAATCTCACGTGTATTGTAAAGTTCTTTCATTTCCTCAACAGGCTTCTGCATCAGAGCCTCGATAAGTTCTGTGAAAGTACCGTCTTTGATTTCCCTTACTCTGTCCTCAAGGTGGCCGCACTTAGGTGCCAAATACTTGCCGTTAATACGACGTGCAAGCATTGCAACCTGAGGATGAGAGATACCTGCAGGGCAACGGGATGAGCACACACCGCACATTACACAGTCAAAGGACTCCTCGGCACAAGCCTCAAAGTCACCGCGCTGAGCGTATGCAATATACTGCATAACGTTTAAGCCCTGAGTACAAGCCTTTGTGCAAGCATTACAGCCTACGCAAGCATAAATTTCAGGATAGAGCTGCATCATAACCTGCTCTGTGGTGTTTACATTCTCGATATCATAAACCTGCTTTACCAAGGGGAAGAAAGGCAATGTTGCAACGTACATATTGTCCTCTACCTTTGTCTGGCAAGCAAGGCAAGCCTTAAGCTCTCTATCCCCTGCGATTCTGTAAATAGTAGCGCAGGCACCGCAGAAGCCGTTACGGCAGCCGCAACCGCGTACAAGCTCGTAACCTGCGTACTCCATTGCACGCATAATAGTCAGGTTATCGGGAACCTGATATTTTTTACCGAATAGAAAAACGTTTACCATATTTTCCATGTTATTACCTCCTATCAATACTCGTCGGGCAGTTCGTCCAGCTCGTCACATCGGAACACAGGACCGTCTTTGCACACATACTTGGAACCGATGTTGCATCTGCCGCACTTGCCTACACCGCACTTCATACGAAGCTCCATTGTGGTGTACACCTGCTCCTTATTGAAGCCAAGCTCAATCATAGCCTGCAGTGTAAACTTAATCATAATGGGAGGTCCGCAAATAATTGCTGTCTTGTTGGTATCAAACCCCAGTTCCTTGACGTAGTTGGGAACAAAACCAACGTGGCCGTCCCAACCCTCCTGCTCACGGTCAATAGTCAGGTGAACATCTACATTAGTGTCCTTTGTCCACTCATCAACGATTTCCTTGTAATCTACAAGGTCATCCATAGTACGTGAGCCGTATACTATATCAATCTTGCCGTAGTCTTCACGATAGTGACGGCAGTAGTTGATAACTGAACGCAGAGGCGCAAGACCGATACCGCCTGCGATAAAGAGAAGGTCTTTTCCTTTGAACTCTTCCTCTACAGGGAAAGGTCTGCCGTAAGGTCCGCGGATAGTAATCTGCTGGCCAACTTCTGCCTGATGGAGCCAATCGGTAACGCAACCGCACTTCTTAATAGAAAACTCCATAAATTCGGTGTTTGTGGGAGATGAGGTGATAGAAAACATTGCCTCTCCCACACCGGGGATAGAAAGCATTGCACACTGACCGGGCATATGGTCAAATGCTTTTTTGCCGTCAGGTGTGACAACGCGGAAAGTCTTAACGTCGGGGGTATCAATGCGTACATCGGTAATTACACCCACAACAGGTATCAGGGTTTCTACTCTTGTATTCATTTTTTCTCCCCTCCTAAAGATTTCATTACTTTTACTATATTCATAGAGATGGGACACTTGGAAAGACAACGTCCGCATCCTACACAGCTGAATAAGCCGTCGTTGTTCTCAGGGTAATACACAAGTTTGTGCATAAATCTCTGACGGAAACGCTCAAGCTGTGTAAGACGGGAGTTACCGTGTGCCATCCTTGTAAACTCAGAGAACATACAGGAATCCCAGCATCTATAACGAATAACACCGTTACCTGTATTGAAGTCCTTGATATCGTAGCACTGACAGGTGGGACAAACAAAGGTACAGGTACCGCAACCGAGGCAAGCCTCTGAAAGCTCTGCCCATTTTTCACTGTCGAAAAGTTCCAGAGTTTTACCGCCTCCGAAGGAATCTGTGGTAAGGTCCTTGAGGGGCAGTTTATCCATAATCTTGCGGATTTTCTCCTGCTGTGCCTCTACTGCCTCTGTGTCACATTCTTCGGTGAGAACGTCCAGCTTACTCAGAAGTGCTTCGCCCTTGTCTGTGTTAGCCTGAAGATAGAGGCTGTCCTCTGTCTTCCAAGCACTGATATCGCCTGCAGGTGTTGCAGGGTCGATACCGAAGGTAGTGCAGAAACAGGTTTCTGCAGGGCGTGTGCAGGCAAGAGAGATGATTACACCGTGTTCACGGCGTGAAGCATAGTAGCTGTCCACAGGGTCAGTAAGGAACACTCTGTCTAAAATATCAAAACTCTTAACATCACAGGCACGTACACCGAAAACTACGAAGTCCTCAGCTTCTTCTCTGATATCAAAAAGCTCGATATTCTTGCCTGTAACCTTGAACTCCATCAAATCCTCTGTGTGAGGAAAGAAGAAATCCTTGGGGCTTTTCACTGTATTGAGGGTGTCAAGGTACTGAGTGCCTTCCTCCCACTTAGTATACTTTGCGCCTCCTGCATTATCTGACGCAGGGATATAGAGAGTATTGTACTTTGCAATTTCTGCAAAGAGGTTATCAAGAACGCTTAAAGAACAATTACGCATTACTCACTGTCCCTCCTCTCGAATACATCTGAGGCTTCTAAGTCGTCAAGATTGTAATCAACCAGAGGAGCACGGGAGCCTACCTCGGCGCCTGCCTGATACTCACCGTAAAAATTATCAATATCTTTGATAAACTTTCGATTAAGCAGATGCAGTGGAATGTTCTGGGGACATACTCTGGAGCATTCACCGCAGTCTGTACATCTGCCTGCAACGTGGAAAGCACGGATAATGTGGAACATCTGCTCCTCAAAGGTGTTTGCAGGAGCTTTGTTCTCAGCACCTGAGTTGGGGTTATCAAACACACACTTCTCACAGGTACAGGCAGGACATACGTCACGGCAAGCGTTGCAACGGATACAGCGTGAAAGTTCACCCTGCCAGAAAGCAAAACGCTCGTCCGCTGTCATTGCCTCGATTTTTGCTACCTCGTCAAAACGGGCAGAATCAAGAACTTCGCCAGTTTCACCCAAAAGCTCATCGTATGCCACGTGCTTTTTGCTCTTGCAGTTTACGCAACGTTCAGCAAGCACATCTGCATAAGGGATAACCTTTATATCATCATCGTAAAGAGTTGTAACAGAAAGCCCTGCATCAATAAAATCAATAGCGGAAATACCCTCGCCTGCCAAAGCCTTAACTTTAGCAATGTCAGCCATACCTTCACAGGGAACAGCAACTGCGTAAACTTTCTCACGGTCAAAGCGGTGCTCTGTGAGAAGCTGATTGAAGCTGTAGGTATCGCAGGGCTTTAAGAACACGAGGATTTTACCCTCAATCTTTCTTGTTTTGGAAACTAAATACTTGGAGAAATTGGCACCGCAGAAATCGTTCCACACGAAGTTTTCGCGGATTTCGTCGGCAGTTTCAAAGACAGTGGGAGTTACATCATATGAAAACTCACCTTTTCCCCATCCGAGGACTGCAGAAACAGTGCCGTTTTCAAGCAGAGAAACTGCTTTGCTCACAAGTACATCACGTGTTATTTTTTGCATCGCAGGTCCTCCAATCTCTTGTTCTCGCCAAGGGCTGCAACCTTCTCAGCGAAGTCATTCATAGTAGCGGCAAACTTTGCACCTTCTGCTGCAGATACCCACTCAAGACGGGTACGCTCACGCTCGATACCAAGGTAGTCAAGCATAGAAAACAGCAGAGCCATACGGCGTCTGGTGTAGTAGTTGCCTGATGTATAGTGGCAGTCACCGGGGTGGCAACCGCAGATGATTACGCCGTCTGCTCCACGCTGAAATGCGCGTAAGATAAACATGGGATTAACTCGGCAAGAGCAAGGCACACGGATAATCTTTACATCTGCAGGGTAGTTAAGTCGGTTATTGCCTGCAAGGTCTGCACCTGCATAGGAGCACCAGTTGCAACAGAAGGCAACGATTAAAGGTTTATATTCGTTTACTTGCATATTGCATCCACCTCCGCAATAATCTGTGAACCCATAAAGCCGCGTAAATCCATAGCACCTGACATACAAGCTACTGTGCAAGCACCGCAACCCTGACATACCGCAGGGTTAACCTGTGCTACGCGGCGAAGAGCCTTTGACCTGTCGGGCATCATAAATTCTTTATCTTCGTAAGTAATTGCGCCATAGGGGCAAACATTGGCACAAGTTGAACAACCGTTACACATAAGCTCGTTAGGACTTGCAATACAGGGGTTTCCTGTGAGCTTATCCTTGCAAAGAAGACCGATTACCTTTGAAGCAGCGGCTGAAGCCTGAGAAACAGTCTCGGGAATATCCTTGGGGCCCTGGCATGCACCTGAGAGGAACACGCCTGCTGTGGGGCTTTCTACAGGACGGAGCTTGGGGTGAGCTTCTGTGAAGAAGTCGTTTGTGTCCATACTTGCTGTAAGCATTGTAGCAAGAGGACGGGCTGACTTGTCAGGCTCGATAGCAGCAGCAAGAACAACCAAATCAGCATCAATGTGAAGCTGTTTATTAGCAATCAAGTCAGAAGCCTGAACCTTGAGTTTTTTACCCTCGGGAGTAACCTTGCCTACCATACCCTTAATATACTTAACGCCGTATTCCTCTACTGCACGGCGGTAGAACTCATCAAAGTTCTTGCCGGGAGTACGCACGTCTATGTAGAACACATAAACCTCTGTGTCGGGGTATTTATCGCGGACAAGCATTGCGTGCTTTGCTGTATACATACAGCAGATTTTGGAGCAATACTCCTTACCTTTTTCAGCACAAGCAGAGCAACGTGAGCCTACACACTGAACAAATACGATAGTGTGAGGATGCTCCAAATCAGAAGGACGGAGAAGCTTGCCTGCGGTAGGACCTGCGGCATTTGTCAGACGTTCAAATTCCAGAGATGTGATAACATCCTTGGACTGGCTGTAAGCATACTCGTCGAACTTCTCCATACTGATGGGATTGAAGCCTGTAGCTACAACGACAGCTCCGTACTTCTCAGAAATCAATTCATCCTTCTGTGTATAATCAATGGCACCTGCGGTACAAACCTTTGAGCATACACCGCATTTGCCGTTTTTGAGCATATTACAAGCATTGGGGTCAATAGTTGCAACCTTTGGAACTGCCTGTGCAAAGGGGATATATATTGCACGGCGGTTATCCATGCCTAAATTAAACTCGTTGGGAATTTTCTTCATGGGGCATTTCTCAACGCAGGCACCGCAACCTGTGCAGATTTCTTCTTTAACAAAACGAGCTTTCTTCTTGATAGTAACATCAAAGTTACCAACGAAGCCTTTAATCTCCTGTACCTCGCTGTAGGAGAAGATACGGATATTCTCGTTCTGTGCAACATCAACCATTTTAGGTGTTAAGATACAAGCGGCACAGTCAAGGGTTGGGAAGGTCTTATCAAGCTGTGCCATTTTGCCGCCGATTGTAGGCTTTGCCTCTACAATATCAACAGGAAAACCTGCATCGGCAATATCAAGTGCTGTCTGGATACCTGCGATACCGCCGCCGATAACCAGCGCACGCTTTGTAACAGGAGATTCACCGGGAATAAGTGGTGTGTTAAGATTAACCTTTGCAACAGCCGCCTTACCGAGGATTACAGCTTTTTCGGTACCTGTGAGCATATCTTTATGTACCCAGGAGCACTGCTCACGGATATTTGCGATTTCTACCATATAGGGGTTAAGACCAGCGGCAGCTGCTGTTTTGCGGAAGGTAGCCTCGTGCATACGGGGTGAACAGGAGCATACAACGATGCCTGTCAAGTTATGCTCCTTAACAGCCTCCTTGATTATGTCCTGACCTGCCTGGGAGCACATATATTGATAGTCGGTGAAAAAAACAACTCCGGGCTCAGATTTAAGAGCTTCTGCCACTGCGTGTACATCAACTGTACCTGCAATGTTGCTTCCGCACCAGCATACAAATACGCCAATTCTCTGCATTGTGTTTTTCCTCCTTACTTTGTGTATTTTCTGAATGCACTGACGATTGCCTGCTGAGGAAGCTCGGGGTTAAGCTTTGCAGGTACATCGTCTGCTGTCATGTGGTTTTTGCCCTGCTGACGGATTACGGAAAGTCTTACTGCTTCTACAAGCTTTGCAGGCTCTACACCGCGGGGACATCTGTCGATACAGGCAAAACAACTCAGACACATATAAAGTGACTTTGAATTCATCAGAGGTTCGATATCGCCTGATTCTACCATATATACAAACTGATGGGGATGATACTCCATCTCGTCGTATGCAGGACAGGTAGCCGAGCACTTGCCGCACTTCATACATTTTTTGGGATTTACACCGCTTGCACGGATAATTTCTTCTGTAAGCTTTGTGTTATCCTTATGCATTCTGAGCATCCTCCTTTACGCCCAAAGCCTCGGCAAGAAGCTCTGTAAAGTAAACAACAGGTATGGAATTGCCATTATTTTCAAGGTTGTATTCACAAAGAGGACAGGCAGTAACAATCATATCTGCACCAAAAGAAGATGCATTGTCTGTAATAGCCTTGCTCTTTTTCTTGGCAAATTCGGGATTTTCCATTGTAACGTATCCGCCGCAACACTCGTTACGCATACCGTAAATTACAGGTTCTCCGCCCAAAGCGCGGATTAAATCTTCGAAAATCCGAGGATTCTCGGGGTCATCCATCTGCATTACAGTATTAGGTCTGAGAAGCAGACAGCCGTAGTAAGCGGCAATTTTCTTGCCCTTCAGGGGATTTACCACCTTTTCTTTAATTGCATCAAAGCCTACAACATCGCGGAGAAGCTCAAGGTAATGATAAACCAAAGTGCTTCCGTCGTAGTCGGTTTCCTCTGCCATATAAAGGTTCACCTTGTTTGCAAAATCCTTATCGGTCTGCATTGCATGGTTTGTCTGCTTTAATACATTGTGACAGGCAGAGCATACAGACACTAAGGGCTGTTCCTTACCCTTTGCAAATTTCAAGGCACGAACAGAGGAAAGCTTGTTGGCAACCTCGTTCTTTGCGGTGTTGAATACACCGCCGCAACACTGCCAGTTATCTATTTCTTCCAGAGTTACACCCAAAACCTCTGCACACTTGCGAGCATACACATCAAGGTCTTTAGCTTTGGTTTTGAGGGTACATCCGGGAAAATAACTTACTTTCATTGTATACACTCCTTATACCATCTCTTCGGGATGGAATACCTCGTCAAATCTCTCTGCTGTAAGGAAGCCGAGCTCTACACATGCTTCTTTGAGAGATATATTGTCTTTATATGCCTTCTTGGCTGTTTTAGCCGCATTCTCGTAACCGATATAGGGGTTAAGAGCAGTAACCAGCATAAGCGAATTGTGCAGGTTGTGGTGCATTTTCTCTCGGTTTGCAGTGATACCTACTGCACAGTTGTTGTTAAAGGAAACAATAGCCTCAGAAAGAAGTCTGCCTGACTGAAGGAAATTGTAGATACAAACGGGCATAAATACGTTAAGTTCAAAGTTACCCTGAGAAGCCGCCATACCCACTGCCACATCGTTACCCATAACCTGAACTGCAACCATTGTTACAGCCTCGCACTGAGTTGGGTTAACCTTACCGGGCATAATTGAGGAACCGGGCTCATTCTCGGGAATGAAGATTTCGCCAAGACCGTCACGGGGACCGCTTGCAAGCCAGCGGACATCGTTTGCAATCTTCATCATATCGCAAGCAAGTGCCTTGATTGCACCGTGTGCAAACACAAGCTCATCCTTGGAGGTAAGTGCGTGGAATTTGTTAGAAGCTGTTACAAAAGGCTTACCTGTCAGGTCAGCCACAGTTTTTGCTACAAGCTCTGCAAAGCCTGCGGGAGTATTAAGTCCTGTGCCAACAGCTGTGCCGCCCAAAGCAAGCTCGTAAAGGGGCTTAACAGCAAGGCGGAGCATTTCTACGTCACGCTCAAGGCTTGTTCTCCATCCGCTGATTTCCTGGCTGAACTTAATGGGAGTAGCATCCTGAAGATGTGTACGTCCGCTCTTAACGATTCCCTCATTTTCTTCTTCAAGTCGGATGAAGGTCTTAATGAGAGTTTCTGCGGCAGGAATAAGTCTGTCCTCAATCATAAACACTGCGGCAATGTGCATTGCTGTGGGGAATGTATCGTTAGAGGACTGGCTCATATTGATGTCATCGTTGGGATGAAGAAGTTTGTCCCCTGCAATCTGGTTTCCGCGGTTTGCAACAACCTCGTTTACGTTCATATTGGACTGAGTACCTGAACCTGTCTGCCATACTACCAAGGGGAAATTGTCATTAAGCTTGCCCTCGATTACTTCATCGCAAGCCTGTGTAATAGCAGAAAGCTTAGTCTCTGTCATCTTCTCGGGCTTAAGCTGTGCGTTTGCAATAGCCGCAGCCTTTTTAAGTATACCGAATGCGTGAGTAATCTCACGGGGCATTGTTTCTATTCCTACACCAATGGGAAAATTCTGGCTTGAACGCTGTGTCTGAGCCGCCCAAAGCTTGTCTGCGGGCACCTTAACCTCGCCCATTGAATCGTGTTCTATACGATATTCCATTTATATCCGTCCCTTCATTTATCTGTATTGATTGTATCGTTACTTATGAAATCAGATGTTAACGCTCTTGATAACTTCCTTTAAGGTATCTGCACTTGTGCGCAGCTTAATTACTTCCTCATCTGTCAGAGGCAGTAAAACCTTGCTGTGTGCACCGTTGTTGCCTACAACGTTGAGAAGACTTAAACAAACATCGTCAATACCATACTCACCGTTGAGCATTGTGGAAACAGTCAGAGTAGTATCAACACCGCTCAAAATACATCTGCACAAATGACAAACTGAAACAGAAACAGCATAGAAGGTAGCACCCTTACGGCTGATAACCTCTCCGCCTGACTTCTTGACGTACTCCTCTACCTCGTCGTAGTTGAGTTCGGGATAAACAACATCTGTACGCTGAACGCTCTTGCGGTATTCCTCAATGGGAACGTTTGAGATATTACACAAAGACCAGGGAACAAAACTGGAGTTGCCGTGCTCGCCAAGAACGTAAGCGTGAACGTTTCGCTGATTGAGGAAGTAATACTCGGAAAGTCTTGCTCTGAGTCTGGAGGTATCGAGAATTGTGCCCGAACCGATTACTCTTTCCTGAGGAAGACCTGACTCCTTGCAGAAAGCATAAGTAAGCACGTCAACAGGGTTGCTTACAATAACGTAGATTGCGTCAGGGGCATAACGGGTTATTTCGGGAATGATGCTCTTTGTAATCTCAATGTTTGTCTGTGCAAGGTCAAGTCTGGACTGTCCGGGAGCTCTGCCCACACCTGATGTAAGAACTACAATATCAGAGCCTGCTGCATCCTGATAGCTTCCTGCATAAACTGAGCAAGAATGACAGAAAGGTGTACCCTGGCGGATATCAAGTGCCTCGCCCAATGCACGCTCGTGGTTAATATCGATGAGGACGATTTCTGAGCAAAGACCTGCAACTGTAAATGTGTATGCAAGGGTTGCTCCTACATTACCTGCTCCGATAACTGTAATTTTGTTCATAATTGTTCTCCTTTTATTCTGGAATTATTTTTCAGCATATCATAAGGTTTTCCTGTAAACCTGCACGTAAAAAAGGCACTTGCCTACCTTACGCAATTGTAGTTATTATAACATAATAAATACGTGTGTGCAATAGAAGTAAGGAGATTTTGTCAAATTTTTAACAACTTAGTTGCAACGCATAAATATCTGTGCTGTTCGTTGATTTATTTTAGACAATAGTGTATAATTGCACCAAAGGTTTTATGCCTGTTTTTTACCTTAGTTCCTATTATTTTACAGATAATCACACCTCAATCAAAAGGGGATGAAAAAATCACATTATGAAATACAAAAAAATCATAAAAGCAACCTTCAAAGAAAGACCAAACCGCTTTATTTCAAAAGTGGAAATTGAAGGTGCAGAAGCTGTCGCTCACGTAAAAAACACTGGAAGATGCAAAGAGCTGCTGACACCCGATTGCACGGTTTACCTTTCTGTGTCTGACAACCCGAAACGCAAGACAAAATATGATTTGATCGCCGCAGAAAAGAAAAGAGAAAATCAAAGCACACTTCTTATAAACCTTGATTCTCAAGCACCCAATGATGCCACTGAAGAATGGCTGAAAACAGGTGCCCTGTTCTCTCGAGATGCCACAATCCGCAGAGAGGTCAGCCACGGTCTGTCAAGGTTTGATTTTTTCATTGAAGACGGTAAGGACAAAATATTTCTGGAGGTCAAAGGAGTTACTCAGGAAGTAAACGGCTCTGCCCTCTTCCCCGATGCTCCTACAGAGCGTGGAGTAAAGCACATAGAAGAGCTTATACAATGCACAAGAGAAGGCTTCAATGCTTATATTTTATTCGTAGTGCAAATGAAAGGCGTGTTTCATCTTTCTCCCAATGACGAAACACACAAAGCCTTCGGGGATGCATTGAGAAAAGCACAAAAATACGGGGTAAAAATACTTGCATACGACTGCATTGTAACTCCCGATTCTATTGTCATTGACAAAAGTATTCCTGTTATTTTATAAGTATATACTGCACAAAAGATAACCTGAGGATTTATGCACTCTGCACACAAGAGCAGGTATGCATCATCCTCAGGTCTTTTGTGTAATATAAACATATTTCTTTGCAGTTTCTTTGGAAGTATCTATATAGACTACAAGTTTCTCAAAAGTAGATTTTAAGCCTTGACTTTAGCGTGATATAGTGGTAAAATGGCAAGCATATTATTAGTTAGTATATAATCATATATTATATACACCTGTAAGTTTTGACAGAAAGGATTGTTTTTATGAGTAAATTCCAGAGTTCTGAGATTGACGCTCTCTTTGAGGCAATACTCTCTCTCAAGGACATCGACGAATGCTATATGTTCTTTGAGGATGCCTGCACCATCAAAGAAATCAAGGAAATTGCCCAGAGATTTCAGGTAGCAAGACTTCTTCACGAAGGACAGAATTACCAGGAAGTAAACACAAAGACAAGTGTGAGCACAGCAACAATCTGCAGGGTTAACAAGTGTCTTAACTACGGCTCGGGCGGATACCGCACAGCTATTGAAAGACTTAAATTGAAAGGAAATGTCCCCGATGCTCAGTAACGACAGAATCATCAAAAACGACGAGCGTGCTATTTTCACTCTCAGAAGTCTTTACAGCAAATACGGCTACTCACAGTTTAAGATGAGCCGATTTGAAGAATACGACCTTTACGTAAAAAACAAGGACTTCCTTGTATCAGACGAGGTTATCACATTTACAGACAGAAACGGCAGACTTATGGCACTCAAGCCTGACGTTACCCTTTCTATCATCAAAAACTCCGCTGACAAACCTAATACCGTGCAGAAGGTTTATTACAACGAGAATGTTTACAGAGTTTCCAAAGGAAGCAACAGCTTCAAGGAGATTATGCAGGCAGGACTTGAATGCATCGGTGATTTGCACAGCTACGATATAGCAGAGGTTGTGCTTCTGGCTGTGAAGAGCCTTGCTCTTATCTCAGACAGTTACGTACTTGACATTTCTCATATGGGTCTGGTTGCCGCGATTTTGGACAGCAGCGGGCTTTCTCACGACGGCAAGGCCAAGGCTCACGCTTGCCTGCATCAGAAGAACACCCACGAGCTTTATGCAATCTGTGAAGAAGAAGGCGTTGACGAAGCTAACACAAGAAAACTCTGTGCACTTGTTGAGAACTGCGCTAACGTAAAAACAGTGCTTTCTGCTGTTGCTCCCCTGCTTGATACAGAAAAAGAAAAAGAAGCTTTTGAAGAACTGAGCACTCTGTGCAGTATCATTGAGCACAGCGGTTATTCCTCACGCGTTACCCTTGATTTCTCTGTCGGCAACGATATGAAGTACTATTCAGGCGTAGTGTTCAAGGGCTACATTGAAGGTGTTCCCACCAGCATTCTCTCAGGCGGTCAGTACGACAAGTTACTTAAGAAAATGGGCAGAACCAGCGGAGCTATCGGCTTTGCACTCTACCTCGACCTTCTGGAGCAGATGGAATCCGACCAAAAGGACTATGACATAGACTGCGTACTTCTTTATTCTGAGGATGCAGACCCTTTAACTCTTACACAGACAGTTGATGAACTGTCAAAGGAAGGTTCAGTCCTTGTATGCACTCAGAAACCCAAAAGCATAAAAGCAAGAAGAATTATGAAACTGGCAAAAGGAGGCTTGACACTTGAAGACAATGGTTAATGTTGCCCTGCCCAAAGGCAGACTTGGCGAAAAAGTATACAGTTACTTCAAGGAAGCAGGCTTTGAGTGTCCCTCCATTGAAGAAACAAACCGTAAGCTGATATTTGAAAATCCCGAAAAGGGTGTGCGCTACTTCTGGGTAAAACCCTCTGACGTAGCAATTTATGTTGAAAGAGGTGCCGCCGACATCGGTGTAGCAGGCAAGGACATTCTCCTTGAGTATGAACCTGATGTTTACGAACTTCTGGATATGGATATGGGCAAATGCCGTATGGCTGTAGCCGCTAAAAAGGACTTCCGCGACCCTAAAGGAAGAACTCTCAGAGTTGCAACAAAATTCCCCAACATAGCAGAAACCTTCTACAACGAAAAATGCCGTGATATTGATATCATCAAACTCAACGGTTCCATTGAGATTGCACCTATCCTCGGTCTTTCTGATGTAATTGTTGATATTGTGGAAACCGGCACAACCCTTAAGGAAAACGACTTGGAGGTTGTGGACACCATTGTGCCCATAAGTGCCCGCCTGATTGCTAATAAATCAGGCTACAAATTCAAGAACTCAGAGATTCTGGCTATTCGTCAGGGACTTGAAGAACAAGTGAGGAAACGCAAATGATTAAGATAATGAAATACGGTGAAATCTCAAAAGACGAGCTTTTTGCCCGTCAGGAACAGAAAATTGATGTTACCGCCATTGTTACCGATATTATTGCAAACGTGCGTGCAAAGGGCGACAAAGCAGTATTTGAGTACGACCTGAAATTTGACGGCGCAGACCTTGACACTCTTGAGGTTTCACAGAATGAAATTGATGAGGCTTTTGAGGCAGTAGAACCTAAATTTCTTGATATACTCAGAAATGCTGCCAAAAACATCAGAAACTTCCATCAAAAGCAGGTTCGCACCAGCTTTATAATCAACGACAAAGAAGGCGTTGTAACAGGTCAGAAGATTACACCTATCGAAAAGGTTGGTCTTTACGTGCCGGGAGGCACCGCCGCTTATCCTTCCACCGTGCTTATGGACAGTATTCCTGCAAAGATTGCAGGCTGTAAGGAAATAGTAATGGTAACCCCTCCTTCAAAAGACGGCAAGGTTAACCCCGTTATCCTTGCAGCAGCAAAGATTGCAGGCATTGACAGAATATTCAAGGTAGGCGGTGCTCAGGCAGTTGCTGCTCTTGCATACGGCACAGAGAGCATTCCCAAAGTTGACAAAATTGTAGGCCCCGGCAATGCCTTTGTTGCAGAGGCTAAACGACAGGTTTTCGGACTTGTATCCATCGATATGATTGCGGGCCCCAGCGAGATTCTTGTTATAGCTGATAAAAACACCAATCCTGCCCACGCGGCGGCTGACCTGCTCTCTCAGGCGGAGCATGACAAGATGGCTTCCGCTGTACTTGTAACTGACAGTGAAGAACTGGCAAAGGCTGTGTCAGAAGAACTTGAAAAGCAGATTCCTATGCTTTCACGCTCTGAGATAGCAAGAGAAAGCATTGATAACAACGGCAAGATTATTGTTGCAGAAAATCTCAGGGATGTTATTGCAATATCAAACGAGATTGCTCCCGAGCACTTGGAGCTTCTTGTAGACAATCCCTTTGATTACCTCGACGCAATCGACAACGCCGGCTCAATCTTTATGGGCAGGAACTGCCCCGAAGCGCTGGGCGACTATTATGCAGGTCCCAACCACACCCTGCCCACAAGCGGTACTGCAAGATTTTCAAGTCCTCTCTCAGTTGATGACTTTGTAAAGAAAACCCAGTACACCTACTACACAAAAGACGCTCTTGACAAGATAGCCGGGGAGGTTGCCTTCTTTGCAGAAAAAGAAGGCCTCACCGCTCACGCAAGAAGTGTTACAATCAGAACCGAGGACTAAACAATGAGCAGATACCTAAAAGAGAATTATCAGGCTCTTGAGGAATACACACCCGGTGAACAGCCAAAGGACACAGAGTACATAAAACTCAACACAAACGAGTCGCCATTCCCCCCTGCCCCAACTGTGTTAGAAGCCCTTTCAAGAAAGGATATAGAAAACCTCAGACTTTACTCAGACCCTACAATGTCAAGGCTTAAAACAAAGCTTGCAGACCTTTACAATGTAAAGCCTGAGAACATTTATCTTTCCAACGGCTCTGACGATATACTGAACTTTGCTTTTATGGCTTATGGTCATAACGGTGCTGTGTTCCCTGAAATCACCTATGGATTCTACTCTGTATTCGCTGAGCTTCATCAGATTGATTATGAGACAATTCCTCTTAAAGATGACTTCGCTGTTGATTACAAGGATTACCTTAACAAAGGCAAATTTGTTGTGATTGCAAACCCCAACGCCCCCACAGGAAACGCAAGACCCCTTTGGGAGATTGAGGAAATTATACAGTCAAATCCAAACTCGGTGGTTTTGATTGACGAGGCTTATGTAGACTTTGGCGGCGAGAGTGCCTATCCCCTTTGCGAAAAGTACGACAACCTGCTGGTTGTACGCACTTTCTCAAAATCCCGCTGTATGGCGGGTGCAAGACTGGGATACGCCATTGCTTCAAAGGGTATAATCTCTGATTTGGAGAAAATCAAATATTCCACAAACCCTTACAACATCAACAGACTTACTGCATCATTGGGCGAAGCTACTGTTGATGCAGAGGCTTACTACAGTGAGAAGTGTCAGGAAATAATCCGAGTACGTGAATACACAAAAGAAAAGCTTGAGGAACTGGGCTTTGAGGTACTCCCGTCAAAGGCAAACTTCCTGTTTGCAAAGCACAGAAGTTATGACGGAGAAAAGCTTTATCTTGAGCTTAAATCGCGTCACATACTTGTAAGACACTTTGGAGCAGACAAAATCAAACAGTTCAACAGAATCACCATAGGCACAAAGGAGCAGATGGACTGTATGCTCTCTGCATTATGCGAGATTCTGAAAGGAGAATACTAATGAGAACAAGTGTTATTAACCGCAAAACAGCGGAAACAGATATAGCTTTAGAGCTCAATCTTGACGGTCAGGGTAAATCAGACATAAATACAGGTGTGGGCTTCCTTGACCATATGCTGACACTCTTTGCCTCTCACTCAAGATTTGACCTTACTCTCAACTGCAAGGGTGACACAGAGGTTGACGACCACCACTCTGCAGAAGATATAGGCATCTGCCTTGGTAAAGCTTTTGAAGAAGCACTCTCAGACAAAAGAGGCATTACAAGATACGGCAGTATGATGCTTCCCATGGACGAAACTCTCATACTCACAGCCGTTGATATTTCGGGCAGAGCTTGCCTTTGCTTTGATGTAAGCTTCCCCACAGAGAAAATCGGAAACTTTGACACAGAGCTTTTAGAGGAATTCCTCCTTGCTTTTGTAAGGAATTGCCCTATGAGCCTGCACGTAAAAAAACTTGCAGGTGCTAATTCACACCACATTGCAGAGGGAGTGTTCAAATCCTTGGCACGCACACTCAAAGAGGCTGTAGCCATCGACCCTGCCCTCCAGGGTGCTATTCCTTCAACAAAGGGAGTACTGTGATGATTGGTATTATTGATTACGGCGTAGGCAACCTTTTTTCTCTCAAATCCTCTTTCGAGGCAATTGGCGAAGAGGTTTTTGTATCAGGTGACAAAGAGGAACTCAGAAAAGCTTCGGGCCTTATACTTCCCGGTGTCGGTGCATTTGAGGATGCAATCAAAAAGCTCAGAGAAAACTCTCTGGATGACTTTGTAAGAGAAGAAGCAGAAAAAGGTAAGCCGCTTATGGGTATCTGCCTTGGTATGCAGCTTCTTTTTGAAAAGAGCTTTGAATACGGCGAACACGAGGGACTTTCTCTCTTAAAAGGTCAGGTTGTGCCGATGCAGGGCACTATTCCCGAAGAACTCAAAATTCCCCACATCGGCTGGAATGCTCTGCATAAAACAGACAACAGTTCTCCCCTCTTAAAAGATATCAAAGAAGGCGACTGCGTTTATTTTGTTCATTCCTACTATGCACAAAATTGCGAAGATTCTCTTATAGCTACCACAGAATACGGCAAAGAGCTTACTGCGGCAGTTGCAAAGAATAACGTAATGGGATGCCAGTTCCATCCTGAAAAAAGCGGAGAAACAGGAATGAAGATTCTTCGTGCATTCGTTAACATCTGCAAATAAGAAACTACCATTTAGGCGAGGGTATTATGAAAATTTTTCCTGCTATTGATTTATATGAAGGCAAGGCTGTACGCCTTTTCAAAGGCGACTACAACCAGATGACAATATATAGCAACGAACCATTGGAAGTTGCAAAAAAGTTTGAAGACGCAGGTGCTACACATCTGCATCTGGTGGATTTGGAAGGTGCCAAAAACGGCTACCCCGGCAACCTTGAAACCATCAGAAAGATTGTGGAAAACACAGAACTTTTCACAGAGGTTGGCGGCGGAATCCGCACTATAGAAACAGCAAAAGCTTACATTGAAAGCGGAGTTGACAGAATAATCCTGGGCACAGCTGCAGTAGAGAATAAGGATTTTCTCAAAGAAGCTCTCTCTCTTTTCGGTGACAAGGTTGCTGTTGGAGTTGACCTCAAAGACGGCTATGTCGCCATTAAGGGCTGGACAGAGAAATCCGCTCTCTCTGCTCAGGATTTCCTGAGCGAAATGCAGGACTTAGGTGTCAAGACGGTTATCTGCACTGACATTTCCCGTGACGGAGCTATGCAGGGCAGTAACAACGAGCTTTATAAAGAGCTTTCAGCACAGTACAACATTGACCTCGTAGCTTCGGGCGGTGTATCTGACATAAATGATATCAAAACACTTAACGATATGGGACTTTACGGTGCTATTATCGGCAAGGCATACTACATAGGTGCTATAGATTTGAAAGAAGCAATTGAGGTGGCACAGTGATTACAAAAAGAATTATCCCCTGTCTGGACGTAAGAAACGGACGTGTGGTAAAGGGTGTAAACTTTGAGGGACTTTCTGATGTTTCCTCTCCTGTAGAGCTTGGAAAGTATTACAGTGATAACGGTGCTGACGAGCTTGTATTCTATGATATCACTGCTTCTGCCGAGGGCAGAGCTCTGTTTACGGATATACTCTGTGAGGTTGCACGTACAATATTTATTCCCCTGACAGTAGGCGGAGGAATAAACACTCTTGATGACTTCGACAGAGTGCTCAAGTGCGGAGCCGACAAGGTAAGCGTAAACTCGGGTGCAATCCGTAACCCTGAGCTTATCACTCAGGCGGCTCAGAAGTACGGTGACCAGTGTGTGGTTATCTCTGCTGACGTAAAACGCGTTGACGGAGTATTCAGAGTATTTGCTAAAGGCGGCAGAGAAAACACAGGTATGGAAGCTATAAGCTGGATTAAATCCTGTGTTGACAGAGGTGCCGGTGAGGTTGTGCTCAATTCCATTGACACAGACGGAGTAAAAGGCGGTTTCGATTTGGAAATGCTCAGAGCTGTTTCCGACGCTGTTAACGTGCCTGTTATTGCATCAGGCGGAGCAGGCTGTATAAATGACTTTGTAGAGTTGTTTCACACTCTGCCAAAGGTTGATGCAGGTCTTGCGGCTTCTATCTTCCACTTTGGCGAAGTTGAAATCCCACAGCTCAAAAAAGTTCTAAAAGAGAATAATATTAACGTGAGGTTATAAAAATGATAGATATTGAAACACTTAAATTTGATGAAAAAGGACTTATCCCTGCAATTGTTACCGATGCTGACACAGGCAAGGTACTGACTTTAGCATATATGAACAAAGAAAGCCTTCAGATTTCTATGGAGAAAGGTCTGACTTGCTTTTTCAGCCGTTCAAGGCAGGAGCTCTGGCTCAAAGGTGAAACCAGCGGCAACTACCAGCACATTGTTTCCATCACCGCTGACTGCGACAACGACGCTCTGGTTGTAAAAGTACGCAAAGACGGCCCCGCCTGCCACACAGGCACGGACTCTTGTTTTACAAAGCTTCTTTTTGAGGGTGAGGAGCCTGAGGGTTTCTCACTGGAAGGTCTTTACGCACTTCTTAAAGGCAGAAAAGAAAACCTTCCCGAGGGTTCATACACTACCTATCTCTTTGAGAAGGGTATTGATAAAATCCTCAAGAAGGTCGGCGAGGAATGCACAGAAGTTATCATTGGCGGTAAAGCAGGCGACAAAGCTGAAACCGTGTACGAGATTGCTGACCTTGCATACCACGTAATGGTGCTTATGGTTGAGATGGGCATAACTGTTGATGATATCAGAAACGAGCTTGCTTCCCGCCATGTTATCGACCACAAAGTCAAGCAGGAAAAAATGGTATGATAAAGTGTAACTACCACACCCACACCGTACTTTGTGACGGCAAGGACACCGCAGAAGAGCTTGTACTTGAAGCTATAAAAAAAGGTTTTGAAGTTCTGGGGTTTTCCGGTCACAGTCCCTTAAACGGTGAAGATTGGTGCCTTATTCCCGACACAAAGGAATACAAAGAAACCATATTGAAACTCAAAGAAAAGTACAAGGATAAGATTGAAATTCTCTGCGGTATTGAACAGGATTATTACAGCGAAAAAGAAGACGGCTTTGACTATATCATCGGCTCTGTGCACTGCGTAAAAGTTGGTGATAAGCTCATTGCAGTTGACGACAAAGCACAGATTGTTATTGATGCAATTAACGAATATTTTGCAGGTGACAGCGATGCTTTTGCTGAAAGTTATTTCCGCACGGTTTCCAAGGTTGCAGAAAAAACAGGTGCAGATATAATCGGACACTTTGATTTGATTGAAAAATTCTGCGAACAGGAGAGTATATTCAATCCGGACAGCGAAAGATACAGAAAAGCCTCTGAAGAAGCAGTTAAAAACCTCTGCCGCAGCGGTGCTCTCTTTGAGATTAACACAGGTGCTATGGCAAGGGGACTTCGTACTGCTCCCTACCCTTCCAAACGGTTATTGAACCTTATCCGCACCTATGGCGGTGACATCATCATAAACTCAGATTGCCACGATAAAAGATATCTTGACTACGGCTTTGATGATGCCTTATCCCTTGCAAAAGAATGCGGTTTTGAACGGGTAGCATATCTTACACAAGGAAAAATCAAATACACCGAAATATAAAAAGTCCGTGAACTTTCACAGTTCACGGACTTTACTTATTGTTTGATTGCTCAGGAAAGCTTGGTCTGAGCTTTGATGCTCTTTACCACTTTTTCATTCTCAGCAAAAATAGCGTTTACGTCATCTTCTGTAAGACCTACAACGTCAATCTTCTCAAACTCGCCCTTGGGCTCGTTACCGTCAATCTCGGTGAATTCTGTACGGAATGCGTAGATTTTCTCGTCACCGCGTGTCTGGATGTATGTAATATAATCAGCAGATTTTGAAAGGTCTTCACCTACTGCGATATAACCGCGGTTTACGCTGTCCTTGTAAAGCCAGATTGAGTATCCCTCTTTGTCAGCAGTTTCCTTTGTTTCAAGGTACTTATAGTTCATCTCGTCGCCTGTGGTCTTGCCGTTGGGTGTGTCACCGATAAGAATTGCAGCACCGAAATCGAAACCAACAACCATCTGTCTGTTTACATAATCCTCTGTGCCGTCAGCATAAGCCATATAAAGCTCGTAAACGCCGTCACCAGTGAAGTCGATAAGTCTTGTAACAGCAACACCTGTGAGTTTGCCGTCTTTGAACTCAGCTTCACCGTACTGGTCAACATAGTTATTATATGTGTTGTAGAAGTAATTAGCTCTGTCTGTGTTGCCGATGTCGTAAGTACCTTTACCTGTGCCGTTACAAGCTGCAAGAGATAATACGCACATCACAGCAAGGATGAATGCAAGAATTTTTTTCATAATAAACATCTCCATTTAGTATATTGATTGAATAGACTTTTATTTTACTATGTTTTGTCATAATTTGCAATAGCATTTTATAAAGAAGTAATATTTTATTAAAAAAGCAATACCGCCACCCGTCTTTATTCACGGATGGCGGTGTTATTATTCTGCTGTAAATATAAATTCGGTGTCTTTGTAATCACAAACTATAACTTTTATATCCTTAAGTTCTCCGCTTAGAAGCTTTTCAGAGAGAGGGTCTTCAACCTTTGCTGTAATTGCTCTTCGCAAAGGTCTTGCCCCGTATACATCATCAAAACCTTCTTTTGCAAGAGCATCTAAAGCAGCATCAGTCACTTTAAGCTTTGTTCCTAAGGCTAAAAGTCTTGACGACAGATTATCAAGCATAATCGACGTAATCTCTTTTATTTCCTCCGAGGACAGCTTTGTGAAGACAATTATATCATCCACTCGGTTGAGAAACTCGGGACGGAACACTTTATTGAGTTCTGACATAACAGCAGACTTGATATTTTCCTGCTCCTTTGAAGTATCGGGGGTAAAGCCCAAAGTTCCTTTCTTATCCGTAATTAGCCTTGCTCCCACATTTGAAGTCATAATAATTACAGTATTCTTGAAATTTACTGTTCTGCCCTGAGAATCTGTAAGTCTGCCGTCTTCAAGAACCTGCAGAAGCATATTGAAAACATCAGGATGAGCTTTTTCTATTTCGTCCAGAAGAATTACACAATAAGGTTTTCTTCTGACTTTTTCTGTGAGCTGTCCGCCTTCATCATAGCCTACGTATCCGGGGGGTGAACCGATAAGCTTTGCTACCGTGTGCTTCTCCATATACTCACTCATATCAAGTCGGAGCATTGCGTTTTCATCGCCAAACATAGCCCTCGCCAGAGCCTTACACAGTTCGGTTTTGCCCACACCTGTGGGACCCGAAAAGATAAAGGAGCCGATGGGACGGTTGGGGTCTTTGAGCCCCGAACGGCTTCTTCTCACCGCTTTTGCCACTGCTTCAACCGCCTTAGTCTGACCGATAACTCTTTTGTGAATCTCTTCTTCAAGATTAAGAAGGCGCTGTGACTCTTCTTCGTTCAGCTGTTTTACAGGTATCCCCGACCAGAGGGAAACAATCTCGGCTATATCTTCCCGACTTACCTGTGCATAGGTTGATTTTTTCTCATCGTCCCATTTCTTTTTGCTGTCTGAAAGTTCCTGAGAAAGCTTTTTCTGTTCATCACGAAGCTTAGCGGCACGCTCAAAATCCTGGCTGTTCACCGCCTCAGCTTTGTCCTTTTCAAGCTGAGCAATTCTTTCTTCCAATTCTTTTAACTCTTTAGGCTCTGTCAGACTTGAAAGTCGTACCCTTGAAGCCGCTTCGTCTATAAGGTCAATTGCTTTATCAGGCAGATAGCGGTCTGCGATATATCTTGAAGACAGTTCCACCGCCGCCTCTATTGCCTCATCGGGAATACTCACCTTATGGTGTGCTTCATAACGGTCCCGAAGGCCCTTGAGTATCAGAACAGATTCTTCCTTTGTGGGTTCATCCACCTTTACAGGCTGAAACCTGCGTTCCAGTGCCGAATCTTTTTCGATATACTTTCTGTACTCTTCAAGGGTTGTGGCACCGATTATCTGAAATTCGCCCTTAGCAAGAGAAGGTTTGAGGATATTTGCTGCATCCTGAGAGCCTTCTGCCGAGCCTGCACCTACAATGGTATGAAGCTCGTCAATAAACAAAATTACATCCTTTGCACCCTTCAGCTCGTCAATTATCCCCTTGATTCTCTCCTCAAAATCTCCGCGGTATTTGGTGCCCGCAATTAGTCCTGTAAGATTCAGGCTGATAACCTTTTTGTCCCGCAGAAGTTCAGGCACCTGACCCTCTGCGATTTTTAGCGCAAGTCCCTCTGCCACCGCAGTTTTACCTACACCGGGTTCACCGATAAGCACAGGATTGTTCTTTGTACGTCGTGAGAGAATCTGAAGCACTCTTGATATTTCCTCTTCTCTGCCAACTACAGGGTCAATTTCTCCGGCTTTTGCACTTTCTGTCAAATCTCTGCCGTATTTCAGAAGATTGGGAGTAGAGCTTTTACTGTTTATTTTTTCTGCATCTGAGGCCTTGCTTTCATTCGCAAAGCTCCCCTGCTGTGCATCTCCGAGACTTGCACGCAGAGCAGTCATAACCGTTGCAGGGTTTATCCCCGCTTCCTCCAGAAACTTTACAGCAAAACTGTCTTTTTCTGAAAGTATGGCAATCAGCAGATGTTCTGTGCCCACGAAGTTGTGTCCGATTTTTGCAGAAGCTAAAACCGCAGTCTGCATAACACGTTTTGTTCTTGGTGTAAAATCATCGGGAGAAAGAGAAATCCTCTCTCCAACACCGATAGTTTCTTTTATTTTCTCTTTGAGAATTTTCAATTCCAGACCGCACTCATTAAGTACTGTTGCGGCAACACCGCTTCCTTCTTCATACAAAGCTAAAAGCAGATGCTCTGTACCGATGTAGGTGTGTCCCATATTGCCTGCTTCTGCAATAGCAATATTGAGTGCGTCGTTTGCTTTCTTTGTGAATCCTTTGAAGTGATACATATTCTTCATCCCTTTCATACTAATCAAAAGGTTACCTTCCAAATAACCCTTGTATCCTGATATAAAAGACCACAAATACGGAGTATTAAATTATCTCAGAGTTTCTCTGATAAGCTTTGCCCTTGCTTTGTCACGCTCAGAAGGAGTAAGCTTTTCGCCCTGAGCACGCATAAGGCTTGCAGGCTGGATTGACAGCATAAGGCTGTCTACTGTTTCAAGACTTATATCCTCAATCAGTCCTTCGGTAATACCAAGGCGTACATTGCTCAGAAGCCTTACTGCTTCCGCATGGGAAATAAGTCTTGCTGTCAGCAGTATTCCCATACTGCGGCTTATTTTGTCCTGATACTCCATACTCTCCATAAGTCTTGAACGGGTAGCAAGCTCTGATTGCATAAGCTGATTGCTGATATTAAGAAGATTATCTATAGCTGATTTTTCAGATATACCCAAGGTCACCTGATTGCTCAGCTGGTACAATGCACTCGATACTTCTGAGCCTTCTCCGTAAGTACCTCTGATTACAAATCCAAGTTTTGCAAGGTTTGCGGCAATACGTGACACAGCGTGGCTTTCGCCCATGGCACACAGGTGCATCATAACGCTTGCTCTCATACCCGTGCCAAGATTTGTGGGGCACTGAGTAAGGAACCCGAGCTGTTTATCAAAGGCAAACTCAAGCTCTCTGTTAAGGATTGTATCAATCTCATCTGCAATGGCATAAGCATCAACAAGTGAAAGTCCGGGCTTGATAACCTGTATCCGTAAATGGTCCTCTTCATTTATCATAATGCTGATGCTTTCATCCTTTGTTACAGCCAGAGCTGTTCCCTTGCGTGAGGATGCAAAGTCAGGACTTATAAGATGACGCTCAACCATTGCAACAGCATCAAGCTCATTTATATCTTCCATAAGTACAAACATAAACTCATAAGGTAAGTTATTTATGGCTGTTCGCACTTTATCCACAACCTCTGTGCGCTGAGTTTCATTCATTCTGCAAGGGAAAGGATAACTTCTTAAATTCCTTGCAAGCCGAACTCTTGAGGAAATTACTACAGGTTCACTCATTTTATTCTCCCTCCAATTCCTTGATTTGGTCGCGAAGCTGTGCGGCATACTCAAAATTCTGCTCCTCTACAGCCTTCTGAAGTTCTGCTTTAAGAGTTTCAACTTCAGAAGCTTTTGCATCATCTCCGACAGACTTTTCTGACAAAGCAGGACTTTCAGGGGATTTACCGCAATGGGTTGTGTTGCCGTGAATTCTTTTTATATAGGGCATAAGTTCTGTAAAGAACACTCTGTAACACTCAGCGCAGCCTACCTTGCCTGTATTGCTGATATCGCCTGCAGAACTTGAGCACACAGGACATCGGCTTGCCTGAGTACGGGCAGGCAGAGCATTGCCGAAAAAGCTTTTGATAAAACCTGTGAACATATCGGGCATTGTTGAGTCAAAGATGTTGTCAAAGCCCATTTCATGAGCACAATCAGCGCAGAGCATATATTCTTCATACTCTCCGTTCACAACACGCTTGACTTGAGTTGTAGCGCTTTTTACTTTACATTTCTGACATTTCATAAACCATTCCTCCTTATATTAATGTTATAAGCATATTTTTGAAAAGAGAAGCACGCACCTGTGCACGCAGTGACGGCGGCACCGCACAAAGGGTACGCTCTGCACCTGCAGAAAGCAGAAAACGTGCGGCTTCATCGTTTATTATTGACGCAGATTTAAGGTTGTTAATCATAACCTGAGCAGTAATGTTATCAAGTTCCTCCCCTATTGAATTAATTATATGCATCAAGGCTGTAGACTTATCTGCTCTTATTCTGGTAATTCGGATATATCCGCCACCACCGCGTCGGCTCTCAACAATATATCCCTGTTCGGGGGTAAACCGTGATGTGAGAACATAGTTAATCTGACTGGGAACACAGCCAAACCGCTCTGCAAGCTCGTTACGTCTGATTTCGGCATTTCCCTCTGCTTTCATCATATCCATAATATATTCAGTCAGCATATCACTCAGTCGCATATTGTCACCTCTTGTATGTTTACTTACATTTTGGTCTGAACATCAAAACTTTTTGACTTTCTCTGACCTTAACTAAATACTACATCATTGGTC
Organism: Ruminococcus sp.; assembly: GCA_045593025.1. Classification (GTDB taxonomy): domain Bacteria; phylum Bacillota; class Clostridia; order Oscillospirales; family Acutalibacteraceae; genus Ruminococcoides. Next base: position 25,530 of record JAZNVW010000007.1, on the reverse strand, counting down.
AGTAAAAGTCAAAGTCAGATAAAGTCAAACTCCGCCAGTGCAACCTTGCTTTGGCGGAGTTTTCTTGTGTTTTCTTTAATTTTCTTTAATTTTCACAAATTTCATTCAGTCATAAGCTGACAAATCAGATTTGAAAGTTCCACGGGATTTTCAATTTCCAGTCCGCTTATCTGACGAGCCTGTGCATAGAGAATTTTTGCATAAAGAGTGAGTTTCTCCTTATCCTCTGCAAAAATCTCTCTGAGCACTTCTGACAGCTTGTGGTTAATATTGATTTCAAGCGCCATTTCTGCATTTGCAAAAGCCTCATTGCCGGGCATTTTGCTGAGAATACGTGCCATTTCTGCAGAGATATAACCTTCACTTGAAAGGCTTACGGGATGCTCTCCCAACGAAGAACTGAAGCGAACCGCCTTAACCTTACCATCAAGAGCCTCCTGCATTGCACTGAACATATCAGCACTTTCCTCGTTAGCCTTTTTGACTGCATCCTTTTCTTCGTCAGAAGACAGGTCAAGGTCACCTGCAGTTACATTCTTGAAGGTTTTATCGGAATAGATATTGATAGCACCCAGAGCAAACTCGTCAATATCATCAGAAAGCAAGAGTACGTCAAAACCTTTCTCAACTACCGCTTGAGTACGGGGAAGCTGAGAAGCAAGCTCAGGAGTATCAGCAAAAGCGTAATAAATTGATTTCTGGCTTTCAGGCATTGCCTCAACATACTCTTTAAGAGTTACATATCTTTCACCGGATGTTGTGCAGAACACAAGCAAATCCTGGAGCACATCCTTGTGGATACCGTAGTCGCTGTAAACACCGTATTTGAGCTGAGCTCCAAAGGCTTTGAAGAAAGTTTCGTACTTTTCTCTGTCCTCTTTCTGCATTTTAAGAAGCTCGTTTTTTATCTTCTTTTCAATGCTTTTTGCAATGGTCTTTACCTGATAATTCTGCTGGAGGGTTTCTCTGGAAATATTCAGAGTAAGGTCAGCACTGTCCACAACACCGCGAACAAAGTTGAAATAATCAGGGAGAAGGTCCTCGCATTTCTCCATAATCATTACACCGTTACTGTAAAGCTGAATACCCTTGACGTAATCCTTGGAGTAATAGTCGTAGGGTGCGTTTGCAGGAACAAAAAGGAGCATTTCGTACTCAACGTTACCTTCCATACGGGCGTGGATTGTACGCAAAGGTGCCTGTGTATCATAAAAATGAGCCTTGTAAAACTCAGCATATTCCTCCTCAGAAACGTCTGCTGACTTACGGTGCCAGATGGGTACCATACTGTTTAAGGTGCGGTTTTCTACAACAGTTTCATACTTAGGTGCTCCCTCATCTGTCTCACTATTCTCTACAGGTCTTGAGGTTTCAACATCCATACGGATAGGATAACGGATGTAGTCGGAGTATTTTTTTATAAGTCCCTGTATGCGGTATGCATCCATAAACTCAGAATAGGTTTCGTTTTCTGCATCCTCTTTGAGATACATCAGAATCTCTGTGCCAAAGGAATCTTTTTCAGTCTCTTTGATAGTATAGCCGTCCACACCCTCGGATTCAAAACAATAAGCTACCTCTGAACCCAGAGCACGGGTGGTGACAACAATCTTTGAAGATACCATAAACGCTGAATAGAAACCTACACCAAACTGACCGATAATACTTATGTTATCATCCTTGTTATCAGACTTGAACTCACCGGAATCCGAATGTGCAATTGTACCTAAATTCTGCTCCAAGTCTTTATCGGTCATACCGCATCCGTTGTCGCAGATTGCAATGGTACGTGCATCCTTGTCAACAGTAATGGTAATTGCATACTCCTCACGGGGAAGTCCTACGGATGAATCTGTGAGTGAGCGGAAATAACGCTTGTCAATGGCATCGGACGCGTTGGAGATAAGCTCCCTCAAAAAGATTTCCTTGTTGGTATAAACCGAATTAATCATCATATCCAGCATTTTTCTGGACTCGGTTTTGAACTGCTTTTTTGCCATATTTATGCCTCCGTAAACGTAAAAAATTCCTAAAACAACACTACTATTTTAGCCATATAAGAACTCAAAGTCAAGAAAGCTGAGAAAAGTTCAAACAAAGTTAACAAAGCGGTCTGCACCAATGTACAAACCGCTCTGAGTTAATCTTTATATTCACTGCAAAGATACTCCACGGCTTCCTTGTAGCCTTCAAAGCCTTTGCCTGTAATAACCTTTTGTGCATATAGGGAAACAAAAGAAATCCGCCTGAAGCTTTCTCTTTCGTTCACTTCTGAAAGATGCACCTCAACTGTGGGCAAAGCCACCGCTTTGAGAGCATCAAGGATAGCAACGCTTGTGTGGGTATATGCCGCAGGATTTATAACGACAGCGTCATATTCACCGTAGCAATTCTGAATTTCTGTAACAATGTCACCCTCGTGGTTACTCTGATACACATTACACTCAACGTTATTCAAAGCGCAAACCTCAGTAACATAAGCTACTAAATCCTCGTAGGTCTGTTTGCCGTAAATATCGGGCTCACGGATACCGAGCATATTAAGATTCGGTCCATTGATAATTTTAATTTTCATTGAGCACCTCCGAAAACGCAGTAATTACTCTTTCCGCTACATCACTCGCGTCATAATCACCGTCAATTGTTTTGTGTGAAAAAGCCTGATACATAGGCAGACGTTTTTCATACATTGCCGCAAGGTCTGTAGAGAGAGGTCTGTCATCTCTGGAAAGAAGATTTATATTTCTTTTTATGAATATTACCACTGAATTCTGACGGATTATATTGTAATTTTCTTCTATTGTAACAGCTCCGCCACCTGTGGCAATCACCATACCGCTTTCTTTGCAAAGATTTCTGAGCACCTGGGTTTCTACTAAGCGAAAAGCTCTTTCTCCGTCCTCGGTAATAATCTCAGCAGGTGTTCTGCCTGTAGCTTTTTTGATTTCTTCGTCTGCATCGAAGAAGGGACGCGAGAGCTTATCTGCTACCAATCTTCCTACTGTGGATTTACCGCATCCAGGCATTCCAACCAAAACCACATTTATAGTTTTCTTTTCAACACTTACGCGGATTTTCTCTATAACCTCATCAGCAATCACGCTGTCAGTAAAAACCTCTGCCGCTCTCTTTGCCTGTGCCACAAGCATAGAAAGTCCGTTTATAAAAGGTATTCCCATAGTCTCTGCCTGCAAAAGCAACTCAGTCTTTGCAGGATTATAGATAACATCAAAAACACCCTTACACTGAGGAAACTGAGAAAGATTTATTAAAGCCTTGCCTGTTTCGGGATACATTCCCACAGGGGTTGTGTTGACTATAAGCAAAGCATCACTGTGCAGATGAATATTAGTATAGTCACACTCTCCTGTACGGCTTGCAACTATCACCTGTGCACCGAAGTTTTTAAGCACAGCCTGTACGGTTTTTGAAGCACCGCCGGAGCCAAGCACCAAGGCTTTTTCTCCTTTTATGTCCAAAGACAGCATAGAGAGCATATATTCAAAGCCGTAATAATCCGTATTATCACCGTAAAGCGTACCGTCCGGACGTCTTACCACTGTATTTACGGCACCAATAAGCTGAGCCTGAGGGCTGACCTCTGCACAATACTTCATTATCTCTTGTTTGTAGGGAATGGTAACATTGAAGCCTGCAAGGTCGTTATTCTTTACCCACTGTGCTAAATCTTCCTTTTCTACCTCATAAAGATTGTACTGATAATCAGCAAGACTTTTGTGAATCAAAGGCGAAAAGCTGTGAGAAAGATGCTCGCCCAAAAGTCCGTATTTTTTACCTGAAAAACCTTTTACAAAATCCATAAGAATCACACAAGCTCCGTGTAACTTCCCATATATTCAAAGTCTTCTGTTTCTGCTTCAAGCTCGCACAGGAGGGTTGAAAGCACAGGAGAATACACAGATTCAGAAACATCGAAATAAAACATAAACTCAAAATCTGAACCGGGTAAAGGTCGGCTTTCGAGCTTTACAAGGTTAATACCCGAAGCAAAGAATCTTGCAAGAATATGATAGAGTGAACCGGGTCTGTGCGGCAGAGTAAGCTTGATGCTTGTGCGGTCTGCACCGGGATAAACCTCTAAATTCTTGGAGATACAGATAAATCTTGTATCATTGGAAGCATTGTCTCGGATATTGTGTCTGAGAGCGTTGAGGCCATAAAGAGCGGCACAATCAGGAGAAGCAATAACCGCTACATCTTTTCTGCCGCTTTCTGCAACCGCTTTTGCGGCAGCGGCAGTGTTCTGATAAGGCACAACCTTGATTTCTTTGTGAGAAGCCAAGAACTGTGAGCACTGCTCAATTGCCTGCTCGTGAGACCAGATTTCCTTTACCTGAGAAAGGCTTGTTGCCTTTGAGAGAAGTGCGTGATTAATTCGGCAACGCACACTGCGTACAATATAGAATTTATACTGTGACATCAAATCATATACCATATTCACAGAACCTGCTGTGCTGTTTTCCAAAGGCAGAATTCCGTAACGGCACAAACCTGAATCAACAGCTTTGAAAACTGCCTCAAAGCTACCCATATACATAATCTGCGGAAGTTTGAAAATTTTCTCGCAGGCGTGCTGAGAATATGCACCCTCAGTACCCTGACAAGCAACTATTGCACGCTCAGGGAAAAGGTTGGGAGTGGTTTCAAGTGCAGTTGAAATTGTATCTGCAAGCTTTTTATCTTTGTTCATAATCCTGCTCTGATAAGCACGGCTTACGTTTGTGAGAGTTGAAAACAAAACTCTTGTGTAAAGCTCTGTATCTTCTGAAGAACGCTCTGCAGCTCTGCCGATAAGCTGACGCTCACGCTCTCCGTCATAAAGAGGTGTGCCTGACTGGGATTTGTAGCTTGCTACCTCTTTGATTATTCCCATACGTTTATTGAAAAGATTAACAAGTTCCTCGTCAATTTTATCTATTTCCTGTCTGTATTCTTCCATACTCATAAGTATAATCTCCTGTCTGTTTATAATAAAGGTACGGTTTATATGATAAATCCGTCTGCATTTACAAGGGCTATGGCTGTAACAGCTTCAAGAACAGCACAAGCTCTGGGAACTATGCAGGGGTCGTGTCTGCCGTGTATTACAAGCTCTGTTTCTGTGTTATCTGTCAAATTGACACTTCGTTGTGCCTTTGCAATAGATGGTGTAGGCTTGAAAGCCGCTCTGAACACAAGAGGCATACCAAATGAAATACCGCCCAGTATTCCGCCGCAATTATTTGTTTCTGTTACAATCTCACCCTTATCATTAAGTATAAAGGGGTCGTTTGCACAGGAGCCTGACATCTTTGCATACTCAAAGCCTGCACCGAATTCCAAGCCTTTGACCGCAGGAATTGAGAATACTGCCGAGGCAATGAGAGCTTCAAGCCCACCGAAGAAATCACTTCCCAAGCCTTTAGGCAGATTATAAACGGCACACTCAATTTCACCGCCTACAGAATCTCCCTGTGACTTTGCTCTGAGGACCTGCTCACGCATTTTTTCCTTTGCTTCTTCACTGATTACGGGGAAAGAAGATAAAAGAAGTTTTTTGTTAACATCCTCATCGGTTCTGAGTGAATTCAGGGGTTCGTCTGAAACTTCTCCGATTCTGCTTACATGGGATACAACCTCTACCCCTTTTGCTCTGAGAATTTCAAGGCAGATAAAACCTGCGGCACACATAGCCGCCGTGAGCCTGCCCGAAAACTGACCGCCGCCGCGAACATCGTTCTGTCCTGCATACTTGATAAACGCTGCCAAGTCGGAATGTGAGGGCCGCATAACACTCTGCACATTTTTATAATCCTGTGACCTTGTATCCCCATTTTCAATCATCAGGCAAAGGGGTGCACCACAGGTGAGACCGTCCACAACACCTGACTTAATAATAACCTTGTCTGCCTCTCTGCGAGGAGTGGCAAGCTCGTCTTTTGCACGGCGTCTGTCCATAAAACATGCAAGTTTTTCTTCATCTATAAAGAATCCTGCAGGCACGCCGTCCACAATTGCACCTATTGCCTGTGCGTGAGACTGACCAAAAAGTGTAACTTTAATTTTGTTTCCGAAGGTAGCTGACATAATTATTCCTCCACCTGAATTTTTGCGCCAAGAGTTTTCATTGCCTCAAAGAAATCGGGATAGGATTTACACACAGCCTCTGCCCCTGTGATTACCACCTCAGAACTGCAGTTTGTGGCGGCTATAGCCGCAGACATTGCAATTCTGTGGTCGCCACAGGCTGAAACCTCTCCGCCTTTGAGAGCTCCGCCCTCTATAATAAGGAGGTCACCCTCAACTTTCGCATTACCGCCTAAGTTGTTAATCATTTCTGTCACAGTTGCAAGGCGGTCGCTTTCTTTAAGTCTGAGCCTTTTTGCACCTTTGATAACCGTTGTACCCTTTGCACAAGCAGCTACAACCGAAAGCACGGGAACTAAATCGGGAATATCGTGAACTTCTATTTCACAACCTGTAAGAGCCTTACCCCTGCAGGTCACTTTGTTTCTGTCAGTAATAATCTCTGCACCGAAGTCTGAAAGAACGCGGATAACATCTTTGTCTCCCTGCAGAGAATCCAAATCCAAATCCGTAACTGTAATACTGCTGCCTAAGACACAGGCACAAAGCCAGAAAGCTGAGTTTGACCAATCGCCCTCCACAGCACAGTCACGCAAATCATATCTGCCGTAAACCTTGTAATTTCTGTCGGTGTTTTCAATTTTCACATCCGACTCGGTAAGGGCGTTTACAGTAAGTGACACATAAGGTTTTGACTCGAACTCACCTGTAACCTCTACACTGCCGCCTCCGCAAAGAGGAAGCATAAGCAGAAGTCCGCTTATAAACTGAGAACTCACATCACCTCTGATGGAATAATCGCCGGGGTATGCCCTGCCGCTCTGAATGATACGGTTTGCGTTATCACGGGTAATTACAATACCGTGCTCAACCAAAATCTCAGAAAGAGGAGAAAGCGGGCGTTCAAAAAGTCTGTCTGAACCTTTGAACCGAACACAAAGTCCCAGTCCGGCGGCAATGCACATCATAAACCTCAGGGTTGTACCGCTTTCATTGCAGTCAAGCTCAACACTCTGACCGGGGTGCACCGTTACCTTGGGCACCAGGTATGTATTACCGATTCTGACAATATTGCTGCCCATTGCCCTGAGACAGGAAACCGTAGCATCTATATCCTCAGAGGAGGCATTGCATCTTACTCTGGTTGTACCCTCAGACATAGCCGCACAAATCAAAAGTCTGTGTGCCATAGACTTTGAGGGAATAGCTCTTATTTCACCTTGCAATTTTTCGGGATAAACCGTTACATTCATATATTCTCTTCCAATCCCTTATGTAAAATATTACCGAAACAATCCATTTGTGTTTTGTAAAGGAAGCAATCACCAAAGGAGTGCACAAGCACCAGAGTGATTTCCTCTGCCATACGTTTTTTGTCAGACATAGCTGCCTTGAAAAGCTCCTCAGCGTCCATTGAAACAGAAGTGGGAAGTGAAAACTTTTTGCAGAGCTTCTCAATATCTTCAGCCACAAGCGGCTCGCACAAGCCTTCCTTTGCACAGGCTCTTGCAACAACGCACATTCCCTGTGCCACAGCGTTGCCGTGAGCAACCTCAAAGTTACTCAATCGCTCAATAGCGTGTCCGACTGTGTGACCTAAATTTAAGAACTGGCGTGCTCCTGTGTCAAACTCATCTTCACAAACATATTCTTTTTTTATTTTAACACACTCTTCTATGAGTTCGTCAAGGTTTTCTTCTAAATTTTCATTATCAAGAATTTCTTTTATTCTGCCTGCTTTAAGCACAGCATACTTAATTACCTCTGCCATACCGTTAGAAAACTCACACTCGGGCAACGTAGAAAGCACCAGACTGTCGCAAAGCACCATTGAAGGCTGATAGAAAGCACCGAACATATTTTTTCCCCGGCTGAGGTTCACTGCGGTTTTACCGCCCACAGAAGAATCCACCATTGCAAGCAAAGATGTGGGAATCTGGCAAACTGCAACACCCCGCTGATAGAGAGCTGCGCAAAGTCCTGCCATATCGGTGATAACTCCACCGCCCAAGGCAACAATCACATCAGCTCTTGTTAGTCCTGATTCTACACAGAAATCAGCAGCCTTAATAAGATTTTCGGGAGTTTTGGACTCCTCCCCTGCCTTTACTGTAAAAAGGGAAACCTGAAATCCTTTTGAGCTAAGACTGTTCATAACCCTGTCTGCATATAATGGTGCTACGTTGGAATCTGAGATTATTACAGCACGTCTGCCTTTGCAAATATTTTCAATATAGTCTGCACAGTTATCTATAATGCCTTTTTCTATATAAACCGTATAGCCTTCGTGCAGGTCGATATTTACTTTTCTCACGATTCTGCCATCTCCTTTGCAGTTTTACCCTCAATCAGAAGCTCTCTGAGTTTCTCGCTGTCTTCGTTTTCCAAGGCTTCAGAATATTTGCTGAGGTTCTCAATCAATCCGTTTATCTCACGCAAAAGATTATCCCTGTTATCCATAAAAAGTTCGGTCCACATATTCTCGTTAAGATATGCAACTCGGGTTAAATCCTTGTAACTGCCTGCAGAAATACCTTTGTGAGATTTAGCACTTGGACTTTTTACATAGGCATTTGATACAACGTGTGCAAGCTGAGAAGTGTATGCAATAAGTTCATCGTGACGCTCTGCAGTCATTACGGAAACTCTTGAAAAACCTGCAGAAATCACTGCTTCCCTTGCTCTTGCAATAAGTTCCACGTCCTCGCCATGGCGAGGAACAAGAACAAAACAAGCATTATGAAACATAGTGTCCTTGGAATATTTGATTCCGCTATACTGTGTACCCGCCATAGGGTGACCGCCTACAAAATGAAAGCCGTGCTCCTGTGCAAGTTCAAAGCAAGGCTTACACACACTGCGTTTTACACCTGCACAATCAATAACTAAAGTTTCCTTTGCAAAGAGTGTTGCATTGTTTTTTATGTACTCAACACAAGCCTCGGGGTAAAGGCACACAAACACTGTGTCACACTCACCTATTGTTTCCGAGGTTAATCTGCCGTCTACAATACCCGAAAGTACTGCGTACTCTGTTACGCTTCGGTCAATATCGCAGCCATATATCTTAACTTTCGTGCGTTTTTTTGCACTTTTTGCCATAGAAGCTCCGATAAGACCTAACCCTACTATGCCGATAGTTTGCATTACTTATCACTCCTGTAAAGAGTATAAACTACTGAAAATCAATCTACAATCAGCCGATTACCTTGCGGATATCAGCTACCTTACTTGTCACTTGTTCGAACTGGTCAAAGGTAAGAGACTGTGCACCGTCACACATTGCATTTTTGGGGTCGTTGTGAACCTCAATGATAAGTCCGTCTGCACCGCAGGCTGTAGCTGCGTATGCAAGAGAAGGTACCATGCGGGAATGTCCGCAAGCGTGTGAGGGATCAATAATAACAGGGAGATGTGTCATCTCCTTAAGAGAAGGAATAGCAGAAATATCCAGTGTGTTTCTGGTGTATGTTTCAAAGGTACGGATACCGCGTTCGCAAAGGATAACGTTCTCGTTACCGCCTGCCATAATATACTCGGCACTCATTAGAAGTTCCTTAAGAGTATTTGCAAGACCGCGTTTGAGAAGAATAGGCTTGTTTGTTTTTCCAAGCTCTTTGAGAAGCTCAAAGTTCTGCATATTGCGTGCACCGACCTGAATCATATCAACGCCTTCAAACAAAGGCAGGTGGTTTGCGTTCATAATCTCGCTTACAATAGGAAGTCCTGTAACTTCTTTAGCTTTCAGAAGAAGTTCGATACCGTCAGCCTTGAGGCCCTGGAAGTCATAGGGTGATGTGCGGGGTTTGAAAGCACCACCGCGAAGAATGTTTGCTCCTGCAGCCTTTACTTTCTGTGCAACCAGAATAATCTGCTCTTCGCTTTCTATGGAACATGGTCCTGCAATCATCGCAAAGTGTCCCTTGCCGATTTTAACGCCCGAAACATCAACTACAGTGTCATCATCAAAGAATTTACGGTTTGCTTTCTTGTAGGGCTCGCTGATTCGACGGACGGATTCAACAATCTCAAGACCTTCGAGCAGGTCCATATCCACCTTGCTTGTATCACCGATAAGTCCTAAAACAGTATGATACTCACCCTCAGAAACGTGAACTTTAAGGTCCATTCCCTCAAGCCAGTTGATAAGGTTTTCCTGCTGAAGTTTTTCAACACCGTTTTTAAGTACTGCAATCATAAAAATACCTCCGTTTGTGTAAGGCCGCGGATAAAATAAAAAACACCGCAGTGATTGTTCACTGCGGTGACATTATCGATATCCGAAAAAGTCATTACCAGAAAATTTGCAGCTCAAATCACTTCTACTATTTAGGCAAGGCTAAAAAAGTAAAAGTAAAAGTAATATGCTGCAAAGTAATTTCTGCTCATAACTAATGGTCTCCTGTAAAAATTTGAGTACATTTTAGCACTTTAATCTAATGATGTCAATAGAAAAAATAAAATTATTTTATTAATTCCGACTTTTATCCTGATTAGGCATTTCAAGAAAAAACAACACCATATATAAAGTGAATAATTAATGTTTTCTTCAAAAATGCAGTATTAATGGGAACTTTGAAAAGTGCTGACAAAATTTCTGCAAAAAAATGAAAAATACAGTTGACAAACTCATTCTCAAGTGTTATAATAGCGGAGCACTTGAAAAAAGACGCGAGTGTGCTGGAATAGGCAGACAGGCACGTTTGAGGGGCGTGTGTGGCAACGCGTACGGGTTCAAGTCCCGTCACTCGCACCATAGGATAAGGGATACCGCAAGGTATCCCTTTTTTCTTTGTTGTTGTGAGTGTGACGGGACTTGAGGCGACCGTGCCAAGGCACAGGCTTCTACCGAGACGCAGGCAAAAACAGTCCTGCGGACTGTTTTTAGGGAGAGCGTTGATGCTCTTCTGACTATAAGCACACCGCAATAAACGCGGTATGAGTTTTCTCCCCTATTAAACTGACGTCACTCGCACCATAGAATAAGGGATACCGCAAGGTGAAAATACAACTAAAATATAACATTTATCGTTTGTTTTTTGAGACAATTGCGAAAAAATCACTTAAGGGGTTGTATTTAATAATCTACTGTGCTACAATGCGTGCAGTAATTAACGAATGCGAGGTGAAACCATGGACAGTAGTAGTCGAAGTACAGCAAAGGTTTTCTTATACTCTGATTTTGCAGACGGCTATGCACTGTCTGCGGTTTAACTCTGCATTTTTATAGTATAGAGAGCCATTGTCTGTGTATTTACGGCACTACACAAGCTTTTAAGGCGGTGTAGCAATGTTTACCACTGACAGTGGTATTTTTATGCCCTTTTTGAGTGGGATAACATATACCGCCTTTGCAACAAACTGTGTAAAGGAGGCACTCACAATGAACAAGATTTTAAGAAAGCTCGGTTTATTTACCGTTGCACAAACACAAGAGCCAGCAAAAACTGCCCCTAAGACATCTGCAGAAGCTGTCTGCGATGAGGTAAACTTTGACCTCTACGAACCTGTTAACAAAAGCATACTGAAAAGGCTGCCTTGGCTTTTATTTTTGCTTTTGCTGGGTACAGGAGTTTCCGCCACTGTCGGACTATTTGAATCAATTGTTGCACACTTACCTGTTATTATGTGCTTTCAGTCGCTTATTCTTGATATGGCAGGCAACGTAGGCACTCAATCCCTGGCTGTTGCCATAAGAGTGCTTGCAGACGAAAATCTGTCAGGCAGAAAAAAAGCGTCCCTTATTTTCAAAGAATGCCGTATCGGATTTATAAACGGTGCTATTTTAGGAATACTTTCCTTTGCTGCAATAGGCGGATATCTGTGCCTGACAGGCAACGGACCTTTTTTAGCTTTCAGCGTTTCCGGTTGTTTAGGCACCTCAATGATTGCGGCTATGGCAATTTCTGCTTTTGCAGGTACTGTAATCCCGCTTTTCTTTCAGAAGATAGGTGTCGATCCTGCTGTTGCATCAGGTCCACTTATTACAACAATAAACGACCTTGTGGCTGTTATCACATATTACGGTCTTTCCTGGCTTATACTTATTAATATTATGCATATATAAAACCATACCACAAACGAAAGTGCAATTAACTTTTGATTCTTCAGAACCACTGCCCGCGCTATATCACAACGGATACCTTTTGGTATCCTTTTTTATTTACTGTGTTTAACTAATTTATTTTTATAATTTGTAAATATACTTATTGAAATCACGTCAAATGTAATATATAATTATTCTTATAATAAAAAGGAGGCTTTTTTATGTTTTTCAGCGCATCAAACTGTCCTAACTGCGGAGCAAACTATAACCCTGCAAACTATAAATGCGAGTATTGCGGAAGCTACATATTTATCTCCAACGAAAAGTATAAAGACTTCAACTCAGTTAAAATTGAGCTTCCCGAAAGTTCTGACGACAATTCAGGAAAGCACCCGGGTGTTTATGTATTCGGCAGACTGTTGGGAAAAGGTGAAAGACCAATCACCTTGGGATTGGCTAATTACTTCACCGGTCCTACATCAGCAGGCGGTAAATTACTGCTTACAAATAAAAGTCTTTCTTTCAGTGCTCATGCTTTTAATGTCGGTGATCAGGAAGTAAGAATTGAACTTGCTGACATTACTGATGTTCAGGTCGTTGCAAATATGTTAATATCACAGCAGATTCTTGTAACAACAAATGAGCGCTCTCATAAGTTTGTCGTTTACCACGGCAGAGAGTGGGTTGAAAACATCAAGCAAGCTATCAGTGCTTCTGGTAGTCAGCAAGATAACTCAAACGGCACAGATTACATAGAAGAACTGAAGGAGCTGAAAAAGCTTCTTGATGCAGGAATTATCACCGAAGAAGAATTCAACATCAAAAAGAGAATGTTGCTGGGAATATAACTTTACTTTGAATTATCAAGAAGACACCTTTTATGCGGTGTCTTCTTTTTTTGAGCACCTTGCAAAGTATTTGCCTGTATGATAAAATTATAAAACGATAAAAATATAAGATTGTGATTCTATGAAAAAAACATTTTACAACCTCATAATTGTTTCTGCACTTATCGGTTTGATTTTTTCTTTTGCAGGATGTACCGCAAGCTCCGAAAAGAAAGAGTCCGCACAGATATTCGCTTTGGATACGGTGATTGATATTACCGCTTACGGAGACAAAGCAACAGAAGCTGTCTACAGTGCAAAGGCTGAAATTTATGCTCTGGAGAAACTTTTCTCTGTCACTGATACTGACAGCGATATATACAGGATAAATGCCTCACAGGATGAATTTGTAAAAGTCAGCGAGGATGTATATGCACTTACTGAAAAAGCTGTTAATCTTCATACCATAACCGAGGGAAATTTTGATATCACTCTTTATAATGTACTGAAACTCTGGGGATTTACCGCAAAGGAATATAACGTACCATCTGACGAAGATTTGAAAGCCGTTCTTGATAAATCTGGAGTTGATAAGGTCGTTCTTGGCAGTGATAACTATATATGTATAACAAAAGACTGTGCACTTGATTTAGGCGGAATTGCAAAGGGATACATTGCCGATAAGGCGTCAGACGCTATGAAGGCTGCCGGTGCAGAGTATGGGATTATCTCCTTGGGCGGAAACATCCGTACCTTCGGCGAAAAGCCTGATGGTGAAAACTGGATTATAGGTATACGCCACCCTGATGCAAATGAACCTTTTATTACTGTCATCACCAAAGAATGTTCTGTGATTACCTCGGGTGCATACCAGCGTAATTTCGAAAAAGACGGAACTGTTTATCACCACATAATAAACCCGGAAACCGGCAAACCTTCCGACAGTGATGCTGTGTCTGTAACTATAATAGGCAAAGACGGTGCTTTGTGCGATGCTCTTTCCACCGCTGTGTTTGTAGGAGGGACAGAATACGCTGAAAATCTTCATTCTCATATCCCTGATTTTGAGTACATCATACTTGACAAGGACAAAAATGTTTATGCATCAGAGGGTTTGAAAGGACAAATTGAGCTTACAGAAAAATATCAAAAGACAAATATAGTATATAAATAAGACTGCATTTATTGCAGTCTTTTCTTTTGTGTTCATCCCTTTCACACAATCATCGTTTGCGAAATAAAATATAGTGTTGCGGTATAAAGGCTTTTTACTGTGGCAAAAATATTAGCAAATGAACTTCGGAGTGTGAAGTATGAACATAAAACGCGGAGATATATATTATGCAGATTTAAGTCCTGTGGTGGGCTCTGAACAAGGCGGTGTACGACCTGTGCTGATTGTGCAGAACGATGTTGGCAACAAGTCCAGCCCCACAGTGATTGCCGCCGCCATTACAAGCCAACAGACAAAGGCAAACATTCCCACTCACATTCACATAGGCTGTGAGTCAAGCGGACTGGCTAAAAACAGCGTTGTACTTCTGGAGCAGGTACGCACCATCGACAAAAAACGGCTTAAAGAAAAAATGGGAAGTGTGGACCAAAATGCTATGAGCAGGATTGACCAGGCTATATCAATATCATTCGGACTGGGTGCACACTGAAAGGATTTTTACAACTCAAACGAAAACAAAGAAACGGCTGAGGAATAACCCTCAGCCGTTGTGTTTTGTATCTGATTATGCAAGCTCTGCCACTGCTGATTTCAGAGCGTCAACGCGGTCTGTAACCTCCCACTTCACGGGTAAATCTTCTCTACCCATGTGACCGTATGCGGCAAGGGGTCTGTACTTAGTGTTAAGCAAATCAAGGTCGCGGATGATACTTGAAGGACGAGCATCAAACACCTTATCCACAGCCTTTGAGATAATCTCATCGCTGTACTGTGAAGTACCGAAAGTATCAACAAATACAGAAACAGGCTTTGCAACTCCGATTGCATATGCAAGCTGAACCTCGCACTTATGAGCAAGACCTGCTTTTACAATGTTCTTTCCAATCTAACGGCAATAATAAGCGGCACTGCGGTCAACCTTTGTGGGGTCTTTGCCACTGAATGCACCACCGCCGTGACGGGAATATCCGCCGTATGTATCAACGATAATCTTTCTGCCTGTAAGACCTGCATCACCGCAGGGACCGCCGATAACAAACCTGCCTGTGGGGTTGATAAAATACTTTGTGTTCTCATCAAGAAGCTCAGAAGGCACAATGGGTTTTACAACGTGCTCTAAAAGGTCAGCACGAATCATCTCAAGGGTAGCACTCTCTGCGTGCTGAGTGGAGATAACAATAGTATCAATACGTACAGGTGTTGCACCCTGATACTCAACTGTAACCTGGGTTTTACCGTCGGGATAAAGATAAGGCACGGTGCCGTTTTTGCGAACCTCTGCAAGACGTTTTGCAAGTTTCTGTGCAAGTGAAATAGGCAAAGGCATAAGTTCCTTGGTTTCATCACAGGCAAAACCGAACATCATACCCTGGTCGCCTGCACCCAGCTGATTCATTGTATCAGCCTCGCCGTCTTTAAGTTCAAGGGAATTATCAACACCCATTGCAATGTCAGAGGACTGCTTGTCCATCATAACGTTAACTGTGCATGTCTTGCCGTCAAAACCGCAAGCCTCGTTATCATAACCGATTTCACAAGCTACTTTACGTGCAATTGCTTCAATATCAACCTCTGCATTTGCTGTAATCTCGCCCATAATGCCGATATAGCCTGTTGTAGTTGAGGTTTCGCAAGCAACGTGAGCGTTTTTGTCCTGCTCAAAAATAGCGTCCAGAACTGCGTCGGAAATCTGGTCGCAGACCTTATCGGGATGTCCCTCGGTTACGGACTCTGATGTAAAAAGATATCTTGCCATAATAAAAACTCCTTCCATTTCCTTTTGCCGACAAATTGCGACAAACAAAAAACCGCCGACGGAAACCCGTCAGCGGTATGAAAACTCATCTTTCGGAATTCCGCAGGATTTGGCACCTTGCAAAAGCAGGTTGCCGGACTTCACAGGGCCTGTTCCCTCAGTCACTCTTGATAAGCGGTTATTAAATTTACATTTGTTATTATAACACCCAAACTCAAAATGTCAAGTGTTTTATCTTTCCTCTCTGAAGTAAGGAAGTCCTAAGTGTGCAGGAGGCTGATGCTCACGCTTTTTACGCATACTTGTGAACACAAGAACGATAATTGTAACCACATAAGGAAGCATTTTGAAAAGTTCCTGAGTTTCAACACCAAGACCTGTAGCGTAGGTGTTTGCGTTGAAAAGTGCACCGAACACAAAAGCACCGATAATCGCCATATAGGGCTTCCAGAGGGCGAAGATTACAAGGGCAATCGCCATCCAGCCTCTGTCGCCAAATGCATCGTTTGACCAGCTTCCGTTGGCATAAGCCATAACATACTGGAGACCGCCAAGACCTGCAACAGCTGAACCGATACAGGTTGCAACGTACTTGTACTTGGTAACGTTGATACCTGCAGCATCGGCAGTTGCAGGGCTCTCACCCACTGCACGAAGGTTAAGACCAACTCTGGTCTTTGTGAGGACTATCGAAGCAATAATTGCAATGATAATTGCGGTGTAAGTAAGAAAATCAAAGGAAAGGAAAAGCTCACCAAACCAGCCTAAATCGTCTGCAAAGGGCAGTTTTGTGCAGAAGAACTTACTTGTCTTTGTAAGTGCAACAGAGGGCATATCGCTGTTTACGAGCTTTATAAGGGATGCACCGAAGAAGTTACCAAGACCTATACCGAAAGTGGTAATAGCAAGACCTGTAACGTTCTGATTAGCTCTGAGTGTAACTGTAAAGAAGCTGTAGATAAGACCCATAAGCATGGAACCTAAGATACAGCACACAAGAGGAATGCATACGGACAAAAAGGGATTCATATTGGCAATATCGTTGCCGCAGGCATTCTCATAAAGGAAAGAACCGGTAACTCCGCTTATAGCACCAACGTACATAATACCGGGAATACCAAGGTTAAGGTGACCTGATTTTTCTGTGATAATCTCACCGGTAGCGCCAAAGAGCATCGGTACACCGATGAGGATTGCTCTGACAATATAAGCTATCATGCCTTAACCTCCTTTTTTGAATGACGAAATTTCACCTTGTAGCGGATAAAGAACTCACAACCTACAACAAAGAGGATAACAATACCAACGGTTATATCTGCAAATGAGGAGTTAAGACCGCAGGTGTCTGCAACCTTGGCTGAACCTAAGTTAAGGAAGATTACAAGAGCAGACATAATTATCATAATAAAAGGATTGAACTGACCAAGCCAGGAAACCATAATTGCTGTAAAGCCCTGACCGCCTACGGTGTTGGGGTCGATGGAGTGGTTTGTGCCTGACACAAGAAGCATACCCACAATACCGCACAGTGCACCGGATACAATCATAGTACGGATAACAACTTTTTTAACATTGATTCCGATGTAACGTGCTGTGTTCTGGCTTTCACCCACAACAGAGATTTCATATCCCTGTTTTGAGTAGTTCATATAAATATAAAGAAGTATTGTAAGCACAAGAACAATAATAACATTGAGTGCATACTTGTTACCGCCGATAGTGGGCAAATTACCGTAATCCACAGGGTTAATCTTGTTGGAACCGCCGCCCTCGATGTAGAGGTAGTATTTAATGATCTGAGTGGCAACGTAGTTCATCATAAGAGTGAACAGGGTTTCGTTTGTATTATACTGAGCTTTGAAAATTGCAGGAATAACGCCCCATAAAGCACCTGATAAGATACTTGTTATCACAATTACAAGTATAAGCACAGGATAAGGGAGTTTATCCCCCAGCTCAATCATACAAATCATAGAGGCAAGTCCGCCCATAAGAGCCTGTCCCTCAGCACCGCAGTTCCAGAACTTCATTTTGAAAGCAGGAGTTACTGCAAGGGAAAGTCCCAGAAGTATAGCAGTTTTCTGCAAAAACTTCCACAGCATAACGGTAGAACCTGAACCAAGGTTACCAAAGGTACCTTTGAACATAGTTTGATAAATTGTGAAGAAGTTCTCTTTTGTGAGGAGCATTGAGATAACTCCTACCAGTAAAAGTGCAACCACAATGGCAGCAACACGGATAAGCCACGCCTGCCACCATTTCATATCGTCACGTTTAACAAGGTGAAGCAGAGGCTCGTGACTGTGTTTTGTTTTCTTAATATCACTCATTACCGCTTCCCTCGCTTTCTGTCATAGTCTTTGTCATAAGGATACCAAGTTCTTCCTTGGTGGCGGTTCTGCCGTCAACTATACCTGTAACTCTGCCTGAACCGATAACCATAATTCTGTCACAAAGTTCTGTGAGAACATCCAAATCCTCACCTACAAAGATAACCGCAACGCCCTTTGCCTTCTGCTCATTGAGAAGATTGTAGATTGTGTAGGAAGAGTTGATGTCAAGACCTCTTACAGGATATGCCACCATAAGCACCTTGGGAGAAGCCGCAATCTCTCGTCCTACGAGCACCTTCTGTATATTACCGCCCGAGAGCTGTCTGACAGGAGTTGAAACGCTGGGGGTAACGACCTCCAAATCCTCAACTATCTTCTCGGCAAGAGTTTTGGGAGCCTTACGCTCAAGGAAGAAGGACTTACCCTTGCGGTAACTTCTCAGCATCATATTGTCTGTGATATCCATATTGGCAATAAGACCCATGCCCAGTCTGTCTTCAGGAACAAAGGAAAGCCTTACACCCAAATCACGAATCTGTCTGGGGGTTTTATCTCGGAGATTTTCAATATTTCCCGTCTTGGGGTTAATATAGGTTATCTCACCTGAGGATACCTTCTGCAAACCTGCAATAGATTCCAGAAGCTCTCGCTGACCGCTTCCTGCAATACCTGCAACGCCGAGGATTTCTCCGCCTCTGAGCGTAAAAGAAACATTACTCAGAAGCTTTACTCCTGTTCTGTCTGTGCATTCAAGTTCCTTTACAATCAGTCTGTCCACGGGGTCTTTGGGCTCTGTACGCTCGATATTAAGAGAAATCTTCTTGCCTACCATCATCTCGGTAAGTTCCTGCTCAGAGGTTTCAGATGTATTTACAGAACCGATGTACTCACCCTTACGCAGTACTGCTACTCTGTCTGAAAGAGCCATTACCTCATTAAGCTTATGAGTGATGATGATAATTGCCTTGCCTGCTTCTCTCATTCTGCGAAGCACATCAAAAAGCTTCTGAATTTCCTGAGGAGTGAGAACCGCTGTGGGTTCGTCAAGAATAAGGATATCCGCTCCGCGGTAAAGAACCTTAACAATTTCAACAGTCTGCTTTTCGGAAACAGACATTGTATATATTTTCTTTTCGGGGTCAAGTTCAAAACCGAATTTGTCACAGATTTCACGGATTTTCTCAGTTGATTTTTTCAGATTATACTTGCCGTCCTCAATACCGAGAACAATGTTTTCTGCTGCAGTGAAAACATCAACAAGCTTGAAATGCTGATGAATCATACCGATTTTGTAGGTAAAAGCATCTTTGGGAGAAGCAATTACCGCCTCTTTTCCGTCTACAAGAATCTGACCTTCGTCGGGAAAATAAATACCCGAAATCATATTCATCAGAGTTGTTTTACCCGAACCGTTCTCACCCAATATGGAAAGAATCTCTCCACGGTATGCAGTAAGGCTTACATTCTTGTTAGCAACCACCTTACCAAAGGTTTTAGTGATATCTTTTAATTCAATAGCCGCCTGTTTTGTCACCTGATTACCTCCTCCTGATAATTCTGAAGAAAACCTTATTGTTCAAGATAGAGCTTTATTCAGAACTATAAAAAATATAAAAATAAGAACGAAGCGGGGCAAGAAGCCCCGCTTCTGAACTCATAAATTATTAGCCGTAGTTCTCGTCAAGAAGTGTGATACCGTCGATTCTGAGGTCGAAGTAAGGAGCACTTCTGAGTGAAGACTCTGCAAATACGCCATCAACAATTGCCTCTGTGTCAGGTGTGAATGCTGCGTCTGTGTCAACGTCTGCAAGGTAAGTTGTTACTTTCTCACCGCCAACTGTGAAGTTAGCTGTATCGAATACGTTGAGTGTACCGTCAAGAAGCTGAGCCTTAACTTCCTCAATCTTCTCTACTGTACCCTCTGCTGCTACTGCTGTGTTTACATCTGTAAGAACAACAGAGCCTGTCTCGATTGTACCTGTCCAGTCAGCCTCAATAGCTGTGCCGTTCTGAACACACTCAATCATGTGCTTGAAGTAAGGAGCCCAGTCGATTCTGGAAGAAACGATGAAGGTGTTGGGGCAAGCTGCGATTGTGGAACCGTTGTAGGAAACGTTGGGAACGCCTGCGTTCTCACAAGCTGTAGGAGCACCCATGGAGTCAGCGTGCTGAGAAATGAGTACGCAACCGCCGTTGATAAGAGCAAGAGCTGCTTCCTTCTCAAGTGTCTCATCGTACCAGGAACCTGTGAACTTAACATCCATTGTTACTGTGGGACAAACGCTCTTTGCACCGAGGTAGAAGGATGTGTAACCTGACATAACCTCTGCAAATGTGAATGCACCAACATAACCCATCTTAGCCTTATCAGCTGTGATTTTGCCGTCAGCGATCATCTCGTTGAGCTTCATACCTGCTGCAACACCTGCAAGGTATCTGCCCTGATAGATAGAAGCAAATGCATTGTGGAAGTTATCAAGACCTGCTGTGTGAGCCTGTGTACCTGTAGCATGGCAGAACTGAACATCGGGATAATCCTTGGCAGCCTCCATAAGGAAAGACTCGTGACCGAAGCTGTCAGCAAAGATTACGTTACAGCCGTCAACCTCGATAAGCTCGATAGCTGCATCTGTGCACTCTGCAGACTCGGGAATCTGAGTCTTCTGAGCGTACTCAACGCCCATTGCTTCGCAAGCTGCAACTGCTGCGTCCATGAAGTTTTTGTCGTAGGTAGAGTTCTCATCGTGAAGGAAGATAAAACCAACCTTAACCTCTGTCTTGTCAGTGCCTGCTGCACCAGTTGTGGTAGTTGTGTCTCCGCCTGTAGTACATGCTGCAAAAGCAAACAGCATCATAACTGCAAGAAGAGCGCAAAGGATTCTTTTCATTGTAATTTCCTCCTAAAAAATATTTATAATAATAGGGCTTACCTTTTTGGCTTGTCCTAAAATTATCTGAAAAATATTATCTCCCGATTCAGGATTTATGGATTCAACAATTGTTAAAGACTCCGCAAAACTGTTCGTTTTCAAAAAATCTGTTCTTTAGCAGTTACATATAACCGCCTCATGCAAAATATATAGTTAATTATAAACCAAAATCGACAAATTTTCAATACTTTAACCCATCATAGAAATGCAAATAATAAAACTTCTTTTTTGTGAATAATGACAAAAAGCACCGCTTCCCTATGAAAGCAGTGCTTAAACGTATTTTCACACGACAGCTGATGACGCAGTCGGATAAATCTCATCGGTTGTAGAAAGAGCGGGCTCGTCAAAAGTAGCGGGTACAGTTATTTTCTCACAAATGATATCGTATTTTGCCAGCATGTCCACAATACTGTTATAAACGTCTGCATCTGCAGGACAATCGGTATCGTTTATAAGAGCAACTGTGTAAAGTTCGCCCTTACTCTCTGCATTTTCAAGGTACAGAGAAAGTTCAGAAAGACTAACCTTTTTGTCGTCCCCCAGAATAATATCCTTGCCGGAAACTGTCACTGTGATTATCTCGTCAACAGCTTCTTCTGAGTTGTCTGAAAAAATATAGTCAGAAACAATGATTCCTGCAAAAATCAACACACAGGCAACCAAAGCAATAACTATCCCGCGAAGCAGTATTCTGCCTGTTTTCTTGATTTTTATGCCGGATTTGCTCTTTTTGTTATTCTTCATAATCATCCACCATCATTATTTTTTATTATTCTAACATAAAATCACACATTATGCAAATATAAGCATCAATCTCTCAGCAAAGGCAGTTTTTTCAAAACAGGAAGTATGAGATAATAAACCAAACCTGTCAAAGAACCTGTAACGATTGCCCCCACTGCAAGTACGGGAAAATACGCATATACCGCGTCACGTACAAGGAAAGATGCTACC
This sequence comes from Ruminococcus sp., assembly GCA_045593025.1. GTDB lineage: Bacteria > Bacillota > Clostridia > Oscillospirales > Acutalibacteraceae > Ruminococcoides. The sequence goes on along the minus strand of JAZNVW010000007.1, from coordinate 3,420 downwards.
AGAAGCTGTCCGCAATTATGAAGAAACGCTCCTGTAACACCCAATCCGAAGCAACCAAAAGAGGGGCGTTTCACATTAAGCAACAACCACATTCCGATTGTCGCAAGCAAACTGCCCAAAAGGCTCATAACACAGGCAGTTACTCCCCTGCTCATTAGAGCAAAAAGAGCCTTGACAATCACTACACAAATCGCACAAGGCAGAGGACACAATTCTAAAGTAAGCATTACCGCTAAATTGGAAAGTCCAAGTTTCATACCAGGCAGCACAAAAGGTAACGAAGGCAACATATTTTCAAAAACAGACAACACCAGTGCAAGGGATGCAAGAATACCTGTCCTACACAGAACAACAACGCTTTTTTTCAAGGTAGTATTTCTGACCATAACATCACCCTGCAATTGCATCAACAGTCTCTTTTGAGTTCACATCTTCAGAAATCAATTTAACAGACACACGCGCAGGCAAACAAACAGAAGATTGTCCTGCACGAGTAAGACGCCCTGTGTTGACACAAAGTTTATCGGAGCAATCGGAGCTTAAAACACGAACATATTCAGAAGACATATAAAGAACAACAACCTTATCTCCTGTTACACTCAGCTCATAAGGCTCTGTAATCTGAGAAAGAGGGATTTCACAATAAACTTCGCCTTTGACAGTAACTACAGCAACAAGGTCGGTTGCTGTTTTCTCAAAAAAAAGAGAAAACAATCCCAAAAGCAAAGACAATACTACAACTAACGCCACAAACAGGTCGCCTAAAGCAAAATATTTCCTTTTTATTGATTTATCCGCACTCATAACAAATCTCCAAAACAAAAACTAATATCGACATATTTACCCGATTATTATAACTCACCTGAAAACGCATTGCAAGATTAATCATAAAGAACAGTATATCAAAGGTCTTGAAATATCCACTTGATTTTTTTAGAGATAGGATATATAATGATTAGCAACGTTGCAATAAAGAGTTATGCTCTGTGCTGCGTACAGTTCTATATGCGGGTGTGGCGGAATTGGCAGACGCGCCAGATTTAGGTTCTGGTGGCACCCCCGTGCAGGTTCAAGTCCTGTCACCCGCACCATAAGAATTAAGGGATACCTTTTTAGGTATCCCTTTCTTGTTTTTCGTGCGAGGTGACAGGACTTGAAAGCGACTGTGCCGAGGTGCAGGTGGAACACCGAAACCGAAGGTAAAAATCCTCCGGTGGAGCATTTTTAAGGAGAGAGTTGATGAACTTATATACCACACACATCGCAACAAGCGAGGTAGGTATTTTCATTTATACACAACCACTGTCACCCGCACCATAAGAATTAAGGGATACCTTCTCGGGTATCCCTTTTCTTATTTTTGTGCGTGGTGGCAGGACTTGAAGGCGACTGTGCCGAGGTGTAGGTGGTACACCGAAGCCGAAGGTAAAAACAGTCCTGCGGACTGTTTTTAAGGAGAGCGTTGATGATACTTGTGACTATGAATACACCGCAACATACGTAACAGCAAGTTTCTCTGTCAGCTACCATTATCTCCCGCACCAAAGCAATAAAACCCGAACATTTTACCAATTGATAAAATGTTCGGGTTGTTTCTCAACGGAAATTAAGGCTATCTAATTTCGTAGCGGTACAGAGATTTTTCTCTGTTCTGACACTTCTCTGCTCAATATAAATATCTTCATTTCAAGATCATACTCTGCCTGTTATAAATGACCGATAATCCCAAAATCAGTTTATATGATAAATCATGCAATCTGAGTAATAACAAGATGTGCAGATACCGGACGCGTTCCTCCTGCGAGCGGCGTAATTGTAAGTGCAGCTGCATTACCGGCAGGATTCCGAACAGTCAAAACAGAATTAATAACAGTGGTTGACACAATAGCCATACCTACAATTTGTGATGCCCCTGCGGCTCTGCCAAATACAGTATACTCCAAATCCTCTCCGTTTAACGTCAATATTAATTGACCTGCCTCATCTACACTTACCTCAAACAATATCTGATAAGTTCCGATTTGAGCCAGATTAAACGAATCTGCTCCAAGTCTGGAAATATCAGCTCCGCTATTGGGTCCATCTTGCGGGAAGCTAACGTCAGTACCCGGGGCTACTGTTACCGCGTTATCAGGAGGCATCAGTGCATAAAAATCCGCATAATTAAGCACGCCGCCTGCGGGGCCCTGGGGGCCGATGGGACCTGTTTCACCTATGGGGCCCTGGGGACCGACGGGACCTGTTTCGCCTACGGGACCTTGAGGTCCTGCGGGGCCTGTTTCGCCTACGGGGCCCTGGGGACCGACAGGACCTGTTTCACCTATAGGACCCTGGGGACCGATGGGACCTGTTTCACCTATGGGACCCTGAGGACCGACGGGACCTGTTTCACCTACAGGACCTTGAGGTCCTGCGGGACCTGTTTCGCCTACGGGGCCCTGAGGACCGATGGGACCTGTTTCGCCTACGGGGCCTGTTGTGCCTATAGGGCCCTGTACTCCCATAAAACCTCTTGGTCCTATGGGACCTCTGGGGCCGACTGCGCCTTCTGGACCAGGGAAACCTCTGGGACCTCTGGGACCTTGGGGACCGGGAGGACCAGATGGACACACAGGACAACAGAAATCACATGAACTCTTATTTTCAAAGCTGTTTTTTGAACAGCTGTTGTTGTCATTTTCATAATAGTTATTATTGTTACTACAATTCCATATCTTCATTACATTCACCTCCTAAAACAGGTCTATTGTATAACATTCAATCTTATAGCAAAGAGACACTTAAAATTTTTTATTTATACTGATTTTTGATTGTTTTTCTGCAGTAGCAAGGAACTCTCCATAGCAACACTTCAGTCAAGTTTTGTCATTACCCTATATGAAGGCAAGTCCCTTCACGCACCATAAAACAAATCTGCCTTTCCTAACTTGAAAAAATAAGCAGAAGCTTTACTGATTTGAAAAGCTTCTGCTTATTTTTTTTGAAGGGATTATTGATATTATATTAAGTAGGTATTCTCAGAATTTATATATCCTTATATTTAATAAGAATCTGGCGTCTGCCCGTTACGTCCAGTTTGCGGTAAATATTCTTGCAATGAAAATGCACCGAAGAATAGGTGATATACAGTTCCTGAGCAATTTCTGCAAGAGTTTTGTCAGAAAACAGATAGGAAAAAACTTCCAGTTCTCTTGGTGAAAGAGATGACAATTCCGGATACTTTTTCAGCAGGATATTATACTCTCTCCTTGCCAGATTGAGATAGTAAAAATAATTCTTTTCCTCAGGCTCTTTTTTGCTCATCTACTCTTCACCTCCGCACGTTGGTAGTTTTTCCACCATACTTGATAGTTATTTTTTTCTTTATTGAAAACTATAGGATATTTTGTTACAATATAAGTAGAAAAAACAAATAATTAT
>JAZNVW010000006.1:0-10356 GCA_045593025.1 Ruminococcus sp. | reverse complement strand
AAAGGGAAATGTAGCAGATGGCGATAAATGGGTAATCAAGGCATATGTACAGTATAAGACAAGCGATGGCTCTATAAAAACTATTTATACAGACGAAAAAGAAGTTACTATGGTAATTGTATAACTTGTTTTGTACTTAAGAAACAGATTGATACGTGAATGAATTGTTGCTCCGCCCCTAAAAAGGCGGAGCAACAATACTTAAAATAGGTTGACAAATAATATAATTAAAGGTATAATTAAATAAAATAATTATAAGGAGGTGAATTCAAAATGAAATATGTAGCTCCCGAGATGGAAATCGTTATGTTCAATGCTGAGGAAGTTATCGTTGCTTCTGGTGATGTTGTATCCTCATCGCTCGAGCAGGGTGGTAATTCGAGAGACTAATCTCACTACAAAAAGCACCACAGGCGCCTAAGGTTTTATAGGCGCCTGTGCTTTTTTTGCGTAAAGTAAATAATATGATAGTTGCATAGTTTAGAAAAGTTTGAGTAAAGAATATAACCTTCAGTAATAATGTGGTCTGGTCACTGCACAATAAATTACAGAAGGAAGTAGTCAAATTGTTTTTTCAAAATATAGTTGCATTATTAAAATGTTTGTTGTATAATAATTATATCAAGTATGCTCTTGAGAGGTGAGTTGAATGAAAATGATGTATGAAACTCCTGAGATGAGAATTTCTATCTTTGAGTCCTTCTCTGTTATCGTTGCTTCTGAGGAAATCGAAGACAACACAGACGTAACTATTTCTTCTAATAAGCCTATTGATGGTATTGAGGACGACTAATTTTATTCAAATCTGAATATTAAAAGGGCAGTACAGGTGGCGTTTGCCGCCTGCCTTTTTTATAAGGTTTCTTTGCTGTGTAAAGGCTGTTTATTTTAGGCAAGATTTATAAACATAAATTAATTCTTTAATCTGAAAAATATAGCAATTAAATACTTGAAAATTTGTTTTTAGTATAGTATAATTATAGTGTTGTTTAGATTAATGGTTCTTTGGAGGTTAGTATAATGAAATACATATCACCTGAGATTAATATTGTTTTGTTTGATACGCAGGATTATATCGTTGCATCTGCAATTCCATCAACTCCTTCTGAGGATGATTCTGTAATTGAGGGTGATGTAACTGAAGATCCGCGTCCCGGTGGAGAGGACTAACCTTTTTTATCTGTTTATTATTCACAGGCAGCTTTGGCTGTCTGTGTTTTTTTTGTTCTGAGTTTTACTCACAAGCAGAATTAACTAAAGTGACGCTTGTGAGTATTTAGTTTTTGCATAGCAGATATTTCATTTTGCAAACAGCTTTTCCAACAGACATTTTCAGGTTAATCTGAGAAGTATTCTGAGAATGTTATCCTTGCGGTTTTATGAAATGATGACTTACTTCCGGCTATAATTCTGAGACTTGTTTTTCGATGCGGGGTTTTGTTATCAATTTGTAATTGCAAATATGCAGACTTTGTTGTATGATAGAGTTGTTTCAAAGTATTATAATTTATGAGTGGAATGAGGAGATAAATTATGAAAAGAATAATAGTACAGTTTTTGATTTTGTGCCTTTTGCTTATTTTTACTGCTACTGCCTGCCGAAATGAAGGCAATAACGGAGATAGCACGGGTAGCCAGGAAGTGCTCACAACCGGAGCAACAGAAAATGTAACTGAGTTTCCCACTGAAGACACCACAACACGCAACTCCGCCTTGGTGCCTGAATCTGATAAGGTGAGTGCAGATTATTTTGACAATGCTGCTTTTGTAGGTGATTCTGTAAGTCTTAAGCTCAGCTATTATGCCGCGGCAACCGGTGCTTTGGGTAACGCTCAGTTCTTCACAGCAGGCTCTCTCGGAAGCGGTAACGCTCTGTGGGAGGTGTCTGACGAATCTGTGCATCCTTCCTATCAGGGTGTTAAGATGCTTGTAGAGGACTGTGTGGCCGCATCCGGGGCAGATGTTGTTTATATTATGCTAGGTATGAACGATATCGGTCTTTATGGTATTGACGATTCAGTTGCTAATTACACAACTCTTGTGAATAATATCAAGGCTCAGTGCCCCGAAATAAGAGTTGTAATTCAGTCTATGACACCTATGACAGACACCAGCACAATTCTTGGCGAAGACCTTAACAACGAGGCAATCAAGGATTATAACAGTCGTCTGCTTGCTCTTTGCAATGAAAACGGTTGGGATTTTGTTGATGTAGCAAGTGTTATGTACGATTCCGAGGGAATAAATCTTAACAGAGATTATTGCAGTGACCCTGATGGTTTAGGAGTGCATTTCACCGAAGCAGGGTGTGAGGCTTGGGTTGAATATCTTTCAACACACACACCTTGATGATTACAGGAGGTTTTACTATGAAAAGAATAGTTTCTGCAATTCTTGTGATTATGCTGTTGTTTGCTTTTGGTGCTTGTTCTGAGAGCGCAAATACAGCTGTTGATATTGCTGCTGTCAAAGCGGAAATATTGTCAGAACTTAAAATTGACGGTGCTATGGATATTGCGTCAACAAGACTTCTGGACCTTTACGGAATAGAGGAGGAGTGGATTGCAGATTCCCAGTGCTTTGTTACTATGGACGGTGTTTTTCCTGATGAGGTCATCATGGTTAGAGCTTCAGATAAATCCACAGTAAGCAATATTGAAGAGAAACTTGAAGCAAGGCTTAATGAGGTTAAGGTGCAGTCCCAGAGTTACGACCCTGAGAATTATGCTATTGCGCAGGAGTGCGAAGTTATTACTCACGGCACCGTAGTAGCACTCTTCCTTTCTCCCGACCACCAGGTAATGGAGAAGATTTTTGAGACTACACCCGACATTGAGATTGCACAGTAATATGTATGTAAAATCAGTCCGTTGAGCGGTTAAGGCTCAACGGACTTTATATTTGCAGTCGTCAGAGTAGCAAATGAAAATGCGGATAATGTTAGTTGTCTGACTAAATGAAGTATAAGGAAAACCCCCGCCATTCAATGGCGGGGGTTGCTTTGTACAAGTGATTGGTAACATTATGGGTTAAAAACTCAAGGCAAATTCTGTATTATCGAATAGTACTTTTCAATGATAATATTTCTATCGAATTGTACTTCGATTTTTTTTCTTGCTTTTTTGCCCATAGATGCACATTCTTCGTAGTTGTTATTAATGAAGCGACAAATTTTTTCATATAGGTCATCGCTGTCTTTAACTTTGAAATGGTATCCTGATATTCCGTCATCGACACCTTCAATGCAACCGGGAATATCAGATACAATAGCAGGACGTCCCGATGCGGCGGCTTCCAGCACTACATTGGACATTCCTTCGTGATGAGAGGGATGGATTAAGCAATCCGATGCAGAAATCAATTCGTGAACTTTTTCATGGGGGACACCGCCGTAAAAGATTACTGATGGGCCTTTTATGTTTTCTACTTTTTCGCGGTATTCATCGTCTTCGTACCATCCTACTATGTGAAACTCAGCAGGAATACCTTCGTTCTGCAGACGATTGATTACGTAGAAAAGTTCGTCATAACCTTTATCTTTGCGGACACGGGCTACGACTATGAATTTTTTTACTTCATTACAAGGGTATTCTTCATAAGGGTTAGCAGAAAGATTTACGCCTGAGCCCGGAAGCAGGGCATAATTTTTCTTAACAACCTTTTTCTTTACGAATAAATCAAGGTTGCCTTGGTTTTGAAAAAATACCATTTTGGCTTTTGCAAAGGATAAGCGTTGCAAAAACAACATTATAGAAGCAACTATATTTTTGCTTTCAAAGTTAGCTCCTAAGCCTGTTACATTAGCAACAAAAGGTGTTTTTGTCAACCTTGCGGCAAATCCGCCGTAAATATTAGGCTTTGCTGTGTAAGTGAAAATTATATCCGGTTTTATTTTTTTTATGAGTTTTGTAATTTCAACTGTTGTTTTTAAGTCGGTAAAAGGATTTTTTCCAAATCTGCTGATAAACAGATTTTCCACATTGCAACCGATTTCTGTGAACTTGCTGTTTCGGGTATCATCGGGTAAAGCAATGGTTACATCAATTCCTTGATTTAACAAGAATTGAATAAGTTCCATTCTGAAGTGATAAACAGTAGTAAAATCGTTGGCTACAAATAAAACTTTCTTTTTGCTCATTTTGTGTTCCTGCTTAATTGTTAAATAGCTTCAGTTATTCTCTTTGCAATGCCTTCTGCGTCAAGACCAAACTGATGTCTGAGGTATTTCTGGTCTCCTACTAAGGTGGAGTACATATCGTTTATACCGATTCTTATCAATCTGGCCTTTCGGTTGCTTTCTGCCAGAACCTCAGCAACAGCACTGCCAAAACCACCAATTATATTCTGTTCTTCAACAGTTACAATAAGGTCGAAGTCCTGAGCTGTTTGCAGGATTGTATCAGTATCCAGAGGTTTTACGGTGGGGAAGGTGAAAACTGCAGGGTTAACACCTTGTTCTTTTAATAGTTCAACAGCACCGCTTACTTCTTCGAAAATTGCACCTGTGGAGAAAATTGCAACTTTTTCGCCGTTCTTGACAGGAATTGCTTTGCCGATTTGGAAATTATCAATTTTGTTGTGAATTCTCTTTTCTCCGCCTCTGCCAAGTCTGAGATAGCAGGTGCCATTATATTCTGCAATGGCTTTTGTGGCGGCTTCTGCCTCGGTTAAGTCGCCGGGACATAAAACAACAACATCAGGTAAAGCTCTTAATACAGCGATATCTTCAGTGGCGTGGTGGCTCATTCCAAGGGAACCATAAACAAAACCGCCGCCAACGCATACGATTTTAACGTTGGCTTTGTGGTATGCACAGTCGTTACGTATTTGCTCAAGGCAACGCAATGTAGGGAAATTGCCGATGGAATATGTGAATACAATCTTGCCCTCAAGTGCCATTCCTGCGGCAACTGATGCCATGTTCTGTTCAGCAATTCCTGCATTGATAAACTGGTTGGGCAGAGCCTCCCAGTATGGCTTCAGAACTCCGAAACCAAGGTCACCGGTGATAAGCTGAATATCTTTGTTCTTTTTTGCTTCTTCGATTAATGTGCGTACAAATGTATCTCTCATCGGTTAATCTTCCTTTTTGAAAAAAGTAGGATGATATGTTTCAGTTAAAATATGCTTTAGTGTAATGTCAGCATCTTCGGGAATTGCCTGTGCACAGGGGATTCCGTCAGGTGTATAAGGGTCTGTTACTCCCTCGGGTTTTACAGCGTGAAGTTCGCGTACTGCGTTGTCATATTCCCAACCTTCATGGGGGAAACGGTAGTGCCAGAGGATATCTTCTTCCATAAAAGAGATGCCCTTGCCTTTTGTAGTGTGTGCGATTACAGCCAGAGGTTTTGTTCTGCTGTTATCTTTGAGCAAAGCCTCTCTGAGTGCGTCGTGATTGTGTCCGTCAACCTCGCAAACATCCCAACCGAAAGCCCTCCATTTGTCTGCAAAATTGCCATACTCCAGAGTGTTTTCACAATAATCAAGGCTTTGCATATGATTGTAGTCAACAATAGCCACCAGATTGTTCAGACGGAAATTGTTAGCAAATAATACAGCTTCCCATACAGAGCCTTCGTTACACTCTCCGTCACCAAGTACAGCAAACACGCGGTGGTCTTTTGCATCCTGCTTTGCGGCGAGAGCCATACCTGCTGCGGCAGACAGACCGTGTCCCAAAGAACCTGTTGAAAAATCAATGCCGGGGAGGTGGTGAGAAACGTGGCCGGAAAGACGGCTTCCGTTCTGATAATGGGTTTTCAGTTCTTCTACAGGGAAGAATCCGTTTTCAGCCAGAGCGGCATAAATGGAAGCTCCTGCATGACCTTTGCTCAGAATAAAGCGGTCTCTTTTGTCACTTTTTGGGTTGTTTATATCAAAGTGAATAACGTCTGTATACAGCACACTGATAATATCTGCTACCGATAAAATGGCACCGATGTGTGAGCCGCCTGATAAATGAGTCATCTCAACTGCGTGACGTCTTATTTTCCAAGCCAGTTCTTTACTTGTCATTTGCAACACCTTCATTCTTGTGCTTATGCATAAACCCATATAAGCACCTGAGAGAAATTGATTTTATGTTTGTTATTTTGAAATGTTGTCAAGAAGAGCGATGTCCTCTCGGGATAAACTCCAGCCCATAGCCTCAACATTTGAGATAATCTGGTTTTTGTTTTTTGCACCTGCAATTACAATTGAATCTGTAAGATGGTCAAGGATAAAACGAATTGCCACCGAGGGCACGGATTTTCCGTATTTTTCGGCAATGCTTTTCATAACTTCAACAATTTCTAAATTGTGAAGCAGTTTTTCTCCATGGAAGTTAACGTATATCTCACGACTTCTGCGGTCGTTTTCGCCGAAGACTGTGTTTTTATCATATTTTCCTGTCAATATGCCTTGACCTAAGCTGCCCCAGGTAAAAGGTGTCATATTGAAAGTTTCCGAAATATTAAGAATATCGGTTTCGTATTTTCTGCAAGCCAAGCTGTACTCGTTTTGGAAACTGACGAACTTATTTTCATAACCGATTAATTCTTCTGTGTCTTTCAGATAAAGATTGGATAAACCGTATGCACGGATAAGTCCCTTGGCTTTTAGTTCTTCTAAAGTTTCCACAACATCGCTTATGGGAGTTACACCGTCACGATAGTGAACCTGATACAAGTCGATGTAGTCTGTGCCCAGCCTTTCAAGACTGCCTTTTAATGCTTCTCTTATCCATTGCGGACTGTTGTCATAGGTGGTTTTGCCTGAGCCTACGCGTACTCCGAACTTGGAAGCAATAACAACATCCTTGCGGTGGTTTCCGAGAGCTTTGCCAAGGGTAAGCTCAGACTGGCCTAATCCATATGTATCCGCTGTGTCAAAGAAGGTGATTCCTTTGTCAAGAGCAGAGTGCACAGCCTCTATAAGTTCAGATTCCTGCACATTGCCCCAACCGTGACCTCCCATGGGACAACCGCCCATACACAGCCTTGAAACAGTTATATCAGAGTTTTTAAGTTTGATATACTCCATTATTCTTTAACCTTTTCTTTCTTTGAGTTGTCCTTTTTGCCAAATATAAACCTTAATGCTTTTTGAATTACCTTCCAGACAGTGGTTGCAAACAAGTATATATCCGTGCCTGCTGAAACCTTGGAAACATATAATAAACGCAGATTGTTTTTTGACTTAAGCACGTACTTTTCATACATTTCATCAGCGTTTTCACTTCCTACAATTTCATCAAGATTAATAAATCTGATGGAACTGTAGTCGGTTATACCGGGACGGACTTTTAATATGTATTTTTCTTTTTCATCGTAAGCTTCGGTGTATTTGAGAAGTTCGGGTCTGGGACCTATGAAACTCATTGAACCGCCAAGGATATTGAAAAGCTGTGGGATTTCGTCAAGCTTGGTTTTTCTGAGGAAAGCTCCCACTTTGGTGATGCGGCTGTCGTTAAGGGAGGTGGTACCTCCGCCGATTTTGTCAGCATCCTTTACCATAGAGCGGAATTTGAAAATTCTGAAGGACTTGTCCTTATAGCCTCCGCGGGGTGCTCTGTAAAAAACAGGAAAACCTGTTTCGATAATTACAGCAAGTGAAATGATCAGAAGGAGTGGGGAAACCGCCACCACACAAATGAGTGCAAGAATAAAATCAATAATACGCTTAACACAGCGATTGTAAAATCCGTTGCATTTTTTCAGAAGGGCTTTTTCCTCGAAAATATATTCCTCAAACCGGGTTGTCTGCAGTATTTCCATTAAAAACTCCCCAAGGTTTATACCTTGATTTTTTTACATATAAGTATACTAATATACATAATATATTATATTTATTATAGGATTTTTTGTCAAGATAAAATGCGATTATATCAGACATCTTTTGACATAATAACATCGAATTGCATTTGCAAAAAAGCCACCGATTACTCGGTGGCCGTTTAGTGAAAAGATTAAGTTTTTCTTAGTATTCGTTAGGGGATACGTTGATTAGTGTTCTGTAGTTGTACTAACATCTAACTGCATTATCGGTTCCCCTTCATCAGTTTTATTAAGAATATTATAGCAATTCAACTGAAAACTTGCAACACAAAGATTTTTGTGCCTTTTACCAAATCCACGTCTTTTGCTAAGATAAGAGCAGAAAAAATCCCCACCCGATTTCTCGAGTGGGGATGATTTGTTTATTACGGACAGTCGGGGACGCCTGTCCCTACTGTACTGTATTCAGCCTACCCTAAGGATTAGCCCTTGATAGCTGCCTGTGCTGCTGCAAGACGAGCAATGGGAACACGGAAGGGTGAGCAGGATACATAGTCGAGACCAATCTTGTGGCAGAACTCAACGGATACGGGGTCACCGCCGTGCTCACCGCAGATACCGCAGTGAATCTCGGGACGAGTAGCCTTACCCTTAGCGATAGCCATCTCCATCAGCTGACCAACACCTGTCTGGTCGAGCTTTGCGAAGGGATCGTTCTCGTAAATCTTTGTATCATAGTAAGCAGAGAGGAACTTACCGGCGTCATCACGGCTGAAGCCGAATGTCATCTGAGTAAGGTCGTTAGTACCGAAGCAGAAGAACTCAGCCTCTGTAGCAATCTGATCTGCTGTCAGACATGCTCTGGGGATCTCCATCATTGTACCAACTTCGTACTTGAGCTCTACGCCTGCTGCTGCGATTTCTGCATCAGCTGTAGCAACAACAACGTCCTTAACGAACTTCATTTCCTTAACCTCACCTGTGAGGGGGATCATGATTTCGGGAACGATGTTCCAGTCTGCGTGTGCCTTCTTAACATTGATAGCTGCACGGATAACAGCCTTTGTCTGCATCTTTGCAATTTCAGGATATGTTACTGCAAGACGGCAGCCACGGTGACCCATCATGGGGTTGAACTCGTGGAGAGATGCGATAAGAGCCTTGATGTCTGCAACAGTCTTGCCCTGTGCCTCTGCCAAAGCTGCGATGTCAGCTTCCTCTGTGGGAACGAACTCGTGGAGAGGAGGATCGAGGAAACGGATGCAAACGGGGTTGCCCTCGAGTGCCTCGTAGAGAGCCTCGAAGTCGCCCTGCTGATAGGGGAGAATCTTATCAAGAGCTGCCTCTCTTGCCTCAACTGTGTCTGCACAAATCATCTCACGGAAAGCAGCAATTCTGTCTGCCTCGAAGAACATGTGCTCTGTACGGCAAAGACCGATACCCTCTGCGCCCAGCTCACGAGCCTTCTTAGCGTCTGCGGGTGTGTCAGCGTTTGTACGAACCTTGAGAGTTCTGAACTCATCAGCCCAAGCCATGATTCTGCCGAACTCGCCAGCGATTTCAGCATCAACTGTGGGGATGATACCGTCGTAGATGTTACCTGTGGAACCGTCGATGGAGATGTAGTCGCCCTCATTGTAAACCTTACCTGCGAGCTCGAACTTCTTGTTCTCTTCGTCCATCTTGATTTCGCCGCAACCGGATACACAGCAAGTACCCATACCACGAGCAACAACAGCTGCGTGAGATGTCATACCGCCACGAACTGTAAGGATACCCTGAGAAGCCTTCATACCTGTGATGTCCTCGGGAGATGTCTCAAGACGAACAAGGATAACCTTCTCGCCTCTCTCGTTCCAAGCCTCTGCGTCCTCAGCAGTAAATACTACCTTACCGCAAGCAGCACCGGGAGATGCGCCAAGACCCTTGCCTGCAGGTGTTGCAGCCTTGAGAGCCTTCTGGTCAAACTGGGGATGGAGAAGTGTATCCAGGTTTCTGGGGTCGATCATTGCAACAGCCTGCTTCTCGGAAATCATTCCCTCGTCAACAAGGTCGCAAGCAATCTTCAGAGCAGCCTTAGCTGTTCTCTTACCGTTTCTGGTCTGGAGCATGTAGTGCTTGCCGCCCTCAATTGTGAACTCCATATCCTGCATATCTCTGTAGTGGTCCTCGAGCTTTGCACATACTGCAAGGAACTGCTCGTATGCCTCGGGGAACTTGTCTGCCATCTGAGCGATGGGCATAGGAGTACGAACACCGGCAACAACGTCTTCGCCCTGTGCGTTTACAAGGAACTCACCCATGAGGCCCTTCTCGCCTGTAGCGGGGTCACGTGTGAAAGCAACACCTGTACCGCAATCGTCACCCATGTTACCGAATGCCATCATCTGAACGTTAACTGCTGTACCCCAGCTGTAAGGAATATCGTTGTCACGGCGGTAAACGTTTGCACGGGGGTTGTCCCATGAACGGAATACAGCCTCAACAGCGCCCATAAGCTGCTCTTTGGGGTCTGTGGGGAAGTCTTTGCCAATCTTAGCTTTGTACTCAGCCTTGAACTGGCCTGCGAGAGTCTTGAGGTCCTCAGCTGTAAGGTCTA
>JAZNVW010000005.1:0-2293 GCA_045593025.1 Ruminococcus sp. | reverse complement strand
CACCCCAGTCGCCGGTCGCTGAAAATTTCCTAACCTAACCCCATAACCCTATGCGAAAGCACGAAGTTCAATGAATAGTTCATTGAAGCCCCAAAGAAGCTGCCCCTAGAGAGAAACATCGTGATATCAGTAGACCAGTTCAGGCACAGCGGCGATGACAAAGTGTGGACCGAAGGACGGAAAGACCGAAAGCCATGCTGGACGACATGCACAAGATGAAGATCGCCACTCCAACCCCGTAACCAGCCTCCTCCCACCTGACTTGTAGGTGCTTTGGACATGAAGAGGAATAATTAAGGTGTAGAAAGTGTAAAAATGAGTGTGTGTTTGCTTATTTTACCCTTGTAATCCCTTAATATATAGTGTTTTATGTGCCAAATTCCAAATAAGCACGGTCAACCGTGCTTATTTGGAATTGTCATTTGAAAGAGGTTTATAGACCCAAACTTTCCTTCATCTGCAATAGCGTATTGTATCCTACTATATAGGCATAGCAGGCAACAGGTATGAATTGATATGTCAAGTCTCCGTATTTGACCGGGCCACTCTTGCTAATACTTGTTACAATCGCTTGCTCCATTTTGTTGGTCTCCATGAAGTGCCTTAAAGAAGCCAGTTCCACAGGAGAGTCATAATATCGGTCAGACCACTTTACCTCTACAGCCCATGAGGGTTTTTGTTTGGCTATATTGAGACCTACGATGTCAACTTCTCCTTCTTTCTTACCTTGTTTCCAATTGGCATAGTGTATATCAGTGCCTTGTCTCGGAATCCATTGAGCAAATACAGCGGTTTCAACCATATCTCCAATTTCTTCATCTTTTTCATTAATAGGTTGGAATAAAGCACATCGTAACGAAGGATTTGTTAAGTATATCTTAAACTGAGTTTCTCTCTGATACTGTTTTGCGTTGTCATCTGTTCTACGAACTACCTTTATCAGGAAGGCGGCCTCAAGGTAGTTAATGTATTTTCGTAACGTGTCTTTCCGTACACCAGATCCTTTAGAAAGTACTTCGTATGAGAATTGATTTCCAGAGTGGTATGCTATCATCGTGAAAAGAGAATTCAATTCTTGTACATCATTGATTCCGTACAGGCTAGGAAGATCTCTGAGTAACACTTTATCAATGATATCGTGCCTGATGAACTGCTCTGGATTTTCTCGAATTCGTTCAGAGAAAACAACTTCAGGATAACCACCATAGTTGATATAGTCAAGAAATAACTCGTTGAGTTTGTCAATGTTGATAGTTTTATAGCACATTAACTCAGACCCATGCCACTCCATTGTATCTGGCTGCATGATATGAGTATAGTCCTTAAGATGTATATATTCGTAAAAAGTGAGAGGAGGTAGATGAAAATCTGTGAATCTTCCGGCTCCACTTTCATCACTTCGTTTCTTCAGTTCTGCAGCTGCAGATCCAGATGCTATGAACTTTACATTAAGATATGTATCTACTAAAGACTTCAGACTTACTTCCCAGTCTTTAAGATACTGCACCTCGTCATAAAAGACATACATCTGCTCTTCACGTGGGTTCTTATTTAATGTTTGGCATGCAAGCAGATACAATTGTTCCAGATCAACTTTGTTGTAGATAGGGGTTTCGACAGAAATGTATATTATGTTTTGAGCAGGAACACCACTTTCAATCAGTTTCTGCATGGAATGAAACATCATTACGGTTTTGCCAACACGTCGTGGTCCCATGAGTATAAGAGCACGTCGTAAATCAGTAGCCTGAATGAGTGGTAAGAATATATCAAGATACAATCTTGGCGTCATATCTGTGTAATACTTAGGCATCACTTCGTAGGTCCACCAAGGATTGTCAATCTTGAGTTTTCCAATGATTTGTTTTTCCAACAATTCTGTGTATATCATACTCTCAATGTTAAGTGAGACAAATATAGTAAAAATTCCAAATAAGCATTTTATTCTTACCTTATTCTGTCAAAATTATGCTAAATAAGCCTGTCTTGTTTGTACTATATTTCATATGTTTGTTGGTTTATTTCTTATTTTTCTATCGTATTATGCTGATCTATAATGCTTTACATGCCAAATTTCAAATAAGCACGATCAACCGTGCTTATTTGGAATCGACTGTAATGATTACTTCAGTAAGCAAGACTCAAACGAACGTCAGACAGACTGATTCTTTTCGGCGACCGGCGACAGAGTGTGTTTTATAAGGTGTTGATACATAGAGCCTTAGCTGTGAGGTCCTGTCGCCGGTACCCCCGTCCGACAGGGGTACCGGCGACACCCTCCCAGAACCCTTTC
>JAZNVW010000004.1:0-4148 GCA_045593025.1 Ruminococcus sp. | reverse complement strand
TGTACTGTGCGTCACTATCAATCTCAGGAATTGCGGGAGGAATGTTAGCAGGCTTGCCTGCCTCTACCTTTGCAAAGCCGAGGAATGTACCGTCAGCGTTGAGGAAGATTACTGTGAAGTACTCAACCTTGGGCTCGTCGGTATCATTCTTGCTGTAAACTGCTGTCACTATGATGTTTTCTGTGATATTTGTAAAATCTGTATCCCAGCTTATAAAAGTATATCCTTCACGCGCAGGAGTATCGGGTGCAACAGCGTTCTTTCCGTATTCAACCTGCTGACTTGTAATCTCACTGCCGTCGAAGTCAACAAACGTAACCGTATACTTATTTACGCTCTGTGTATATACCGCTTTTACTGTAATATCTGCTGTGACATTTGTAAAGTCTGCATCCCACTCCTTGAATGTATAGGTATACTGAGCGTCACCTTCACGCACAGGAGTTTTGGGAGACGTCGCAGACTTACCTTTTTCTACAGTCTGTGTATCAAGCACTGTGCCGTCCCAGTCTGTGAATGTTACGGTATACTCAGGTGCTTTGTAAAGAACAATCAGTTTCTTTGTAGAAATGTTGTAATTGAAGGTATATGTACCGCCTGAAGCACTCAGAGTACAATTTCCCTTTCCTGTTTCCATCAGCCAACCGCTTGAAGACGATGCTGTGGTTGTATCAGAAATTGTTCCGTTGTTTCCGTACCATTTTTCCTTGTAATAAATCTTTAAGGTATACGAACCCTTCGAAAGCTCAAGTGTAGTTGTGTATACATTACTGTCACTTTCAGACTGAGCCATAGGAGTTGTATCCTTCCAATCGTTGAAGGAGCCCTTCAGATAAACCGTTGCGTCAACATACTGAGCAGTAACCGTAATATTCTCAGTAATGTTATCAAAATCCTTATCCCAGCCTGTAAACTCATAACCTTCGCGTTCGGGTTCTGTGGGAGGCAGTGTTGCGGCAGAGCCGTACTCAACCTGCTGTGTATAAAGCTCTGTACCATCCCAGTCTACAAAAGTAACAGTATACTTATTTACAGTCTTATCATATACAGCGGTTACTGTTATATCTTCTTTAATGTTTGTAAATTCCGTATCCCAACCCTTAAAGGTATATGTATACTGTGCATCAGCTTTCCTTACAGGAGAAGCAGGTGCAACAGCACTCCCGCCGTCTGTAACCTCTTGTTCAGAAAGCACCGTGCCGTCATAATCCTTAAAGGTTACTGTATGAGTAGCAACCGTTGCTTCTGTGGGGTCAGTTTCATCGGGTGTATAAAGCACAACCAGCTTGCAGGTGTCTGTGTTGAAATCAAATGTATACAAGCCGCCGCTTGCAACCAGAGTGCACTTTTCACTTGTTTTGGAGCTCATTGTCAAGCTCGAAGAACCGGTTGTGTCATTGATTGTTGCTGTATTTGAACGCCATTTGTCGGTATTGCTGTCGTGAATCTTAAAGGTATATGTACCTGCGTCAAGATTGATAGAAGTTGTCAATACATCTGTTTCTTCTGTTTCTATAAGCTGGTTTGTTTCTTTCCATTCATTGAAAGTACCCTTTAAGAAGAAGCCTGTGCCGGAGTTTACCTCCGAAGATTCTGAGGGGTCTGTTACAACTGCTGTTGTGGTTGTAATCTGTGCATCAGTTGTAACCACCAATTTCTGTGTGGAAAGATTAAACGCAAATGTATAGTTTCCGCCTGTGGCAACAAGAGTACATTTATCAGACACAGTGGTCCTCATTGTCCAGCCTGTGTCCTCTGTTGTGTCCTCTATAGTGCCTGCATTACTGTACCATATATCTTCGGTTTCCTTATTAATCTTGAAGGTATATGTGCCTGCGTCCAGCTTTACGGTAGTTGTTACAGTGTTGGTATCGTCTGCATACATAAAGGGGGCAGAAGAATCCCAGTTGTTGAAAGTTCCCTTGAGGTAAAAATCAGAGGTTCTGTCTGTTGTGTTTTCGTGTTCAACCACAAGTCTTCCTGTGCTGACGTTGAAAGTAAATGTATACTTGCCGCCCGAAGCTTCAAGTGTACAATTATCATCATCCGACGACTTCATAGTCCAACCGCCCGAGCCTGTGTAATCATCAATAGTTCCGCCGTTTCCGTACCATATACCTGTTGCAGTTGCAACCTTAAAGGTATGTGTGCCTGCATCAAGGAACATAGTTGTACTAACCGTATTTCCGTCAATTGCAATCATTCTGTCGGCATTTGTATCCCAGTTGTTGAAAGAACCCGCAATGCAAACCTCTGTTGCATCGCCCTTTGTGAACACACCGCTGTTTTCTACATCGTAAACAACAGCAATGCCTGTGTCGCCGATATCACCCTTAATATATCCGTTTGAAACGGTAAAAGTATTGCCTGTAATGGCATCTGTATATGTGCCCGATGCCATAGTGTGAACAGGAACATTGATGCCGTTGTAATATGAACCGCCTGTGTTGACAATAACCATACCTGAAGAACCGCGCTCAACGCAGGCAAGCTTATTGTAAGAAGAAAGATACTCACCCTGTCCTATAAAGTGATTCTTGAAATCATTGACAGCTTTAACCTCAGGATATGACCAGGAGGTATAGTCTGCATCGCCCATCATAGTTGTGGACATATCCTCGGGACGGGCAAGATACATTCCGCAAATCTTATCCCTGGCGCCTATAATAGCCCAGGTCTTATTGATATTGCTCTCACTAATAAAATTAGTTCCGTGGTCCTTGTGATTATCGTGAGACTCTGTCCACTGAACAATCTTGCTCTTTGAAGCGCCGTAGCTTACACCGCTCGATGCAGCAGCAGAAGCATCACCGTTGCACACGCCGTTTCTGATATTGTCAGATGTACCCGGGTCAGTAACGCTCATATACTGCGTGTAAGCCTCCATGCTCAGTCCGCCGCCTGCATCTCCCAGCATCTCACCATAATAATAGGGTGTGAAGCCTCTGTTTACCTGAGCATAGTTAGTGGCAGACGCAAGAACATTCTTCCAGAAGTCCGACTTTGTGCCCGATGCATCCCAGTCGGTTTCAATGTGCTTTGCCGCATCAAAACGGAATCCGTCTGCACCTGCGGCAATTGCCTCTTTGAGGAAATTCTTACAATGAGTCTGCACGGTGGAATTTGCTGTGTTCAAATCGGGCAGGCCTGTGATACAGTAATGAGTAACATCATATCTGTTACTATAATCATAAATATCCTTGCTGATATCGTGCCAGCAGTCAGAATTATCCTTGATTTCAGAAGGAATCCAAGGATGAATGGTGTTGCCTGACATATCGTTTGCCATATGGTTAAGCACCGCATCAACGATAACCTTAACACCGTACTTATGTGCTGTTTCGCACATATACTCAAAATCAGCCTTTGTTCCCAATGCATTGAAGTCGTTGGTTTCAATGTTGAAGGCAACAGGCTGGTACACAACCCAGGAGGAATTAGATACAGTACTCCAATACTCCTTTGTGGTTTCCTTGGTTGCCTGAATGGGAGAAGTCTGCACAGCAGAGAATCCCTGCTGGGCAATCTTGCTCATATTCTTTGCAATGTTTTGATAAGACCAGTTCCAGCACTGGAGAATCTGTCCGTCCTGAACATTGTCCGCAAGACCGTAGATGCCTGCACCTGTGTCTGCAAGTTCTGTGCTTGCTCCTGTTTCAGTAATTTCTGTGTTTGCTGCAAAAGCAGAGAAAGGTACCATAGCAAAAGCTGAAAGCACCATACAAAGGCAAAGCAACAAACTTAAAAGCTTTTTCAGGTTCATAATAAAACCTCCTGTAAAATATTACATTTCCATCTTACTATATAAATCAGAAGTAATCAAATAAAAACCTGATATTCTACCTTTGCTACAAAAACCCCCTTACCCTTTTTGTACAATAACACCATAATCCGATAGCTGTTACAACAAATAACACCCTGCAGAAAATCCGCAGGGTGTTTTCGCTGTATTAACTTATTACTTTGTAGCTTCCATCAGGTCGGAGTAAACTGTGTGGAGTGTGCCGTCTGCTGTTTTGTACTGAACATAAGCTCTTGCAATCCAGGTTTCACCTGCTGCAACATTGGCTTTTGTCCAGAAAAAGCTATATATGGGATTTTTGGTACTGGGACCTCTGTCGTATACGTTTGTATCCTGAGAACCTGCC
>JAZNVW010000003.1:0-213850 GCA_045593025.1 Ruminococcus sp. | reverse complement strand
GCAAAGGTTACTGCTAAGGTCATCAAGAACGGAAAGGCAAAGAAGGTTCTTGTTTTTAAGTTCAAAGCAAAGAAGAACTATCGCCGCCGTCAGGGTCACAGACAGCCGTATACAAAGCTTCAGATCGAAAAGATCGGCTAATGACTACTGTCAGTTTGATTAAAGTCGATGGAAACATCGTTGGGTTCGATGTATCGGGCCATTCGGGATATGCCGAGAGTGGCAGCGACATAGTTTGCGCCGCGATAACAAGTGCAGTAAGTCTCACTGAAACGATTCTCAATGATTCGTTTAATGCAGATGCGGATGTTATGGTTAATCCCAAAACGGCAGAGATATCACTAAGGCTTATAAAGCCGTGTGAGTTATGCCGGAGTGTACTTGAGGCTTTTGCGCGTCAGATGCGCGCGATAAGCGAAGAGTATCCAAAACATATTGAAATTTTGGAGGTGCAGTCTAATGCTTAAAATCGGAATTCAGTTTTTTGCACATAAAAAGGGCGTAGGTTCCACAAAGAACGGTCGTGACTCTGAGTCCAAGAGACTTGGCGTTAAGCGTGCAGACGGTCAGTTCGTTCTCGCAGGCAACATCCTCGTAAAGCAGAGAGGTACTCACATCCATCCCGGCGCAAATGTCGGCAGAGGCAAGGACGATTCTCTCTTTGCACTCGTTGACGGTGTTCTCCGCTTCGAGCGTATGGGCAGAGACAGAAAGCGTGCTAGCGTTTACCCTGTTGAGCAGTAATAACGAAGCATTCGGGCGGATTTCTTAATCCGCCCTTTTTTATTGCAATTTAGCTTATTAAATCCTATTACGCAAATACTAAAAATAGGAGGGATACAATGTTTGTCGATGTAGCAAAAATCAGCATAAAAGCAGGTGACGGCGGTGCAGGTGCAGTTTCCTTTCACCGCGAAAAGTACGTAGCATCAGGCGGTCCCGACGGCGGTGACGGCGGCAAAGGCGGAGACGTTGTCTTCGTTGCCGATACTAACCTGTCAACTCTCGCTGATTTCAGATACAAACGTAAATACGCAGCACGGAACGGTGCTGCAGGTATGTCGGGCAGAAAAAACGGCAGAAAAGCCGAGGACCTTATTATCCGCGTGCCCACAGGTACTCTTATCAAAGATGCCGAAACAGGCAGAATCATTGCGGATATTTCAGGCAAAGAGCCTGTAGTTGTAGCCAAAGGCGGCAAAGGCGGTTGGGGTAACTCCCATTTTGCAACTCCTACCCGTCAGACTCCCCGTTTTGCCCGTCCCGGTGTGCCCGGAGAAGAAATGGAGGTTCAGCTTGAGCTCAAACTCTTGGCTGATGTTGGCCTTGTAGGTTTCCCCAATGTAGGAAAATCCACGCTTCTCTCTGTGGTTTCTCAGGCAAAACCCGAAATTGCAGACTATCATTTCACAACAATCACACCTAAACTGGGTGTTGTTACAGTTTCAGAGGGTCGTTCCTTTGTAATGGCTGATATCCCCGGTCTTATCGAAGGTGCCTGGGAGGGCACAGGTCTCGGTCATCAGTTTCTCAGGCACGTTGAGCGTTGCCGTATGCTTGTTCATATTGTGGATGTTGCAGGAAGTGAGGGCAGAGACCCCAAGGAAGATTTCAACATCATCAACGCTGAGCTTCGCAAATTTAATGCAGAGCTTGCCGACCGTCCCATGGTTGTGGCAGGTAACAAATGCGACCTTGCAACTGACGAGCAGATTGAGGATTTCCGCAAGTTTGTAGAGGCTGAGGGCTACGAATTCTATCCCATTATGGCGGCTATCCGCTATGATGTAGACCCTCTCCTTGATAAAATAACCGAGATGCTCCAGAAGCTTCCTCCCGTAACTGTTTACGAGGCAGAGCCTGCACCTCAGATTAATGTGGATGAGCTTAATTCCAAGGAAGTTAAGATTTCCGTTTGTGATGGCATCTACTTCGTTGAGGGTAAGTGGCTTTACCGCGTTATGCAGTCAGTTAATTTTGATGATTATGAAAGCCTCAACTACTTCCAGAATGTTCTGATTTCCGCGGGCGTAATTGATGCTCTTAGGGAAGCAGGCATCGAGGAAGGGGACACAGTTTCGATTTACGAAGTGCAGTTTGATTTTGTTGAGTAATAAAGGTTTTATATGGATAAACTATTTTTATCAGATGTGAATCCCCGCGAACTTCCTTCTCTCACTCTTGCTTTTGTGGGCGACAGTGTATACGAGCTTCTTGTCCGCGAGTATCTTCTCTCAAAGGGGAAGCGACAGGTAGGCGAGCTTAATAAAGAAAAGGTGGCTATGGTCTGCTGCAGTGCACAGACCAATGCTCTGGATAAAATCAAACATCTTCTTACCGAAGAGGAAGAGGGCGTCTTCCGCCGCGGCAGAAATGTTCAGGTGAACTCTGTTCCTAAGAACAGCTCACTCAAGGATTATCACACAGCCACAGGTCTTGAAGCTTTGTTCGGCTATCTGTATCTTTTTGGGAGAACAGAGCGTATATATGAACTTTTCAATGTGATTGTCAGTACAAAAGACAATGAATAATTATGCAAATCGGTGAATAATTATGAGAAAACGTGTTAAAGAAAAAAAGTATGGCAAAATCACTTTTACCGATGTCCTGATTATATTTGCAGGTTGTATTCTGTATGCTCTTTCCGTGGTGCTTTTCACTTCTCCCAACAACATTGCACCCGGCGGAATTATCGGTATCAGCACGCTTATAAACTACGCTTTTAATTTTCTTCCTTTAGGTACGCTGACACTTTTGCTCAATGTTCCGATTTTTATCTGGGGCGGCATAGCTCTTGGCTGGAAATACCTGACCCGCTCTGTTATTTGTTCTGCGGTTTCTTCGGTGCTGATGGACGGATTCAATGTGCTTATTGATAAAGGATACCTTACTCCGTATGTAGGTGACGGTCTCCTTGCGTCTGCCTTTGGCGGACTTCTGTGCGGTGCAGGACTTGCACTTATATTTTACCGCGGAGGTTCTACAGGCGGCACCGATATCGTAGCACGTATTATGCACATTAAGGCACCCCACATTTCGCAAGGAAACTTTATGCTTTTTGTGGATGCGGTTGTTGTAGTGGTATCTGCTTTTGTCTATGGTAATATCGAGAATGCACTCTATGCAATAATATGCATATTTGTAATGAGCAGAGCAATCGATGCAATCCTGTACGGTATGTCAAAAAACAACGGAAAGCTTCTGTTTATCGTCACCTCAAAGTACGATGAAGTAACCGATGTAATTCTCAGACGTGTTGACAGGGGAGTGACTCTTCTGAAAGCTGAGGGAGGTTTTCGCCGTGACGATAAGCGTGTGATTTTGTGTGCTGTCCGTTCCAATCAGGTTCATCTTACAAACCACCTTATTCATCAGGTTGACACTGAGGCGTTTGTAATTGTCACCACAGCAAATACCATCAAGGGCAGGGGCTTTTATTCTTATGATGAAGCACCCAACCCTGCAGTTTACGAAGACCTTGATGCTCTCTCTGGAATTTCTGAAAAAACACAGGAAAATCCTTGACAATTAAACAATTTATGTTATAATTAGCCTGTTATGTGTGTAAGAATGCACGTAGCAGGCTTTTTTATTATGAAGCCGCGTTGCGGTCAGCAACGTTCATCCTTGCGCTGAACGCTTTGCGTAATTCCATTCAGCGCCAAAAGTCCAGAAGGAGGTGCAACAAATGGCAGTTAAGGCTAACTACGAAACCGTTATGGTTCTTTCTCTGAAGAACGGCGAGGAGGCTGTTCAGGCTCTCGTTGAGAAGTTCAAGAAGACCATCGAGAAGTATGCAACACTGCAGAGTGTTGATGAGTGGGGCAAGAGAAAGCTCGCTTATCTCATCAACAAGGAGTCTGAGGGCTACTATGTTCTTATGAACTTTGAAGCTGACGCAGAGTTCCCTGCTGAGCTCGACCGTAGATACAAGATCACAGACGGCGTTCTCAGATCTCTCATCATCAAGAAGGAAGACGAATAATCACATTTTTCAGCATCGTTAATGATGCACAACGAAAGGACGAGTATTTATGATTAACAGAGTAGTACTTATGGGCAGACTTGTTTCTGACCCTGAGCTTAAGACAACTCAGTCAGGCATCAATGTAACCACATTCCGTATTGCCGTAGACCGCAGTTATGTCAAAGCAGGCGAGGAGCGTCAGGCAGATTTCTTTGATATCGTAGCATGGCGTTACACCGCTGACTTCGTATGTAAACACTTCAGAAAGGGCTCACTCATCGCAATCGATGGTCAGCTCCAGAGCCGTACCTATCAGGCTAAAGATGGTTCAAACCGCTACGTTGTAGAGGTTATCGCAGACAGTGCTTCCTTCACAGGTGAGCGTCGTGATAACTCAGGTTACGGCCAGTCCCAGCCTGCACAGCATCCCGCATATACAGAGCAGGCACCTTCATTTGCAAGCGGTTCTGTTTCTGATTTTGAGGAGATGCCCGCAGACGACGACCTGCCCTTCTGATAATACTCATATTTGATTTTTTTGAAAGGAGACTTTACAATGGCTGAAAGACCTATGCACAGAAAGTCCCGCAGAAAAGTATGCGCATTTTGCGTTGACAAGGTAGAGAAGATTGATTACAAAGACATCAACCGTCTTCGCCGTTATATGTCCGAAAGAGCAAAGATTCTTCCCAGACGTGTAACAGGTACCTGTGCAGCACACCAGAGAGAGCTCACAGTAGCAATCAAGCGTGCACGTTACCTTGCTCTGCTTCCTTATTCTGCAGACTAATTTTAATATTAACAAATTTTACCCATCGAGGCTAACCCCTCGGTGGGTATTTTTTATCGCAATAATTAAGGCGAAGCACATAGCGAATTGTGATGTATTTAACACAATTTATTTTTTAGTTCTTCAGAGGATTTATATACTCAAAATATTACTCGTTATATGTGCAAAATGACCAATCAGCAAGCCTTTCTTGGTGCAATATCACAGTTTCTCAAAACTACCCAAAAAGATGTTGATTTTTACTATATATATGTATTATAATATTATGGTAAATATAGATGGGGTAGTATACCCTTTTGGCATTTTGCTGTGTGTTAATGGGTGCTGAGCTTTCGGCATCTGCTAACACACAGCAGCGGCGAAGGTCAGTCGCTGTTTCAGCTTGTCGGTATACACTCTTTCTTAAACGCAAATATGCATTTAGGAGGTTATTTTATGAATACTCTTACTAAAAAAATTGTAAAACGAGCACTTTCAGCATTCCTTTCTGTGCTTATTGTTTGCTCTCTTTTCACAGTCGGCTTCACATCCGCCTCTGCCGCAGATGTTGAGGTAGCACCCACAGGTGCAGACACTATAACTGTCTACTTCCAGAATAACTGGAAATGGTCTGATGTTAAAATCTATTGCTGGAATTCAAGTGAAAACGCACTTGCTGGTGCATGGCCCGGTACAGCTATGACCCTTCACGAGAATGATGGTACATACGACGTATATAAGTATACGTTACCTGCTAATACTGCAGGTTTTATTTTCAACGGTATCAAAGACGACGGCTCAGGTGCCCGTGACCAGTCTCCTGATATCACCTCAGGTTGGATAGACGGTCTTGCTTATTATATGAAGTGGGGTGATGGTAACCAAATCGGAACTTATGATACATACGTTGAAAAAGAAACTCTTGATGATACTGTTACTGCAACTGTTACAGACGGAGCATTAACCACAATAGGCAACGATGTATCAATTAAAGTTAATTATGACTACAGTAATGCGGACGGTACTGCTCCCAAAGTTTATCTTTACAACGCAGATGATGATACTCCCGTAGAAGAAACTATATATAGTGAGGGTAAACGTACTCCTACCGAGTGTGAAATTACCATTCATACCATTACCTTGACAGCAAAGACATACAGCTTCTATGCACGTGTTCAAGGTGACGAGGTATCCGCTGACTCTGAACCCTTTGAGTTCACCCTCAGAGCCCCGCTTTCTGCTACACTTTCCGTTACTCCCACATCAGGCTACGTTAACGGTTCCTTCGAGTTCACTGTAACAGACAATGCAACAATCGACGGTTACGGTACTCCTACCTACGCTCTTTACAAAGATGGCGGTATACCCGTTCAAGCTACATGGAACGGCAACAAAACCAAAGTCGAACTGGATACAACAGGCGAGCAGAACTACTACGCTACAGTTACAGTTGAGGGCTATGAAACTGTTACTACCGATCCCATTCCTGTTACTGTAAATGCTTTCACTGACTTCCGCTTTGACGTAACTTACCGCGAAAGCGTTCAGGCTGGTGAAACCATCACCATCACAGCTTCACTTCCCGAAGCAGTTCCTTATCCTGTAACTTTCGTCCTTACAGACAATAACAACCCTTCTGGCGTAAAATACAGTGAAGACGGTAAGTTCTCTTTTACCACAACCACAGATGATATCGGTACAATCAAGTCCTTTACTCTCACAGCTTATGCTAAAGTAGGGGATGATGAGGTTACATCTTCCGTTAGAAAGACTGTTGACGTTGCTGTTACCAATATTACAGATACTCATAGTGTAACAATCTACTTCAAGAGCACTGATACCTTAGGCTACGCTCCCGTCGCTACAGTTACAGGTATGAAAGAAAGCAAAACCAATGTGTATATGGAAAAAGCCGCTTATATCACAGCTAACCCCAGCGGTACAGCTCAGTATTGGTGGTACAGCATTGATATCGAGGTTTCACGTATCAATCCCAGAATCTCCTTCAACGTTCTTTCTGACAGATACGATATGGAGCACACAGTTGAGTTCGATGCAACAAATTCCGAGTACTGGTTTGCAACAGACAACCTCAACACAAACCAGACCATAGACAAAGACAATAAAGTTTACGATTATGAACTGGTTGATGTTTCCGACTGGCCTGAGGCAAAACGTAACTGGACACAGAGTGCTGCTCATATGCTCTGGGATGATGAGGTTGACGATGCTTGGGTTGAGAACGGTACAAACGGGAGCAAGGACACCGCAGAGGTCGGTTCCTTCAAGACTGTATTTGTAGGCGATGCAAACAACGACGGCGTTGTTAACATCAAAGATGCAACCTACATCCAGAAGTCCCTTGCAGGACTGGAAAACGCAGACTATGTAAGCCGTGCAGTATCCGACGTAGACGGCGACAGTATGATTACAATCAAAGATGCAACAGCTCTCCAGAAGAAGCTCGTTGTTTGCCTTTGATTTCCTATAACTAATATATAGGAGGTATAAACGATGAAAAAATTCAAATCAATTAACAAACGTGTACTGGCACTGCTTCTTTCAATTTTGATGCTTATCTCAAGCGGTATCATCAGCGCAGTCGCCGTAACAGTCGAGCTCGCAGATGCAGGAAATGTTAACCATACAGGTGGTTATGTTTACTTTTTAGCACCATCTAACTGGACATCAACTTACGTTATGATGTTCATCGGTAGAGATGATTACACATCGGTTTATCAGATGACTAAGGTTTCTAATACAGAAAATCTTTATCGATATACAATGCCTAAATGGGATAATGCACATTATGTTGCATTTGCTAACGCAAGCTCTCTGTGGGGAAGCGGTAACTGGGGTCCTTCTAACAGAACTAACGCTACTCATTATACAAATGTATACAATGACTACGGTTTCAACAGCGGTAGCTACTATGTAGTCACTCCTTCAGGAACTTCTAATGACGCAAGTATTACCATTTCCTACGAGGGTACATCTGCATCTACTATTAACGTTGATGCTAAAGCTAATGTATATGCAGCAGCAGCCGGCACTACAAGTTACAACTCAAACGCAGCAGCAGGTATTGTTAAAGTTTCCGGACGCTACATGAGTGCTTACAATACTGCATCGAGTCGTTCTGCAGTTGCTTCTACTGCCTCTAATGCTTCTGCTTCCACTACACTTGCTCCCGGTTCCACCGCAACCTTTACAGCTGAAGCTAGTCAGGGTTATGTGTTTGAGGGTTGGTACTCATCTGCATCATCCACAACAGCCCTTTCTACAAACACAACATATACCTATAATTTAAGTAGTTCAAGCTACACAGTATACGCTAAGTTCAAAGAGCAGGTTACCAAAGTAACTGCAACCTTCAAGGATTGGGACGGAACAGATCTTGGTACTCCTGATACTGTTAATGCAGGCGAGATTCCCACATACAATGGTACACCCCCCACACGTACAGGCTATACCTTCACAGGGTGGACTGCTGATGATGGTAATTTCTATAGCAAAGATGCAGCCCTGCCTGCTATCTCAGATGATACTGTTTTCACTGCTACATATTCTATTACTCACACAGTAAGTATTACTGAAAAATACGGAACCGGTACAATCACTACAACCGCAGGTACAATAACTGACGGCAAACTCGTTGTTGAGAAAGGCACAGATGTAACTCTTAATGTTACGGCTCCCGATGGCTACTATATCAGCGAGCTTAACGGTGATGAAACAACAAACGAGTCCAGAAATACAGGTGAAATTAAACTTGGTGCTGTTAATGCTGATGTAGAGGTAACAATCGGATACACAGCAAAAACTCCTTACACAGTAACAATCAATAATACTAACTCCGAATACGGTTCTGTTGACAAGGAAACTGTTACAGGCTACGTAGGTGATAAAATTACAATCACTGCAGATCCTGCTGAAGACTGCGGAGTAGATTACTGGATGGTTGACGGCGTTAAGAAAGGTGCAGGTCAGACAGAGCTTGAACTCAGCATAACAGGTGACCACACAGTTTCTGTTCATTGGGTAAAGATGGGCTGGACCGGTATGATCTATGTTGAAGATCAGCGTACTAACAAGTGGAATCCTATGCGCATCTACACTTGGAATTCAGCTCAGGATTCTACTCACTACTCCGGTGATTGGCCCGGCGCAAAAATGAATGAATTTCCAACTGACGGCGACTATCCTGTCTTTTATATCAAACTTGATAATGTAGATGAATCTCTTGTTACTCAAGGAAACCTTAAAGTTATCCTTAATAATGGTGGTAGTGGCAGTGGCAATCAGACAGGGGATAATGATATCAGCATTACCTCTAAGCAGAACTACATTATTTTGACAGATAGCGGCATTAAATACCAGTGGAGCAACACAACTCCTCCTGTTACTATATATTTGGATAATGGTACAACTGACACAACAAACAATGCAAAAATTGGTCAGACAACAGCATTTGATGCTGATAATCCTTCAGGTCTTATCAGTGTAAGCGAATTGAAATATTATACACAGGATGCGAATACAAGTAACGCCTTTACTGACCTTGGTGGTTATCGCAAGGCTTTTGCAGAACCAGGCTCTAACATCATCTTTACAACCACAATGGAAACTATGAATGACGACAAAACTTGCGACTATTATGTTGCAGGTTGGGTAGTTAACGGTGACAGATTTGTTCAAGCCAAGTACATGGGTAAAAATACAAGTGGCTTTGATTATTACCAGGGCTCATTCAAATTTACCGATGAGAGAAACACCGTAGTTCCCATCTATCTACATACTGATGCGTGGCTTAAAGCCAACGAAGTTGAAACCGTTAAGGTTTACGCAGTAGGTGACCCCTCAGTTGAAACATGGGATAAATACATGGGTGCTTACGTATGGTATAACGATAGTGGCTATGAACAGTTTGGTATGTGGCAGGGACAGCTTATGATTCCTGTTGAAGGTCTTGACAATGTTTACTATACCTTCGTTGAAAAGACAACTGCAGACGGAAATTCAATCAAGGGTATTACATTTAATAACTTCGGTTATAATATAGGTAGACCTTCCTATCCTGTAACAGAGTATCAGAATATACAGACATACGACTACTATGAATTCATGATGTTGCTCGAAATGGGAAAAGAGAATATCACCTTTGTTCTCAAACCCGAAACAGGTACTACTAACTTACAAAATAGTGATTCTTTACGTCAGGATAATGCAAGCATTGCAACATCTTTTGATTTTGTAGATTTCGTAGATGCTTCAGACCTTAAAACACCTCTTGACATTGACCGTAATCCTGCAAATAGCAATACAGTTGGTCTTTACATTGTTCGTCAATTCTTAGATGAACAAACTACAATCGGTAAATATAGCATACTTTGTCATATTTACAAGCCTGATGGTGACTATATTGGCAGTTGTGCTTCTTATGAGCTTCTTGATATTCCCACTCTGTCCGCAAAGGAAGGATTCGACTATCTTGCTTCAAAAGAACTCGACGGCAAGCTTGTCAAAGTTTCTTATGAAAGATACGATGAAGAAGATCAGGGTTATCGTTACGACGGTGAGTGGTACGGTGACGCAGACGTTAACGTAGAGGTTAAACTCTATGCTCAGGTTGGTCTTACATCTGACAACGGTGATACCTTTATTATTGATCCTGATGCTGAAGCAAACGGTATCAACGTAGCAAACTACGGTACTGCATACGCAGAAGGCGGTGCAGTTGCTACAGTCATCAAGGGTAGCTCTGCAACAATCAGTGCAGTTCCTGCCAGTGGCTACAAGTTTATCGGTTGGTACTCAGCTTCTAATGTTAAGTTCTCTTCTCAGAGTGTATACACAATCGCTGACGTTTCCTTCGATACCAAGGTTACTGCTGTATTCCAGGAGCTCGCAAGTGACGAGTTTGTTATCACTCATGAACTTTATGCAGGCGGCGGAACCGGCTTCAATCCTGAGGTCTTTACCGGAACAGGCGACCTTTACATCGGTGTTGAGGATGTTGACGGTAATGAGATTTATCCCATGACACTCACAAGTTCTGCTACTATTAATAACGCAACAGAAGGCCAGACATATATTATCAAGATTGCAACCGACCCCCACGGTGCTGATAAGTTCTATTCCTGGTACGTAGGTGCACTTGATAAATTTGGCAACACAACCTTCGAAGAGGTTGGTGTAGATAACTATGTTGAAGGCACCGAGTATGGTAACCTCTTTGATAATGAGATGGATACAGTTGTTGGTACCAACGAGCGTGTTGAATTCTGGTTCAAGCATACAATCGGCAACGACTTCACACTTGACCTTTACTCAAGCATCAAGGCCGTTTCAGCTGATGTTAAGCTTATCTACAAGTACGAAGACAGATACGGTGCAACCCGCACAGTAGTTGTTCCTTATGTTCTGACTGACGAAGAAGTTGACGCAGGCTATTGTCCTTCCTATGAAACAGTTAAGGAATTCGCTCCCTATGTTGACGACTATTACACAGAAGTTACATGGGATATAGCAAAGCTCGACTCAACCTCCTTCGAACTCTGGGCAGACCAGGATGACCCCGTATACGAAGTATCTGCTACTTCCGGTCCCAACCATGCTGTTAAGTACGGTACTTACAATTCACTGGTTGAGTTTAACGCTAACACCGATTTCGGTGCAAAGAGCGACAAGGGTTACTGGTTCGAAGACAACGGAGACGGCGTATACCAAGAAGGCGAGAAGATTGTTGCTTACGGCAGATACTACGGCCTGCGTGTAACAGAATCAGTTAATCTCTGCTATGTTGAGGACGATTCAATCGACTTCGATATCGTTCTTGACGAGCCTGTTTACACAAGAGAGCAGGAGACAGATAAAGATGGTAACATTACTACCGACAAGGTATACATCGACTACCTTACAAGCATTCTTATTCCTCTCTTCAGAAACAGCCAGACACCCGGCGGTAAGCTTCTCAAGGATACATACTATAATGGTAATGTTATCCCCAATGCAAACTCACCTGTTACAATCGAAACCCTTACTCGTGATGAAATCGGTTATGAGATTGAATACGGTGTAATCCTTGAACAGCTTAGAAACAAAGATGATATGGGAAAGGTCATCACTGGTGATGAGATTCTTAAAGAGTATCTTGATAACAATGGCGGATATGATGACCCTGTAGCAAAGAATAAGTTTGCTACCATCTTCAATGCTACAACTAACCCCATCACTAATAAGAACAGAATTCTCATTACAATTGATATGAATAATACCGATAAGAACCGAAATAGATACTACAACGTATATGGTTACCTGAAAGTTAAAGACGATGCAGGTGTTACAAAGTACTATTTCAGCGATATGAGAACCCTCAATATTTACGCAACAGGTACTACAGAGGGCGACGTAATTGTTAAAGAAAAATAAATACTTATTGACAATTACAATGTTTTGAGTTATAATTCATATGATTGAATGGAGGCGTTTGGTATGAGAATTGAATATGAATCTCCTAAGATGGAAATCTTCAAGTTTTCTCTCTCTACTTGCGTCTTAGCAAGCAATACAGACGAGACTAAAGTTGAAGAGGGTACTAAGTTTACCGTCGATGAAGAATTTGATCCCTTTGGCGATTAATAATTCATAGTTCTTTATAAAATGCAGCGGATGATTTTTCATCCGCTGTTTTTTTTACATTTTTAGCTAAAATATTAAACTATACCGAAGAAACTTGTGTGTTTTTTTCTCATATTCGTTGATTTTTCTTTGCTCTTATAGTATAATGATATTGTATTTTGCGGAGGTGTTTCCTTATGAAGAAAAAACTCACTGCGATTGTTTTATTTTCCCTTGTTATTGTTATGGTTGTTGCATCTGTAATCAGTGTAACTGCAGGTACTTATATCATTCATAATGAGGTCTGGAAGCTTGAAATTCCTTCTGCGGTGAACAAGACTGAGTATTATCTTGAAGCTTATCTTGGAACCGGAACTGATATCAAAATTCCTGCCGTGGCTGTTGACAGAGATGTTACCAAAATTAATGACTATGCTTTTCTTAATAACACTAAACTTACTTCCTGTTTCCTGCCTCATACTCTGAAAGAAATCGGAATGGGTGCTTTTTATGGTTGCACGAAGCTCAAGACTGTTTCAATTCCTGAAACCATTCAGGTTATGGGCGCCAACGCTTTTTATGGTTGTGTTTCCTTGGAAGTTGCTTCCTTTGACGCAGATACAGCATTGAAGGTTATTCCGGTATCCTGTTTCAACAGATGCTCATCCCTTGTATCTGTTACTCTTTCAGAGGGTATTGAAACTATTTCTAATTATGCATTTTATAATTGCTCAAAGCTCAGCTCAATTGTCATACCTCCTTCAGTAACAAGCATATCTTCCAATGCTTTCGAAGGTTGCACAGCTCTTACAATCAGAGGATGGGACAACACATATGCAGAGCAGTTTGCAAATGAAAATAACATTTCTTTTGTTTCTTATGGTGAGTGGGGACAGCCCACAGAGCCTGAGGTGACTACTGTGCCTACACAGGCAGTAACAGAAGCACCCACAACTGTTCAAACCCAAGCTCCCACTACTTTGCCAACTCAGGCACCTACTGCTGTACCTACCAATGTACCCACTTTCCCCACAGATGTAACTGACCCTACAGAGGTTCCTACAGTTCCTGTTTCTACAACAGCACCTTATGAGCCGACACAGGCGAATACAACTGCTCCGGCAGTAACTGATGAGCCTGTTTTCACCACTGTGGCAACCGACCCTACAGAAGTGGTTACACAACCCACAACAGCAGTTATAACTAATCCTACAGCTCCTACAACAACACCTACAAGCTCAACAGTTGCACCTACTACTGTGCCTCGAAAGCCTTCGTTAATCGGTGATGCTGACTTGAATGATTCAATTACCATCAGTGATGCAACTGCTATTCAAAAGTATGTAGCACAGCTTATTAACTTCGATATCGACCAGAAGTTCCTTGCTAACGTAGATGCTACAGGCGGTATTACCATCAAGGACGCTACTGCTATTCAGAAGTATATAGCAGGATTCCTGAACATTCCCTATGTAGGTACCGAGGTATATATTTAATGGCGCGCTATAAAATTGCTGATGTTGTAGTTGAAATGAACCAGCAATATGAAGAAACAGCACCTTGGTATCAGGAGTATCTGACCGATGAACCTCTTGATTTTGACAAAACGCTTACTGCTCCTCGGGAGAGTATAAATTATTACGTCACAGAGGGTGTTGATATAACCGAACCTATTGCAGAGAATATGGTTCTTTGCAATATGTTCAACAGAGTGCTTCTTCGTTTTGACGGCAGTTTCATACACAGTTCTGCTCTGAAGTACAAAGACAAAGTATATTTATTTTCTGCTTCTTCGGGAGTAGGCAAATCTACCCTGACAAAACGATTTTGCCGCCTTTATCCCGAGGATACTAAAATCATCAACGATGACAAACCGTCCTTTCGCTTGATTGACGGAAAATGTATTGTTTACGGTACACCTTTTGCAGGCGGAACCTCAATCCAATGCAACGATAAAGGCGAGCTTGGTGCGGTTGTCTTTATTGAAAGAGCAGAAAAAGATAAGCTTGTTAAGCTTTCTTCTTCTGAGATTATGCCGCTGTTAATGGCTCAAACTCCCAGAAAATACAATGCAGAAGCAATGAGCAAAGTGCTCAGCCTTTTTGATGAAATCATCAGTAAATATCCATTTTATAAATTATACTGTACTAACAGCGACGAAGCTGTACACACAGTTTTTGAAATTACAGAGCAAATCTGAAAGGAAGTATACAAATGAAAATCAAAGAAAATTTTATGCTCAGAAAAGTTGCAGACAGCTATGTTGTTGTTCCTGTTGGCCCCGCTGTGGCAAGCTTCAATGGTATGATTAATCTTAACGAAGCAGGTGCTTTCCTTTGGCAGCTTCTTGAGAACGAAACAACTGAAGAAGCTGTTGTTGCAAGTATGCTGGAGCACTACGAGGTTTCAGAGGAGCTTGCAAAAGCTGACGTTAAAAAGTTCATTGCTCAGCTTCGTGATGCAGACCTTCTCGACTGATATACTGTGAAGAAAAAGCCGTACAGTATTCTGTGCGGCCTTGTTTTATTGCTTTATTTTAACAGGCAGGTAGGTGATGATTATGGAGGAAATGTCTACAATAAAAAAACTTTTCAAAGCACTCTCAGACAGCAAAGCAGTCAAATGGATTGTCAAAAGTGCCAAACCCCAGTGGATTAATATTATACTTCTTACTTTGTTTAATGTTGTTCTGGCAGGTATTGCTGTTACTAACTCCTATATGCTGAGAAACGTTATTGATTCAGCAATAGGTAAAAGTGATTTCGGCACACTTACAGAAGAACGCATTGAAGGCATTATATTCTGGGGTGTAATATTTGCTTCTATGATTGTGATAAGGGTTATTCTCAGCATAGTTACCAATCATCTTGTGTTCAGAATTAACGCAAGACTTACTATTGATATGAAGTCAAGCCTTTACAGAACTATCATCAGAAAAAACTTTGCAAGCGTTACAAAATTTCATACAGGTGAAATGCTCAACCGTCTTAATAACGACGTTTCAACAATAGTTAATGCGATTACATCACTTATTCCCGGTCTTACTTTTACATTTTCAAAACTTATAGGCATCTTCTTTGTGCTTTTGTCAATAGACTATCGTTTTACTATTGCTTTTCTGGCTGTAGGTGTTTTTGTTTTTGTTGTTTCCACCTTGTTCAAAAGATATATGAAGAACTACCACAAGGAAATTATGGAAACCGACGGAAAAATCCGCTCCTTTATGCAGGAAACACTTTCAAACCTTCTTGTTGTTAAGGTGTTCAGTGCAGAGAAGAAGGTGTGCGATATTTCTTCAGATTTGCAGGAAGTCAACTACAAGAGAAAAGCCAAGAGAAATATAATTTCACTTACTACTCACGGTTCTTTCAATGTGGCGTATAATGCAGCTTATCTTTTCGGCCTTTTCTATTGTGCAGTCAAGATAGCTCAGGGAGACTCATTTATTACTTACGGTGTTCTTTCTCAGGTGCTTTCTCTGATTTCACAGATTAGCCAGCCTATAAGCTCTCTCTCGGGAATTCTTCCCACATACTATGGTGCAATCGGCTCTGCAGAACGTATTATGGAGTTTGAGGAATTAGAAGACGAGCTCTCTGTGAATGATGTAAACATCGATGTCGATGAGCTTTATAAGAATCTGTCCACCATTGAGTTTAAGGATATCACCTTCAAATACGACCGTGCTCTGATTTTTGATAATACCTCTCTTACTATAGAAAAAGGCGATCTGATTGTTATGACGGGTATCTCCGGAATAGGTAAGAGTACTCTCACCAAGCTTCTTTTAGGTGTATTTCCTATCGAAAATGGTGAGATTTATCTGAATATGAAGGATGGCAGTAAAATCCCTGTTGACTGCAACCTGAGAAAGCTTTTCTCATACGTGCCTCAGGGTAATTTCCTGCTTTCCGGTACTATCCGTGAGAACATTTCTTTTATCAACGAAGACGCAACAGAAGAAGATATCCGCAAAGCAATTGATTTTGCCTGTGCTGATTTTATCTATACTCTGCCTTTGCAGCTTGACACGGTAATAGGCGAGAAGGGAATGGGACTTTCCGAAGGTCAGGTTCAGCGTATTGCAATCGCAAGAGCCTACCTGTCAGGTGCTCCTGTGATTCTTCTTGACGAGGCAACATCTGCTCTTGACGAAGCAACAGAGCTTCGCTTGCTTGAAAATATCCGTAAGCTTTCTGATAAAACATGTATTCTCATATCTCATAAAAAAGCTGCAAACTCACTTTGCAACAAAGAAGTTCGAATTGTGGACGGAAAGATAGTGGTGCTTGAACTTGCAAACTAAAGCAAACCCCGAATATGCCAAATGTTTTCCATATCTTCTGAAACTGCTTGCTTATGTTCTGGACTCCGAGAAATCTCTGCCTGATTGTACAGATGTAAACTGGCAGGCACTTTATTCTCTTTCGGAGTTTCACTCATTGGCAGGTATGGTTTCCTATGCGGTTTGTGCTTTGCCAAAAGCCCAGAGACCGCAAGGTGAGATATTTGATATGTTCAGACAACATCAGGGGTTGGCTCTTGTTACCGAATCCAATGTTGCGGTTGAAACAGAGAAGTTGCTTTCTGCTCTGTCAGATGCAGGTGTGCGTACCTTGCCTGTTAAGGGATATGTTCTGAAAAACGATTATCCCATACCCGCGATGCGTTCTATGACCGATGTGGATATTATCTATGATTCTGACAAAAAACAAGAGGTAAAAGACGTGCTTGCCTCTTTTGGTTATGCATTGGAAGAAACCGGCGATGAGCTTGATTTTACTAAAGAGCCTTTCTACCATTACGAGCTTCATGCAGATAAAAAAACGAAGCATACTTTTACCGATACTCTGCTTAGCCGTGCCCGTTTTACAGAAAACTCATTTACAGGTGTGTTAAACCGAGAGGATTTCTATATTTTCCTTATTTATCATCTTGCCAGGCATTTTTCTGCAGGCGGTGCAGGAGTTCGGATGGTTCTTGATGTGTATGTGTATTGCAGAAGGTATTATGAAAGTTTTGACAAAGATTATCTTCACAGGGAACTTGATTCTTTGAATTTGCTTGCGTTTGAAAGTAAAATCCGCAAGTTGTCCTATGATTGGTTTGGAGGGGAAACACCCCGTACCGATGATTTGCTTTCTGATTTTATTCTTTGTTCCTGCACCTTTGGTAACACCAGAGATGCTTTGCTGTCATCTGCAATTGTTGCTGAGAGCAAGTCAGGCAAAAAACAAAGTGCTTTCAAATCAATTCTGAGGCGGATTTTTATACCGTACAGCTCAATTGCCGAACTTTATCCCTCTGCAAATAAGCATAAAATTCTTTATCCCTTCAGCCTTTTTGCATATTGGTGGAAGCGTGTGTTCAAAACTCGCAACATAAATACCAATAATCTGAAATATTACTCAATATCTACAGATTCAGAAGAAGCAATACGGCATAAAGCTGTTATGAAAGAAGCCGGACTTTCGTATGACTGGAAGGAATCTTAAATGAAAAAATATTCAACAATTATCTGGGATTTTAACGGTACTCTTGTTGACGACGTTTACGCCGCTATAGGTGCCGTAAATGATATGCTCATAAAACGTAACCAGAATCCCATCACTATAAACGAATACTCTGAGAACGTAGATATTCCAATCTGGAAATTTTATGAAAGGGTGTTTGTCCCGGGCACAATTACTCCTGAAGATGCAATAAGTGAATTTGCCGCAGGATATGATAAGTACATTAAACCGCGTCCTTTGATGGAAGGGGCTGAGGAAATCCTTTCATATTTGCAAAAAGCGGGGAAGAATCAGCTTGTAGTT
This sequence comes from Ruminococcus sp., assembly GCA_045593025.1. Taxonomy (GTDB): domain Bacteria; phylum Bacillota; class Clostridia; order Oscillospirales; family Acutalibacteraceae; genus Ruminococcoides. Next base: position 195,678 of record JAZNVW010000003.1, on the reverse strand, counting down.
TCTGCATCACATATTGATAAGGTAACCGCTTCCCTTGAAACTCTGGGAATACGTTCGTATTTTCAGACAGTTCTTGCCTTAACAGACTACAACTGCACAGATAAATCCTTTCTTGCACAGCAGTATGTTTCTGAGAACAATATTTCTGCTGAGTGTGTACTTGTTATCGGTGACTGCATAGCCGATTGGCAGATGTCAAAGCTTCTTCATTGTGATTGTATTCTTATTACAAAAGGTCATCAGCTCAGACGAGAACTATCTGTTACCGATGCTGTGCTTATTGATTCTCTTTTGGAATTAAAAAACTATATTCAGTAAAACAAAACCCGTATGCACAACAAAATGCATACGGGTTCTTTTATGTGGTTTTCAGTTTTCTTCGTCTTTGTTTGTAATCAGATAACCGAGTGTCATCAGACTTTCGCTTAAGTGTACATCATAGGATACGCAATCAGGAAAATGGGTAGTTATATCATAATGACTGAAATTCAGATAATTTCTGATTCCTGCTGAATACAGCTTATTAACTACTTCCTCAGCACTTACAGTGGGAATACAGAGAATAGCCGTAGTAACCTCATTGTCCCTGATACAGCTTTCAATATCGCAATTGTCCTTGATGATAAATCCTGCAAGTTCAGTACCTACAAGATGGGGTGCGGTGTCAAAAAGTCCGCACAGCTTAAAACCGAACTTCTCAAAATCAAAGTGGAAGAGCACTGCACGGCCTAAGTTACCGATACCGTAAATCACAGTGTTCTTCAGCTTATCAATACCTAAAAGCTTTGCAATTTCTTCGCGGAGGTTTTTTGTAATATAGCCGTAGCCTTGCTGACCGAATCCGCCAAAGCAGTTAAGGTCCTGCCTTACCTGAGAAGCTGTGATGTTCATAGCTTCTGCAAGGGCACGGGATGAGATTTTCTCAACACCGTTTTGTTCCATAGTGCACAGGCATCTGTAATATTTAGGCAGTCTGCGGATTACAGGCATCGCAATCTGTCCTTCTGTCTTACTCATAATAACCCTCCGTTCAGGTTAATTAATTAAAATAGCAATCAGGTCTTATGCCATAAGCTCAGAGAGCTTTTTGCCAATCTCTTTAAGGAAATCCTGAGTGTTAACCTTCTTCTTTTCCTCTAAGGTTGAGATAAGATAAAGGTCACCTGTCATAATACCGCTTTCAATAGTGTCAACGGTAGCCTTTTCCAGCATATCTGCAAAGTGCATAAGCTCTTTGTTTTCATCAAGCTCGCCGCGCTTACGCAGAGCACCGCTCCATGCAAAGATAGTAGCAACAGAGTTTGTGGAGGTTTCTTCGCCTTTGAGGTGCTTGTAATAGTGGCGCTGTACAGTGCCGTGAGCTGCCTCGTATTCGTAAACACCGTCGGGGGAAACGAGCACGCTTGTCATCATTGCCAGTGAGCCGAAGGCTGTAGCGACCATGTCACTCATAACGTCGCCGTCGTAGTTTTTGCAAGCCCAGATGTAACCGCCATTGCTTCTGATAACACGTGCAACAGCATCATCAATGAGGGTGTAGAAGTATTCAATGCCTGCAGCCTCGAACTTCTCCTTATACTCATTATCATATATCTCCTGGAAGATATCCTTGAAGTTGTGGTCGTAAATCTTGGAGATTGTGTCTTTAGAGGAGAACCATACATCCTGCTTTGTAGCAAGTGCATAGTTAAAACAAGAACGGGCAAAGGAAGCGATACTTCTGTCAGTGTTGTGCATACCCTGAACAATACCGTCACCCTTGAACTCCATAATTGTAGCTCTTGTCTCGTTGCCTTGTGCATCAGTTACACACAGCTCAGCCTTGGAGCCTGCCTCGGCCTTCAGCTCGGTGTTCTTGTAAACATCACCGTAAGCGTGACGGGCGATTGTAATAGGCTTTGTCCAGGTGGGAATAAAGGGAACCACACCCTTAACAAGGATAGGTGCACGGAATACTGTACCGTCAAGAATTGCACGGATTGTTCCGTTGGGGGATTTCCACATCTGCTTGAGGTCGTACTCTGTCATTCTTGCGGCATTGGGAGTGATTGTTGCACACTTAACAGCAACGCCGTACTTCTTAGTAGCCTCAGCACTGTCAATTGTCACCTGGTCGTCAGTTGCGTTTCTGTTCTCAAGACCTAAGTCATAGTATTCGGAATTCAGGTCAACAAAGGGGAGAATAAGCTCCTCTTTAATTAAAGCCCAGATAATTCTGGTCATTTCATCTCCGTCCATCTCAACGAGGGGCGTTGTCATTTTAATCTTAGCCATTGTTCTGCTCCTTTGTGTAGTTTAAGAGACCGCCTGCAAGGATAATAGCCTTCATTCTTTCTGTAAGGTCACACTTAGCAGTGATTGTTTTGCCTGTGGTCTTGTTCTCGATAATTACATCGCCGCCGTTTTCAACAATGCTTCTCACATCAGGCATAACGATTTCGTTACCAAGTGCCAGTGCATCATAGTCTGCCTCGTTTGCAAACTCAAGGGGCAGAATACCTGCATTGATAAGGTTAGCTCTGTGAATTCTTGCAAAGCTCTTCACAAGTACCGCCTTAACACCAAGGTACAAAGGAGCAAGTGCTGCGTGCTCACGGGATGAACCCTGACCATAGTTGTTACCGCCTACAATGATAGAAGAACCCAGTGCCTTTGCACGTGAGGGGAACTCCTTGTCGCAAACCGTGAAGCAGTGCTCAGAGATTGCAGGAATGTTTGAACGCAGGGGCAGAATCTTAGCACCTGCAGGCATAATGTGGTCGGTTGTAATGTTATCGCCTACCTTAAGAGCAACGGAAGCCTCAATGGTTTCTTCCATAGGCTTTGTTGTGGGGAAGGGCTTGATGTTGGGACCGCGAAGCACCTCAACTGTGTCCATAAGCTCTTCTTCAATAGGCTCAATAATCATATTGTCGTTTACAAGGAATTTCTCGGGCAGTGTAATCTCTACAGCCTCACCAAGAGTTCTGGGGTCTGTGAATACACCTGTAAGTGCAGAAACAGCTGCAGTCTCGGGAGATACAAGGTAAATCTGACCGTCAGCAGTACCGCTTCTGCCCTCAAAGTTTCTGTTGAATGTTCTCAGTGAAATACCCTCAGAGTTAGGGGACTGACCCATACCGATGCAAGGGCCGCAAGCACACTCAAGAATTCTTGCACCTGCCGCAATAAGGTCTGCCAGAGCACCGTTCTGAGCCAGCATATTGAATACCTGCTTGCTGCCCGGAGCAATAGAAAGAGATACAGAGGGACACACAGTTTTGCCTTTAAGGATAGCTGCAACTCTCATCAGATCAAGGTAAGAGGAGTTTGTGCAGGAACCGATGCAGACCTGGTCAACTTTTTTAGCACCGATTTCTTCAATAGTCTTGATGTTGTCAGGGCTGTGGGGACAAGCTGCCATAGGAACCAAAGCTGCAAGGTCAATGTCAATAACTTTGTCATATACAGCATCCTCATCAGCGGAAAGCTCTGTCCATACATCGCCTCTGCCCTGAGCCTCAAGGAATGTCTTTGTAATTTCGTCAGAAGGGAATACAGAGGTAGTAGCACCAAGCTCTGCACCCATATTTGTGATTGTAGCACGCTCGGGAACAGAAAGTGTCTTAACGCCCTCGCCGCCGTACTCGATAATCTTGCCAACGCCGCCCTTAACAGAAAGGATGCGAAGTACCTCAAGAATAATGTCCTTTGCAGATACCCAAGGACTGAGCTTGCCTGTAAGGTTAACTCTTACCATCTCGGGCATTGTGATGTGATATGCACCGCCGCCCATAGCAACTGCAACATCAAGTCCGCCTGCACCGATAGCAAGCATACCGATACCGCCGCCTGTGGGGGTATGGCTGTCAGAGCCGATGAGAGTTTTGCCGGGAATACCGAATCTCTCTAAGTGTACCTGATGGCAGATACCGTTACCGGGACGTGAAAAATAGATACCGTGTTTCTTACAAACTGACTGAATAAATCTGTGGTCGTCAGCATTCTCAAAGCCTGTCTGCAGAGTATTGTGGTCTATGTAAGCAACACTTCTCTCTGTTTTAACTCTGGGAACACCCATAGCCTCGTACTCAAGATAAGCCATAGTACCTGTAGCATCCTGAGTCAAAGTCTGGTCAATTCGAAGGGCAATGTCTGTACCCTTTATCATCTCGCCTTCCACAAGATGAGCTTTAATGATTTTTTCCGCAATAGTATATCCCATACGGAGTCCTCCTTATCATCATAAAAATACATAATATATTATATACCAATCGGCTTTCAATGTAAAGAATATTTCAAAACTAATATATATGCCCTATATAGAATAATTTTCATATAATATTACCATAGTATTTAATGTCGTATTGTGTTATAATCCTATAATGGAATTTTATTGAAGGATATGATATTGTGAGTGTAAATTCAAATCTTCGCAACGTGGCAATCATTGCCCACGTTGATCACGGCAAAACTACCCTTGTTGACCAGCTTCTGCATCAGAGCGGAATTTTCCGTACAAACGAGGTAGTTGCAGAGCGTGTTATGGACTCCAATGATTTGGAGCGTGAGCGCGGTATTACCATTCTCTCCAAGAACACAGCCGTAATGTATAAGGATATAAAAATTAACATAGTAGATACTCCCGGACATGCCGACTTTGGCGGTGAGGTAGAGCGAATCCTTATGATGGTAGACGGTGTTCTGCTTCTGGTAGACGCTTTTGAAGGCTGTATGCCCCAGACCAGATTTGTTCTGAAGAAAGCCTTGAGCCTTAAGAAAAAGGTTGTGGTTGTTGTCAACAAAATTGACAGAAACGGTGCACGTCCCGAGGAAGTTATCGACGAGGTTCTTGACCTTTTCATTGAACTTGGTGCAGACGATGACCAGCTTGAATTCCCTGTGGTTTTTGCTTCTGCCCGCGAAGGCTATGCTATGCTCGATTATAACGAGCAGGGCACAGATATGGAGCCTTTGTTTGAAAAGATTGTTGAGGAAATCCCTGCACCCGAGGGAGATGCTGAGGGCGGACTTCAGCTTCTTCTTTCCAATATTGACTACGATGAGTACGTGGGCAGAATCGGCATCGGCAGAGTAGAGCGCGGTAGTGTTAAGTCAGGTATGCCTGCAACTCTTTGCTGTGCAGACGGCACCACAAAACGAGTTAAAATCTCAAAGCTTTACGAGTACCAGGGGCTTTCCCGTGTGGAAACCGACAGTGCCACAGTAGGCGACATTGTCTGTATCAGCGGTATCGGTGAAATCAACATCGGAGAAACTATCTGTGATACTGAGAACATTGAGCCCCTGCCTTTCATCAAGATTGACGAGCCTACAGTTTCTATGAACTTTATCGTCAATAACAGTCCCTTTGCAGGCAAAGAGGGCAAGTTTGTTACCTCCCGTAACCTGCGTGACAGACTTTTCAGAGAAATCGAAACCAACGTGGCACTTCGTGTGGAAGAAACCGATTCTACCGACACATTCAAGGTTTCAGGCAGAGGTGAACTTCACCTTTCAATCCTTATCGAAACCATGCGTCGTCAGGGTTACGAATTCCAGGTTTCCCGTCCTCAGGTAATCACCAAAGTTATCGACGGCGTCAAGTGCGAGCCTATGGAGTATCTGATGATTGAAGTGCCCGATACCTACGTAGGTCCTGTAATGGAAAAGCTTGGCTCCAGAAAAGCAGAACTTGTTAATATGGGTGCCAGAGCAGGCAGTAATATGACACACATTGAGTTCCGCATTCCTTCCCGCGGACTTATGGGTTACCGTCCCGAGTTTCTCACAGACACCAACGGTAACGGTATTATGAACAGTGTCTTCGATTCCTACGAGCCTATGAAGGGTGAGATTGTCACCCGTCATAAAGGTTCGCTCATTGCCCACGAATCGGGTGAGAGTGTAGCTTACGGACTTTTCCAGGCACAGGAGCGAGGCAGACTTTTCATTGCTCCCGGTGTAGAAGTTTACGAGGGTATGATTGTAGGCGAAAATCCTAAGAGCGAGGATATGACAGTAAACGTCTGCAAGCGTAAGCATATGACAAATACCCGTGCTTCGGGTTCCGACGATGCATTAAAGCTTGTTCCTCCCACAATTATGTCTTTGGAGCAGTGCCTTGAGTTTATTGCAGATGATGAGCTTGTAGAGGTTACTCCCGAGTCAATCCGTATGAGAAAAACAATCCTTTCCAAAGAACTTAGAATGAAGAAGGCTTTCCGTAAATGAGTTATGTAATTCTCGACCTTGAGTGGAATGCTGCTTTCAGCAAGAAGCGCAAGAAGTACATCAACGAGATATTTGAATTCGGTGCAGTAAAAATCGATGATGATATGAACATCATCGATGAGTTTTCTATGCTTGTAAGACCTGTTATAGGAAAGTTTATGAACCCTTACGTCAAAAAGCTCACAAATGTTACCTTTGAGGAAATCAAAGCGGCAGAGAATGACTTTTATGGTGCAATTAAGGCATTCTCCGAGTTTTTGGGAGACAGTGTACTTATGACCTGGAGTACCTCGGACTTGCTTTCTCTTATTGAGAATCAGAGCTACTTTGCAGGGGTTGACAGGCTGGGATTTATGAAGAGCTATTGCGATTTGCAAAGCTACTGCGAGCATACCCTTGGTGTGGGCAGTGCCTCCCGTCAGTTGGGACTTTCAACCTGTGCAGAATTGCTTTCAATTAATGTTGAAGGTGACCAGCACAGAGCACTCAATGATGCCCAACTCAGTGCCAGGTGCTTCAAAGCTCTCTTCAAAAAATCTGTTTTTGACGAGTTTATAGAGGATGCTTCAGAAGATGAGTTCTACAGAAAGTTAACCTTTAAGTCAAGACTTATTACTGACATAAGAAATCCCCTTGTGGACCGCTCTCAGATGTTTTTTGATTGTCCCGAGTGCGGGGCACGCTGTGTACAGAAAACCAAATGGAACGTAAAGAGCAAAAGTTTCAAGGCGTTCTTTGTATGTCCTGAGTGTAAGAATGAATTTGCAGGACAGGTGTTTGTAAAGCAGAAGTATGAAGGAATAGTTTTCACCAAAAAAATTGTTGAAGCTAAACCTGCTGAACCTGCTGAAAATGATACTTCAACTGAAACAGATACTTCAGATTCACAGAATTGATATTTAATATCAAAGAAGCATTGCCCTTTTTAACGGACAATGCTTTCTTTTTCAAAATATATATCGAACAAATATTCGAAAAACTATTGATATTTCTGAAAATCCATGTTAGTATATTGTTGTGAGATAAATTCTCACAGCTCAGAAATAACGAATACGCCCCAATTTGTTATGAGTATGAAGTTTATTGAAAGGATATGAAAAATATGGATTACATTATCTGGTCACGGGAGTATATGGACGAGGCAGAAAAAATCCTCAGAAACATTGAACGCCTTAAAGAAAAGCAAAAGACAGCACCCCTTAATCAGCGTCAGACCATTGCTGATAATATTCAGAAACTCAGGTTGATTTATTATGAATGTGTGCATACATCTGCGTATATAGGCAGTATGGCAAAGGAGAGAACCAATGTCGCGTAATGTAATACCTGCAGAGGATTTTCTGTGCGACAAAGCCGCTTATCTTGCATACACATCTTCCGGAGAAACCAACATTGAAGACCGCAGAAGAATGAAGAATATCTTAAAAAAAGCAATGGAAGCAGAGCTGACTTCGCTCCAGCGCTTCTGCCTTGTGGAGTATTATCTGCACAGAAAAAAGAAAAAAGATATAGCGGCAGAGCTTTCTTTGCATCCCTCAACAATAACCCGCCATATCAGCAGTGCAGAAAAGAAACTTCGCCACATCGCAAGCTATTATATGTAGATTAGGTTTCCTTTCTGAAAAGCTGGATTTGCCAAATGCAAAAACGGAGGGAATAACAGCTCAAAACAAAAAAGGAGTAGCTTCGGCTACTCCTTAAATTTTTACTAAAGTGTAAAGTCGCTGGCGTCAAAGGTTTCAAGCATCCTCGGTGCTTCAACCTTTCTCATAACAGGATTATAATCAAACTTTGAGCACTTTCCTTTTTTGTTGATTGACTTTTTGTATTTGCAGAAATTTTTACCGCCCTCAACTACGCAATTCTGGCAGTAGTCGCATCTGACAGCAATATCCTGACCCAGTAACTTTGTTTTCTTCTTGAACATACCAAGCACCCTTTAAGTTTATTCTTTATAAAGTATATCACGAATATTATTGTCTTGCAAGATGTTTTGGTATATAATAAATCCAATGCGAGGTGTATGTGTATGAATATAAACTCAAAGGTAATGACTTTGAATAACGAGGACGTGCCGTTCTTAACCTATAACCGATTGTCTGAAATTCCTTTTATCCGTCACGCATTTTCAACCCGTCTTGGCGGTGTATCTGAAGGTGAGTTTAAGTCCATGAACCTTTCATTCGGCAGAGGAGATAAGGACGAAAACGTAACCGAGAATTATAAACGTATCTGTAAAGCTGTGGGGTTTGATTATGAATCTCTTGCAGCCTCTGCCCAGGTTCACGAAACCGTAGTACGCAGAATAACCGCTGAAGACCGCGGTGTTGGCATTTATAAACCCAAGGATATGCTTTCTGTTGACGCTCTTATTACAAACGATGCTGAGGTTACCCTTGTAACCTATTATGCCGACTGCACCCCTGTTTTCTTTGTTGATACAAAGAACAAAGCCATAGGACTTGCTCACGCAGGCTGGCGCGGCACAGTAGGGGAGATTTCCAAAAAAGTTGTAGAGAGAATGACAGAGGAGTTTGGAACAAACCCTGCGGATTTGGTTTGTGCCATAGGTCCTGTAATCGGCAAGTGCTGTTATGAAGTAAGCGAGGATTGTGCCGAGCATTTCGTGAATCTTTTTGGTGCTGACAGTCCTGTAATCGCAAAGGGTGCAAAGCCCTCAAAATTTATGATTGACCTTGCTCTTGCAAACAAACTCCTGTTGATAAAAGCAGGAGTTCCGGAAGAAAATATTGTAATTTCCGACCTTTGCACTCAGTGCAACAGCGACCTTTTATGGTCTCACCGTGCAACTCAGGGCAAACGCGGCACAATGTCCGCTTTTATGTCACTTAAATAAATCAGAAGAAATAAAAAGACGGAAGGGCTATACATTAACCCTTCCGTCTTTTTCAAACCATATGTTTTTTGCTCTGAATTCTTTACCTGAAAGATAAGAAAGGGGCGAATCCTCAATCTCACCGAATATGAGCTTGTATGAGTACAAAGCCTGTCCTGTGTGGCCTTTCACTCTCAGTGGATGTCCGCCGTACTTGGTGTCACCTGCCAAGGGTGTGCCTATAGACGCCATATGTGCTCTTATCTGATGGGTTCTGCCTGTGAGCAAATCCACTTCAACAAGTGAATATTTTTTTGAACTGTCCAGAACTCTGTACCTTGTGGCAATCTCCTTGCCTTGTTCAGAGTTCTTTTTTACGCTCACCTTGTTTTTCTTTTCGTCTTTAGTAAGTGTACCCGTCAGCAGACCCTCTGTTTTTTTCGGTATACCTTCGCAGATGCACAGATACATTTTCTTAATCTGTCTTTCCTTTATAAGCCTGTTAAGCTCCTTGAGTGCCTGTGCGTTTTTTGCGGCAATAATAAGTCCCCCTGTGTTTCTGTCAAGGCGGTTTGCCATTGCAGGCGAAAAGGAGTTTTCTGCCTTGGGGTCATATTCGCCTTTATCATACAGATAATGCTGAACCCTTGCTACCATAGAATCAAAGTGATACGTTTTATCAGGGTGAGAGAGCACTCCCTCAGGCTTGTCAATGATTATCAGGTTCTCATCCTCATAAATAACCATAAGCTTCTTGGGTGCTTTCATAAATTCATATTCGTCGTACTGTACCTCAAAGAACTCATCCTTAATATAAAAGGTCAGCACGTCACCCTCTTTGAGCACATCGTCAATAGCACACTTCTTGCCATTGAGCTTAATGTACTTGGTGCGTATGTATTTATACATAAGTGACTTGGGCATAGTCCTGAATTTTTTAGTCAGAAACTTATCAAGTCTTTGCCCTGCATCGTTTTTATTTATAGCAATAGTTCTCATAGTGTATCACCTTTCAATAAAGTATTATATCAGCACAAAAGGTATTTTTCAACTATTGTAAAATAAGAGTTGCCATATTATAATCAAAATATCAGATGTTAATTTTGAGGTGATGTTCAGTGTACGGAATAAAGAAAAACTTTGGCTTTGGCTGTATGAGGCTTAAGATGAAAGATGGGGAAGTAGACCATAATGAGTTTACCAAAATGGTAGATATATTTATGGAAAACGGCTTCAACTACTTTGATACTGCTCACGTTTATATTGACGGTAAAAGCGAAACTGCTCTGAAAGCGTGTCTTACTTCCCGTTACCCGAGAGAAAGCTATATTCTCACAAACAAACTCAGCCCAAGTAATTTCAGCTCACAGGAAGAAATCAGACCGCTCCTTGAAACCCAGCTTGAAGCCTGCGGTGTAGAGTATTTTGATTTCTGGCTTATGCACGCAATGAACACAGAGCTGTTTGAAAAATACAAAAAATGCCGTGCTTTTGAAACCGCTCTTGAACTTATTGAAGAAGGCAAGATAAAGCACCTGGGCATATCTTTCCACGATAAAGCAGATGTCCTCAGGCAGATACTTTCAGAATATCCTCAGATAGAAGCAGTCCAGATTCAGTTCAATTATGCTGATTTTGAGGACGAAAACGTAGAGAGCAGAAAGTGCTACGAAGTCTGCAGAGAATTCAACAAACCAGTGATTGTAATGGAGCCTGTCAAAGGCGGTACCCTTGTTAATCTGCCCAAAGATGCTCAGGCAGTCTTTGATGAACTCGGCACAGGCAGCAACGCAAGCTATGCTATCCGCTTTGCCGCAGGTTTTGAGGGTGTCGTTATGGTGCTTTCAGGTATGGGCAATATGGATATGATGAAGGACAACATAAGCTTTATGAAAGATTTTGTTCCCTTAAACGAACAGGAGCATGAGGCAATCAGAAAGGTTACCGAGATTCTGAAATCCCAGACGCAGATTCCTTGCACAGACTGCAAATACTGTGTTTCGGATTGCCCTGCAGGTATAGCTGTTCCGGAATTTTTCTCAATATATAACGGCAAAAAAGCTCTCAGAGAGGGCAATACCCGAGAAGACTACAACCGCATTTTCAAGGATAAAGCAAAAGCATCCGCCTGCATTGAATGCGGAAATTGCGAAGTTGCCTGTCCTCAGCATCTGTCAATCAGAAATCTTCTCAAAGAAGTTGTAGTTGAATTTGAAGATTGAGTATAAAAGTTTTTGCAGATAAAAGCACACAATTTTTTTCTCCACATAGTATAAACCAAGAGGTGATTTGTGTGAGAAACTCAAACTGCAGATGTGTGCTGTGTTTTGCGGCAGGACTTCTTGTAGCCAGCTGTCTGCCTTATGAATTTGTGGTAGTTGTCTCGGCAATCACCATAATTATACTTTGCTGTATATTCAGGAGGCGAATCTGTTGAAAGTTGTACTTATCGAAAACCCCAAGTTCATATCCTTCTTCCTGCGTAAATTCTATAAAATCAAAAAGCAAAAGTAAGCCAAGGCTCCCTCTCTGAGGGAGCTGTTTTTATAGTCTTACTTGCCTAAAGGGATGTGTATTTGCGTCAGCACAGACGGAGGGACTGAAAAGCCTCTCGTAGAACATTAATAGACAGGATACAAGGGTGCCAATCACTCTTGTCGCAAGTCATTTTTAAGAGCACTACACACAATCGGACAAGGCTATTCCTAAAAATTAACTTATATTACAACATTTGCAAAAATTATCTTGAAAATATCAATGCTTTCTGTTAAGATAAAATTGAACCATTATTAACAGGAGGTTTTTTTGAAATGAAACGTACAAAGAAAATTCTTTCTCTGTTACTTGCCCTCGTTCTTTTAGTGGGCACAGTAGCAACACTTACTGTTTCCGCCGCAGGCGACACAATTTACGTCAGAGTTCCTTCAAACTACGGCACACCTTATTGCTATACATGGAACTCAGATTCTGACAAAGATGCAAACTGGCCCGGCACACAGATGACTTCTGAGGGTGACGGTGTGTATTCCTACACACCTTCCAAGACCTTTGCAAACGTTATCTTCAACAACGGTTCAGGTACTCAGACAGCAGACCTTGTTTACCCCGGTGCAAACCAGCTTTATGACCTTTCCACAAACAAGTGGGAAATCTATGACATTTCTTCTGCTGAGCCTTCCATCACAATCAGCAAGAAGGACGGTTCTTCCTTCAAAACAGAAACTCTCACAGTTACAGTTACTGTCAAGAATGCAGACAGCGCTTACTACACAGTAGACGGCGGAGCTCAGAAGTCCTTTACAGATTCCGCAGAGGTTACCCTCGGTGCATCTACTGCTGTAGGCTCTACCACAACTCTCTTTGTTAGTGCTACCAACGCAAACGGCACAGTAACATCCTCTGCTACATACACAAAGAAGGATGCTACTTCTTCAGGCGGTAATGGCACCGACGGCTCCACAGCAGCAGCCCTCGGCGGTTACTATGGAACAAACCCCAACGGCCAGGTAGGTAAGCAGGCTTCCATTACAATCGACGGTTCTATCTCTGATTGGGACAGCTCAATGCTTATTGCACAGGGCGTTGCAAACGACGACCCCCGTGTATACCGTCCCAGCTCAATGCACGAGATTGCAATCGACGATTATGCTCTCTATGCAGCATGGGATAGCAATAACCTCTACCTTATGTGGGAAGTTGCAAACGTTCAGGATGCAATTGCACCTATGGACAATTTCCCCCTTACACAGGGTAATCTCTGGATTTACAACCTCCCTGTATTTATGTATTTCAGCACAGACCCCTCCATCGAGGGTGACGGTACTGTTACCTCCGGTGCAACTGTATGGGATAGCGGTATCACCCTTGATGCTAACATTGACACTGTTGTAGCTTTCTCTACAAATGCTTCCAACGGTCCCTTCGTTTACAAAGCAGACGATGACGGCAAAATCGTTTACAACGAGACACGTCAGTCCGGTATTAAGATTGAGTGGGGCAACTCCACAATCAGCCAGAACCTCTGGGGCATAGACGAGGGTTACGGTCATTACAACAACCGTACACCCGGCGATACACTCGAGGATTCTTCCAAGTGGATTGATTTCTACGCAGACCCCGAGCACAAGAAGTCTCTCGATATGTTCTATGAGATGTCAATTCCCCTTGACCTTCTCGGAATTGATGCAGACTACATTGAGGATAACGGTATCGGCCTTATGAAGGTTTCCACTTTCGGTACATCCGCAGTTAACAGTCTGCCTGCAGACCCCTCTACATGGGACAATGCAGCTGAAGAATACAGCAAAGACCCCACAACTTCTCATGAAAAAGAGGACGCAGACCACATCACAGTTCCCCTTGCTCGTATCGGCAAGCTTCTCTCCGGCGGCGGTACTGTAACACCTCCCACACCTCCCGTAACAAATCCCACCGAGCCCGAGAAACCCTCTGAGCCCGAGAAACCCTCTGAGCCTGCTGGTAATCCCACCGAGCCCGTTGTTAAGCCCACAGAGCCCGTTGTTAAACCCACAGAGCCCGTTGTTAAGCCTACAGACCCTGCAGACCCCAACCAGAAGTACTTCCTCGGTGATGCAGACCTAAGCGGCAACGTTAACATCAAGGACGCAACTCTTATTCAGAAGTGCGTTGCTCTCATTGAATCTGTTTCAGGCAAGGCAGCTTCCTGTGCAGATGCAGACATTGACGGCGAGCTTACAATTAAGGATGCAACTGAAATCCAGAAGTTCGTTGCAGGTCTTCTTGACGATACACTTATCGGCGAATACCTCTGATTATCTGTAAAAATAACTCCTGAAAGGCTCTCTCATTGAGTGAGCCGGCAAAACCCTTGGGCTTTGACTGAGGGAGTAAATTAAAATTATATCCACCGCTTGTTTTTTCAGGCGGTGGATTTTTCTGTTTACAGGTATATTCTTGAATCTCTCTTAATACAATGTTGTAGAACATAGAAGGAGAGAAAAATATGGACTACCCACTGAAAAAAACTTTAGTAAGTACAACCTCAAAAATCCTTGATTCAGTTTCACAACAGCCTGTGGACTTAGATTTTACCTTGCCCGATTACTGCGCTGATATTGAAAAAATCCTTAAATGCTCCCTTGAACCTAAAATTTTCACCCGTAACTTTTCCGGGGGACAGCTCAGGATAGACGGTGCCTCTCTTGTGCGTATTATCTATTGTGATGCTGATAAATGTCAGGTTCGTTGTTGCGAACAGACCTTGCCTTTTTCTGCAACTTTTCCTGTAAGCGGCGATGCTTCCGAGCATATTATCCTGACTAAACTGAAACCCGAATACCTCAACTGCAGAGCTCTCACTCCCCGCAGACTTACTGTCCACGGAGCTTTTTCACTTCACGCTTCTATAATTACCAAAAACATCTGTGATGTCAATGAAGATAAAACTGACGATACCTTGCAGATAAAAACAGATACAAAAGATATATTTGAACTTTGCGAACTTTCGCAGGAAACCTTTAATGTAAGTGAAACTATCAGTATCCACAGCAAATCCAATGTGGAAACCATAGTCAGAAGTGAGCTTTGTGCCAATATTACCGATGTAGCACTGACAGGTGACAAACTCAGCATTCGCGGAGAAATGACATTGAGACTTTTGTATATCTGCGATGCCGCCACAGGGGAGGTAGACCGTTATGTGTATGTCTTTCCTTTTACCCAGACTGTTTCTGCAGTTGATACAGATTGCAAAATCCGCGATATCCGTCTTGATGTTCTGTCCTATGAGTTGCTTCTAAGAAAAGAAATGATGACAGAGGAGCCTGTAGTGAACCTTGAAGCCAAGGTTTCCTTGTCCCTTATGGGTTACAAAAGCCGCACGGTTTCCTATATCTGCGATGCTTATTCCACTACAGAACATACTGAGCTTACATACAACACTCAGTCAGTATGCTCAGGTGTCAATCCCGTGAGGGTCAGCGCTGTTTTGAAGCCTGTGTTTTCCTTGGGGGTTCAGCCTGTCAGCAAGATTCTGGATATTTTTACTGAGGAACCCACTGTTACAGCTTCTGTATCAGACAAAACCATAAGCTTCACAGGTAAAGTTAATGTTTGTATCCTGGGGTGTACCGACGAAGGTGAGCTGATAAGCATAGAGCGTCAGGCGGATATTAATTGGGAAGAAAACCTTTCTGAAGAATACACCGAAGCTCATGGCGCATCTTGCTTGGTTTCCTCACTTAGTTACCGCTTGGGAGATAATAATGATATAGAACTCAGGCTGGATATGCACCTTGGTGCCACGGCTTCAAACCCTTACACCTTGAAGCAGATTGCAGACATAGCAGGAGCGGGGCAGATTACCCAGATATCCCCAAGCCCTTTGACTTTGTATTACGCACAAAAGGGTGAAAATTTGTGGGATATCGCAAAACGCTACTCTGCGTGTGTGGACACTCTTTGTGACGAAAATTCTCTCTCGGAAGAAACTCTTTCTCAGAATCGTATGCTCCTTATTCTCAGAGCTTGAAGTTAATGCAAATAGTTTCATTATATTAATACAGAATCAGGTGGAGGCAAAACAGTGGAACAGAGAAACATTTATCAGGATATTGCCA
Source organism: Ruminococcus sp. (assembly GCA_045593025.1). Taxonomy (GTDB): domain Bacteria; phylum Bacillota; class Clostridia; order Oscillospirales; family Acutalibacteraceae; genus Ruminococcoides. Next base: position 180,030 of record JAZNVW010000003.1, on the reverse strand, counting down.
CCCGTTGCGGTGGAGATATATACATCGGGGTTGTGGGCCCTGTGCGTACAGGCAAATCAACCTTTACCAAACGTTTTATGGATACTCTTGTGATTCCGAATATTCCGGACGAATACAGAGCAGAGCGGGCTAATGATGAATTGCCCCAGTCGGCAGGCGGCAGAACAATTATGACCACAGAGCCCAAGTTCATCCCTGAAGATGCCGTGGATATTGAACTTGAGGGCAATGCCTGTCTTTCAGTCCGAATGATTGATTGCGTAGGTTACATAGTCAGAGGTGCCTTGGGTTATATGGAGGAGGACGAACCAAGAATGGTGAAAACTCCTTGGTTTGATACTGAAATTCCCTTTGACAAGGCGGCTGAGTTCGGCACACGAAAGGTAATCACAGACCATTCAACCATAGGTCTTGTAATCACCACAGACGGCTCCATAAGCGACATTCCCCGTGAGGAGTATATTGAGGCAGAAGAACGCGTCATAAACGAGTTAAAAGAAATCAATAAACCTTTTGTAGTGCTTCTCAACTGCTTCGAACCTCAAAGGCAGGAGAGCCAATCTCTTGCAGCAAGCCTTGCTGGTAAATACGGTGTGCCTGTAATCCCCATATCCTGTCTGGAACTTGATGAAATTCAGATAAAGCGGATTCTTGCACAGATACTCTTTGAATTCCCTCTCAAAGAAATTTCAGTCAATATGCCCTCTTGGGTTGTGGCGTTGCCAAAAGATCATTGGCTGAAATCAAGTGTTTTTACTGCGATTTCCGAATGTGCAGGCAAAGCGGAAAAACTCAGAGAGGTTCAGCAAATTGCAGAAAACCTGTGTCTCAATGAATATATATCGGCTTCACAGCTAACCTCTCTTGACCTTTCCTGCGGTAGGGCAGAGTTGAGCCTTGTACTGCCCTCAGAACTGTTCTTCAGAGTTCTCTCTGAGCAGACAGGACTTGATATCCCCGACGAAAAAACTTTGCTTTCAAACTTTTCTGAGCTTAATTCAAAGAAAAGTGAATATGAACGCATAGCAAAAGCCTACGAGGAGGTTCTTGAGAACGGCTACGGAATCGTTATGCCCACAATGGAGGAATTGCACCTTGAGGAGCCTCAGATTGTAAAGCAGAGCGGAAAGTACGGCGTCAAGCTCAGAGCTTCCGCACCTTCTGTTCATATGATGAAAATTGAAACCTGTGCCGAGGTTACACCTTTGGTAGGCTCGGAACAGCAGAGCGAAGAACTTGTTAAGTACCTCTTGCACGAATTTGAGGAAGACCCCGTGAAAATCTGGCAGTCAGATATTTTCGGCAAGTCTGTCAACGAGCTTGTAAACGAAGGTCTTCAAAATAAGCTTTACCGAATGCCTCAGGATGCCAGAGCAAAGTTAACAGAAACTATTGAGAAGATAATCAATGAGGGCTGTAATGGTCTTATCTGCATAATCCTATAGTTGAGGCTTGAAAAAACCGCTGAAATTTTTCAGCGGTTTTTCTGTTTTTGCTATTGAAAATTTATCAGAAAAAGTATACAATATATGTATATGTGTAAAAGTCTGTCTCTTTGTAACAGAACAAACTTTTACAAATCTGTTTTTGGAGGTTTTCTATGACTACCTACCTGGCATCCGCTGAGCCTAATATGTCAGTCATTATACTGATTACCGGCTTTGCTGTTGTATTTGCAGTGCTCATTCTGCTTATCGGAATCATCTGGGCTTATTCCAAGATTGTTTCTTCGGCACAAGCTTCAGCACAAAAGAGAAAAGAAAAGAAACTGGCAAAGAAACAAGCATCTGTTGCTCCTGCTTCCGAGCCGGCACCCGAGGCACCTGTAGCTGTTTCAGCATCTGACGGCTCCTTAGACCTTCAGACCGTTGCAGTTATTACTGCCGCTGTAGAAGCTTTCTACGGCGAAGGCAAAAAGCTCAGAATTGCAAGCATCCGTCCTACAGCTACTAACTCCCGAAGTGAGTGGGCAACCGCAGGACTTATGGAGAGTATTCCTAAAATGAGAACGGAGGGACTTTTATAATGGGTATTTTACAAGGTTTCCTTGACGCCATTGTGGGGCTTTTCCAGGATTCAGGTTTTATGGACCTTTCTATTAAGAACTACGCAATGATGGCTATTGCCTGTGTGCTTTTGTATCTTGCAATCAAAAAGCAGTACGAGCCACTTTTGTTGCTTCCCATCGCTTTCGGTATGTTGCTTGTTAACCTTTATCCCGCAATTATGGCGGCACCTTCAACAGAGCTTGTACCCGTCCAGCAGTACATAGAAGCTCACGGGGGAGAAGTGCCGAATTATGCAGTCACAGTCCTTGACGGCATAAATTACTATAACGTCCCCACCAACGGCGGACTGCTTTACTACCTCTATCAGGGTGTTAAGCTTGGAATTTATCCTCCTCTTATCTTCCTCGGTATCGGTTGTATGACCGACTTCGGTCCCCTTATTGCCAACCCCAAGAGCTTTATCCTCGGTGCAGCCGCACAGATTGGTATTTTCTTTACATTTATCATTGCTTCTTTAATAGGCTTTACAAACGCAGAGGCAGGTTCTATCGGTATTATCGGCGGTGCAGACGGCCCCACAGCCATCTATACTACTTCAATCCTTGCACCCCATCTCTTAGGTCCCATTGCTGTTGCGGCTTACTCCTATATGGCTCTGGTGCCCATTATCCAGCCTCCCTTTATGAAGCTTCTCACAACCAAGAAAGAGCGTTCTGTTGTAATGCAGCAGCTTCGTCCCGTTTCAAAGCTGGAGAAGATTCTGTTCCCCATAATCGTAACAATAGTTGTTGCTCTTGTACTTCCCAGTGCGGCACCTCTTGTTGGTATGCTCATGCTCGGTAACCTCTTTAAGGAGAGCGGTGTTGTAGACCGAATCTTTAAGACAGCTCAGAACGAGCTTATGAACATCATCACCATCTTCCTTGGTGTTACCGTTGGTGCTACCGCTACAGGTGATGTTTTCCTCAGATGGGACACCCTCAAGATTATCGGTCTTGGTCTTGCCGCGTTCATTCTCGGTACTATCTTTGGTCTTATCTTCGGTAAGATTATGTATTGGCTCACAGGTGGTAAGGTTAATCCTCTCATCGGCTCCGCAGGCGTATCCGCTGTTCCTATGGCAGCCCGTGTTGCCAACAAGGTCGGTCAGCAGGAGAATCCCTCAAACTTCCTGCTCATGCATGCTATGGGACCCAACGTTGCTGGTGTTATCGGCTCTGCTGTTGCCGCAGGTGTGCTTATCAGCGTTCTCAGCTAAGGAGCGGTTTCTCCCGTATAACCTTTAGTTTTACAAAATATTATACACAATATTCTTTATAAGAATAAAAAAGTCGCACATATGCATTAAAATGATATATGTGCGACTATATTTTTGTAGTCTGATTAATTTAAGGAGATGATACAGTTGAGAGATATCACAATCAATGATATTCTGAAGATGATTCTTGCTCACATCAAGCTTATTATCATCGTTTCTGTTATCGCGGCTTTGGGTGCGTATATTTATGCGGATAATTTTATCCCTAAAAAATATTCATCCTCATCTATGATTTTCATAAAGTACAGTCCCTCTGACAGTAACGAAAATTCTCATTCGTCTGTTGGGGATAATCAGGTTTCCTCAGGCTCTCTTACTCTATCTGCTAATATCGCTGAGAATGCCACTGTAATTTTCAGCCGTTGCGAAGAAATACTTGATATCACTCCTGCGGGATACAGCGTGTCAATTTCAAGCATAAACGAATCAAACGCCCTTGCCATTACCGTTACTGGCAGTGACGCCCAGGTTTGTGCAGATACCGCCAATGCTATCCGCAACTCTGCTCCCGAGGTTATAGATAAGTATTACTATGATGCAGAGGCTGTTCCTTTCGGCCGTCCTGCGTCAGTTCCCGGCCGTCATTCAAGTCCCAATGAATCCAGATATGCAGTTTTCGGCTTCATAGGCGGTCTTATTGTATCCATCCTTGTAGCAATTATTATCGAGGTTATAGATACCACAATCAAACCCGGCGACGATTTGTTCAAGATTTATGATGTTCCTGTATTCGCTGAGATTATCGACTTTGATACAGATTCAGCCTCCAGAAAGAAAGGAGCGGTGAAGAGATAATGAAACTCAGTCGTAAGAGTAAATCTGTAAAATATACAGATAAGTCCAAGAACGTAATTACCAACGATAGTAAATTTGCTATTGTAGAGGGATATAAGATTGCCCGTACAAATCTTGTTTTCTCGCTTTCTGCATCTGACAGCAAGTATGTAGTAGTTACCAGCTGGTCAAAGGGTGAGGGTAAGTCCACTGCAACAGCAAACCTTGCAATTTCATTCTCAAAAATGGGCAAGAAGGTTTTGCTTATTGATTGTGACCTTCGCCGTCCTAATCTTCATAATCTACTGAAGCTCCAGAATATTTCGGGCGTTTCCGATATCATCGGTAAACTTAAGCCTTTGGATGAGGTTCTCCACAAAGAAGTGCTTCCTTGCCTTGATGTAATCACCGCAGGTTCAATTCCTCCCAACCCTTCAGAGCTTCTTGCTTCTTCAAACTTTGAGAATTTCCTCCACGAGATGGAGCAGGCTTATGATTACATCATCATCGATACACCTCCTGTAGGTATTGTTACAGATACACTACTTCTCAAGGATTTCATCTCAGGTTATGTCGTTGTAGTGCGTGAGCGTGTAACAACTCACGGTGATATAGAAAAAACAATCCAGAGCATTCGTCTTGCAGACAGTAAGGTGCTCGGATTCCTCAAAGTCGGCTGTACTTCCACAGAGAAAAAATACTCAAAAGGTAAGTATGGTTATTACAAATACTACTGATAATTGTAAAATATTGTCAAAATTCACAACCCGTTGCAAGTCAACGGGTTGTTTTATGTCTTATCTTGCAAGATTTGCTTTTTAATCTTGCAAAATTATTTGGTTAGTGGTACAATACAACAGTTGAAATTAATGTTTTTGCATTTTTATTATGGAGCGTGAGCAAATTGTCTTATTCAAATCTTTCTAAATCCGAGCTTACAGCACAGCTTAATGAGCTTTCACAGCAGTATAAAGGTTTTGTGGATATGGGCCTTTCCCTTGATATGTCCCGAGGTAAGCCCTGCACAGAACAGCTTGATATATGTCTTCCTATGTTGGATGTTCTTAATTCTTCTGTCAGTTGCAAATCTGAAAAAGGTTTTGATTTGCGTAATTACGGCATCCTTGACGGTATCCCTGAGTGTAAGGAGCTTATGGCTCAGCTTATACAGGTTCGTCCGGAGCAGGTGATGATTGGCGGCAACTCCTCTCTTAATATGATGTTTGATACTATTTCCTGTATGATGACTACTCCTGTTGCAGAGGGGTGCACCCCCTGGTTCAATGTGCCTGACAGAAAGTTCCTCTGTCCTGTTCCCGGTTACGACCGTCATTTTTCAGTTACAGGTTATTTCGGTTTCGAGATGATTCCTGTTCCCATGACAGCCGAAGGTCCCGATATGGACGTAGTTGAACAGCTTGTTAAGAATGACGCTTCTATCAAAGGTATCTGGTGTGTTCCCAAGTATGCAAACCCCACAGGTATAACATATTCCGACGAAACAGTACGTCGTTTTGCACGTCTTCAGCCTGCGGCAAAAGACTTCCGTATTATGTGGGATGATGCTTATTGTGTTCACGATATTGCTGATGAAGGCGACAAACTCTTAAGTATTATGGACGAATGCGAAAAGGCAGGCAACCCGGACCTTCCTGTTATTTTCTGCTCAACCTCCAAGGTTTCATTCCCCGGTGCAGGTGTTGCAGCAATGGCATCTTCCGAGAATAATATGAAGGTTTTCAAGGCTCGCTATACTAACCAGACCATCGGTTTTGACAAGCTCAATATGCTTCGCCACCTCCTGTTCTTCAAGAATTTTGACGGCATCAAAGCTCATATGAATAAGCACAAGGAAATCCTCAAACCCAGATTTGACACAGTAATCTCTAAGTTTGAAGAACAGCTCGCTTCTTGTGATATTGCTCAGTGGACTAAACCCAACGGAGGCTATTTCGTTTCTGTCAATGTTTATCCCGGCACAGCAAAAGCCGTTGTTAAAATGTGCAAGGAGGCTGGTCTTGTCCTAACCCCTGCCGGTGCAACCTTCCCCGGTGGCTTTGACCCCGAGGACAGCAACATCCGCATAGCACCTTCTTATCCTCCTGTTGAGGAGCTTCAGGTGGCAATGGATGTGTTCTGCACCTGTGTTCGTATCTGTGCTATTGAAAAAATGCTTTCTGAATGATATGCTATTTGCGGCAAAATAAGTAAAATACACTAACTAAATGTAAAACTGTATTTTATGTGAAGATTAACTGTATTTTTTCTTGCCAATATTGACTTTTTAGTAAAAAAATCTTATAATAACTCTGTTAGTCTCAACAAGACTTAGCAGAGTTATTTTTTTATACGGAGGTCCAATTGCATTATGAAAAGGCTTGGAATATCTGTTTCCCTGATACTTGCCATCCTTATCCTTGCATTCTCCGTGCTCTCTGTTTTCGGCTACAGTTACTATATAGGCGATAACAAAAGCACAGTTTTCAAGGGATTCGGCAGTATTGATTGGGGCATTGATGTAAACGGCGGTTCTAAAATCGCAGTAAAAACAGCAACAGCTGACGAGATTTCAGCAGTTGCAGACGTAGTCAGAGAACGTGCCGTAGCTTTCGGTCTTGCTGACTATCAGATCAACGTTAATGAAGAAAAAGGTCAGCTTGAGCTTACTGTTCCCAACAGTCTTGACTGTGACTTTGATGCTTCTGAGGTTGCAGGCTTCCTTACCTGCTACGGTGAGGTAACAATCCGTCCCGGCAGTTCTTACACAAGTATGTCTGTTGATTCTTCCAACAGTTCTGCTTTTGTAACCCCCACAGGTGCAACGGCTGAAACAATCCTTATCAGCAGTGATGATGTTAAGAACTCCTCTTGGTTTGAGTATACAGAGGAAGGTTATACATACTATTATCTCAACCTTAATTTCAACGAAACAGGTTCTGAGAAAATGGCAACCTACACCAACGCTGACACAGGCACATACTACAATCAGCAGGTTTCTATCTGGCTTGATGACCGTATGCTTGCTAACCCCACAGTCGGCGAAACCATCGACCAGGGTGCACTTTCCGTAAGCTCTGACAGTATGACAGAGTCTAAGTGTAAGCTTTACTCTGCAATTATTTCCTCCGGCACTTTGCCTTGTGCTGTATCTTACGTATCTGTTGAAGATGTTGCTCCTCTTTCAGGCAATACTTCAGATATCATCCTTGTTACAGGTTTGATTGCGCTTGCAGTTATCCTTGCCTTTATGGTGCTCAGATATAAGCTTGGGGCAGTTGCAGGCTTCTTTGCTGTTCTTCTGCAGTTCTCTGCAGTTCTTGCAGTAATCACAGGCTTTATTGGCGAAGGCAGAACCTTCCTCCTTACTATCCCCGGTGCTTGTGCACTTGCTCTCTCTGTAATGATTACCGTATTCAGTTTTGTACTTATGGGCGAGAGAATGAAGTCTGAGCTTATCAGCGGTACAGTTTTGGGTACAGCTATCAACACAGGTATCGAGAAGAGCCGCAAGGTTATCCTTGACACAAGCGTAGTTCTTGCTGTTGTAGCTCTTATCGGTATGTTTATGTTCGGTACATCCTCACTTACAGCTTCTGTTTTCGGTGCATTTAACGTAAGCGGTGTGTACAACTTCTCTTATGTACTTTTCTTCGGTGCAATATTTAACCTTGTAACAGGTTATCTGGTTCCTCAGCTTATGCTCAGAAGCCTTCAGAGTATCACCAAAAAGCCTTCTGCTTTCGGAGGTGCAAAATAATGAAAAAGACTATTAATTTTGCTTCCCTTACCAAACTTATGCTTGTTATCGCGGCGGCAGTTGTTGCAGCAGGTGCACTTGTGCTTGCTATCCTTGGCGGTAAAACCTTCGCACACTATACATTCGCAAACCTCTCCTTAGGTCTTGTGTTCAGATGTGTAGTTGCTGCTTTGCTTGTATTTGCACTTGTTCTTATCTATTTTGTAATCCGTTTCAAAAAATCAGGACTCAAAATGGCACTTGTTTCTACAGCAGGTGCAGCAATAAATGCTTTGGTTTCATTTGCACTCTGCATAGTTTGCAGAGCTAACCTTGGCGATATGACTTTTGCTGTAGCTCTTCTTGCAGTTATCCTCAGCTATGTTACATTTATTCTTTTTGCTTACAGCTTTGTAAAGAAGGTAAGTCGCAAAAAGACTGACGATGCAGAGGAAGATGCATACTCCATAGGAGCTAACAAGGTATGGAAGGTTATGTTCCTGTTGCTTGCAATGATTTGCATAATTCTCCTTGCCGCTTTTGTAGCATCTCTTGTTTATGGTGCAGGTGTTTATGCTCTCTATGCAATCCCTGCAATCCTTACAACAATCTTCTCTGTTGTATTTACCCTTGCATTTACCTGCAAGCTTTACGCAGATAAGGCTTAATCCATAATCACAACAATATTCGGGCGGATTTTCCGCCCGATATTTGCTTTTGTCTAAAATCCTATGCAAAGGAAGTTTACAAGTAATGGCGCTTCTTAAAGCAACAAATCTCAAATTAGGTTACACAGGCAAAGTAGTCCTCGAAAACCTTAATTTCACAGTAAACACAGGTGATTACCTCTGTGTTGTAGGTGAGAACGGTTCGGGCAAAACCACTCTGATTAAGGGTATTCTTGGACTTTTACAGCCCTTTGGCGGTCAGGTTGAGTATTCCGAAGGACTCAGTCGTAATCACATCGGCTACCTTTCACAGCAACAGAAACTGTCAAAGGATTTTCCCGCTTCCGTTTCTGAGATTGTAATGTCGGGTTTTCTCAATAACCGTCTTGTTGCCTTCAGCTATTCAAAGCAGGAACGTGAAGAGGCAAGAGAAATAATGTTACGTGTCGGAGTTGAATCTTTCAGGAAGAAAGTATTTTCTGAACTTTCGGGAGGTCAACAGCAAAGGGTTCTTCTTGCCCGAGCTTTGTGCGCAGCTAAAAAGCTCATACTTCTTGATGAGCCCACCTCTGCTCTGGACCCATTGGCAACTGCAGAGTTTTATTCTGTAGTTAAGGCACTCAATGAGGATGGTATGGCTGTGATTATGGTATCTCATGATATCACCTCAGCTGTGCGTAACGCTTCTCATATTCTTCATCTGGGTTCAGACAGTTTCTTTTTCGGTACAACCCACGAGTATATGCATTCATCCTTTGGCAGTAAGCTTTTGATTTCAGACTGTCCCTGTGATGCCTGTGCTCACAACACCAAAAGGGGAGGTGGAGAGAATGCTTGATATTCTTCGTTATCCTTTTATGGTTAATGCATTGGTGGTCGGAGTTCTCATAGCTGTTTGTTGTGCCCTTTTGGGAGTAGTTCTTGTGCTCAAGCGTTATTCCATGATTGGTGACGGTCTGTCGCACGTAGGCTTTGGTGCGTTGTCTGTAGCCGCTGTGCTCAACATTTCATCCCCTTTGTATGTATCCTTGCCTGTGGTTATCCTTGCGGCATTCTTTCTGCTGAGAATTACAGAAAACAGCCGAATCAACGCAGACGCGGCAATTGCAGTGATTTCCAGTTCAGCTCTTGCTATCGGTGTTTTCGTTGCAAGTATAAACGGAACAAACATCAATCTTCAGCAGTATATGTTTGGCTCAATACTTTCAATCGGCAAATCCGATATCATAATAAGCGTTGTTCTTTCTGCTTTTGTAATCGTTATGTATTTTTTGTTTTACAATAAGATTTTTGCAATTACCTTTGATGAAGATTTTGCAAAGGCTACGGGACTTCGTACAGGTTTTTACAACACAGTGATTTCTCTGCTTACTGCAATAACTATAGTAGTTGGTATGCGTATGCTCGGTACTCTGCTTATATCTGCAATGATAATTTTCCCGGCACTTACCTCCATGCGTCTTTGCAAGCGTTTTGTAAGCGTGATAATTACTTCTGTTCTGGTGTCGGTATTTTGTGTTGTGTCGGGACTTTATACATCCTTTACTGTAACAGATGTACCTGTGGGTGCTACTATAGTGATAATCAATCTTGCTGTTTTTCTTATTTTCCTTTTGATTTCAGCAATCAGCAAAGCAATAAAAAAGAAAAATGTATAATATTAAAGTCTTTCTCAGAACAGAGAAAGACTTTTTGTTTTTATATTATGTTTTTGGGGACAGGGAGTTCACTCTCTTTCAGAGATATCAGCTGTTCCTTTGTGTTTTCGCAGGTTGCATAAAGCTCTGCTTCTTCTTCAAAAACTATCAAGGATTCAAGTTCAGCCAGATTTCTGCCGATTTCGTCTACATAATCGTGAAACAGAAGCATATCAATGAGTGTTACAGTATCTTCCCAGTTCTTTTCGGTTTCTCTTGCGGCGAATGCGGCTTTTTTTATTTTCCCGTCAGACACCATTTTCTCTATGTTTTCAATTCTCTGCAAGTACGTGTCGGTGCATTTGCACACGCTTTCGTATTCAATAACACATAAACCTATGGCTATGAACAATAATACCGCCGCCGCATAAAGTCTTCTCATTCTGAAACCTTCTTGATAATGTTGTATTCTTTAAGTCTGTTTGCTGTCATCAGCATAACCTCATCAACCCTTGTGTTTTCCTGTGCAAGGGTTTTGTTAATCCACACCTCGTCAATATCACACAAAGCCATAGAACGGCTCAAAAGCTCACCGTCGCTTATTATCACAGCTTCAATGCCTGTGTCCTTTGCAGGCAGGTGCAAATCCTCCAGAGCAGGTGCTCTTTTCTCAGGTTTGAGCAGTACGCTTATTTGTCCGTTTGTCTCTATTATGCAGTACTGAACATCCTCAATGCAAAAAACACCTTGCTGCCTCAAAAGTACCGACAAATCCTCAGTGGTCAGTCTGAGCCGTTTCAGCATTGTTTGTTTGAGCATACCGTTTTCAATGATAATCTCAGGTTTTCCGCAAATGAGATTTCTGAACACAGGTATTTTCATCATCAGCACACTTATGAAGATTTCACCCGAAACCAGAATAAGTACAGGCACAATACCCGATAAAAGCGGTTGGGAAGTGTTTTGCATAGGTATAGAGGCTATGTCTGCAATTATCATTGTTACAACCAGTTCGGAGGTCTGCATATCACTAAGCTGTCGTTTACCCATAATTCTTATAGCGAATATTACGAACACATACATCAGCGCTGTTCTGATTACAGAAATTATCATAACTTCACCCTGTTATAATATGCACTCGGGTTGTTGGTATTATTCAGTAAAAATCTCAGGTTTTGTGAGTTTTTCATTACAATTCAAATTTTGCATATTTTTTGCATATAATTCGAAAAAACACTTTTATTTTCAGATGATTTGAGTTATAATAAACAACGTATAAGTATATCTATAATTAGCTGAAAAATCCAAAATTCAAAGAGGTGTTTTATATGAGTGCACAGTTTTCAGTTTCCCTTGCAAAGATTATCAAAGAAAGCCAGCTTGAACCCTTCTATATGCCTCGTAATCCCGAGGAAATAGACATTGTTTCAATGGATATCGACCGTCCGGGATTGGAGCTTACAGGCTACCTTGACTTTTTTGACGGAAACCGAATCATCATCTTCGGTAATACAGAGTTTGCATATCTTGGCCAGTTTGATGAAGAAAAGCAGTTTGAACTTATTGACCAGCTTTTCAGAATGCAGCCTCCTGCAATTATAATTGCCAGGAACTTAGAACCCTCAGATGCAATCGTCAAATCAGCAGAGAAGAATGCTGTGCCTATCCTTCGCAGTGTTGAAACCACCTCTGCTATTTCTGCTTCCCTTATAACCTTCCTTAATGCCGAGCTTGCACCCCGTATTACCCGTCACGGTGTACTTGTTGAGGTTTACGGCGAAGGTGTGCTTCTCATAGGCGACAGCGGAGTAGGTAAGTCCGAGATTGCTATTGAGCTTATTAAGCGCGGCCATCGTCTTATTGCTGACGACGCTGTTGAAATCCGCCGTGTTTCCAACCGTACTCTGGTTGGTTCTTCTCCTGCAAATATACGTCACTTCATTGAGCTTCGCGGTATCGGTATCATCAATGCCCGCCGTATCTTCGGTATGGGTGCTGTTAAGCTTACCGAGAAAATCGATATGGTAATCAATATGGAGCAGTGGGATAACGAGAAGGTATACGACAGAATCGGTATGGATAATACCTACACCGAGATTATGGGTATTCAGATTCCTATTATGACCATCCCTGTAAAGCCCGGCAGAAACCTTGCTATTATCATCGAGGTAGCAGCAATGAACAACCGTCAGAAGAAGATGGGCTACAATGCTGCTCAGGAACTTCTGCAGAGCCTTGGTATGGATGTAAGCGAAGAAACAATCCAGAATAAAAAAGTTGATACAGGATGGGACTTCTGATGAAAATCGTAGCAGACCTTCATACTCACACAATAACCTCAGTTCACGCTTATGCCACAGCCCTCGAAATGATAGAAGAAGCAGAGCGTCTGGGACTTTATGCCTTTGCTATTACCGACCACGGTCAGAGTATGCACGGCACACCTCATCCTTATTATTTTATGAATCTTCACGCCATACCCCGTGTTATGAAGGGTGTACGCGTGCTCAAGGGAATAGAGGCAAATATAGTTGACAGAAACGGCAACCTTGATGCAGACGAATCAATTCTCAAAAATCTTGACTTCTGCATTGTATCACTGCATATGCCCACATACCTCGACGAAGTAAGCGTTGATGCCTGCACCGAAGCCTATCTGAGCATAGCCGAAAACCCGCACGTCAATATGATTGCACATTCAGGTTCGCCTTATTTCAAATACGACTATGAAACCGTTATCAAACGATTGGCAGAACGAGGAAAGCTTATCGAGATTAACAATGCTTCTATCAAGCATAAGCCGGATTTTGTACCCAACTGCAAGGAGATTGCAAAGCTCTGTATGAAGTACGGTTGCCGTGTGGCAGTTGATACAGATGCCCACTTTATAACTCAGCTTGGCAGGGCAGAGGAAGCAGTCTCTATGCTGGAAGAAATAGGCTTCCCCGAGGAACTTGTAGTTAATGCAAGTGTTGAAAACCTTAACAAATACTTAACTGAGATGAATATTCCTCTCAAATAAACGAGGATTTTCTGATTTATCGGAGGTTTTATGATAAACCATACTTTCATTTCTTCTGTTGAAGAAACCGGTGCTCTTTGTACTCCTAAGTCCCCGATGAAAGAGCACACCACCTTCAGAATCGGCGGTCCTGCCGATTACTATATTCTTGTTCACAGCATAAAAGAACTTACAGAAACACTGGCACTTTGTGATGAATTCGATATCGACTATATGCTCATCGGTAACGGCAGTAACCTTCTTGTTTGCGACGAAGGACTGAAAAAAGCCGTTATCCGCTTAGGCGGTGATTTCAAGAACTTCTCGGTAAAGGGTAATACCGTTACCTGCGGTGCAGGTGCAACCCTGGCACGGCTGTGCACATTTGCTCTTTCAAATTCTCTTTCCGGACTTGAGTTTGCTTATGGCATTCCCGGCACCGTAGGCGGAGCCGTGTTTATGAATGCAGGCGCATATGGGGGAGAGATGAAAGATGTTCTCATGACCGTTACTCACCTTACTCCCGCAGGTGTTGTTGAAACCGTCCTTGCAGAGGAACTTTCTCTTTCATATCGTCACAGCATTTACAAGCAGAATAATTGTATTATTCTCTCTGCAGAGTTTCGCCTGACACCCGACAAAGATTCCGAGATTAAAGCCCGTATGGATGATTTTATGAACCGCAGAGTTACCAAACAGCCTCTTGATTTTCCATCAGCAGGCAGTGTTTTCAAACGCCCCGAGGGAGCCTTTGCAGGAGCACTTATAGAACAGTGCGGACTGAAGGGTACAAGCGTGGGCGGTGCACAGGTAAGCGAAAAGCATTCCGGTTTTATCATCAATACAGGGGATGCCACCTGTCACGACGTTATGTGTCTTGTTAAAAAAGTTCAGGATACAGTCAAGGCTCAGACAGGCTTTGTTCTTGAACGGGAGATTATTCACCTTTCATAAAGGAGTGAATTTATATGGAATTTATAATTATAACAGGTCTTTCAGGTGCAGGTAAATCCAACGCTTTGAGAGCCTTGGAGGATATCGGATTTTACTGTGTAGATAACCTTCCTCCTGCGCTTCTGACTATTTTCTGGGACCTTTGCGAAAAAGCAAGCGATACTCGTATGAAGCGTGTTGCTGTGGTTGTTGATATTCGCACAGGTGAAGTTTTCGACGACCTCTTTGCAGAACTTAAGAAGTTTCATCACGACGGCAAAAAGTATAAGATTCTTTTCCTTGATGCAAAAAGTGATGTGCTTCTCATAAGATACAAGGAAACCCGACGTAAGCATCCTCTTTCCGAAAGCTTCGAGGGAAGCACCACCGAGGAAGCTGTAATGCTTGAAAAAGAGCTGATGAAACCTTTCAAGGCAAGAGCGGATTATATAATAGACACCACCTATATGGCGCCTAAACAGCTCAAAGAACGTGTTATTACCATGTTCTCCGATGCAACAGACGAAGGCTTCATTGTGACCTGTCTTTCTTTTGGATTCAAGTACGGTATACCTCTTGAGGCGGATTTGCTTTTTGATGTACGCTGTCTGCCTAATCCTTACTATGTAAAAGAGCTCAAGGAACTTACCGGTCTTGATGAATCTGTCAGAGAGTACGTTCTCAAATTCCCCGAAACACAGGAATATATAGAAAAACTCCTTGCTCTTCTGGATTATTCCCTGCCTCTTTACAAGGAGGAAGGCAAGAGTGAGCTTGTAATTGCAGTTGGTTGCACAGGCGGTAAGCACAGAAGCGTAACCCTTGCACGGCTTTTGAACAGCCACTTTATAGAGCTTGGTCAGAAATCAAACCTTCACCACCGCGACATCTGGAAGGCTTAAATCCGAATTTTCAGTTAGTAATCTTAAATCGGCAGGAGGTGCTCGGCAGTGTCTTTTTCTCACGATGTAAAAAAAGAGTTATCTAAATATGAATGCGGTGTCTATGCACGGGAATTTGCAGAATGCTACGGTATGATGCTTTTCTCCCGACCTTTTTCGCCTTCCGAAATAAAACTTAAAACCGAGTCTATTCACGTTGCAGAGCGGTATATTACTCTTTCCAATAAACTCTTTGCTCCTGTTATTGAGAAGCAGTCAACTCTGAAAGCATCAAGGGATTTTATTAATCTGCACACTGTTTCTCTCATTTTGCCCGATGAGTGCAAGCGTATATATTCTGCTTTCGGACATATGAAAACTAACACCACGCTCAGAGTAAACCGTGCAAATATCGAGGACGAAATGTGCCTGAGTGCTTTTTTAAGGGGTGCTTTTATGGCTTGCGGCTCTGTTAATGACCCGCAGAAGAATTATCATCTTGAGTTTTGCGCCGCATATAAGAATCTTTGCAATGACTTGTGTTTGCTATTGTCAGAGATTGAGGAGTGTAACTTAACTCCCAAAACCATCCTTCGCTCAGGTTCTTACGTTGTATATCTCAAAGACAGCGAGCAGATAACCGACCTGCTCACCTATATGGGAGCATCCATAAGTGCAATGGATATTATGAACGCAAAGGCATACAAGCAAATGCGTAATATTGCAAACCGCCGCACGAACTCTGAGCTTGCAAATATAAACAAAACGGCACAGGCGTCAGCCCGTCAGCTTTGGGCTATAGACAAGCTGGAAGCAACCGTGGGACTTTCATCCCTTCCTTCTCAGCTTTACGAAATTGCAATTATCCGACGTGATAATCCCGAACTTTCTTTGCGTGCTTTAGGCGAGCTTTTTGAGCCGCCTATAAGCCGAAGCGGTGTAAATCACCGTCTTATGAAGCTTATCGAGCTTGCAGAAGCAGAAGAATAACTTTGTAGATTAACGCTATTTTACATAATAGAGGACTGATATTATGAGTACAACAAATCCTATGGATAAATTCGAAGGTATGGATTACGAAACCGCACTTTCAAAACTTAACGAGCTCATCTCAAGGCTTGAACGCTCAGACGGAACCTTCCTTGAACTTATGGAAGTATACAAGGAGGCTTTTGAATATTACACCTATTGCACAGCTTACCTGAATACTGCCGCAGACAAAATCAAGGATTTGAACGTCCGTATGGCAGAGCTTCTCAGAAGTATCGAGGAGGGTTAATATGCAGTCAAATCTTAATCTTATAGAAAAAGCACTTCACTCCTATCTCTCAGAAAAACCTGAACTTTACGGAATTCTTTGGGATTCTATGAGGTATTCTGTGGGTGCAGGCGGCAAGCGTGTCAGACCTATGCTTACCCTTGAGTTTTGCAAGCTCTGCAAAGGCGACGCGGAAAAAGCCTTGCCTTTTGCCTGTGCAGTGGAGCTTATTCATACTTATTCACTCATTCACGATGACTTGCCTTGTATGGACGACGACGATATGCGTCGCGGTATGCCCTCTAATCACATTGAATTTGGTGAGGATACAGCCCTGCTTGCAGGAGACGCTTTGCAGAGCCTCGCTTTCGAGATTATGCTTTCTCCTCATACCTTGTGTGTGTGTGAGGCAGACAGAGCCGCCAAAGCCGCAGGAGAGCTTGCTCGTCTTTGCGGTGCATCAGGTATGGTAGGCGGTCAGGTTATAGATTTGCAGTATGAGAACAAAAAAGCCTCAGAGCAGGTGATCACCCAGATGCATCTTCTCAAAACAGGTGCTCTCATCAAAGCTGCTTGCCTAATGGGATGTATTGTTGCGGGTGCAGATGAAGAAAAACTCTCAGCAGCCGCAAAATATGCCGATTGTGTAGGACTTGCATTCCAGCTTGTAGACGATGTGCTTGACGTCACCTCTACGAGTGACGAGCTTGGCAAACCTGTAAACTCCGATGTAGACAACAACAAATCCACCCTTGTTTCCCTTTACGGTGTAGAGGAGTGTATGCTCCGTGCCGAAAAGCTTACAGGGGAAGCAGTGGATGCTCTGAAAGCTTTTGACGGAGATACAACCTTCTTGTCAGACTTTGCCCGTAAACTTGTTGAAAGACGCAACTGATTTAACGAAACTTAGATTTCGGTTTAACCGAGGATTCAGATATGGATAACAACAACTTTGAACTGCTTTCAAAAATTAAATCACCACAGGACCTGAAAAAGCTTAAGGTTGAAGACTTACCTGCTTTGTGCGAAGAAATCCGCCGTAAGCTCATTTTAACCGTGTCCGAAAACGGCGGCCACTTAGCTCCGAATCTTGGTGTTGTTGAGCTTACCGTTGCAATGCACTATGTCTTTGACTGTCCTCGCGACAGCATCGTCTGGGATGTTGGCCACCAGTGCTACACCCATAAAATGCTCACCGGCAGATACGATAAAATCAACACTATACGCCGCACTGGCGGTCTTTCAGGTTTTCCCAGAAGATATGAAAGCGAGTACGACGTGTTCGGTGCAGGGCATAGCAGTACCTCTATTTCTGCGGCTCTGGGTATAGCCAAGGCAAAACAGCTCTCAGGAGATTCAAGCCACACCATTGCTTTTATCGGTGACGGCTCCTTTACAGGCGGACTTGCTTTTGAGGGCATGAACAACGCAGGCCGTTTTAAGCGTAACTTCATTGTTGTTCTCAACGACAACAAAATGTCAATCTCCAAAAACGTAGGTGCTTTGTCCCGTCACCTTACAACAATGCGTACCAGTACCTGGTATCTTAAGGCCAAGGTTAACTTGGAGCGTATACTCACTAAAATTCCTCTTGTGGGAACCCCGTTTGTAAACCTTCTCACCAATATCAAAAACTGGTTCAAAAGAAGAATTTACAAGACCAATATGTTCGAAAATTTCGGCTTCCATTATTACGGCCCTGTTGACGGCCACAATCTTGAAAGCCTTATAAGTGTTCTTCAGGCGGCAAAAACCGTAAACCGTCCTGTTGTGATTCACGCTGTAACTGTCAAGGGCAAGGGTTATCAGTTTGCAGAAAACGATCCCAAGAGCTTCCACGGTATCGGCAAATTCGATATTGACACGGGCGAGCCTCTAAGCCACTCTGATTCTTACAGCAATTGTTTCGGAGAAACTCTCTGTGAACTTGCCGCAGCAGATGAAAAAATCTGTGCTATCACAGCGGCTATGACCACGGGCACAGGACTTTCTGATTTTGCAGTCCGTTTCAAAGACCGCTTTTTTGATGTCGGTATTGCCGAGGAGCACGCAGTAACCTTTGGCTGCGGTCTTGCTTCGCAGGGAATGACCCCGGTTTTTGCTGTTTATTCAAGCTTTCTCCAGCGTGCCTACGACCAGCTTGTTCACGATGCCGCAGCACAGAATCTTCACCTAGTCCTCGGTGTTGACCGTGCAGGCATAGTGGGTGAGGACGGTGAAACCCATCAGGGTGTGTTTGATGTTTCAATCCTCAACACAATCCCCTCAACAACTATCTATTCACCTTGCTATTTTGACGATTTGAGAGCTTGTCTTAATCAGGCTGTTAATAACGAAAAAGGACTTACAGCTGTCCGCTATCCCCGTGGTTCAGAGCCTTTCCGTCCCGATGATTTCACTCATAACGGAATTAACTTCAGCGTTTACGGCAATCCTAACGCCTCACGTCTGATTGTAACCTACGGCAGGCTTTTTGCCGAGGCTTGCAAGGCAAAGGAAATGCTTTCTGCTGTGGGCAAAGAGGTCTGCATCCTCAAGCTCTGCCGTATTAAACCCATCGACCCCGAGGCTGTACGGTTTGCAACCTGTTTCAGACGTGTGCATTTCTTTGAAGAAGGTATGCGTTCGGGCGGAGTGGGTGAAACCTTCGAATCTGAGCTGGTAAAGGCGCGTTTTGAAGGCTCTTATGCTATAACAGCAATCGAAGATATGTTCATTCCTCATTCCAAGGATACAGTTGCACTTCACGCATTGAAGCTTGATGCAGAGGGAATGTTTGATACTTTAAGAAAATAAGCGGAGTTTTTTATGAAAAAACGTCTTGATGTACTTGTGTTTGAAAAAGGTCTTGCCGAAAGCCGAGAAAAAGCCAAGGCAGTAATTATGGCAGGCCTTGTATATGTAAATAACCAGAAAGCCGACAAATGCGGCAGTACCTACGAAGAGGACTGCAATCTTGAGGTCCGCGGTCCAGCTCTTAAATACGTAAGCCGCGGAGGACTTAAACTTGAAAAAGCAGTGGCATCCTTCAACCTTGATTTGCAGGATGCGGTTGCAATGGATATAGGTGCGTCCACCGGCGGTTTTACCGACTGTATGCTCCAGAACGGTGCCAAAAAGGTTTATTCCATCGATGTTGGTTACGGTCAGCTTGCCTGGAAACTTCGTAACGACGAACGTGTTGTCAATATGGAACGTACCAATTTCCGCAAAGTTACTCCCGATATGATAGAAGATAAGATTGACTTTTTCTCTGTGGATGTATCCTTTATTTCTCTTAAGCTGATTCTGCCCGTGGTAAGACCCTTGCTGTCCTCACAGGGACAGGGAGTGTGCCTTATAAAGCCTCAGTTCGAAGCAGGCAGAGGCAAGGTCGGCAAAAAAGGCGTAGTCCGCGACAAAGCTGTTCATACCGAGGTTATAGAGTCAATCCGTGATTTTTGCCTTGAGTGCGGATTCGACGTTTTGGGACTTGACTTTTCACCTGTCAAAGGCCCCGAGGGTAATATCGAGTACTTGATTTATATAAAAACAAGCAATGAACCAAAACTCTGCGTCGAAATTTCTCCGCAGGAGCTCTCAGACGCTTCTCATAAAGAACTTGATAAGGAGTGATGAGTGTGAAGATAGCATTGATACCTAATGCTGACAAGCCAAAAGCAATTGTATGTGCACAAAAAATCGCTTCCCTTCTTGCTGAAAATGGTGCAGAGGTTCTGCTTTGCGAGAATATGCATCAACTCGTTTATGCAGAGAATGCCCGGTATGTCAGCAGTTTTGAAGAACTTTTTTCTCTGTGTGATTGTGCAGTAACAGTTGGCGGTGACGGTACAATTATCCACACAGCCCACTATGCCGCTTTGTCAAAGAAGCCTATTATCGGTGTGAACTTAGGAACTCTTGGCTACGTTGCAGAGCTTGAACCCTCAGAGCTTAATCTTCTTACAAAACTCATAACAGGGGAGTATGTCACCCGTGAACGTATGCTTCTTGATGTAAGTGTTGTTCATAAAGACGGCAGTAAAGAATCCTACCTTGCAGTCAATGATGCGGTTATCTCCCGCGGTGCACTTTCCTGCATAATCGACCTGGATGTTTTTGTTGAGGATGAAAAAATCGGCAACTATCGTGCAGACGGTTTGCTTTTCTCTACCCCCACAGGCTCCACTGCCTATGCACTCTCTGCAGGGGGACCTGTTGTGGACCCGTATCTGAGCCTCATTGAACTCACCCCTGTTTGTCCTCATTCTCTTACTGCAAGAACAGTCATTTTCTCGGAAGATACAGTTTTCTCTGTTGTGTGCAATTCTCCCGATACTTCCTATCTTACAGTAGACGGACAGGTTTCCGTTCCTTTAGACTGCACTGATGTAGTGAAAATCAGTAAATCTCAGCACACCCTCAGAATGAATATTCTTAAAGATAAAAACTTCTATAAAATCGCAGGCGAAAAGCTTTAATCAAATGCTTTCAGAGGTGACTTTATGAAACTTAACAGACACGCAAAAATACTTGAACTGATTAAAAACCATCCTATAACCACCCAGGAAGAGCTTCTTGAAAAACTCAAAGAAGAGGGCTACTCTGTAACCCAGTCCACAGTTTCAAGAGATATAAAAACTCTCCGTTTGCAGAAAACACATTCTATGGACGGTAAATACAGATACTCAGCGCCAACAGGTATCCAGCCTGATGTAAAAACAGGCTTTTCGGGAATCCTCTCAGGCTCCATTGTATCTGTAGAAACTGCTCAGAATCTTGTTGTAGTCAAGACTTTCAGCGGTATGGCATCAGCCGCCTGTGCCGCAATCGACACAATGAACCTTCCTTCCGTTGTAGGCTCTCTTGCAGGTGACGACACTATCTTCATTGCCTGCACAGATGTGTCATCAGCAAACGCCCTTGTTAATATTCTCAGGGATTACGCTGTAAATTAATCAATACATACCTATAAGTACAGGTGTATTATGTTAAAAGAACTTTACATTGAAAATATAGCAGTTATCGAAAAAACCAATATTGAATTTACAAAAGGCTTCAATGTCCTCACAGGTGAAACAGGCGCAGGTAAAAGTATCGTTATCGACGCAATCTCTGCAGTTTTGGGCAGGCGTACCTCCCGTGAACTGGTGCGTACAGGTGAGGATTCCGCCTACGTAAGTGCACGTTTTACTGACGTGGGAGATGCTGTCCTTAAAACTTTGGAAGAATTAGGTTACAGCTTAGAGGATAACTCCCTCCTTGTTGAAAGGGAATTCACTCTCTCCGGCAAGAATAATTGCCGTATCAACGGCAGACCCGCGGCACTCAATGCACTTAAGGAAATCGGCAGGTACCTTATCAATATCCACGGTCAGCACGAAAGCTACGAACTGATGTCGCCTGATTTGCATATTGGGTACATTGATTCCCTTGGTAACCTTTCTGCAGATTTGGAAGAATACCGAAAAGAATACTCACACTATAAGGAACTTACACGTATTCTGAATCAGAAGGATACCGACGAACGTGACCGGGCACGCCGTGCAGATTTGCTTTCTTTCCAGATAAACGAGCTCGAAGAAGCTGATTTGTCAGTAGGTGAGCAGGAAGCCTTGCTTGAGGAACGCTCAATCCTTGCAAATGCAAACCGACTTCGTGAGCATCTTTCAGGTGCTTCATATCTGCTTTCAGGAGACGGCGGTGAGTTTTCAGGTGTGATTTCATCCCTTTCAGATGCAGTGGATGAGGTTGATACTTCCGCATCCTTGGTAGAATCCTATGCATCTCTTGCAGAGCGGATGAGAAATTGCTACTTTGAGCTTCAGGATTTAGCATCTGACATCAGCCGCGAAGCAGAGAATATCGAGGACGACCCTCAGCGTCTTCAAGAAATTGAAGAACGTCTTGATTTAATCACGAAACTTTCCAAGAAATACGGAGATACAGAGGAAGAAATGCTTTTGTATCTTGAGAATATAAAGGCAGAGCTTGATGCAATTAGCCGTTTCGAAGAAGACAGAGAAAAGCTTTACGAAGAACAGCGTAAATCTTTTGCTCTTTGCAATGAACTTGCCGGTGTCTTGTCTGAGAAGCGAAGAATTATCTCTGAGCAGTTTTCATCAAAGGTAGCAGAAGAAATGCATCGTCTTGATATGCCCAGTGCCAAGGTTGAAGTTTCACAGCTTACCTGTCCTTTGTGCGAAAACGGCATAGACCAAATCGAATTCCTGGTTTCCACCAATGCAGGCGAGCCTCCAAAACCTGTGGCAAAGGTCGCCTCAGGCGGTGAACTTTCACGAATGATGCTTGCCATAAAGACAGTCCTTTCACGCTCGGACCCCACAGATACCTTGATTTTCGACGAGGTGGACACAGGCATCTCTGGCTCTGCTGCACGCAGGGTAGGGGACGCTCTCAGACGAGTAAGTGCAGATACCCAGTCCCTTTGTGTAACCCACCTGCCTCAGATTGCCGCTTTGGCAGACGCACACTACCTAATCAGCAAAAGCGAAAAGGACGGCAGAACCTTCACTCAGGTTACACCTCTGTCTTATGACGGCAGGGTTCAGGAGCTTGCCCGTATCATCGGTGGCACAGATGTTTCAGACGCCGCCTATGATTATGCACGGGAGCTTCTTTCTTAAAACAAGTGATTTAGTAAATAACATTATCGGAGTAAATTATGAGAAAATGGAACGTTGCACAACTGAATAAAGAAAAAGCACTGGCTTTGAGCGAGAGTATGGGTATTCCTATGCTTCTTTCTGTGCTTTTGTGCATACGCGGATTCACTGACGAAGAGAAGATTTCAGCCTTTTTAAGTGATGAGCCTGTATTCTCTGACCCTTTTCTCATAAAAGATATGGACAAGGCGGCAGAACGTATCCGCTCAGCCATAGATAATTTTGAAAAAATATGTGTTTACGGTGACTACGACGCAGACGGAGTTACCGCCACAGCCTTGTTGTATTCATACCTTGATTCGGTAGGTGCAAACGTAACCTATTACATTCCTTCGCGAGCCGAAGAAGGCTACGGAATGAACTGTGAAGCCATAACTCAGCTTTTTGCAGAAGGCGTCAGCCTTATTGTTACTGTTGATAACGGAATCTCCGCTTCAGAGGAAATTGCCTATGCCAAATCTTTGGGAGTTGATACTGTTGTTACCGACCATCACACAGTCCCCGATGTGATTCCCGATGCAGTAGCTGTGGTTGATTTGCATCAGCAGGATTGCCGGAGTTCATTTAAGGAGCTTTCGGGCGTCGGTGTAGCCTTGAAGCTTGTTATGGCTATGGAGGAAGGCTATTCCGACTTGGAGGATATACTGGAAAACTTTGCCGATTTGGCGGCTTTGGGTACTATTGGTGACGTTGTAAGCCTGACTGAAGAAAACCGAAGCATTGTCAAAGAGGGTGTAAGACTTCTGCAGAACTCCGACAGAGTAGGCATCCGTGCCCTCATAAAGAGTGCAGGTTATGAGGATAAACCGCTGACAGCTTCTTCCTTGGCTTATACCGTTGTGCCCAGAATCAATGCGGTAGGCAGGCTTGGCCTTTCTACCCGCTCTGTGGAATTACTTCTCACAGAGGATGAAGAATTAGCAGAAAAGCTTTCGGAGGAGCTTTCAGAGGATAACCGTACACGTCAACAGATTGAACGCGATATTCTTTCAGAAATTGACGAGCGGATTAAAAATGACCCGGCTCTTACAATGCAGAGTATAATCATAATTGATGGTGATAACTGGCATCAGGGAGTTATTGGAATTGTTGCCGCCAGGGTGAAGGGTGCCTTCGGTAAACCCTGTATTATCATTTCCCGTGAAGGCGAAAATGCCCGTGCTTCAGGCAGGTCGGTGGAAGGTTTTTCCCTTTCCGATGCAATCTTCAACTGCAGTGATTTACTTGAGCATTTCGGCGGACATCCTATGGCTGTAGGTTTTTCTCTCAAAAGCGGAAATATAGAGAAGTTCAAAGAAACTTTATATTCATATACAGATTCTTTGGATGCAATGCCTTTGCCTGAGATTTCTCTGGATTGCAAGCTCAATCCCAACCTTCTTGATATATCCCTGCTTGATAGTATTGCTGCTTTGGAGCCCTTCGGTGCAGGCAATCCGTCACCCTTGTTCGGTCTTTATAATATGCGTATCGACGATGTAAAGGAGCTGTCAGGCGGTAAACACCGCAAGCTTACGGTTTCCCGCGACGGAGCCCAGGTTACAGCAATGTGTTTCGGCGTTGACGTAACAGGTTTCTGTTACAAAACAGGGGACACAGTAGACTTAGCTGTTGCTCTTGATAAGAACTTCTATGCCGGCAATACATATCTCTCGGTTATTGTCAGAGATATCAAACTCAGCGCTGTTGATAATGAAGCACAGCTTATCTCTGAGCGTATATACGAACGTTTCTGCACAGGCAGAAGTGTCAGCGCAGAGGCTGTTCGCACAATATTACCCGACAGAAATGATTTTTCTCTTGTGTATCGTTTCCTTCGTTCAGGGGGCGGTTATTCGGGAGCAATAGATATGCTTTCCTGCAGACTTGGTTTAAGTCTCGGAAAACTCAGAACTGTCCTCACAGCAATGTGTGAGCTCAAACTCATAGAAATGCTGGAGGGTATGAACAAAGCAGAAATTACCCTTTGTCAGGTAGATGGCAAGGTTGAACTTCAATCAGCACCAATTATTCAGGAACTTACGGAGGTGTGCAAATGAGTACATCTGAAAATATAGCAAACAACATTTATGAAATCGAAGAAGACAATCATGAAGATTGTGCCGAGATGATTCACTATCACGACTACGAGGAGCTTACCAAGCTCATTAAAGACAGCGGTCTTAAGCTTGAGCGCGACAGAATTGAAAAGGCATACAACTATGCTTTCGAAGCTCACAAGGACCAGCGCCGTATCTCAGGCTTGCCATATATTCTGCATCCTGTTTCAGTTGCTTATATCCTTGTAAAGCTTGGTATGGATACTGATTCCATCATTGCCGCACTTTTGCACGATGTTGTTGAAGATACAGAAATTACCCTTGAACAGATTTCTAAGGAATTCGGTTCGGATATTGCTTTGCTTATCGACGGTCTTACAAAACTTTCAAAAATCAAATACTCAAACCGCGAGGAGCACCAGGCGGAGAACCTCAGAAAAATGCTCATAGCAATGAGTAACGATATCCGAGTTATTATCATCAAGCTTGCAGACCGTCTGCATAATCTTCGCACCATCGACTGTATGCGTGAGCAAAAACAGCGTGATATCGCTCTGGAAACAATGGAGGTTTATGCTCCTATTGCGCACCGTCTCGGTATTACAGCTGTCAAGGAAGAAATGGAGGACCTTTCCCTTCGTTACCTTGACCCTGTAGGCTATGCAGAAATCGAGGAGGCTCTCAACGAAACCGCAGGCGACCGCGAGCCCTTCATTGCAGACCTTAAAGCAGAAATCTTAGAGCGTAGCCGCGATGTTATTGATGATATATATATCAGCGGACGCGTAAAGAGCATACACAGTATTTATCGGAAAACCTTTATGAAGGGCAAAACTATCGAAGAAATCTACGATATATTTGCTGTGCGCGTAATCGTACACACCTTAACAGACTGCTACAATGTATTAGGTATAATTCACGATATCTACAAGCCCATTCCAAACCGCTTCAAGGACTATATCTCCACTCCAAAACCCAATATGTATCAGTCCTTGCATACCACCGTTGTCAGCCACAGAGGCATTCCCTTTGAAGTGCAAATCCGCACCTGGGATATGCATCATACTGCCGAGTATGGTATCGCAGCTCATTGGAAGTATAAAGCAGGTGTGGGTTCTAAGAGCGGAGATTCCCTTGATGACCACCTCTCCTGGGTAAGAAAAATTCTGGAAACCCAGAAGGATTCCGTTGACGCAACCGATATTGTCAGCACTATCAAAACCGACCTTAACCCCAACGAGGTGTTTGTCTTTACTCCCAAGGGTGATGTTATCAACCTGCCCGCAGGTTCAACTGTCATCGATTTGGCTTATGCTATCCACTCAGCTGTAGGTAACAGTATGGTGGGTGCTAAGGTTGACCGCAGAATTGTTCCCATTGACTATCCTCTGAAAACAGGTGAGATTGTAGAAATTCTCACTCAGAAGGAAGCTCAGGGCCCCAAGCGTGACTGGCTTAAAATTGTAAAAACCTCTGAGGCAAGAAGTAAAATCCGCTCCTGGTTCAAAAAGGAAAAACGAGAAGAGAACATTGTTGAGGGTAAGGCTGAGTTTGAACGCGAACTTAAAAAGAACGGAATCCAGATTCCCGAAGAAGAACTTGCAGAGTTTCTTTCTAAGGTTAACCTTAAAATTCAGGTTAATACTCTGGACGATTTCTACGCGGCTATCGGTTACGGCGGTATACAGCTGTGGAAAATTATGCCCAGAATCCGCGACCTTTATCAGAAGCTTTATGTTAAGACAAACAGCGATAAGGTCCCTGCTCCTGTAGCAGATGCCCAAAAGCACAGAAAAGTTGGTTCCGGTGTTATTGTCGAGGGAATGGACGATGTTCTGATTAAGTTCTCCCGTTGTTGCAACCCTGTTCCCGGTGATGATATCATAGGTTTCATTACCCGCGGATACGGCGTTTCAATCCATAAGTGTAACTGCAAAAATGTTCCTGCGGATATTGAAAATACTGAAGAGCCCAACCGTTGGGTTAACGTGCATTGGGAAAACTCCGTCCGTGAGGTATTCCAGACAAGTCTGGAGATTATGGGTATGGACAGAACAGGCTTTCTTGCTGATGTTTCAAATCAGCTCTCCGCAATGCACATTATGATCCGTACCCTTAACTGCCGTGAACTTCCCGGCGGGATTGGCGTAATCAACGTTACCATTGACGTTACCGATACCGCTCACCTTAAGACGGTAATTGCTCGCCTTAATACCATCCGCGGTATAACATCAGTCACAAGAAAATAATTAGAGGAAAAGTATATGAAAGCAGTAATTCAGCGTGTGGTAGAGGCTTCTGTCACCGTAGAAGGAAACACAATAGGAAAAATAGAAAAAGGCTTCCTTATCCTTTTGGGTGTCGAAAAGGGAGATGATAAAACAGAAGCACAGGTTCTTGCAAAGAAAATTTCAGGACTTCGTGTTTTCTGCGATGAAGCTGAAAAGATGAATCTTTCTCTTTCTGATATTGGTGCAGGGGTCCTTGTAATATCCAACTTTACTCTTTGTGCCGATTGCAGAAAGGGCAGACGCCCCAGCTTTGACAATGCCGCCCGTCCTGACAGTGCCGCAAAGCTTTACGAATACTTTTGTGAGTGTATGGCTTCAAACGGCATCAAGCAGGTAGAAAAGGGAGAGTTCGGTGCCGATATGAAGGTAAGCCTTCTTAACGACGGTCCCGTAACTCTGATTATTGATTCCAAGGAGCTTTCACGATGATTAAAGTCAGAATTTTTCCCTTGGGTATGCTCTCTACCAACACGTACTTGATTACAGATACCGCAACAGGAGAGTGTGCTCTTGTGGACCCTGCCTGCAAGGATGAAAACCTCACCCGTGAGATTATGAAGCTCGGAAAAGATAAGCTTCGCTACATTCTTCTTACTCACGGACACTTTGACCATATAGGTGCGGCAGAGTTTTACTCTGAGATGTTTTCAGCAAAGGTTGTTATATCAGTTACGGAAGAGCCGTTCCTTAGTGACAATAATCTCAATCTTTCCTGTATGCTCGGCCCTTCTCAGCTTACACCCGTAAAGGCAGATTTAACCCTGAGCGACGGCGACAAGCTTACTTTGGGCGAAACTGAATTTCACTTTATGCTCACACCGGGACATACAAGCGGCAGCGGATGTTTCATCTTTGAAGAAGATAAAGTGATTTTTTCAGGTGATACCCTCTTTTATCACTCAATGGGCAGGGTGGATTTTCCCACCTCAAATCCTTTGGGAATGATAAACTCTCTCAGAAAACTGTCAAATCTTGAAGGGGATTATACCGTTTATCCCGGCCATGACCGCACTACAACTCTGTCAGAAGAACGTAAGTCTAATCCTTATTTCTTGGATTGACTTGATTAATCAGCTAATTATGAATCTATATACAGTCAATCATTCATATCACTATGAACTCGAAAACTTAACACGCGCTTTCTTTCCAAACGAAAAGATTAATGTTTTGCAGTCAGAGATTTTACCTGAAGTTTTGGAAGCACCGTATATTCTCACAGAATATTCCGACAAAATGTCTGTTACGGTGGTCTTTGAAGATTTTAATAAATCTCTCTGTGAAGATGCAGGAACACCTGACGATGAGCTTGCAATGGCAACTCTTTTGTACAGCCTTCTTAAAGACCTCACAGGAATTTCTCTTTCCTGGGGACTTCTTACAGGTGTGCGTCCCATAAAGCTTTTCAGAAGACTTTGCGAACAGATGGGAGATAGCGCTGCAAAGGAATATTTCACAGGCAAGCTTCTGGTGTCAGAAGAAAAAACAAACCTTGCAAAGCTTACGTGTGCAAAGGAACAGACAATTCTTGATTTGTCAAAGCGAGATTCCTTCAGCCTCTATGTGTCTATTCCTTTTTGCCCTACAAGATGCAGTTATTGCTCTTTTGTGTCCCAATCTGTCGAGAAGGCAAAGCACCTTATAGTTCCTTATGTAGACCTGCTTTGCAAAGAAATTGCCCATACAGGCAAAATCGCAAGGGATTTGAATCTCAGGCTTGAAACCGTTTACATAGGCGGTGGCACTCCCACTACTTTGGAGCCTGCTCACCTTTCTCAGCTTCTCAAGGCAATAAGAGAAAGCTTTGATATGTCTTGTTGCCGTGAATTTACCGTTGAGGCAGGCAGACCCGATACTATTACAGAAGCCAAACTCAGAGCTATCATCGAGGGAGGCTGTGACCGACTGAGTGTCAATCCTCAGACCCTCAGCAATGAGATTCTTTGTAATATCGGCAGACGCCATACCGTTGAAGATTTCTACGCCTCCTTTGAACTTGCCCGTAAGGTAGGTTTTAAGCATATCAATACAGACCTGATTGCAGGTCTTCCCGGGGATACTCCCGAAAATTTTGCAAAAACTATGGAGGGCATATGCAACCTTTCTCCGGAGAGTGTTACCGTTCATACCCTTTCAATGAAACGAAGCTCAAAACTTACAGAGGAGAATATGCAGATAATGCGTCAAGATACCAAAGCAGTATCCCGGATGCTTTCAACTGCGTACTCCTCACTTTCAAAAGAGGGTTTTTCTCCTTATTACCTTTACCGCCAGAGCAAAATGGTTGGCAATATGGAGAACACCGGTTGGTCAAAAGAAGGCTTCGAAGGTCTTTACAATGTATATATTATGGATGAAACCCACACCATCCTTGCCTGCGGTGCAGGTGCAGTTACAAAACTTAAAGACCCCGATTCAGACAGGATTGAACGTATATTTAATTTCAAATATCCATATGAATATAATGCACGTCAGGAGGAACTGATAAGCCGTAAGGATGCTATCATACCCTTCTACAGGCAATAAAATCATTGGGGGCAATCCTTACGATGTCTGATACCAGCATAAGGCAGAGAACTTCTTCACAAAATTTTCTCAAAGGTGCATTTATACTGACTGTCAGTATGATTGCGGTGAAGCTTTGTGGACTTGCTCAGAAAGTACTTCTCACAAATCTTTATTCCACTCTGGGGGGGAACTTTGCTGAGTTTGGTACAGCTCTGTTTTCTAATGCTTACGAGCTGTATATTCCCTTGTTCTCTCTTGCAACAGTAGGCTTTCCGATTGCTGTATCCCGTCTTGTGTCAGAATCCTATGCAAAAGAACGTTATAAAGACATAAGACAGATTTATAAAGTATCAAAGCCCTTCTTTGTTATTATGGGTTTGGTTTGCTTTTTGCTTATGGTAATGGGAAGTTTCTTTTATATCAGGTACATCAACTCGCCCTATTCTTTGCCTGCAATGCTTGTTTTGTCACCAACAATTCTTTTTGGGTGTCTTGTTTCGGTTTACAGAGGGTATTACGAAGGCTTGCGTAATATGACTCCCACTGCGGTTTCTGAGGTTATAGAGGCTTTTTCAAAGATTGCCATCGGAGTTGTGCTGTCCTATATAGTGGTTAATGTCGGCGTAAAGCAGTATTCTTCTTCAGGCACAATCTTCGGTATGTCTTTCAACACAACAGATGAAGCATACCGCACCCTTGTGGCAATTTCTGTAGCATCTTCAATTCTCGGCATCACTCTGGGCAGTATCATTGCTTTTCTTTATCTGCGGATACGTTTTGCTTTGTGTAAAGGAGATATTAAAGAGGAATACTATGCTAATTCTTTGGAGGCTCTCTCAAAGGCAGAAACCTTCAGAAACTTGCTCTCTACAGCTTTGCCTGTCGGTGTCGGTGCCCTCGTAATGAGCATATCAAGTACCATTGATGCAACCGTTATCCAGAACCTCATGTACAATATGGCACTCAGGGAGCCTTTGGCTCTTATGTCTGAGTTTTCTCACGTTCTTGATAATGAGATTACAAACGAAAAAATTACTATCCATACTTGTATCTGGGGATACTACAGTGCCGCAATTACCCTGTCATCACTGGTGGTTGCTGTTACTCAGGTGTTTGGCACAAGTGCAATGCCTAATGTTACAAATGCTTACACAAAGGGCAACAAAGCTGAGCTGAAAGAAGCTATGGAAACTGTTCTGCGTCTGACAACTATGATTGCTTTTCCTTGTGCCATAGGCCTTGCGGTTTTAGCACAGCCGGTTCTCTCGCTTGTTTATTCAGGAAACCCTAACATATCCCGCTTTGGCGGCGAAGTGTTGCAGATTCTGGGGTTGTCTGTTGTGTTTACAGGCACAGTAACTCCTGTTTGCGCTATGCTTCAGGGGGTAGGCAAGGTCAAGACCACAATGTTCATATATGTTTTCGGAACCGTTGTAAAGATTATTGTGTCTTACCTGTTCGCAAGAAATGTTCAGATTAATATTGTGGGTGCGGCAATCGGTTCTCTTGTTTCGAATTTCTTTATGTGTACCACTGCCTTGTTCCTGCTTGTAAAAAATACAAAATTAATGCCCGACTTTGTGTCGTCGGCGGTTAAACCGATGGCGGGAGCTTTGCTTTGCGGAGTGTGTGCATACCTTTGCTACTATGTTTTTGGCTTAGGATTGCTGATTTCAATTGTGATTTCTGCTATATTCTATGTGCTTATTTTGTTGATATTGCATACTTTTAAGCGAAATGAAATTTTATTGCTCCCAAATGGTAAAAAAATTGTAATAATACTTGAAAAATTGCACTTATTAGGTTAAAATATATGATTGGAATGCGAAATTTTCAAATTCTTCGGAGGTAAAACAGGTGGATTTTCAGTTCAAAGACAGTTATAATTTTAACGACCTTGTAAATATTATGAAAATCCTTCGTCAGCCGGGCGGCTGTCCCTGGGATGCAGAGCAGACCCACAAAAGCATCCGCCGCGACTTTCTTGAAGAAACCTACGAAGCTATTGAAGCTATCGATACAGAAGATTCTGAGCTTCTCTGTGAAGAACTCGGTGATGTTCTTCTGCAGGTTGTGTTCCATTCTCAGATAGAGCAGGATGCAGGCGGCTTCACTATCGATGAAGTTTGCGACGGTATCTGCAAAAAACTCATCATCCGTCATCCTCACGTGTTTGCAGATGTGATTGCCGATACTCCCGATAAGGTTCTGGAGAATTGGGATGCAATTAAAATGCAGACCAAGGAACAGAAAACTTATGCCGAAACCTTAGACAGCGTAAGCCACGCAATGCCTTCTCTTATGCGTGCACACAAAGTTCAGAAAAAAGCCCGTAAGTTTGGCTTTGACTGGGACGATGTCAGCGGTGCTCTTCAGAAATTATCTGAGGAGGTTTCTGAACTCGATGAAGCAATCAAAGAAGGTAACACAGATTCCTGTAACGAAGAGTTGGGCGATGTTCTTTTCTCCGTGGTCAATGTTTCCCGTTTTATCGGTGTTGACCCTGAGGAATCCTTGTCTGCTTCTGTTGATAAGTTCATCACTCGTTTTGCAAAGGTTGAAAAATTAGCTGCGGAGCGTGGAATTGATATGAAACAAGCTTCGCTTTCTGAGCTTGACGCTCTCTGGGATGAAGTGAAATCAAAATAACCGCGGACAAGCCGGTCCGTTTTTCAAACAGTTATTTATCGGCATAGCCGACTAAAATAAAAAATATTAATGGAGGTTCAATTATGAACAAGACTGAGTTAGTTGCAGCAGTTGCTGCAAAGAGTGGCATTTCCAAGAAGGACGCTGACAAGGCAGTTGCAGCAGTTCTCGACACAATCGTAGAGTCCATCGCTGCAGGCGAGAAGGTTGCTCTCGTTGGCTTCGGTACATTCGAGCAGAGAACAAGAAACGCAAGAACAGGTTGCGACCCCAGAACAAACGCTAAGATTGAGATTCCTGCTTCCAAGGTTCCCGCTTTCAAGGCTGGTAAGGCATTCAAGGACGCTGTAAACAAGTAATTTGTTTAGATGGGCATACACCTCGTATGCCCATTATTTTTTTATAAAATCCATTGGAGGAAATATGAGATTAGATAAATACCTTAAGGTTTCACGACTTATAAAACGCAGAACCGTTGCATCTGAGGCTTGTGCCGCAGGCAAGGTGGCAGTAAACTCAAAGGTGCAGAAAGCTTCCTACGATGTAAAAGTAGGGGATATAATCGAGCTGACTTTTGGAGAAAAAGTGCTGAAAGTTCAGGTTGTATCTATTCTTGAACACGTCCGCAAAGAGGATGCGGATGCAATGTATAAGCCTGTGTAATAATCAATCCTGCCTTCGAATATAATTTAAGGAATACAGTGTTCGGAGGCAACTATGCAGGAAAATTCAGTGTTTCAGACCCATACTTTATCCCTTGAAAACAGAGAACTTCTCACTCTTACAGGTGTGCTTGATGTAACGGGCTTTGATGAAGAAACCGTAAATCTCAAGACCCCCATGGGGACTTTGATTATTAAAGGCAATTCTCTTCATATCAATCGTCTTTCCCTTGATACCGGCGAGGTTTCCATAGACGGAAAAGTAAACTCTCTGCAGTATCTGGGGGACACCCGCCAGAAAGGGCTTGTGTCAAAGCTTTTCAGGTGAGCGTATGGAGTATTCGCTTTCTGACCAGCTCATAACGTTTTTCTGTTCTGTATTGTGCGGGTTTTGTCTTGGCGTTTTTTACGAGATTCTTCGGCTTGTGCGTAAGCTTTTGCCTTCAAAAAAATACATTGTTGTCATTTGCGATTTGATTTTTATGCTGGTGCTTTCGTTTGTTTCGGTTTTGTTCAGTATATGTTACTCCCGAGGCAACACCAGATATTTTACCATAATCGGTGAACTTGCAGGCATTCTTGCTGTCAGGTTTACACTGGGGACTTTCAGTATAAGGTTTTTTCTTCCCCTTGTGCAGAAAACTTTGAAAAAATGCAGAAAAATTGCAGGAAATATGGGAAAAACTCTTAAAAAACTCTTGCAAGGTGCAGGTAATATATTGTATAATAAGTATAGAAACAGAGCTTCTGTCAATAAGGACAAAGCTTCCACTAAAACCAAAAGTCGAGGTAAACGGTATCATGGAGTTAAAACTGCTGAAGAGTAACAAAAAGAAACATCCTCTGCGGTATATTGCTCTGGGTGCCGTTCTTTTGATTTTCTTAATCAGTTCCTTTGTAACAATCGCAACTACAAGCAAGCATATTGCCGAGAAGCAAAAGGAACTTGAATCTATTCAAAACGAAATCCGAATTCAGGAAATCAAAAATGCTGAGCTTGAGCATGTGCTCAATTATTCAGACGAGGAGTATCTTGCTTACGTTATAAGCAAAGCTCACACTGACCTTGATTATGTCAGACAGGGTGAGCGTGTGTTTGTTAATTCTGCAGGTAACTGATAATTCCTGCTTTACTTAAATTTTATTTATCAGAAAAGGAAAAGTATGAAACCGGAAATTGGACAGATTTACGAAGGAAAAATTACAAGTATCACAAACTTTGGAGCGTTCGTTTCCTTACCTGACGGCCCTGACGGTATGGTACATATCTCAGAGGTATCCGACCGCTTTGTAAAAGATATCAATGATGTCTGCAAGGTGGGAGATATAGTCAAGGTAAAGGTAATCTCCATTGCTGAAAACGGCAAGATTGCTCTGTCGATTAAGCAGACTATTGAACGTCCTCAGCGTGCACAGAAGGACGAACGTCCCGATAAGGGCGACAGACCTCAGCCTCGCAGAGCTCCCCAAAAGCCCTCAGAGCCTAAGAGAACATCTCCGCCTCCCGTGCTTTACCCCGACGGTGTTTGGGAGGAGCAGGTATCCTCTAACCAGGATTTTGAGGATATGATGTCAAGATTCAAGAAGTCAAGCCAGGACCGTATGTCAGACTTAAAGCGTGGCGGTGAATCCCGCGGATACAGTCGTCGTGGCAACGGCTCAGGCAGAAAATAAAATCTAATATTAAACTCAAAGGAGGTACCCGTATGAAGATTACCTATGTTGCACGCAAAGTTAATCTGAGAGATAACTTCAAGGAGAGAGTTGAGCGTAAGCTCGCAAAGTTCGAGAAGATTTTTTCAGACAGCGCTGAAGCTACTGTTGTTGTAACCCTTGAGAAAAACCGACAGACTGTGGAGGTTACAATCAAGGATAATTCTATGGTATACCGTGCCGAATCTACAATGGCAGAGATGAACGATGCTCTAGACAGAGTAATTGACCTTCTCTCCAGACAGCTCAGAAAGCACAAAACACGTCTTTCAAAGAGGCTGAGAGCAGGCTCCATTGAGGACCTTTTTGCAGACAATGCAGATGAAGTTGCAATAGAAGAAGAAATTTCCATTGTCCGCAAAAAACAGATTCCCCTTAAACCCATTTCTGTTGAAGAAGCAATTCTCCAGATGGAAATGACCAACCACAAGTTCTATATGTTTACTAACGCAGACACAGGTTCAACAAATGTTGTCTATCTGCGTGATGACGGAGCATACGGACTTTTAGAGCCTTCCAAAGAAGGTTGATTTCCAACTCAAAAATCATAAGGCGGGGGTTTGCTCCCGCCTTTAACTTTTAACGAGGTTACAATGAATAATCTTACTTTTTGTGCGCCTTGCGTTTTCGGTACTGAGGGCATAGTTGCAAACGAACTTCGCTTTATGGATATAAAAGGCGTCCGTGCTGAAACAGGCAGGGTGCTTTTCGAAGGCGGTTTTGATGCTCTTGTACGTGCAAATCTTCGGCTTCGCTGTGCAGAACGTGTTCAGCTTCTTGTGGGGGAGTTTTACGCCACAAGTTTCGAAGAACTTTTTG
The DNA here is from genome assembly GCA_045593025.1 of Ruminococcus sp. Classification (GTDB taxonomy): domain Bacteria; phylum Bacillota; class Clostridia; order Oscillospirales; family Acutalibacteraceae; genus Ruminococcoides. The sequence goes on along the minus strand of JAZNVW010000003.1, from coordinate 144,472 downwards.
AAAATGTCCTGAAGCTTCCTTTTGAGGAGTTTATATATAAAGACGATGCTTTCCCTGTTAAGGGCAGTTGTCTTGATTCCAAGCTTATGAGTGTATCTGATTGCCAGAAGATTATCAAGAAAGCTGTTGCCAAGCGTCTTGGCGAAAAATACAATTCTTCATGGCTTTCTGAAACAGGTTCTTTGCATCAGATACAGTTTCTTATCAGAAAAGATAAAGTCAGCATCCTCCTTGATACAACAGGTGCACCTTTGCATAAACGCGGTTACCGCAAGGAAGCAAACGACGCACCCATAAGTGAAACCTTAGCCTGTGCTATGGCAGAGCTTTCCCGTGTGCGACGTGACCACTTTGTTGTGGACCCTATGTGCGGCAGCGGTACAATTCTTATCGAATCTGCTCTTAAAGCTCTGAACATTGCCCCGGGAATCAATCGCAGTTTTTCTGCTGCAGACTGGAAATGTGTTCCCCGGAACCTTTGGGAGCAGGAGCGTGAACTTGCCCGTTCACTGGAGCGGCGTGATGCTAACTTTTTTGCACTTGGAAGCGATATAGACAAAAACGCTTTAGCTGTAGCAAGGCATAACGCAGAAGTAGCAGGTGTTGCTGACAGAATTGAGTTTATAGAACGCGACCTTCACGATTTTGTCCCCGAGCGTGAGAGGGGCACTCTGATTACAAACCCTCCCTATGGCGAGCGTCTGCTTACTGTTAAAGAAGCAGAAGAACTTTACCGCACAATGGGAGAAAGATTTGTACGCAAGCAGGGATGGAGCTACGCGATTATTACCCCTGATGATGATTTTGAAAAATGCTTTGGCAGACGTGCTGATAAACGCCGTAAGCTTTACAACGGTACCCTTCAGTGCCAGCTTTATATGTATTATACCTGATGTTTTTTTATATTAAGTAAAATCAAAATATAAATATTCTGAAAAATTATGGAGGAATTATGAGTATTTCAAGATTTTCAAAAGTAAACAGAATATCTGCCTTTGTGATGGCTGCTTTCTTGTGTTTTTCTTTTTGTGCATGTTCAGAGGGTAATCCTCAGGAAACAGAAATTCCCACTGAGCCTGCGAAGTATTCAATCGGAGTTATACAGAGTTCAGATGACGCTTCTTCCGAACATACTTATCAGGGTTTCACATCCGCTTTTACTGATAAAGGTTATTATCAGTCTGAGTTTCACTCTCTTTCTGTTGTTAATTGTAAGGGTGATAAGGATAAATGCAAAGAAGCCGCGGAAAAGTTCGTTTCAGAGGGCGTGAATCTTATTTTTGCAATAGGTGAGCCTGCGGCAGTAGCTGCTGCAAAAGCTACCGATACAATCCCTGTAATCTTCTCGGGGGTTACAGACCCTATTGAAGCGGGACTTCTCAAATCCTGTGAAAAGCCTGATAAGAATGTAACAGGTGTATCTGATATGACACCTGTTGCAGAGCAGCTTTCTCTTATCAAGGAGCTGTTTCCTAAAGCAAAAAAAGTTTCCTCTCTTTATATGACTACAAATGAAAACTCAATCCTTCTTTCAACCCTTGCCCAGAGTAGTGCTGAAAGTGCAGCCATTGAGTATACCCCTTTCACAGCAGGAGATGAAAATCAGCTCGATTCAGCAATAAATAACGCACTGGAAGATTGTGATGTTCTGTATCTTATTGATGATGAACTGACTTTTGAACACGCTGATACCATTGTAAAAGCTGCCAACAAAAAGAAAGTTCCCATAGTTTCATCTTCTGAGGCTTTACTTGCCAAAGGTGCTCTTGCTACAAGCGTGCCTGATTACACAGATATGGGTTACAATGCAGGTGAGCTTGCGCTGATTATTCTGAAAAATCTCAGGACTGTTTCTGACCTTTCGGTAGAGTATCCCGAGGTTTGTAAAGATAAGATTAACGTTAAGGTTGCAGAAAGCTTTTCTGTAGATACTTCTGTAATAGAAGGAGCTGTTCTCTTTAAGGGCCAGTGAATTAATTTTATCTCGTCACAATAATTTAATATAAAATTAATTTTTACCTGTCAAAATACACTTGATTTTTTACAAAATATGGTATAGTATATTATTAGCACTCCAAGTTTGCGAGTGCTAATTTTTCGACAAATATGTTAGGAGGATATATATGACAATCAAACCTTTACTCGACAAAGTAGTTCTCAAAGCAGACGATGCAGTTGAAACTACAGCAAGCGGTATTGTGCTTTCCAGTGCCGCACAGGAGAAGCCTCAGTTTTCCAGCGTAATCGCAGTAGGCCCCGGCGGAAAGATTGACGGTGAGGAAGTTACAATGTACGTTAAAGTAGGCGATAAGGTTATCACCAATCAGTACGCAGGAACTAAAGTTAAGCTTGATGGTGAGGAGTACACTATCGTCCGTCAGGCTGATATTCTTGCTCTTGTAGAGTAATTACGCTTATATTTCAGGAGGTATATAATATGGCAAAGCAGATTATTTACGGCGAGGAAGCTCGCAAAGCATTAAAAAGCGGTATCGACCAGCTTGCAGATACTGTTAAGATTACATTAGGCCCCAAGGGCAGAAACGTTGTTCTCGATAAAAAATTCGGTGCACCTCTTATCACCAACGACGGTGTTACCATTGCAAAGGAAATTGAACTTGACGATGCTTTCGAAAATATGGGTGCACAGCTCGTAAAAGAGGTTTCTATCAAGACAAACGATGCCGCAGGCGATGGCACAACAACAGCAACCCTCCTTGCTCAGGCACTTATCCGCGAGGGTATGAAGAATGTAACTGCAGGTGCTAACCCCATGATTCTCAAAAAAGGTATCGACAAGGCAGTAGCCGCAGCAGTTGAAGCAATAGTTGCAAACAGCGTGCAGGTTAAAGGCTCTGAGGATATTGCCCGTGTTGCTACAATTTCTTCTGCAAACGAGGCTATCGGCGACCTGATTGCAGACGCTATGGAAAAGATTACTCAGGACGGCGTTATTACTATCGAAGAATCCAAAACAGGCGAAACTTACAGCGAAGTAGTCAAGGGTATGATGTTTGACCGCGGCTACATTGCTCCTTATATGGTAACAGACAGTGACAAGATGGAAGCAGTTCTTGATGATGCATTAATTCTTATTACTGATAAGAAGATTTCCAATACTCAGGAGATTCTGCCCCTTTTGGAGCAGATTGTTCAGTCCGGCAGAAAGCTTCTCATTATTGCTGAGGATGTTGAGGGTGAAGCTCTCACTACTCTCGTGCTCAATAAGCTCCGCGGTACTTTCACTTGTGTTGCAGTCAAGGCTCCCGGCTTTGGCGACAGACGCAAGGAAATGCTCCAGGATATCGCAGTCCTTACAGGCGGTACTGTGTTCACATCTGATTTAGGTCTTGAACTTAAAGATGCAACCTTAGACCAGCTCGGTATGGCTCATCAGATAAAAGTTCAGAAGGACAACACCATCATCGTAGGCGGTGCAGGCGATGCTCAGGCAGTCCAGGGCAGAGTAGCTCAGATTCGTCAGCTTTTGGAGACCACAAACAACGATTTTGACCGTGATAAGCTTCAGGAGCGTCTTGCAAAGCTTGCGGGCGGTGTTGCTGTTATCAAAGTCGGTGCCGCAACAGAAATTGAGCTTAAAGAAAAGAAACTCCGTGTTGAGGATGCTCTTGCCGCTACAAAGGCTGCAGTTGAAGAAGGTATCGTAGCAGGCGGCGGTATTGCTATGGTTAATGCTATTCCTGCTGTTGCTGCTCTGGTTGAAACCGCAACAGGTGACGAGCAGACAGGTATGCGTATTGTGCTCAAAGCACTGGAAGAACCTGTTCGTCAGATTGCCGCAAACGCAGGTCTTGAAGGTTCTGTAATCATTGACAATATCATTCGCGAAAACAAGCCCGGTTACGGCTTTGACGCTCTTAATGAGGTTTATACCGATATGATTCCTGCAGGTATCGTTGACCCCACAAAGGTTACACGCAGTGCTCTGCAGAACGCTGCTTCCGTTGCTTCTATGGTGCTCACAACCGAATCTCTGGTTGCAGATATCAAGGAGCCTGTAGCAGCTGCACCTGCTCCTGATATGGGCGGTATGTACTGATAAGTATCAGTAAACCAAAGGTTGTAATTAACGGTACATCTGAAATATGATGTACCGTTTTTTATATTTTCCTTATTATTTTTGTTATCGGTATTGACTTTGCAGAAAAATGTCATATAATAAGTAACGCTGTCTAATAAATTAAAAGTTTGTTTATGTAGGAGAACATAATGAAAAGAACAATTGCTTTTGTTTTGTCAGCGTTACTTTGTGTTGTTTTTGTTGCAGGATGTGTGCGTCCTTCCTCAGAAGTTCCTGCAGATACATCTGCTGATGAAATACCCGTAACCGAAGCGTATTCCACACAGGCTTCTTCAACTGTCCCTGTTACCTCACAGCCTGCAGAGACTACAGTTGTGATTACGACTGCTAAGGAAGTTGTCTATACACCCATAACTTCCAATAAGGTTTCTTCGGATTTGCCCGACCCTACAGAGCCGCCGGCTCCTGTTGTGAAACCACAAAAACCGACAAAGCCTGTAAATCCTGATGCAACAGGCGATGAGGCAACGGCTGCTACTCAGCGTCCGACTCATACAACAGAGGACAAGAATTATAAATATATCGCTTTCACCTTTGATGACGGCCCCCACTATGAGCTTACCTATAAGTTTGTAGACAAGCTGGCACAGTATGGGGGAGTAGGTACTTTCTACGTAGTAGGTAACCGCATTCACGGTGAGCAGGCAGAGGCTATGAAGTACGCCTATGATATGGGCAACGAAATCGGTGTACACGGTTACACTCACGAGTATTACTATCACACCTGTTCTGACGCTACCTTCCGCTCAGAACTTTCCAAAACGGCAAAACTCATAAAAAGTATTACCGGTGAATCTCCTTTAACAATGCGTCCTATAGGCGGAGGTATTACCTCATCCCGTGTGAAGTCATCGGGTTACGTTGTAATCAATTGGAATGTTGATTCAAACGACTGGAGTTACACAAGCAGATATTCAACTTCTGTCAAGAAACAGAATATTAACACTATAGCTAATACTGTTCTGAATTCTACTGACGAGGGCGATATTATACTATTCCACGAAATTTATTATAACTCTTACGATGCTTTCTGTAAGGTTATTGATACGCTGTATAAACGAGGTTATCGTTTCGTTACTGTGTCTCAGCTTCTTGCTCTTGATGACAGCGACAGAGGTAAACTCTATTATAATGCATATTAATCTTTGTAATTTTTCTGATTAACAGTCGGCGGTTGTTGACATCCGCCGACTGATTTTATATAATTATGTCATATCAGATATTTATTCAGGCGGTGTTTTTTATGAAAAAGTTATTTGCGATTTTTCTTGTTTCCCTACTTGTGCTTTCTCTGGGCGCTTGTAAGCCCGGCAACACAACCACAGACCCTGTATCAACAGGTGAGGGCTCTTATGAGATAAACTGGTCCAATCTTCCCGATACTGATGTTGTAGGTGCTTGGAAGGCAGAAGATTCTGTCAACGATGAGTATGTTCTCTTTACAGACGACGGCAAGCTTCGCATAGTTTATGGTACAGTTGTTTTTGATGCATCTATTTCATACGGCGTGGACGGCTACGGCAACAAATCAGCATACACTGAGGGTAACTATCTTTACGGCCAGTGGACATATAGAATTGACGGTGATAAACTCACAATCGATTATTCTGAGGACGAAACCAAAGTTTTCAACAGAACTGATTACACTCCCATTACTCTTGAAGCAAAAGCTGATTTTGTAAAGAATGATGAGCTTGTAGGCAAGTGGCTCAATAAGGCATACGGCGATTCTTACGAATTTACAGAGGACGGCTATGCAATCTTCCGCCAGAAGGTTGAAGACGGTGTATATGCATACGAAACTGAAATTAAGCATGCATATACTGTTGATGACGATGAAATCACTATGTATTTCTATAGTGACAACAGCGGTGAGGAAGTTCAGGACAGTGCAACATTCTCTATCGACGGCACAAAAATTCTCATTGGCAACAATGATTATTACCTAAATGGCGAAGGTTCACCCGAAGTAATAGAACAAACAACTGCAGAGTAATACATGCTTTGCATATAAATGCATAAATATGCAACCTTTCTGAACGTAACGACTCTTGAAAATTACTGTGTTCGTTTCATTCAGAAAGGTTTTTTCTTTTTTCTCAGACTTTCGCAAGGCTAAGAAACCTACTGATTATACAAATTATATAGTAAATATTACTAAAAGTAACAGGGTACTTTTGGTATATTACAGCAAACTAATGAATTTATAGGTATTTGCTCACAAACACTTGCATAAATATTCTGGATATGGTAATATTTATGCATGTTCAAAATACACTATTGCATTACGGAGGTAATAAAAATGAATAAAAAAACAGAATTCAAAAAAATCGTCCTTGCATATTCAGGCGGACTTGATACATCTATCATCATTCCTTGGCTTAAAGAGAACTACGGCAACCCCGAAATTATCGCTGTTTCCGGTAATGTAGGTCAGGCTGACGAGCTGGAGGGCCTTGAGGAGAAGGCTATCAAGACAGGTGCTTCAAAGTGCTATGTTGAGAACCTCACAGAAGAGTTCCTCACTGATTATGTTTTCCCTTGCGTGCAGGCAGGTGCACTTTACGAGAACTATATGCTGGGCACAGCTTTTGCCCGTCCCATCATCGCAAAGCGTATTGTTGAGATTGCAAAGGCTGAGGGTGCCGATGCTATCTGCCACGGTTGCACAGGTAAGGGCAACGACCAGGTTCGTTTTGAAATGGCAATCAAAGCTTTTGCTCCCGATATGCCTATTATCGCACCTTGGCGTGAGTGGGATATCAAATCCCGTGAAGAAGAAATCGACTACGCAGAGGCTCACAACGTTCCCCTTAAAATCAACCGTGAGACCAACTACTCCAAGGATAAGAACATCTGGCATCTTTCTCATGAAGGTCTCGACCTTGAAGACCCCATGAACGAGCCTACCTACAACAAGGAAGGCTTCCTTGAGATGGGTGTTTCTCCCGAGATGGCACCCGACAAGCCCACTTACGTTACTATCCACTTTGAGCAGGGTGTTCCCACAGCTGTTGACGGCAAGGAAATGAGCGCTACAGAGCTTATCGCAACTCTCAACAAGCTTGGCGGTGAGAACGGCGTAGGCCTTCTCGATATCGTTGAGAACCGTCTTGTTGGTATGAAGTGCCGCGGCGTATACGAAACTCCAGGCGGTGCAATCCTCTACAAGGCTCACAATGTTCTTGAGACAATCTGTCTTGATAAAGAGACTTCTCACTACAAGGCACTTGTTGCTCAGAAACTTGGCGAGATGGTATATAACGCTCAGTGGTTTACTCCTCTTACCGAGGCAATCCTTGCATTCGTTAAGAAAACACAGGAAACCGTTACAGGTGATGTTACCCTTAAGCTCTATAAGGGCAATATGATCAACGCAGGCGTTAAGTCTCCCTTCTCTCTCTATGACCCCGAAATTGCAACCTTCGACGAGGACGATGTTTACGACCAGTCCGAGGCTACAGGTTTCATCAATCTCTACGGTCTTTCAACTACTGTTTATGCTCGCATGAAGCAGAAGAACGGTCTTAACTAATCAGAGTTTAATACAGGTCAGCTCCTCTTTCGGGGAGCTGACTTAAAAACATAAACCGAGGAGAAGTCCTCGGTAACATTATTTTTTAGGAAAAGCAGGTAACGTTATGGATAAGATGTGGGCAGGCAGATTTTCAAAACAGCTTGATAAATTAGCAGACGATTTCAATTCCTCAATCCGTTTTGACTGCCGTATGTATAAACAGGATATAGAAGGCTCAATTGCACACGCTCTGATGCTTGCATCAAAGGGTATTATCTCCGCTGAAGATTCATCAAAGATTATCGAAGGACTTACTTCAATTCTTGCTGAAATCGAGTCAGGCGAACTTCAGTTTGATATGAACGCTGAAGACATACATATGTTCATCGAGTCTGAGCTTACAAAGCGTATAGGGGATGCAGGCAAGCGTCTGCATACAGCAAGAAGCCGTAATGACCAGGTTGCTCTTGATATCCGTATGTATCTGCGTGCAGAAAATGAAGAAATCCTCTCAATGCTCAAATCTCTCATTGAAGCTCTCAGAGATAAAGCACAGGAAAATACAGATGCAATTATGCCGGGATATACTCACCTTCAGCGTGCTCAGCCTGTAACCTTTGCTCACCACGTTATGGCTTATGCTATGATGTTCATTCGTGACTACTCAAGAATTAAAGATGCAGTTAAAAGAATGAACTGTTCACCCATAGGCTCCTGTGCACTTGCAGGTACTACCTACAACACAGACCGTAGCTTTGAGGCACAGCACTTAGGCTTTGACACAATCACTCTCAACAGTATCGACGGTGTTTCCGACCGCGATTTCTGCCTTGAGCTTTTAAGCGCTTACTCAATCCTTATGATGCACTTAAGCCGCTTCTGCGAAGAAATCATTATGTGGTGCTCCTGGGAGTTCAAGTTTATGGAACTTGATGACAGCTATTCCACAGGTTCCTCTATTATGCCCCAGAAGAAAAATCCCGATATGGCAGAGCTTATCCGCGGCAAGTGCGGACGTGTCTACGGTGATTTGGTAGCAATGCTCACAACCTTAAAGGGATTGCCTCTTGCTTACAATAAAGATATGCAGGAGGACAAAGAAGCAATCTTTGATGCAGTTGACACAGTCAAACTCTGTATCTCTGTGTTCACTCCCATGATTGCAACATCCACCGTTCTCAAAGACAATATGTACAGTGCGGCTCAGAAGGGCTTTATCAATGCCACAGACTTGGCTGACTACCTTGTAAAGAAGGGAATGCCCTTCCGCAGTGCATACAAGCTCGTTGGCGAAACAGTTGCTTATTGTATCGCCAACAACACAGTATTAGAGGACTTACCTTTTGAAAAATACAAGGAGCTCTCTGAGCTCTTTGATGAAGATGTATATACAGACATTTCTCTTGAAGCTTGCGTAAACAAGAGAATTTCACAGGGCGGCACAGGTCCCAAGTCTGTGCAGACACAAATAGATTTTGTAACGGGGTTTTTGGATGACTAAAGTATTTATTGACGGAAAAGCAGGCACCACAGGCCTTAAAATTTTTGACCGACTGTTAACTCGTGAAGATATAGAAATTCTTACTTTAAGCGAAGAACTTCGCAAGGATACAAACGCCCGCCGTGAAATGCTCAACAAGGCAGATGTAGCTTTCCTTTGCCTGCCCGATGCAGCGGCTATTGAAGCGGTATCTCTTATAGACAACCCCGACACAGTTGTAATCGATACCTCAACCGCTCACCGTACAAATCCCGATTGGGCATACGGCTTTGCAGAACTCTCACAGGAGCATTTTGACAAAATCAAAAATTCCAAGCGTATTGCTGTTCCCGGTTGTCACGCTTCCGGTTTCATTGCACTTGTCTATCCTCTTGTGAAGTCGGGTATCATCTCTGAAGATGTACTTCTTTCCTGCTTCTCGCTTACAGGTTACAGCGGCGGCGGCAAGCAGATGATTGCAGATTACGAGGATGAAAACAGAAGCTTTGAGCTTTCATCTCCCCGTCAGTATGCAACACCCCAGAAGCACAAGCATATTCCCGAAATGACCAAGGTTACAGGTATCAAGAACGCTCCTGTTTTCTGTCCTGTGGTAGGGGATTTTTACAGCGGAATGCAGGTGACTGTTCCTCTCCATAAATCTCAGCTTAATGATGGATTCACCATTGAAAACATAAAAAAGACTTATGCAGAAATGTATAAAGATTCTGTGGTAACCTATGTACCCAAAATGGATGAAACGGGCTTTGTTTCATCAAACGCTTTCACAGGCTTTGACAATATGCAGGTGACAGTAGAAGGTAACGAGGAGCGGATACTTCTCATTGCAAGATACGATAATCTTGGCAAGGGTGCCTCAGGTGCCGCTGTTGAGTGTATGAACATTGCACTGGGACTTAGTAAAACAACTTCACTCTCAATTAAGGAAGTGTAAAATATGAAAATTATCGAAGGCGGTATTTGTGCCGCAAAAGGATTTACAGCCAACGGTATCCATTGCGGAATCCGTAAGAACAAATCAAAACGTGACCTTTCGCTTATATACAGTTCAAGCCGTTGCAGTGCGGCGGCAGTATATACCACAAACCTTGTCAAAGGTGCACCAATTACTGTAACAAAGCAGAATATAGCAGACGGCTACGCACAGGCTATAATCTGTAACTCAGGCAATGCCAACACCTGCAACGCAAACGGCATCGAGATTGCACAGCAGATGTGTGACCTTGTTTCAGACAAGCTCTCCATTCCTGCTTCTGACGTAGTGGTGGCTTCCACAGGCGTAATCGGCGAAGTGCTCGATATTACTCCCATCCGCGAGGGCATCCCTGCACTTGTAGAGGGCTTGGGTGATAACTCCGAATTTGCCGCTGAGGGCATTATGACTACCGACACAGTTAAAAAGGAAATTGCTGTTTCCTTTGAGATTGACGGCAAAGAGTGCCGAATCGGCGGTATCGCAAAGGGCTCGGGTATGATTCACCCCAATATGGCAACAATGCTTGTGTTCATCACAACCGACTGTGCTGTTGCTCCCGAAATGCTCCAAAAGGCACTGTCCTCAGATATTCAGGATACCTTCAATATGACCTCTGTTGACGGAGATACCTCCACAAACGATATGGTTACAATCCTTGCAAACAGTCAGGCTGGCAACTCTATCATTGATAAAGACGATGATAACTTCAAAACCTTTATGAAGGCTCTCAATACAGTAACCGTTTACCTTTGCCGCTCAATTGCCGCAGACGGCGAGGGTGCAACCAAGCTCGTAGAATGCAGAGTAGAGGGTGCTTCTTCAAAAGAGCAGGCAAAGATTGCCGCAAAGTCAGTAATCTGTTCCTCTCTTGTAAAAGCGGCTATGTTTGGCTCAGATGCCAACTGGGGACGTGTTCTCTGTGCACTCGGTTACGGTGTTAAGGACTTAGACCCCTCAAAGGTTGATGTTTCCTTCAAATCCGCAAAGGGTGAAATTCCCGTATGCGTTCAGGGTGCAGGTATTCCTTTCTCCGAAGAGCTTGCTAAGGAAATCCTCCTTGAAAAAGAAATCGAAATTCTGGTTTCTCTGGGTGATGGTGAGTATAGTGCAACCGCCTGGGGTTGCGACCTTACTTACGATTATGTTCGTATCAACGGTGATTACCGTACATGATAAATTTATAAGTTAAAGGATAATCAAAATGTCTTTAGATATTACAAATGCACAGCGTGCCGAAGTTTTAGTTCAGGCACTGCCTTATATTCAGAAATACAACGGCAAGGTTGTAGTAGTTAAATACGGCGGTAACGCAATGGTAAGCGAAGAACTTAAGCAGGAGGTTATGCAGGATATTGTCCTTCTGTGGCTTATCGGTGTCAAAGTTGTTCTTGTTCACGGCGGCGGCCCCGAGATTACCGAAACCTTAAAGCAGGTCGGTAAGGAAACCGAGTTTGTTGACGGACTGCGTGTTACCGACAAAGAAACAGTAGACATTGTTCAGATGGTGCTGGCAGGAAAAATCAACAAAAGCCTTGTTAACCTTATCAACACAAAGGGCGGTAAGGCAATGGGTATCTCAGGTATTGACGGCGGTATGATTAAGGCTCAGGTTAAAGACGAGCGTCTTGGCTTTGTGGGCAAAATCACCGAAGTCAACGTTCAGCCTATCATCGATTTGCTTGATAACGGCTACATTCCCATTGTTTCCACTGTTGCCTGTGACGACGAGGGCAACACCTACAATATTAATGCCGATTCCGCCGCTGCACAGATTGCAGGAGCTCTAAAGGCTGAGCGTCTTATTACAATGACCGACATCGCAGGAATTCTCCGCGATAAAGACGACCCTGCAACTCTCATTTCTGAAATTGATACAAAGTCTGCCGTTGCACTTTTCCGTGACGGTACCATCTCCGGCGGTATGATACCCAAGGTTGAGTGCTGTCTTGAGGCAATCGCAAGAGGAGTTAAGCGTGTAATTATTATGGACGGCAGAGTTCACCACTCACTCCTTATTGAAACCCTCACCAACGAAGGTGCAGGTACAATGGTAGCGGAGGATTTTTCTAATGAGCATTAAGGATATAGACAACGAGTATATAGCTCATACCTACGGCAGGTTTCCTGTAGCCCTTATTAAGGGCAAAGGCTCTGTTGCAATCTCGGACGACGGCACAGAGTACATAGATATGGCAACAGGTATCGCTGTAAACACCTTTGGATACTGTGACGATATCTGGATTAGTGCTGTAGCAGAACAGCTTATGGAGCTTCAGCACACATCAAACCTTTACTACACAGGTCCCTGTGCACGTCTTGCACAGCTTCTCTGTGAAAAAACAGGTATGAGCAAGGTTTTCTTCTCAAACTCAGGTGCCGAGGCTAACGAGTGTGCTATCAAAGTCGCCCGTAAGTACTCAGCCGACAAATACGGCAAGGAAAGAAACAAAATCCTCACTCTCAAAAACAGCTTCCACGGCAGAACAATCACTACTCTTTCTGCTACAGGTCAGGATGTTTTCCACAACGACTTTTTGCCCCTCACAGAAGGCTTCGATTACGTAGAAGCAAATAATATCAGCGACCTTGAAGAAAAGGTAAAGAGCGGAAACGTTGCTGCCATTATGTTCGAGCTTGTTCAGGGTGAGGGAGGAGTAATGCCTCTTACATCCGAGTTTGTGGATAGAATATTTGAGCTTTCTTCCGAGTATGATATTATCACAATCGCAGACGAAGTTCAGACAGGCAACGGCAGAACAGGCGCTCTTTACGCTTATATGAACTATGGTGTCACACCCGATATCTTCTCCACAGCAAAGGGCTTGGGCGGCGGACTTCCCTTGGGTGCAACCGTTCTTTCTCACAAGGTTCAGGATGTACTTAAACCTGGCGACCACGGTTCAACCTTCGGCGGAAACCCCGTGTGCTGTGCAGGTGCAATCAGCATCCTTAATCGCCTTGATGACGAGCTTCTTGCTGAGGTAAAGGCAAAGTCCGAGTATATTGTAAGCGAGCTTTCAGCCTGCGAAGGTGTCAAAGCTGTTGACGGTATGGGACTTATGCTTGGTATTACTACCGCGCGTCCTGTTGACGAAGTTGTAAAAGAATGTATGGACAAAGGACTTCTCGTTATTAAAGCAAAGCAGAAGTTAAGACTTCTTCCTGCACTCAATATTGAGTGGGATACCTTAAAGGAAGCAGTAGAGATAATCAAAACCGTATGTAAAACGGAGGCTTAATATGGAAAAATTATACGCAGAGTTCAAGGGCAGAAGCTTTCTGAAACTCCTTGATTACACTCCCGAAGAAATCGAAAAACTCATAAACCTTGCAGAGCTTCTGAAAACTCAGAAGAAAGCAGGTATCCCTCACAAAATCTGCGACGGCAAGCACATAGCTCTCGTGTTCGAAAAAACCAGCACTCGTACCCGCTGTGCATTCGAGGTAGCCGCTCACGACCTTGGTATGAGCACAACCTACCTTGACCCCGATGCATCTCAGATTGGCAAAAAAGAAAGCATCGCTGATACCGCCCGTGTTCTCGGCAGAATGTACGATTGCATCGAGTACCGCGGTTTCGGACAGGAAATTGTAGAGGAACTTTCCGACAAAGCAGGTGTCCCTGTTTACAACGGTCTTACCAATGAGTTCCATCCAACCCAGATTCTTGCAGATTTTCTCACAATCAAAGAGCATTTCGGTACACTCAAAGGCATCAACTTTGTGTATATGGGCGATGCCCGCTACAATATGGGCAACTCCCTTATGGTGGGCTGTGCAAAGATGGGTATGAATTTTACCGCTTGCGCACCCGAAAAATACTTCCCCGAAAGCGACCTCGTTGCAAAGTGTCAGGATATTGCAAAGGAAACAGGTGCAACCCTTAACTTTGAAACCGACCCCCAAAAGGCAGTTGCAAACGCCCACGTAATCTACACAGACGTTTGGGTATCAATGGGTGAGCCTGCAGAAGTTTGGGCAGAGCGTATAGGCGACCTGCTCCCTTATCAGGTGAATTCTGAGCTTATGAAGAACGCCCGCGAAGATGCAGTGTTTATGCATTGTCTGCCTGCATTCCACGACCTTAACACAGGTGTCGGCAAACAAGTAGGCGAGCAGTTCGGATTAACTGCACTGGAAGTAACAGACGAAGTTTTCGAGTCAGAGCAGTCCATCGTCTTTGATGAGGCAGAAAACCGTATGCACACAATCAAAGCAGTAATCGCCGCCACAGTCGGCAATTTCTGAGAATAATGTAATACTGAACATAAAATGCCGGTACGGATTCGTATCGGCATTTTTGCTTTAATTTAAGTTGTTATTTTTACTAATAGTCTTTGTTATTTATTGTGAGTAATTACAAAAAACAAGTATGTTATGTTTTTTGTTGACGCAGAATATTTCGTTATGCTATAATTTTGGTGTAAAGAATAATGCGATTTAATATATTTAGGATATGTTTCCAATGTGGTATACAGAAAATTTTTATCTTGAGTTAACTTGGAGGTAATATTATGAATTTTATTAAGTTAATAACCTTTGTTGTAGTTTTTATCTTATCTATAGGCTGTGTTACAGTTGATGCAGAAGAATTTACTGTGCCCGAAGTTCTCCTTTTCGGAGACGTAGATATGGATGGGGAAGTAACCGTCAAGGATGCAACCGCCATACAAAAGGGCATAGCAGAGCTTTCTTACCTTACAAGTGTGCAGAGGTATCTTGCAGACCCTGACAAAACAGGTGTAACCATCAAAAACGCAACCGATATACAGAAGCACATAACTGACATAAACACAACCTCATCACTCCTTGGAAGTGAAGTTGATATGAGCAAGAAGAATACATTTTCAGGTAAAGCGAAAGATGATTCTGAATTTGGGGATTGGTCTGTTTCATTCCGTCCTAATCCCGAATGGGAGTTTTCTTATGAATACACACTTAAGGATTTTCCTGAATATGATTTTTCATCTATCGAAGTAAAAAGGTATGGCGACTTTGCTGTTTTTTACACATTAAACTTAAAGAATCCTGGTAGAGATAATGTTCTGGAGGCTGTAAGAGCCCTGGATTATAGAGCAAATATTGACTTGGATACAGTAGATTTTAATTGGGTTGTTTATCCTGCGTGGGAATAAGAAAGGGTGTTTTTATGAAGAAAATAATTTCTATATTATTAATGCTTTTAATATTCTTTTCTTCTTTTGTATTAACAGTTAATGCAAATTCTTTGGTTGGTGCAGAAGAATTTACTGTGCCCGAAGTTCTCCTTTTCGGTGATGTAGATATGGATGGGGAAGTAACCGTCAAGGATGCAACCGCCATACAAAAGGGCATAGCAGAGCTTTCTTACCTTACAAGTGTGCAGAGGTTTCTTGCAGACCCCGACAAAACAGGTGTAACCATCAAAAACGCAACCGATATACAGAAGCACGTTGCAAAATTCAAAGAGCAGTCTATATTTATAGGTAAACCTGTTGATTTATCAGTTGAAAATGAGTTCTCTCGACAAGCATCAATAGATGCTGATTTTGAGGATGATTGCATTCTTGTTTTGGTAAAGTTAGAGTTTGATTATGATTATACTTTGTTGGATTTTCCCGAATACGATTTTAAGGATATCAGTGTTGTTGGCGAGAAGTACGAAGGCATGAATAATGCCTATATGCTGTATTTGAATACACAAGGTAAAGAAAATGTTATTAAAGCAATAAAAGCCCTGGACTATAGAGCAAACATAGATTTAATAGCTGTATCACCAAACTATATATTCTCTATAGATTAAGTGCTAAAAAATGTTATTGACATTTTGCTTGATTTTACGTATAAACTAAGAGAGCACACAGATTTCTGTGTGCTCTCTTTATTTTTGCTTGCGTGTTTAGTTTATCAGAACTCGGGTTTGAAAGACCTTTCAAAGAGCTCATCCATTGCACTTTCGAAGGGCTTGTTTTCAAAGAGTACCTCGTAAAGGCAAGATACAATAGGCATCTCCACGTTGTATTTGTCTGCAAGCTTTTTAAGTGCTTTTGTTGTCATAACACCCTCGGCAAGCTTGCCGTATTCAATGCCTTTCACAAAGTTTTCGCCATACATTCTGTTGTGGCTCCATTTGGAGAAAAGTGTTGCTTCGTAGTCGCCTAAATGACAAAGACCAAATGCAGACATAGGGTTTCCGCCCATAGCCTCTATAAGTCTTGCAATCTCTCTGGCACCACGTGCCATCAGTGCACCTTTAAGCGACTGATAATTCATACCGTCCAGCATACCTGCCACAATTCCCACAACGTTCTTTGCGGCAGCACCAATCTCACTGCCTATGAAGTCGTTGCCGATATACATACGGATAAGTGAACTCGAAAGCTCATTTACAAGCTTTGTCTTAACTTCTTCGTTTTTGCTGTCAATTACCATACAGTTGGGAATACCCTTGACAAAATCCTGAGGATGCCCCGGGCCAACCCACACAGCAATTGGTGTTTTGTCCTCGTCAACAAAGCTTCCCACAACTTCGCTCAGTCTGCATCCTGTTGCTTCTTCAACGCCTTTCATACAAAGCACAATAATCTTGCCGTCAAGGTTGTGCTTTGATATATCTGCCATATATTCACGCAAATGCTGTGCGGAAATAGAAATCACAATAACCTCTGCACGCTCAATTGCGTATGAAAGGTCACAGCTTACCTCGATGCTCTCGGGGAATTCCAGATAGTCATTCTTTCTTGTTTCTTTAAGCTGTATAAATTCGGGTGCGTTTTCAAGTCCGCAGGACAAAACCTCGTGACCTGTTTTGTCAAGATACCAGGCAATGCAACTGCCCCATCTGCCACAACCCAGCACAGAAATCTTCATATATGTATTCTCCTTAAAATATAGAAATCCCGCCTGACCGTAAGAGCATAATATAACCTGCTACTAAAAAAGCAGGTGGGTGCCCGCCCGACAGCTTTTGGCTCCCTTCGTCCCTGTGAAAGGGGAGGTCTGCACGCCACTGACGGAGCCTGGCTCCCGATTTAACGGTTGTAGGGTTATTTTGCCCCGTACACGAATCAGGCAGGAGTTTTTCCGATTATAAGCTTATTTTTTCTGGTTATGTATGTTTTATTCGTCTTCACCGAACTTATCGGCAAATCTGTCCTCAAAAATCACGCTCAGCTTATCAATCAAATCATCGTCGTCTACTTCTGCAAGCTCCCAGCCTTCGTCTGAGTCCATAGCTTCCATAATGTAGTATTCGCCGGAATCGGCAACCATATCCTCAGGATTATCAAAAACAGGGTAGAGGGCATAGTATTCCTTGCCGTCATATTCCACAGTGTCCAGAATTTCAAAGTTGTGCTCAGCACCTTCGTCATCAACTAAAGTTATAAGGTCGGGTGAATAATCGTTACTCATAAGCTTACTCCTTTAATATTTTCAATCTAATTTCATTTTACTCATTCAAGCCTTTCAAGTCAAGACTTCATAAATAAAACCTTGGATTTGCATTTGTATTTTACATTGAAAATCTTCAGCATAATGCCGAAAAATGGCAGAACTTTATATTTTTTATAAACAGTTGAAAAATTCTCATTTTAATAGTATAATATACACTGTATAACTGATTTTATTCTCAGGAGGAGTCTTATGCGGCTGTTACCTTTTTCTGAACTTCCCTCTTTTCTGCAGACTGAGGAAGTCAGACCGTATTATGATATACTCAAAGCCAAAAAGCATAGCCTTTTTTTCAAAAGAGTAGTTGATATAGCAGCTTCTCTTTTACTGATACTTTTGCTTTCTTTTCCTATGCTTGTCATTGCAGTTATTATCAAACTCACCTCAAAAGGTCCCGTGATTTACAAGCAGGTGAGGGTTACCACCTACGGCAAGCAGTTTCGAATCTGGAAATTCAGAACAATGTGCGTGGATGCAGATAAACAAGGAGAGCTTACACAGGGCGAAGATGACCGTATCACCAAAGTCGGCAAGTTTCTCAGAAAGTTCCGTCTTGATGAGCTTCCTCAGATTTTTCACGTGCTTTCCGGCAAAATGAGTATCGTTGGAACCCGTCCCGAGGTTGTGCGTTATGTTGATGCCTATACACCTGAGATGATGGCAACTCTCTTGATGCCCGCAGGCGTTACCTCTCTTGCAAGCATTATGTTTAAGGATGAAGCAAAGCTTCTTGAAGGAGCTGCCGATGTTGACAAGGAATATGTCAACGTAATCCTTCCGCAGAAGATGGAATACAATCTTAAATATATCTCACGCTTCGGTTTCCGCAGGGATTTATATCTGATTTTCAAAACAGTAATCGAAGTACTCAAATAAAAAATTTACAACAGTAAATTTATTGAGAGGTTTGTTATGAAAAAACTCGGTATGGTTTTTCTTGATACCTCCCTTTTCCGACTCATATTTATGCTGTGTATGTTTTTCAGTATGGTAATGTATGTGGAAAAGGCGGCATATGCGGTTACATATGTGCTCTTTGTATGGGGCGTAGCCCTGAGCATCTATGCTGTGGTCAAAAGAAAAGCTTATGCAAAACTCTATCTTGGTGTATGGCTTATGGCGTTTATGCTGTCCTTTACCATAACCGTCCTTGTCAGCATCAATTCAGATTTGCAGGCTGTTGCATATAATTTTCTGATGCTTGTCCACTGCGGTGTGTGTTTCTTTGTTTTTTACGGAATGCACACAGAACAGGGGGTTCCTTTCCGTTGGGAGCTTTACCTTATGGTGAGAGTTATAGTTTATCTCTCCACTGTCTTTACCTTTATCGGACTTTTTATGATGCTTTTCACTCACGGTAAGTTCGATAATTATATGTATTACCAAGGTGTGTTCAAGGGCTTTTACACAAACCCCAACTATCAGGGGTATGTGTCGGCACTTTCCGTAATCTGTTGCCATATGCTCACAAAGCCTAATTTTGTTGCACATTCAGGTCAGAAGCGTGTAAGCCGAATCTGGATTTTAAGCTGTGTTCTGCTCAACTGTATAGCGCTTCTTTTGTGCGACAGTACAGGCAGTCTTCTGCTTCTGGTGGTGTATGCGGCAATCATTGTTCTTATGAAAGTTTTTTCGATGATGGAGGAACTCACTCCACGAAAAGCAATTATCAGAATATCTGCTCTTGTAATTGCCGGTATAGTTTTTCTGACTGCAATGCTTTTTGTCCGTGTTGTCTGTCGAGTTGGAGTAGCTGTGTTCTTCAGTGATGCTGCACTTTCCTCTGAGCAAATCAAGGCTATCGCCGCGGATGCTGTGTTTATTCCTAAAGAGGATACAGGAGTTACCAGCCGATGGTTTTTATGGGATGCAGGATTCAAAATCTTCAAGCAGAATCCTGTTTTTGGTATCGGCAAGGGTAACCTTTATGACTGTATAATTGCCGTTACCGGCAGAGAAAATTTCAACTCCAAATATGATGGCTTTGTGCAGATAGCTTTCACTGATTTGCACAACGGCTACCTTACTTTGCTTGTAACCGCAGGCATAGTCGGCACAGTCTTATTTTTGGCTTTCCTTGTAAGATACATATGGATGATACTGCCTGCCTGGTTTGTTCACCGCAGGATTATGGTGTACAGTGTTTATCCCTGTCTGATTGCATATATCGGAGCATATCTTGTTTATGCAATCATCGAAAAGGCAATGCTCTTTGATATAACCTACCTTGTAATGAGTTTCTGGTTGTTTTTGGGCTATACTTCCTGCTATGCTGTTGACCAGGGATTCAATCGCCGCGGCAATATCTATATCCTTAATATGAAACTTAGCAAAAAACTCATATAATCTGATTTCTTCAGTGTTTCTGATACATAATATTCTTATAGCGGAAAAACCGCCTGAATATTCTACTAAGGTGATTGTATGAAACTTTTTCTGAAGCGTGACACTTCTCAAGCGGATACACGTTTTATCATCTGTGACCATACGGGTGCTGAAAAATTCAAAGTAACAGGCAGACGCAAAACTTCCGGGGATAAAATGCTTTTGTGTTCTTCGGACTCTACTCCTCTTGTTACCATCCGCTGTGCACCCTTTCGTGTTTTCTATGCCTTTTCAGTAAAGGATTCAAAGGATAGATTTGCCATTACAGCTACAAAGTTCAGAAGCTTTGTTGAATACCGTTTTCACGGTATAAGCTGGAGGCTTTGCTTTTCAAATGACAGACGTTCCTTTGAAATTTTCGATGCTGACGGAAAACTCATTATGTCACAATCTGCAGACAGATATCTCTCAACAGGTGTATATGAGCTTGAGATTTACTCAGAGCAGAGGGAGTGCTTCTGCATTGCAACTGCCGTCTGTGCAAACCTTATAAACCTTACCGACGCGGTAAATCCCGTTACGGTTCAATAGACTTATTTTACTTTTCATAAAGGAGAATACTTATGGATAAACTTCTCAGATTACTTTCTGACAATTCAACCTACACAACAAGCGAACTTTCCATGCTTTTGGGTGAGTCCGAGGATTCAGTAAAAGAGCGGATTGCCGCTTATGAAAAAGAAGGTGTAATTAAAGGCTACCGTGCCGTTATTAACTGGGAAAAAGTAAAAGATTCAGGTGTTACAGCATATATCGAGCTCAAGGTAACTCCCACCAAGGATAAAGGCTTTGATGAGATTGCTGAGCGTGTTATGGCTTTTGAGGAGGTTTCCTCTGTATCCCTTATGGCAGGTACTTACGATTTAGGACTTACAGTAAAGGGTGACTCCATCCAGGATGTTTCTTCCTTTGTTTCCCGCAAGCTTTCAACCTTGGAAGGTGTGCTCAGCACAGCAACTCATTTCTTCCTGAAAAGATATAAATATGATGGTACTGTGCTCACAGATACCGCAGTTGACGAAAGGTGTATGCAGTTCTGATGGATTACAGTAAATATTTGAACAAGACGATTCAGGACGTCAAACCTTCGGGTATCCGACGCTTCTTTGATATCGTAAACGAGATGGATGATGTAATCTCCCTCTCCATAGGCGAGCCTGATTTCCGCACTCCCTGGCATGTGCGAAAAGCAGGTATCGACTCTCTTGAAAACGGCAAAACATGGTACACTCCAAACAGAGGATTCAAAAAACTCTGTCAGGAAATAAGCGGTTTTGTAAACAGAAAATATAATCTTGAATATAATCCTGACACAGAGGTTTTGGTAACAGTGGGCGGAAGTGAAGCTTTAGACGTTGCTATCCGCTGTATGGTTAATCCCGGTGAGGAGGTTCTGGTTCATCAGCCTTCCTTTGTGTGCTATGAGCCTCTGACCAGGATGTGCGGTGCACAGACTGTTGTTATGAACACAAAGGCGGAAAATGATTTTCGCTTAAAGCCCGAAGAACTGGAAGCCGCTATTACAGAAAAGTCCAAGCTTCTGATTCTTTCATACCCCAATAATCCCACAGGCGCAATTATGACAAAAGCTGACTTGGAAGCTATAGCAGAGGTTGTTATCAAGCACGACCTGCTTGTTATTTCCGACGAGATTTACAGCGAGCTTACTTATAAGGACAAGCACGTGTCAATTGCGTCCCTTCCCGGTATGAGAGAGCGTACAGTGGTGATTAACGGCTTCTCAAAAGCCTTTGCAATGACCGGCTGGCGTCTGGGTTATGCAATGGGTCCCGCTGAGATTATCGCGATGATGACCAAGCTTCACCAGTATTGCATTATGTCGGCACCTACCGTTGCTCAGTATGCGGCTATTGAAGCTCTTAAGAACGGCGATAAAGATATCGAGCATATGCGCGGTGAATACGATATGCGCCGACGTTTGGTGGTTGGCACCTTCAACGCAATGGGGCTTGAAACTTTTGAGCCTCTGGGTGCATTCTATTGCTTCCCGTGCATCAAATCCACAGGACTTACCTCTGAGGAGTTCTGCACAAAGCTCCTTCATTCAAAGCGTGTGGCTATAGTCCCGGGTGATGCTTTTGGCGAATGCGGCGAAGGCTTTGTTCGTGTTTCTTATTCATATTCAATCAATCATCTGACCGAGGCACTCGGCAGAATCAAGGAATTTTTAGAGGAACTTTAATATGCAAATCACAGCCAAAGCACCTGCAAAAATCAATCTAACCCTGGATATTCTTTCTCAGCGTCCCGACGGCTATCATAACGTAGATATGCTTATGCAGGCTGTTACTCTTTATGATGAGGTTACAGTTACAGCTGACCCGAAAGTACAGTCAGAGGGTGAAATCACCATTACTTGCAACAAAGAAGGTGTGCCCTGCGACAGCTCCAACATTGCTTACAAAGCCGCAAAAGCTTTCTTTGCATATACTAATCTTGCTCACGGAGATATGGCAATACATATCGAAAAAACCATTCCTTTCGGTGCAGGTCTTGCAGGCGGCAGTGCAGACGGAGCGGCAGTGATTGTAATCCTCAACCGTATGTACGACACAAAGCTTACCGAGGACGAACTGTGTAAAATAGGAGAGAAGGTGGGTGCTGATGTACCTTTCTGCATTGTAGGCGGAACCCGCCGTGCTACAGGTACAGGCACAACATTATCAAAACTTCACAAGCTTCCTCCTTGTAAAATCGTTCTTTGCAAACCCGAAATTTCTATTTCTACTGCAAAAGCTTATGCCCTTGCAGACAGCCGCACAGGTACACGTTTGTGTTACACCGACTTAGCTGTTAAAGCTCTCTACAGTGCAAGCATCCGTAACGTGGCAGATTTTCTCCATAATGATTTCGAAGAGGTTCTTTCTCTGGATGTTATAAACTCAATCAAATCCGTTATGTATAAGCAGAAGGCTCTGGGCTGTGCAATGAGCGGTTCTGGCTCAGCTGTTTTTGCCCTTTTTGTTTCAGACCGCAAAGCCTCAAAGTGCGCTCAGGCTCTCAAAGCTGAGTATGAGGATGTGTTTGTGGCAGAACCCTGCCGTACAGGAGTAGCTATCTCTAAAATTACCATTGATGAATAAAAAGTGAAAACCTGCCAATAATCAGCATACAAAACTGATTAGGTAGGTTTTTTCTAATGAAAAAAATAATTAAGTCTATGTCTTTTGGATTGATTATCTCTGTTCTTCTGTGTCTTGTTCCTTTTGAGGGCGAATGCCGTGAAATTTCAGACAAGGTTTTTCGCATTCATATCCTTGCAAATTCTGATTCGAAAGAGGACCAAAGTTTGAAACTCAAGGTCCGTGACGCAATACTCAAAAAAAGCGAAGAACTCTTTTTGTCAGCACAGAATAAGGGGGACGCAAAAGAAATTGCACAGAAAAACCTGGGACTTTTTAAGGATATAGCCCAACAGGTTGTCTATGATAACGGTTACACATATTCGGTAACGGCAAGCGTCCGTACTATGTATTTCTCCACCAGGTATTATGATGAAGTTACTATGCCCTCAGGCGTATACGATGCTTTGCAAATCCGAATAGGAAAGGCAGAGGGTAAAAACTGGTGGTGTGTAATGTATCCCTCCTTGTGTCTTTCTGCCGCAGGTGAGAGCAGTCCTTTGAAAGAAGAACTTACTCCATCCCAGTATTCCATAGTAACCAAAGACGGAAAATATGAATTCAGATTCAAGACTGTAGAAATATTCAATAGAATTATTGACTTCTTTTCAAGGTGATGTACTGTTTTTGGTACACCAAAGTTTATATAATATATCTGTAACTAAAATGCAGGCGGTGTAATTATGCTTAGATTAATCACAGGTCGAAGTAAATCAGGCAAAACTGAATATGCAAGGAATCTGCTTTCGTCTCTTGCCCGCGGAGGAGAGAACAAGCTTCTGATGATTGTTCCCGACCAGCAGTCTTTTGATGCAGAGAAAGCCTTTCTCGAACTGTCTGGCGCAAAAGATGCTATGAATATCAAGGTGCTGGGATTTTCCCGCCTTTGTGATTACGTCTTTGAATCATTGGGTTACAGCAAAGGAATCCTTGCTGACGAAGCAACCAAAACACTCCTAATGAGCATAGCTTTGGAAGATACTAAAGACGCTATGAAGCTGTACAGTGAAAAGGCTCTCAACCCTCAGCTTTTATCTCTGCTTCTTTCTGTCCGTCAGGAATTTGCAAGAAATAAAGTTTCCTCAGAGATATTGAGCAAAACAAATGCTGATAACGAGATGCTTTCCAATAAGCTCTACGATATATCTCTTGTGCTTTCGGCGTTTGATGCTCTGCTTGAAAACTCCTTTGAAGACCCCGAAGGTGAGCTTTCCGTTGCCTGTGATTTACTGAAAACAAATCCTCTTTTTGCTGATTACATAATCTGCGTTGATTCTTATCTGAGTTTTACTCAGCTTGAGTATGATATTATAGAACAGCTCTTAATTCAGTCTAAGGAGCTTTACATAACTCTCTCTGATGACGGAAATCTTGCTGATGACAGCATATTCTATGTTTCTCAGGATACTTCCCGCCGTCTCAAAAGTTTAGCAAAGAATAACAATGTGCCTGTAGGTGCATCAGTTGTGTGTGACTATAACGGATATTTTGAAGCTGCTGAACTTTTGCATCTGGAAGAAAAGATCTTTCGCAGGAAGTCTGTATTTAGAAATGAGATTTCACACGCTCTGAGCATATACAGTGCAACAGACAGATATGAAGAAGCAGATTTCGTTTGCCGCAATATACGCAGACTTGTAATGGAAGATGGATTGCGGTACAGGGATATAGCAGTTGTGTGCAGAAATGTGGCACCTTACAGCGGAATTCTTGACCTTGCACTCTCTTCATACGATATACCCTTCTTTATGGATTCGCCTTCCAACGTATTGTCAAAACCTCTTATGAAGCTTGTTACTTCTTGTTTTGAATGCGTTAACACATCGTTTCACAAGGATGCAGTTCTTGCTGTTATCAAATCGGGACTTACTTCTGTCTCAGCAGTTGATGCTTCTTTGTTTGAAAACTACCTCTTCACCTGGTCTTTGTCGGGTTCAAAGTTATTCACAGAGTTTACTGCGAACCCAAGAGGTTTTGCCGACGAGTTTACAAAGGAGGATTTGCTGGAGCTTTCCCGTGTGGAGCAGGTGCGCAGTTTTATTATTGAACCTCTCCTTGATTTTCGCAACAATACTAAAGATGCAACCGCTTCTGAAATCTGTAAGGAGCTATATACTCTTATGCTTGCTTTAGGTGCCGATAAAATGGTTTTAAGCCTTTCAGACAGCCTTGAAGAAGCCAAAGAATACCAGCTTGCAGAGGAACAGCTAAGGCTCTGGCAGATATTTATTGATACTTTGGACAGAACCGTGCAGGTTATAGGCAACAGAAGGATAACCTCTTCTCGTTTTTGTGAACTTCTTAAATTGCAGTTTTCTTCTCAAAAGCTTGCCTTTATTCCTAAAGCCCTCGACCAGGTAACGGTTGGTGATATTGAAAGACTGCGTCTGCAGGATAAGAAGGCGGTTTTTGTAATCGGTGCAGTAGACGGTGAGTTTCCTCTCATTCTTTCAGACAGCGGAATTTTCACATCAGACGAGCGTAACTTCCTTACAGAAGCAGGCATTTTGCCCGATAAATCTCTGGAAACTCAGTCAATTCGTGAAAAATACCTTTGCTATTATGCTCTGACTTCTGCTTCTCAGAAGCTTTTTGTAAGCTTTCCTGCCTCCAATTTAGGCGGTACTAACAATATTCCGTCTTTGATTGTTACAGAGATGGAAAATCTTTTTGAGAAACTTGAAGCCACACCCTGTGCAATTGTGCAGGGTATAGACAGAGCGTGGGGAGCAAAGCCTGCTTTCAGTCTGTATGCGGGCAGAGCGAACTCAAAAGATGAACTGTCCAATGCGCTCAGAAAGTATTACAATGAAAATGAAGACTTTTCTGCTTCTTCTCAGGCACTTTTACGTGCTCTCAGAAGAGAGCCTTTTGCAATAAAAAATGCAGAAAATGCAACGAAGCTCTTTGGCAGCAATATGCGTCTTTCCGCTTCTCAGGTGGAAAAGTACCACTTGTGCAGATTTATGTACTTCTGTACCTATGGGCTCAGACTTCGTGAACGCAGAACTGCACAGATTGATGCTATGGAGTACGGTTCCTTTGTGCATTACATTCTGGAGTGCTTTATCAAAAAGTACGATAAAGCAACGCTTTGTTCTCTTTCAGACGATGCTGTAATGATTGATATTAAGGCGATTATGGCACAATACGCACAGCTTCACTTTGGAGGTACAGAAGATAAATCCGACCGATTTATGTATCTGTATACCCGTGTGTCAAATTCTGCCTTTCATTTGATAAAGCATATTATAGGGGAGTTTTCCCAGAGCTCATTCTCACCCGAAGCATTCGAGCTTGATATAGGTGAAGATGTTCCTGCATATACCCTTACTCTGCCCACAGGCCAGACCGTTACAATCCGAGGCAAGGTGGACCGTGCTGACCTTATGAAGAAGGACGGCAGAACCTACTTAAGAATCGTTGATTATAAAACAGGCACCAAGACCTTCGATTTGTCCGATATTATGTACGGACTTAATCTGCAGATGCTGATTTATCTTTCCGTTCTTTCCCGTAACAGCGAGGATTACTTCAAAGGCAATGTTATTCCTGCAGGTGTACTCTATATGCCTGCCGTTGTACCTGTAGTTGATGCGGCATTCGATACTTCAACCGAAGCTGTACTCAAAGAGCGGATGAAAAAACTTCGTATGAACGGTCTTATTCTTAGTGATATGGATGTTCTGGAAGCTATGGAAAAAGAATGCGCAGGTGTATATATTCCTGTTTCCTCTAAAGGAGATACAGTCAAAGGTACAGATAACCTTGCATCTTTAGAGGAGTTCGGAGCCATATTCTCAAAGATTGACAGCCTGATTGCACAAATGTCTACAGAACTTCATAATGGTAACGTAGAAGCCGAACCCGCGGCAGTCTGCTACGATGCCTGCGAGTATTGTCCTTATTCCTCAGTTTGCGGACACAAAGAAGGGGACAAAAAAAGAAACATCTTCAAACTCGACAGAAAAGAAATTATAAGAGAACTCGGTTTGGATAATATATCAGAGGAGGTGGCACAATGAGCAGAAATTGGACAGATAATCAGCGCCTTGCCATAAAAGCTCGTAATGGTTCTCTGCTTGTAAGTGCCGCCGCAGGCTCAGGCAAAACCGCTGTGCTGGTAGAACGTGTAATTCAGATGGTTACCGATAACGAAAATCCCGTTCCTATTGACAGGCTTCTTATTGTAACCTATACCCGTGCGGCAGCGGCAGAACTCAAAGAAAGAATTCAGAAAACTCTCGTTTCTCTCATTTCCTCAGAGCCCGATAATCCGTGGTATCGCAGACAGCTTGTGCACCTGCCTTCTGCCCATATCTCAACTGTTGACAGCTTCTGCGGTGACTTGGTTCGTGAATTTTTTCAGAAACTTCCTGTTTCTGGAGATTATCGTATAGCCGACAATGGTGAATTATCCCTGCTCAAGCAGGAGGCTATGGAGCTTACCCTTGATAAGTTCTATGCAAAGCACGACATAGACTTTGTGAATCTGGTGGAAGCATTTGCATCATCCCGTGATGATACAAGACTGCAGAGTAATATATTAAGGCTTTACGAGTTTCTTCGTTCCCATCCGTTTGGTGAAAAATGGCTCTCGGAAAAGCTGTCGTATTACAGCGATTGCAGCAGCGTATCAGACAGCATCTGGGGTAGAATTGTTCTGGATTATGCTTTATCAGCAGTGGATTATTCCATAAGCCTTACAGAAACTTCCTTGAAACTTCTGAGCCTGGAGCCTGAGCTTTACGCAAAAGCATCAGACCTTTTTGCAAAAGACCTTGCTTTTTTCAAAAAATTCAGAATTTTGCTTGAAACCTCAGATTGGAACACAGTAGCATCCTTTGCACATACCTTCGAAACAGGCAGACTGAATGCCAGAGGATTCACAGAGCATCCCATAAAACTCAGGGTTTCTGCAAACCGTGATATTGTAAAGGGGAATGTCAAAACATTACAAAAACTGTTTTTGCAGACTGAGGAAGAGATTTTAAGCGATATTGCATCTCAGTATAATATTGTGTCCGAAATGTTCTCCTGCGTAAGCACCTTTGATAAGTTCTATACCGAGCTTAAGCTTCAGAAGAATGTGGCAGACTTTTCAGATATTGAGCACTATGCGTTGAATCTTCTGGTGAACCTTGATTCACAGGGCAACGTGATGGCAACAGAAGTAGCAGATATTGTATCTGCCCGTTTTGATGCTGTAATGGTAGACGAATATCAGGATGCAAACGAAGTGCAGGATTTAATCTTCAATTCGGTTAGCCGCAACGGCACTAATCTCTTCGTGGTAGGTGACGTAAAGCAGAGTATCTACGGTTTCCGCCAGGCAATGCCCGAGATTTTTCTTTCCCGAAAGAACTCACTGCCTTTGTATAATGAAGAGGCAGACGAGTACCCTGCAAAGGTAATTCTGGAGCGTAACTTCCGCTCCAGAAAGGAAGTCACGGATTTTGTCAATTTCACCTTCAGGGCATTGATGTCTGTTCAGACAGGTGACCTTGAATACAACGAAGAAGAAGCTTTGGTGCCTCAGGCACCTTACAATAAGGCGTCTTCTCCTTGCAACGAACTCCATCTTCTCGACCTTGATGAAATCGGAGATGTTGATGCCGCCGTGGCAGAAGCCCGCCACATAGCATCAATTGTTTTCAGAATGTGCAAGGAAACTTACATAAAAGACGGGGAAGGGGAACGCCTTGTTCAGTTTCGCGATGTAGCAGTTCTTATGCGTAATATGAGCAGATATGCCGACGTTTACGTTACTGAGCTTCGTCGTTGCGGAGTACCAGCCTACTGCGAAACTTCTGCAGGCTTTTTGTCATTGTTTGAAATCAAAGTAGCTGTCAACTTTCTTCGTGTTGTTGATAATCCCGTGCAGGATATTCCTCTGCTTTCTGTTTTGATGTCTCCTGTGTATGGGTTTACCCCTGATGATATTGCACAAATCAGATATGATAATAAAAGAATACCTCTTTATCTGTCTGTGAAGAATTCAGCAGAAAATGGTTTTGAAAAAGCAGAGCGGTTTATTAAAGATATTGACTATCTTCGCAACCTTTCTCTCACTATGCCGTCAGACTTGTTCATAGGTGCTCTTTATGAGCACACAGGACTTCTTTCTACAAGTCTTGCAACAGGGGGAGAACTTGCAGTCAATAACCTTAGACTGCTCAGAGAGTATGCTCAGAACTTTGAAAAAGGTGCCTCAAAAGGCATATCAGCCTTTGTCGGTTTTATCGACAGACTGGAGCGAAACGGCACCGACCTTCCGGCGGCAGTTGTCAGCAACCCCGAGGGCAACAATGCTGTCCGTGTTATGACTATCCACGGCAGTAAAGGTCTTGAGTTCCCTGTATGTATACTTGCTAATACTGCAAGGCAGTTTTCTTCTGATTCTAAGGAAAACGTTCTCCTTCACTCAAAGCTCGGCTTTGCTTCCAAACGCCGTGACGATACACTTATGTGCAGTTACAACACACTCCCTCGCGAAGCTGTTTCCTTGGAAATCAAACGCAGTGAAAAATCCGAAGAACTTCGTGTCTTGTATGTTGCAATGACGCGTGCAAAAGAGCATCTGATTATGATTGCATCAAAAAAGAATCTACAGTCCTACGTAGCTAAGCAATCTCTGGGACTTGAAGCAGGCGAGAAACTTCCGCCTTTTGTAGTCCGTGACTGCACCTATCTCAGCGACTGGCTCGTAAAGTGTGCTCTTATGCATCCAAGCGGCACTGAACTTCGTGCCTTTGCAGGTATGGACGAACCTTCGTTGTTTACCTGCGAGAATACAGATAATTTCAAAGTCAGAATTATAGATAATCTTGAGTGTAATTTTGACAACACATCAACACAAATTAACGCATCTGTTGATTATGAAGCTGTTCCCACAGAAGTTTATGGGCTGATTAAATCACGTTTTGATTATGAATACCCCTATAAGGAGCTGACTTTGGTTCCTCAGAAGGTTACCGCTTCAGAGCTTGCTCACAAAGACAGCAAAAAGCACTTCGACCGTATTCTGGCTACTCCGGCTTTTCTGTCCGATTCGCCTTTGACACCTGCCCAAAAAGGTACTGCTATGCATACCTTCCTGCAGTATTGTGACTTTGATAACGCTCGAACCGACATTGCCTTGGAAGCAAACAGACTGAATGCCTTAGGCAGACTTACAAAGGCACAGGCGGATTCTCTTGATATGGATAAGCTTCGTGATTTTGTAAACAGTGAGGTTATTTCTCTTGCTCTTGAAAGCGGAAATTATCACAGGGAATATCGATTTACAGTGAATATTCCTGCAGGTATTATTGATGAAACTCTGAGTGCTGAACTTGCACAGGAGCCGGTTGTTCTGCAGGGTTCGGTAGACCTTGCAATTATGTGTGAAGATGGTATAATAATAGTGGACTATAAAACAGACCGTGTTAAGAGCCTTGATGTCCTTGTAACTCTCTATTCTAAACAGCTCTCACTTTATCGGTTAGCCTTAGAACAGACAACAGGCAAAAAGGTTAAAAAATGTCTGATTTATTCCATACATCTTTCTGATTCCAAGGAGGTTTTGTGATGAAAAAAATTAAAGCGTTTATCTCACTTTTGTTGGTGATACTGCTGATGTTTTCTACATTTATTGTAGCCTCAGCCTTTGACCCCAAACCCTATTATCTTGGCGATGCTGACCTTGACGATACTGTCAATATCAAGGATGCAACCCTTATTCAGAAGCACGTGGCATCTATTGAAACTCTTGCAGACTACGCTCTTATTACAGCTGATGCAGACGAAGACAGCCAAATCACCGTAAAGGATGCTACCGTTATCCAGAAGTTTGTTGCAAGCCTGCCTGTTGATAATCCTGTAGGTGAGATTATCACTTTCAATGCAGAGCCTGTATTTCCTACCGAGGCTCCTACAATTGCTCCTACTATAGAACCGACAGAAGAGCCAACTCAGGAGCCAACAGAAGAACCCACAACTGTTCCCACAGAACCGGAGGAAAAAATGGATACAAACATTACAATCTATTTCTCAAACAATAAAAACTGGAAAGTTGTAAAAGCTTATCTTTACAATGAACAAAAGGGTATAGAAAATGCCACCTGGCCCGGTGTTGCAATGACACTTCTCGGTACCAATGATTTTGGCGAGCAGATTTATAAGATGGATGTGGATGTGTCAGAGTACAACCGCGTTGTTTTCAACAACGGCACAAGCCAGACTATGAATGCGGCACTTTCGGTTGCAAGCTCAGGTTTCTATATTGCTAAGGATACGCCTAAGAAGTCCATGGCTTTAGGTATTTATGCTTACGATGAGGCGAATTACGGAACCCAGAAAACCATAAAACTCGATTACCCCGATGGTTACCAGAAGCCTATTACAATCTGGACACCCAACGGCTACAATCCTGCTGACACAACTAAGAAATACCCTGTTATCTATCTGCTTGACGGTCAGAATCAGTTCTTAGGCACTACCAACGGCTACGGAGGATGGGTAACAGATAAGATTGCTACCTGCCTGCAGAACAATGGTCACGACGGATTTATTCTTGTAGGTATCGATAACTCACGAAACCGTGACAACGAGCTTACACCCGATATCGGAAACGTTGTTCCTCAGTATGCAAACCAAGGGTTCGAAAACGGCTCAGGCGAGAGATTTTCAAACTTTGTGGCAGACGTTGTAGTACCTTATGTGCAAGCAAACTATAACGTTTCCGACAAACCCGAGGACAATGCTATCATCGGTTCTTCCTCAGGCGGTATCGAGGCTTTCTACATCGGTATGGAGAATATGGATGTGTTCGGAAAAATCGGTGCGATTTCTCCTGCATTTATGCTGTTCCCCAAGAGCGATTGGGATAAATATCTTGCAAAGTTTGATTTCTCAGATGAAAGAACTCTCCCAAGAATTTATTTCTACAACGGTGGCGGAGATTCTCTCGAAGTTGAGCTTAATCCTTATGCAGAGGCTATGCCTAAGTGGATGACAGCTCTCGGCTATCCCGAGGACAAAGTTACATTCTGTCATGAAGACACGTTTGCTCACAACGAGTATGCTTGGCGTATGATTATGCCCGAGACCATAGCTTGGCTCTTTGAACTGTAAATGCCTTCCCCTTGAGGAAACTCCCTTGTTAAGAGAGATGTCTGCAAAGCAGACAGAGGGATTGCCGTTCCTGCAAGGAAAAAAGGAGGACCGCTTGCGGTGATGAGGAGCAGAGCACGAAGTGCTTGCCTCGTCTAATATATAAAATTAACCCCGTTGATTTTGTCAACGGGGTTTTACTTTAGGTAAATATTAAATTTTAATTCTCTCGTTTCGTGTGTAACTAACAGTCACCGAATCAACATTCTTGTTGTGCATGTGCACACTTTGTATTAAACCTATACCGAAGTACAGACACATTACCGAAGAACCGCCGGCCGAGAAGAAGGGGAGAGTAATACCGATAACAGGCAGCAGACCGATAACCATACCTATGTTGATAATTGTCTGGGATGCAAGCAGAGCAAACATTCCGTAGCAAATATATGAACCAAACTCATCTCTTGCTTTCTGTGCGTTCAAAAAAGCCTTAATTATCATCACAAGCAGAATGACGAGTATAAGTATTGAGCCCAAGAAACCGCATTCTTCGCCTGCAACAGAGAAAATAAAGTCATTTTCCTGTTCAGGTACATATCCGATACCTGTCCGATATCCCTGACCGATTCCTGAGCCTGACACACCGCCTGAAGCAATGGAAACCTTACTCTGATACTGCTGATAACCGTAATCTGTAAGTGCGTTGCCGTCAATGTCCATCAGTGCCAGAACTCTGTTTCTGTGTTCATCGTTCATAATAACATTCCACAGTACGGGAATGCCGATTGCCAAAGCACACAGCAGTATAACAAAGTATCTTGTCTGAACGCCTGCCGTGAACATCATAATAAGCGCAATGAAGAAGAAGATCAGCGCAGAGCCGTCATCACCCTGAAAGTGAATGATTGCAATGGGAATAAGTGCATGAGCTAAAAGCTGAATAACTGCCCAGATTGTTCTCAGCCTGTTTGTTTTCTTCAGATAATCCAGATGCTTTCCAAAGGTGACGATAAAGCAGATTTTAACAAGCTCGGAGGGCTGGAAGGTAATTCCGCCGGGGAGAACCAGCCAGGCTGTGTCGTCAGTACCCGTAACAGTCATACCAAAAATGAAAACAGCGCCCATCAGACCGATTGATATAATAGATAGTGCCCACCAGATACGGCCGATGTATTCGTAGTCAATCATTGAAATTATAATCGCCATAGTAATTCCGATTACAGATGCAAGTACCTGATTCCTTACAAAACTGCCGCCTGAGCGTTCAACGCTTGTCAGCAGAAGCACACTGAAAACGGATGCAGACAAAGTTGCAAGCCACAGTAATTTATCGGAGCTTATAATATAGTCGCCTATCCCCGAAAATATTTTTTTCATCCGCACACCGCCTTTCACGTCTATTTATTATATAGAAGTAAGTGTAAAATATCAAGTAAAAAGAGAAAAGTTCTGAAAATACTTGAACTGATGAAGATACAATGTTATAATTATACTGATATTTTAGTATCACAATTATTTATTATAAAGGAGCGTCAAATATGCTGTCAGATATTCAGATTGCACAACAGACCCAGCTTCGTCCCATTACAGAAATTGCAGAAAAGCTTTCGGTTTCCATTGATGAACTGGAGCTTTACGGTAAATACAAAGCAAAGCTCAGCGACGAACTCTCATCCCGTCTTCAGTCAAAACCTGACGGCAAGCTGATTCTTGTTACTGCTATTAATCCAACACCTGCAGGCGAGGGCAAAACCACCACTACCTGCGGTCTCGGACAGGCGATGGCTAAAATCGGCAAGAACGCAATCATTGCTCTGCGTGAACCTTCCTTGGGCCCTGTTTTCGGTATCAAGGGCGGTGCTGCAGGCGGCGGTTACAGCCAGGTTCTTCCTATGGAAGATATCAACCTGCACTTCACAGGTGATATGCATGCTATAACTTCTGCCAATAATCTTCTTTGCGCTATGCTTGATAATCACCTTCAGCAGGGTAATGTTCTGGGTATTGACCAGCGCCGTATTCTTATCAAGCGTTGCCTTGATATGAACGACAGAGCCCTTCGTTTTATCAATGTTGGTTTAGGCGGAAAACTCAACGGTGTTCCCCGTGAGGATGGCTTTATCATCACAGTTGCTTCCGAGGTTATGGCAATTCTCTGCCTTTCCGGTGATATTGAGGATTTGAAGGAGCGTCTGGGTTCAATCCTTATAGCATATACTTACGACGGCAAGCCTGTCTATGCCCGTGATATCAACGCACAGGGTGCTATGACAGCACTGCTCAAAGATGCCTTAAAGCCCAACCTTGTTCAGACCATAGAGGCAACCCCTGCAGTCATGCATGGCGGTCCTTTTGCAAATATCGCTCACGGCTGTAACTCAGTCCGTGCAACTAAGCTTTCCTTAAAGCTTGCTGATTACTGCATCACCGAAGCAGGCTTCGGCTCTGACCTGGGTGCAGAAAAATTCTTCGATATCAAGTGCCGTTATGCAGGTCTTAAACCTTCTGCAGTAGTTGTAGTAGCTACCTGCCGTGCACTCAAATACAACGGCGGTGTTCCCAAGACAGAGGTTGCAAACGAAAACCTTGATGCACTCAAAGCAGGTATTGTAAACTTAGGTGTTCATATTGAGAATATGCGTAAGTACGGTGTACCTGTAGTTGTTGCTATTAACCGCTTCCTCACAGATTCTCAGGCAGAGCTTGACTATATCAAGGAGTATTGCATTGAAAAGGGTGCTGATTTTGCTCTTTCCGATGTATTCGCAAATGGCGGCGACGGCGGTGTAGAGCTTGCTAAGAAGGTTGTGGAAGCTTGCGAGAAACCCTCTGAGTTCAAGGTTCTCTATCCCGACACAATGACTATCCGTGAAAAAATCGAAACTATAGCACGTGAAATCTACCGTGCAGACGGTGTAAACTTCACAGCAAACGCAGAAAAAGCACTGAAAGAAATCACCGCTTTAGGTGCAGACAATCTCCCTGTCTGTGTTGCCAAAACCCAGTATTCTCTTTCTGACGACCCCGCAAAGCTCGGTGCTCCCACAGGACACACTATCACAGTCCGCGATTTGAAACTTTCAAACGGAGCAGGCTTTGTAGTTGTATACACAGGTGATATTATGACAATGCCCGGTCTTCCCAAGGTTCCTGCTGCAGAGCGAATTGATGTAGATTCTGAGGGCACAATCAGCGGTCTTTTCTGATATGAAGGAATATATATCACATTCACTGGAGGATACAGAAAGAATCGCCCGTGAGATTGCCTGTGCCTTGAAGGGTGATGAGGTAGTTGCAATGTTCGGCGGCTTGGGTGTGGGCAAAACCACCTTCACCCGCGGCTTCTGTGCTGAACTTGGTTTTGAGGATGGGGTTCACAGTCCTACCTTTGCCATAGTCAATGAATATCACGGCGGAAAGTTTCCTATCTATCACTTCGATATGTACCGCGTAATGGATGAAGATGACCTGTACTCCACAGGCTTTTACGACTATCTGGGTAAGGGTGTCCTCATAATCGAATGGAGCGAAAACATACTGGATTTCATTCCTAAGGACGCTATACACATCGAAATCTCCCGTGGCGAGGACGAATCCTCAAGAATTATCACAAGGAAGTAAAACAATGTTAATTTTATCCATAGATTCCTCTGCAACTGCGGCATCCGTGGCTCTTTTGGAGAATAATAAACTCACAGGAGAGTTTTTTGTAAATACTGATTTTACTCATAGCAGAACACTGGTACCAATGATTGATAATCTTCTGACTGTCACAGGCAAATCAGTTTCCGATATTGACCTTGTTGCTGTCAGCAACGGTCCGGGCTCTTTTACAGGAGTGCGTATCGGCGTATCTGTGGCTAAGGGTATTGCTTTCCCCGATGACCTGCCCTGTATGGCTGTGTCAACTCTGGAGGCTATGGCACACAATCTTGTGCTTACAGACTGCATCGTTTGTGCAGTAATGGATGCCAGACGCAATCAGGTTTATAACGCAATTTTCTCAATCGAATATGGGGAAGTTCACCGCCTTTGCGATGACCGAGCAATTTCCCTCGAAGACCTCAAAGCAGAAATCTCTGAGAAATATGAGGGTAAGCGTGTAATCCTCGTTGGTGACGGAAGTACCGTTGCAATGCGCGAGCTTATGGATTTGCCCAAATCTGTTGAAATGGCACCCGAGGCATTGCGTTTTCAGCGCGCTTCATCTGTAGCACTGTGTGCTCAGGCTCGTATTGACGCAGGGGAGAAGCCCCGAAATTCCTCAGAACTTCTGCCTTCATACCTGAGACTTTCCCAGGCAGAACGTGAACGACAGGAAAAGCAGGCTGCAGAGAACACAACAGAGTAATTATTATAAAGGAGAAATACAAATGATAGCAATCGGATGTGACCACGGCGGTCTTGAAATAAAGAACGCAATCGTAGCTTATATGAAAAAAACAGGTGTAGAGTTCAAGGACTTCGGCACATACACAGAGGATAGCGTAGATTATCCCGAATATGCCTATAAAGTAGCAACAGCAGTATCAAAGGGTGAGTGCGAAAAAGGCATCATCTGTTGCGGCACAGGTATCGGTGTAGCTATTGTTGCCAATAAAGTAAAGGGTGTACGTGCCGCTACTGTAACCAACGAATTCTGTGCAGAGATGACACGCCGTCATAACGACTCAAACATTGTTACAATGGGCGGCAGAGTAATCGATTCTGACACAGCAGTACGCCTTGCCGAGATATTCCTCAATACTCCCTTTGACGGCGACCGTCACACCAGACGAGTAGATATGATTACTCAGATTGAAAACGGCGAATTTGAAGTTTAATGTAACATACAGCAGCCTCCTTAGTACGGAGGCTGTGTTTTTTATTCCATAGAGTAAGATATTCAATTATTCCTCTTGCATTTTACATTTTCATAGTGTATAATATCTCTTGCATTCGCCGGTATGATGGAATTGGCAGACGTGACGGACTCAAAATCCGTTGGTAGCGATACCGTGTGGGTTCGAGTCCCACTACCGGCACCATAAAAAGGAACAGACACAAATGGTCTGTTCCTTTTTATAATTTCAGTATAGATATCAGCATTCATATACTGTTATTTGTCAGATTGATTATATAAAACAGGAGATGCGAACTATGGCTTTTATAAATAATCACTCAGAAGAATTCGACAGAAATATTAAAAGAGATACCCTTATGTCTTTAAGTGAAAAGGAATTGTTAGTAGAAATTCTTTTAGAATTACAAAGCATTAATGACCAAGTCAGAAAAATCAAGATAAGACAAGGTTTTAATAAGCTCTGATTAAAAAGTATTTACCTTACATTATCTTAATTTTATTTATAAGGGGTTACTATGACAATTAATCTGATGTTTATTTTCAATAACATATTACTCGGCGTGGGTCTTGCAATGGATGCCTTCTCTGTTTCTCTTGCAAACGGTCTTTCCGAGCCTTCTATGCGACGCAGAAAAATCTGCATTATCGCAGGAATATTTGCTTTCTTTCAGGCTTTAATGCCGCTTGCAGGCTGGGTTTGTGTCCATACTGTTGTTCAGTATTTCACAGCATTTGAAAAATTTGTACCCTGGATTGCGCTTTTGCTTCTTTGTTACATAGGAGGTAAAATGCTCTATGATGGTATAAAGTCAAAGAACGATGATGAAAACAAACCCCACAGCATAGGTTTCTCTGCCTTGCTTTTACAGGGAGTGGCTACCTCAATTGACGCTCTTTCTGTCGGCTTCACTATATCAGATTATAATTTCCTTATGGCACTTGTCAGTGCCCTTATGATAGCTTTGGTTACCTTTATTATCTGTGTATCAGGTGTAGTTATCGGCAAAAAATTCGGCACAAAGCTTGCGGGCAAAGCCGAAGTTTTGGGCGGTATAATCCTAATTCTAATCGGAATCGAAATTTTTATCACAGGGGTATTTTTCTGATACTAAGATTTATTGTGCCAATTACTGTGCCCGAGGCTGTTGTGAAGTTACTCTGCAGAAAAACACCCAATGTAGCAATGTATATTTTTCACACAAATTACAGAAAATATTTAATATATTTTATAAGCGAAAATACTTGAAAATGCAAAAACTTTGCCTTATAATATTTTATTATAATTTATCTTGGAGAGGTGTTTTGTATGGATAACAACAGACGTCCTGAAACAATGGAACGTATCACAACCAAAGCTCTTGCAGACAAGTTTATAGAAGAACAGATTGCACAGGTTCGTGCACAGGTAGGCGACAAAAAGGTGCTTCTGGCACTTTCAGGCGGTGTTGATTCTTCCGTAGTTGCAGCACTTCTTATTAAAGCTATCGGCAAACAGCTTGTATGCGTTCACGTTAACCACGGCTTAATGCGTAAAGGCGAGTCTGAGGCTGTTATCGAAATGTTCGGTAACGAGCTTGATGCAAACCTTATTTACGTAGATGCTACCGACAGATTCCTTGACCTTCTTGCAGGCGTTTCTGAGCCTGAGAAGAAGAGAAAAATCATTGGTGCTGAGTTTATCAATGTTTTCGCTGACGAAGCCAGAAAGCTTGAAGGTGTCGCATATCTTGCTCAGGGCACAATCTATCCCGATATCCTCGAAAGCTTTAAGCAGGCAGAGGGTAAAAAAGCAGTTAAGTCCCACCACAACGTTGGCGGTCTGCCCGAGGATTTACAGTTTGAGCTGGTTGAACCCATTAAGCTTCTTTTCAAGGATGAAGTTCGTGTAGTAGGTGAGGCACTCGGTCTTCCTCATGCAATGGTTTACCGTCAGCCTTTCCCCGGTCCCGGTCTTGGCGTTCGTTGCCTTGGTGCAATCACACGCGACAGACTTCATGCTCTGCGTGAAGCAGACGCAATCCTTCGTGAAGAGTTTGCAAACTGCGGTCTTGCAGAGAAGGTTTGGCAGTATTTCATAGCAGTTCCCGATATCAAGAGCGTAGGTGTTAAGGACGAAAGCCGTTATGAGGGCTGGCCTGCAATCATCCGTGCAGTAAATACCACCGACGCTATGACAGCCACCATTGAGGAAATCCCCTACGAAATCCTTCACAAAATTACTTACAGAATCACCCACGAGGTAGAAGGCATCAACCGCGTTCTTATGGACCTCACTCCCAAGCCAATCGGCACCATTGAATGGGAATAATACCAACTTAATACAGTTTATCTACAATAGCAGATAATGTTTTTCATTGTCTGCTATTGTTTTTATTATAATTATTATTTTGAGTGAAATATTATCTTAAACAGCGGTACAGAAAATGTAAATCACGATATAATTTACAACTAACTGGAGCACGGCGGCAGGGAGATTAACACCTCTCTGCTGCTTTTTTCATTTTCTTCAATCATTTTTCAATCTTTTATAGTATAATGGATACAAATGGAGGTGTCCTTATGAGGATTTTACTCGTTGAAGACGAAAAAAGAATGGCGCAGGCTCTGTGCGAAATACTGCGTCAAGAAAAATATGAAGTAGATCACTACGCTAACGGACTTGACGGTTTAACTGCCGTTGAGAGCAATATATACGATATTATTATCCTTGATGTTATGCTCCCCGGAATGAATGGATATGCTATTGCAAAGAAAGCACGGCAAAATGGTATCTGTACACCGATTCTGATGCTGACGGCGAAAGCGGAGCTTGATGACAAAGTAACCGGTCTTGACAACGGTGCTGACGATTACCTCACAAAGCCTTTTATGACTAAGGAACTGCTGGCTCGCCTTCGTGCTCTTGGCAGACGTAACATAAACACAGCGCATAGCACACTATGTTACGGAGATATTTCCCTTGATACCAATTCCTGTTCCGTTTTCTGCGTGACAAATGGGCAGAGTGTACGGCTGAGTGAAAAGGAGTACCGCATCCTTGAATATCTCATTGCCAATCAAGGACAGATACTTACCCGTGAGCAACTTGCAGTCAAAATCTGGGGTTTTGAGAGCGAAGCAGAATACAACAATGTAGAAGTATATATGTCCTTTACCCGTAAAAAGCTGAGCTTCGTCGGTGCAAAGACGGAGATCAAAGCGGTGCGTGGTATCGGCTACGAATTGAGGTGTGACGATGTTTAAGAAATCAAGAAAAAAGATCGTTGCCGCCATTATGAGCATTTTAACACTTCTCTGGTTAGGAACACTTTGCGTGATCTATATCTCCAGTTACTTTGAGGTTGCCACAACAAATCGGGAAATGCTAAAGGAACACGCAGAGCGGTATATGCTGGAAAAGCCTATGGCCGGTGCGTTTGATCCTACGAAGCCCTTCCCCGATAGAGGTCCCCGTTTTGATACAAATCAGTTCAAATTATCTACCTTTTACTCGGTTGCAATCTCCTACGATACCAA
The DNA here is from genome assembly GCA_045593025.1 of Ruminococcus sp. Lineage (GTDB taxonomy): Bacteria > Bacillota > Clostridia > Oscillospirales > Acutalibacteraceae > Ruminococcoides. Next base: position 103,965 of record JAZNVW010000003.1, on the reverse strand, counting down.
GGTAATAGAGATACGAAATGATGATGCCGCCGTTTATACCGATGCAGAGCTTGAAAACGCAGCAAGACAGGTACTTAAAAAATCTGATGCAGACGGCATGATCGATAATTTGGTATATTATAGGATGGACAAGGGCGGTTACACGCTTGTTTCCTTTATGGATAATACCATCATTCGTGAAAGTATGAACACATTGTTCCGATATACGCTCATCTTTGGCGGCATAGCCATACTTGCACTATATTTCCTTGCGGTATATTTGGCAAAAAAGATTGTAAATCCCCTTGAAGAAAGTTATCAAAAGCAAAAGCAGTTTATTTCGGATGCGGGTCACGAATTGAAAACTCCCGTATCGGTGGTCAGTGCCAATGCCGAGCTATTATCCCGTGAGATTGGTGATAATCAGTGGCTTGCCAACATCCAGTATGAGAACGAGCGAATGGGCAAACTGGTCGGACAACTCTTGGAACTTGCTCGTACTGAGAATGTAACGCCGCAGATGGAGTATCTCGATTTAAGCCGCTTGGTTGCAGGTGGTGTGCTGCCTTTTGAGAGTGTTGCCTACGAAAATGGCTTAACGCTCAACTCGCAGATAGAAGACGGCATTATTGCCTTGGGAAATAGCACACAGCTCAGTCAGCTGGTTTCCATTCTTGTTGACAACGCTATAAGGCACTCTCGTAACGGAAAAGAAGTATTTATTAGCTTTACTCGTTCCCAAAGTAGCGCTGTTTTTTCGGTTGTCAACGACGGAGAACCGATACCGCAAGAACAAATGGCACAGTTGTTTGAACGTTTCTACCGTGCAGACGAAGCTCGCAACGGCGAGGACAAGCACTATGGTCTTGGACTTGCGATTGCCAAAGCTATCGTAGAAGCGCATCACGGTAAAATAGAAGTATATTGCTATGACGGAAAGGTGTGCTTTACTGTTCAAGTCCCTAAAATGTAAAAATAAAATAATCTTCAATAAAACTTCAATCTTCCTCCTGTACAATGATGCTATCAAGGTACAGGAGGATATGTTTTTATGGCATTTCAAACGGTGTTCAAACGCTATGAAATAAAATATATGATATCTCTCGAACAAAAAGCTAAAGTGCTTGATGCAATGAAGCAGTATATGAAGCTGGATAAGTATGGCCGTACCACGATTCGCAACATTTATTACGATACTGACACATATCTTCTGATTCGCAGGTCGATAGAGAAACCGACATACAAAGAAAAACTCCGTATACGTAGCTACGGCAGAGCTGAGCCGGACAGTACGGTGTTTGTAGAACTTAAGAAAAAATATAAGCACGTGGTATATAAGCGCCGCATTTCTATTCCCGAAACAGAAGCGATGGGATGGCTGTCGGGAAAAAGAAACGCCAAAAAGCAAACGCAGATTTCTAACGAAATTGATTATTTTATGGATTACTACGGCACGCTTCATCCTACGGTTTTTCTTTCCTATGAGCGAGAAGCTTTTTATACAAATGACGGCTCAGATTTCCGTGTGACCTTTGATGATAATATACTTTGCAGACAAGAGGAATTAACGTTGGAATCCGAAGTATACGGAACGCCGATTCTTCCCGAAGGAATGGTTTTAATGGAAATCAAGTGTTCGGGTGGTATTCCCCTTTGGATGACACAGGTGCTTTCAAAAGAACATATTTATAAAACATCGTTTTCAAAATACGGAACAGCGTACAAAACGCTGATTTTTCCTCAAACCCATACAATTAACGAACATAATATGTTGGAGGTAGCTATAAATGCTTGAAAATTTATTTAGAGGACTATTTGATACAGATTTAACTACGGTTATCAGCGTGACTGATTTTCTGCTCTGCTTGGGATGCTCTCTTGTATTAGGGATTGTAATGGCGTTTGCCTATATGTACCGCACTCGTTATACAAAGAGCTTTGTTGTTACACTTGCTTTGCTCCCTGCGGTTGTTTGTATCGTTATAATGATGGTCAACGGTAATGTAGGTGCAGGTGTTGCGGTGGCAGGCGCATTTAGTCTTGTCCGTTTCCGCAGTGTCCCCGGTACTGCAAAGGAGATCTGCACACTGTTTCTCGCAATGGGCGCAGGTCTTATCGCAGGTATGGGATATCTCGGCTTTGCGGCATTGTTTACCCTTGTTATGTGCATTGTGTTCTTGTTATACAACCATTTGGATTTTGGCGCAAAAAGAAATGCCGCCACCTACAAAACCATTACCATCGTTATCCCCGAAGATTTGGATTACACAGGAGTTTTTGATGATATTTTCAAAGCATATACAACATCATTTGACCTCACCCGTGTAAAAAGCACTAATATGGGCAGTATGTTTAAGATAACATACAATGTGGTTTTGCGTGATGTAACGAAGGAAAAGGAAATGATTGATAAGCTTCGCTGTCGCAACGGCAATCTTGAAATCACTGTATCCAAGCAAGATACTACGGTGACAGAGCTTTAATTTGAGGGGTACTTTATGAAGAAAACTTTATCCATATTATTAGTTTTTGCTTTGGTGTGCTGTCTGTTTGCAGGCTGCGGAAAACCAAATGATAACGATGGAACAATCGATAATAGTAATAACGAATCAAGCGTTACTGAACCATTAGATACATCTTCCGATCCTATGGATGTAGACTTTTCACATGTAGATGAATATATGTTTACCGAGAGAGATGGTAAAGCGGAGTATGATGAAAGCAAAGCAGTTACTATTAGGCTGAACGGCACATCGGCAACATCAAGCTCCAACAGTGTAAAAATTTCCGGTAGCACGATAACAATAACAGAAGAAGCAACCTATGTTATTTCAGGAACACTTACAGATGGTATGATTATCGTCAATGCGGAGAATACCGCTAAATTACAGATTGTACTGAACGGCGTGGATGTTACCAGTAAGACCTCGGCTGCACTGTATATTCTTGAAGCAGATAAGGTATTTGTGACACTTGCAGACGGTAAAATAAATACTCTTGCCAACGGCGGTAGTTTCACTTCTATTGATGATAATAACATTGATGCGGCTATATTTTCTAAACAAGACTTGACCTTCAACGGGTCGGGCAGTTTGACGGTGACCTCTCCTGCGGCGCACGGTATTGTCTGCAAAGATGACCTTGTGTTCACAGGCGGAACTTATACTATAAATTCCGCATATCACGGTTTAGATGCTAACGACAGCGTGAGAATTTCAAGCTCAACAAAGCTTACCATTGATGCAGGCAAGGACGGTATCCACTGCGAAAATACCGATGATGCCTCACTCGGCTTTATTTATATCTCTGACGGCACGATGAATATCGAAGCCGAGGGAGATGGTATCGCCGCAGGTGCTTATGTGCATATTGAAAACGGCACCTTTGATCTTCTTATCGGCGGTGGCAGCGAAAACGGAAGTAAGGAACACTCAGATAACTTTGGCGGCTTTATGGGTGGAGGACACGGTGGTGGCAGACCCGGTGAAATGCGGCCTGGCAGTTCACAAAGCTCAACCATCACGACTGATGAAAGCAGTACGAGTATGAAGGGCATTAAAGCAGCCAGCAGTCTTCAGATCAGCGGCGGTACTTTTAAGATTGACTCAGCCGATGACTCTATTCACTCGGACGTATCTGTGACTATAAACGGTGGCACATTTGAAATCGCATCCGGCGATGATGCTATCCACGCAGAAGAAACCCTTACGGTAACAGCAGGTACGTTTAATATTACCGAAAGCTATGAGGGATTGGAAGCACTCAACATAGATGTTAAAGGCGGAGAATTCAAGATAGTTGCCAGAGATGACGGCCTCAATGCCGCAGGCGGAACTGACTCCAGCGGTACTACGGGCGGTCGTGATGGTATGTTTGGTGGCGGTCATGGTGGTGGCCACGAAGGCATGGGCGGCGGAATGCCTTCCGGCAACGGCAGCATTGTTATCTCCGGCGGCAATCTTTATGTAAAAGCATCGGGCGACGGAATTGATGCCAACGGTACACTTACCATATCGGGTGGATATACCGTTGTTACAGGTCCTACACAAGGCGATACCGCAACCCTTGATTATGATAAGAGTGCAACTATTACGGGCGGCACATTTATTGGCACTGGCGCTTCAGGTATGGCACAAAGCTTTAGCGATGCAAAGCAAGGCGTTGTAGCGGTGAGTGTAGGTAATCAAAGTGCAGGGACTAATATTACGTTGAAAGATAAAAGCAGTAATACAATTATCGAGTATGCTCCCGAATTATCTTTTGAAGTTGTGATTCTAAGCAGTCCCGATATTGTGTTCGGTGAGACCTATACAATCACTGTGGGCTCTGAATCGGAAGAATTTGAAGTGAACTGATAAGGTTATATTAACGTCAAGGTGCAAAAATTCTGCCGTTAATTTTATAAATAGTTTGAATTTTCGCATTAAATTGCTTATAATATTTTTGTCAGCATGACAACACAGTGACAACAAAAATCTCGACAGTCCGTATATTTTACGGATAATCTGTTTACTCCCGATAATATGAGTAAAAACACCCATACAAAATTGTTTAAGTCACAGTTTTCGGGAGCGAGTGGGAATAATACACATAGTTTTTTATGGATTGCAATCTTTGATTGCAATCCTTTTTTATTGGTAAAAGTTATATTTACTTTTCATACAACTTGTGGTATTATATAATAAATATGCTGTATTTTGTGGTTTTGTAACTATTATTTTCTGTTTTTGAATACTAACATAAATAATCTGTATTATATCTATGTAACCAAGAAAGAGGAGCGGTGCTTTGGATAAGTTTATATTACATTCAGAATATAAGCCTACAGGCGACCAGCCTCAGGCTATAGATGCTTTGGTTAAGAGCATTTCCGAAGGCAACCGCGAGCAAACTCTGCTCGGTGTAACAGGTTCAGGAAAAACCTTCACAATGGCAAACGTTATTGCAAAGCTCAACCGTCCCACCCTGGTTCTTGCTCACAATAAAACTCTCGCCGCACAGCTTTGCACAGAGTTCAAAGAATTCTTCCCCGAGAATGCAGTAGAATACTTTGTTTCCTACTATGACTACTATCAGCCTGAAGCTTACATCCCAAATACAGATACTTACATCGAAAAAGATTCTTCCATTAATGACGAAATAGATAAACTCAGGCACAGCGCAACTCTTGCTTTGTCTGAGCGCAGAGATGTTATCATTGTTGCTTCCGTTTCCTGCATATACACTCTCGGTGACCCGATTGACTATCGTTCAATGGTAATATCCCTGCGCCCCGGAATGACAATGGAACGTGACGAACTTCTCAAAAAGCTTGTTGTTCTCCAGTATGAACGAAATGATATAAACCTTGTCCGTAATAAGTTCCGTGTCCGCGGAGATGTGGTGGAGATTTACCCTGCCTATTCAGACCATCGTATTATCCGTGTTGAGTTTTTCGGTGATGAGATTGACCGCATAACTGAAATTGACCCCTTAACAGGCGAGTTTCTGGCTACAATCAAGCATGCCGCGGTTTACCCTGCATCTCACTATATTGTTTCTGATGATAAGATTGAGGTTGCTACAAAGGAATTAGAGCGGGAACTTGAAGAGAGAATTGCATATTTTGTGTCACAGGGTAAGTTAATTGAAGCACAGCGTATAGAACAACGAACACGATATGATATTGAAATGCTCCGTGAAATCGGTTTTTGCTCGGGGATTGAAAACTACTCCCGAGTACTCTCAGGTAGGAAACCAGGCAGTATCCCCACAACACTGCTTGACTATTTCCCTGATGACTTTCTGCTTTTTGTTGACGAATCCCACGTTACTCTGCCTCAGGTACGAGGTATGCACGCGGGCGACAGAGCAAGAAAAGAGGTTTTGGTTGAATACGGTTTCCGACTTCCCTCAGCATTTGACAACCGACCTCTTAATTTTGACGAGTTCTATGACCACATTAATCAAGCAGTCTTTGTAAGTGCTACTCCGGGGGATTTTGAAATTCAGAAAAGCTCATCTGTTGCAGAGCAGATTATCCGGCCTACAGGACTTCTTGACCCTGAGATTTCTGTACGTCCTGTTGAGGGGCAGATTGACGATTTGATTTCTGAGATTAATATAAGAGTTGAAAAGTCAGAGCGAGTGCTTGTTACAACCCTTACCAAGAAAATGGCTGAAGACCTTACGTCTTATCTTGAATCTGCAGGTATAAAAGTAAGATATATGCACCACGATATTGATACCGTAGAGCGTATGGAAATTGTCCGTGACTTGAGACTTGGCGAGTTTGATGTGCTTGTTGGTATCAATCTTCTTCGTGAAGGGTTGGATATTCCTGAGGTTTCTCTGGTTGCGATTCTTGATGCCGACAAAGAGGGCTTCCTTCGTTCTGAGCGTTCTCTTATTCAGACTATCGGCAGAGCCGCAAGAAATTCAGAAGGCTCAGTTATTATGTATGCAGATTCTGTTACTGATTCTATGAGAAAAGCCATTACAGAAACAAACCGTCGTCGGGAAATCCAGCAGAAATATAACAATGAACACGGAATTGTCCCCAAAACCATTGTTAAAAAGGTAGCGGATGTGCTGGAGATATCCACTCGTTCAGAGGATGAACCTGATGATTACCGCCGACTTACAAAGGCACAGCGTGCTGAGCTTATAGACCAGCTTACACGAGAAATGAAAGCAGCCGCAAAACTTCTTGAGTTTGAGCACGCGGCATTCTTAAGGGATAAAATTAATAAGTTAAAGGATAGGAAATGAACGTATGGCACAGAATGTTAAGAATGAATACGGCAATGAAAGTATATCTACTCTGAAAGGAGCAGACAGAGTCCGTAAAAGACCTGCTGTTATTTTCGGTTCAGACGGTATTGAGGGTTGTCAGCACTCTGCCTTTGAGATTATCTCAAACTCAATAGATGAAGCACGTGAAGGTTATGGTAAGGAAATTACAGTAACTCTGTTCTCTGACCATTCAATCCAGGTTGAAGACCACGGCAGAGGTCTGCCCGTTGATTATAATACTAAAGAAAAGAAATATAACTGGGAAATTGTTTTCTGTGAGCTTTACGGCGGCAGTAAATACAACAACAACGACGGCGGAAGCTATGAATACTCTCTTGGCCTTAACGGCTTGGGACTTTGCTCAACTCAGTATGCTTCCGAGTATATGACCGCAGATATCCGCCGTGACGGTTTCCGCTATACCCTCAACTTCAAAAAGGGTAAGATATCAGGCAAAATGGGCAAAGAGGAGTACACAAAACGTGACACAGGTACCATAATCCGCTGGAAACCTGATTTAGAGGTATTCACAGATATTGACATTGAGCCTTCTTATTTCCTTGATATCCTCAAAAGACAGGCAATTGTCAATGCAGGTATCCGTTTTGTTTTCAAAAATCAGATTGGTGCTAATAAATTTGATACAACGGAGTTTCTGTATCAGGACGGTATCCTTGACCACGTCAAGGAGATGATAGGCGAGGAGTCATTGACTTTACCCCAGTCATGGCAAACAGAACGTATGGCACGTGACAGAGCGGATAAACCCGAGTATAAGTGTAAGATGAACTTTGCTTTTGCATTTTCCAACAAGCACGCTACCGCTGAGTATTACCACAACTCCAGCTGGCTTGAACACGGCGGTGCTCCTGAAAAAGCAGTTCGCAATGCCTTTGTGTATCAGATTGACAACTGGCTCAAGACTAATTCCAAATACAATAAAAACGAATCCAAGATTCTCTTTGCTGATGTAGAAGATTGCCTTGTAATTGTAATATCTTCCTTCTCAAGCGTAACATCCTATGAAAACCAGACCAAAAAGTCTATCACCAATAAGGGTATACAGGATGCTATGACCGAGTTCTTGCGTCATCAGCTGGAAATCTACTTTATCGAAAATCCTCTTGATGCTGAAAAAATCTGCAACCAGGTGCTTATTAATAAGCGTAGCCGTGAAAATGCAGAAAAAACCCGTCAGAACTTAAAGAAAAAGCTTACCGTTACAATGGATATGACAAACCGAGTGGCTAAGTTTGTTGACTGCAGAAGCAAAGACAGCGCTGAACGTGAGCTCTTTATAGTAGAGGGTGATTCAGCTCTTGGTTCCTGTAAGCAGGCACGTGACCCGTATTTTCAGGCGGTGATGCCTATCAGAGGCAAGATTCTCAACTGCCTCAAAGCAGATTACTCAAGAATCTTCAAAAGTGATATCATCACCGACCTCATTAAGGTTTTAGGTTGCGGTGTTGAGGTTTCCTCTAAGTCCAACAAGGATTTGTCTGCCTTCAGCCTTGAAAACTTAAGATACAGTAAGGTTATAATCTGTACTGATGCCGACGTTGACGGTTACCAGATTCGCACCCTCTTGCTTACAATGCTTTACCGTCTTACACCTACACTTATTGAAGAGGGGAAGGTTTTTATAGCCGAATCACCTCTTTATGAGATTACATCCAAAGACAAAACATACTTTGCATATACAGAGCAGGAAAAAGAAAAGTTCGTTGCTGAAATCGGAAATGCTAAATTTACTGTTCAGCGAAGCAAAGGTCTTGGTGAAAACCAGGCAGATATGATGAACTTAACTACAATGAATCCTAAGACAAGAAGACTTATCAAGGTAATGCCTGACGAAGCCGAGCGTACTGCTGAAATGTTCGATATTCTCCTTGGCGATAATCTCCAGGGCAGAAAAGATTACATCGTTCAGTACGGCGAAAACTACATTGATAATCTTGATTTAAGCTGAGAAAGGGGAGAGATAAATGGCAAAGAAAAAGAACGAGCGCGAGATGCTCCAGCCTACAGCCACAGGTATCATTGAAGGCGCAGGCGAAATCGTAGAGCAAAAAATCGTCTATACACTTGAGAGTAACTATATGCCTTATGCAATGAGCGTAATCCTCTCCCGAGCAATTCCCGAGATTGACGGATTCAAGCCATCTCACAGAAAGCTCCTCTATACAATGTATAAAAAAGGATTGCTTACAGGCAACCTTACTAAATCCGCCAATATTGTGGGTGACACAATGAAGCTAAATCCCCACGGTGACGCGGCTATTTACGATACAATGGTACGTCTTTCCCGCGGTTACGAAGCTCTGCTTCATCCCTTTGTCCTCTCAAAGGGTAACTTCGGTAAGTTCTATTCCCGTGATATGGCATGGGCGGCTCCACGATACACCGAAGCAAAGCTGGAGCCTCTTTGTAATGAACTCTTCAGAGATATCGACAAAGATACCGTTGATTTTGTAGACAACTACGATAACACAATGAAAGAGCCTACACTCCTGCCTGTAACCTTCCCCTCAGTCCTTGTCAATGCCAATACAGGAATTGCAGTTGGTATGGCTTCCTCTGTGTGCTCTTTTAACCTGCGTGAAATCTGCGAAACCACGGCTGCTTTAATCCGCGATAGCGACCACGATATTTTCTCAACGCTCCCTGCCCCCGATTTCTCAGGCGGCGGACAGATTGTTTATAACGAGCAAGCTCTCAAAGATATCTATGAAACCGGCAGAGGCAGTATCAAAGTCCGCAGTGATTATTCCTATGACAAAGCCAATAATTGTATCGATATTACCTCAATTGCTCCTTCTACAACAATCGAAGCAATTATCGAAAAAGTCATCGACTTGGTCAAAGCAGGCAAGATTAAAGAAATTGCCGATATCCGTGACGAAACAGGTCTTAACGGTTTGCGTATTACCATCGACCTCAAGCGTGGTACTGACCCCGATGCTTTAATGAAAAAACTCTACCGCCTTACTCCTTTGGAGGATTCCTTCTCCTGCAACTTCAATATTCTTATCGGCGGTACCCCTATGGTGCTTGGTGTCAAAGATTTGCTTGATGAGTGGATTGCTTTCAGAATTGAGTGCGTCCGCAGAAGAACCCACCATGATTTAAGAAAGAAGCAGGAAAAGCTTCACCTTCTCTATGGTCTCAAAGAGATTCTCCTTGATATTGACAAAGCCGTAAAGATTGTCCGCGAAACCGAACAGGAAAAGGAAGTTGTTCCCAACTTGATGATTGGTTTTGGAATTGACGAGATACAGGCAGAGTTTGTTGCAGAAATCAAACTCCGCCACTTAAACCGTGAGTATATCCTGAAGCGTACTGCCGATATCGATGATTTGGAAGCTGACATCAAAGAGCTTGAAGCAATCCTTGCAAGCAAAGCACGTATCAAGACTATCATTGTCAAAGAACTCAAAGAGGTAGGGGAAAAGTACGGACAGGACAGAAAGTCCCAGATTCTCTATGTAGAGGACGAGGCTTTCGAAGATGTAGTAGAGGAAATCCCCGATTACCCCGTGAACCTCTTCTTTACCCGCGAAGGTTATTTCAAGAAGATTACCCCCCAGTCACTCAGAATGAGCTCAGAGCAGAAGCTCAAAGAAGGTGACGAGATAGTAACAGCAATGGAAAGCAGTAATAATATTGACCTGTTGTTCTTTACCGACAAAGCTCAGGTTTATAAAGCTAAGGCTTCTGATTTTGCAGATACAAAGGCAAGCGTTCTCGGCGATTATATTCCTGCAAAACTCTCTATGGATGAAGGCGAGCAGGCTGTAGCCATGGTTGTCACAAAGAATTACGAGGGTATGCTTATCTTTGCGTTTGAAAACGGTAAAGTGGCAAAGGTACCCCTCAATTCCTATGCTACCAAAACTAACCGCAAACGTCTCACAGGTGCATATTCTGACAAATCATCTTTGGTAGGTGTTGAGTTTACCTTAGAGGATAAGGAATACCTACTTCAGTCCTCTGCAGGCAGAATGCTACTCCTTCATACAGGTGCCGTTAATCTCAAAACTTCACGAACAACACAGGGTGTTGCTGTTATGAAACTCAAAAAAGGACAGCGCCTTATGAGCGTAACCCCTTATGCCGAAGGTACTTTCTCCAAGCCTTCGCGCTACAGAACACGTTCTCTGCCTGCACTTGGTGCATTGCCTTCAGCAGAAGACAGCGCCGAACAGCTTACTATAATCTGAGTGTGTATGACACAAAATATCAAATGCAAGTTTTTTTGCAGTTAAATAAAAAAGTACTTGCAATATTTGTATACTTGTGTTAATATACTAATGTTATTGAATTTTCAGCCGTAAGGCTTTCAGACGAAAGGAATGTTTCAGAAATGGCATGGTATTTTTACCTTATCGGTGCTGTTACACTTATAGCAGCTATCGCACTTATTATCGTAGTTATTCTTCAGGAGGGCAACTCTAAGGGTGTAGGTGTAGTCAGCGGCGGTGCTGATACATTCTTCTCCAAGAACAAGGCTCGTTCTATCGATGCTTTCCTCAGCCGTTGGACAAAGTATTTTGCAATCGCATTCTTTGTGCTTGTTATTGCTATGAACATTATTGCATACTTCACAACAGGTACAACTGCTAACTGATTATTCACCGAATAATCCAAAACATAACTGCATAGTATGGACTGTGGGTTTGTCCCACAGTCCTTATTTTTTTGCTCGGGTGATGTTATGAAGTTGTGGCAGTATTCTCTTATAGTGATTTGTACCTTCTTTTTCTATGCACTTGTGTGCTTTTTTTGCAAAAAGAAAAAGCCCATGAGAAGGGCTTTTTTTACAATGCTTTGCGGCAATATTGTTTTGTTGTTGGTTGATTTGGCATCTGTCTACACGGGAGTGTATCTGCCGATATCCGCTTTGTCCCTGACGGTATCAGCCTGTGCAGGCGTGCCGGGGATTGCAGTAATGCTTATAATCAGCTGTCTTATGTGAATAATAATCCTGTCAGCTAAGTCCTTCAAGGTCTTCCAATGTATCCTTGATAAGTCCATTGTTTCTTGTCATTGTTGCAAGAAGTATTTTATAGAACAACTGAGGGTTTTTATAGAAGTTCTTTTTTACGGTTCGAGCCTGTTCTGCGTCTGCAAGATGCATAGATACAGACATAAGTTCCATATCTCCGCCTGAAATTGTGCATCTGACTGTATAACCGTTTTCGTTTTTCTCAATAATAACCTTGTTCTCTTTTTCTATTCGTTCTTTTTCAAGCAGAGCAAGGGCGCATTCATATGCTCGCTCTCTTACAGTTAATGCCAGGGTGTTTTCAAGTTGCTGAGAAATCATTTTTCCGTTAGTGGTAGCCACATAAAGTCTGGAGCTTTCTTCCAGTCTTTCCAGGTTACCGCTTTTGACAAGGTCATCAAAACAGGAACTTGCCTCAAAATAATTGGTAAGTCCTTTCTGTAGCAGCGCATCCACTACGGTTTCTTTGGACATGGGCTGTTTAACTGATGTAAATAAATAACAGATAAGTATGCGTACTTCTGTTTTGCTTCTGACTCCGCCTAAAGATATACCTTCATCAAATGTATCAAATGCCATTTCATTCGCCACCGTTCATTATTTATTAAAATTATTATAACATAAATTTTCAAACTTGTGTACCCCTAAAATTATTGACTTTAATGTGTAAAAGTGATAATATCAAATCAGAAGATATTTTATATTTTCTGCAATAAAATGAATAGAGTGGTGATATAAATGGAGCAATATATGGCTTTGATTTGGCTGGGGATCGCTGTAATCCTCGGTATAATTGAAGTGTGCACTTCTCAGCTCGTTTCTATCTGGTTTGTCATTGGTGCAATTGTTACTGCAATTTGTTCGGCTACTTTTCTTAAAGATAATCTGCTTTTGCAGATTGCAGTGTTCCTTGCGGTGTCCGCAATAGCTCTTGTACTGACGCGTCCTTTGGTAAAAAGGCTTAAAAGTTTCAATAAAACAAAAACCAACTCAGATAAGAATATCGGAAAAACAGCAATCGTAATAACCGATATTGACAATACAAAAGCAACAGGCATTGTAGAGGTTGACGGTTCCCGTTGGTCTGCACGTTCAAAAAACGGAGAAATAATATTAGCAGGAACGACCGTTTTGGTCGAAGAAATACAAGGAGTAAAGCTTATTGTAACTCCTTTTGCAAATTCAGAAAGTGAGGAATAATTTATGCAAGGTTACGGTGCATTTATCATTATCGCAATAGTTGTTTTACTTCTGATTGTAATTATCAGAAATATCAAGATTGTGCCTCAGGCTCACGCCTTTGTTGTCGAACGCCTCGGTGCTTATAACGCAACTTGGAGCACAGGTCTGCACTTTAAGATTCCCTTTATTGACAAGGTAGCAAAGAAAGTATCTCTCAAAGAGCAGGTTGTTGATTTTCCGCCTCAGCCTGTAATCACACGAGATAACGTTACAATGCAGATTGATACTGTAGTGTATTTTGAGATTACAGACCCCAAGCTTTATACTTACGGTGTTGAACGTCCTCTCAACGCTATCGAGAATTTAACGGCTACAACTCTTCGTAATATCATCGGTGATTTGGAACTTGATAACACCCTCACATCAAGAGATACAATCAACGATAAAATCCGTATAATTCTTGACGAAGCAACAGATGCATGGGGCATTCGTGTTATCCGTGTTGAGCTCAAAAACATCATTCCTCCCCGTGAGATTCAGGATGCAATGGAAAAGCAGATGAAGGCAGAGCGTGAAAGACGAGCAAAGATTCTTGACGCTGAGGGTGAAAAACGCAGTCAGATTCTTGTGGCAGAAGGTCTCAAGGAATCTGCGATTCTCCGTGCTGATGCTGTCAAGGAGTCAAAAATCCGCGAAGCAGCCGGTGAAGCTGAAGCAATTCTTACAGTTCAGAAGGCTTATGCAGATTCTCTCAGAATGCTCAACGAAGCCGCACCTTCACAGCAGGTAATTGCTCTCAAGAGCCTTGAAGCTTTTCAGAAAGCCGCAGACGGCAAGGCTACAAAGATTATCATTCCTTCAGAAATCCAGGGACTTGCAGGTCTTGCAACTTCTTTCAAAGAGATTATTGCAACAGAAACTCCCGAATCAACAGAGGAATAACATCCCGTTAAAAGCAAAGGAGACGTATTATTACGTCTCCTTTTTTGCGCTTTATTTAATTGAGATAACCTTGTAACCTGCACCCTCAACAGCTGCTTTGATTGCATTGTTGTCTGCATCTACTCTGATAACAGCTGTTCCTTTTGTGTGGTCAACAACTACATTTTCATCCATAGCTTTCAATATTTCCGTCACTCTTGCAGAGCAATGAGGACACATCATTCCTTCAATATATACAGTTTTCATTTTGTTTGTTTCCTTTCTGATTTGAATATCGTAATTTCTTTTTATTCTTTTTAGCCTTAAAGCATTTGAAATAACGCAAATCGAGCTTAAACTCATTGCTATGGTTCCAAGCATAGGTGAGAGTGCAATGCCAAATCTGCTGTATAATACACCTGCTGCTATGGGAATACCGATTGAGTTGTATATCAGAGCCCAGAAAAGATTTTCTTTGATGTTTTTCATAACTTTCCTGCATATAAGTAAAGTTGTGTCAACATCTCTTAAATCGTTTCTGATGATCACCACATCAGCTGATTCCTTTGCTATATCCGTTCCTGCGCCCAAAGCAATGCCTACATTTGCCGCCGCCAGAGCAGGGGAGTCGTTAATTCCGTCTCCAACCATTGCAACAGTTCTGTCAAGCTGATACTGTCTGATAATCTCGTTTTTCTCCGAAGGCAAAAGCTCGGCTCTCACATCAGTTATTCCCACCTGAGCTTTTATGCTTTCAGCGGTTCTTCGGTTATCACCCGTAAGCATAACCGTGTCAATTTTGTGAGCATTAAGCAGTTTCACTGCTTCCTTAGAGGTGTCTTTAACAGTGTCGGCAATTCCGATGACTGCAATAATTTCATTGTCTTTCATTACAAAGACCGCTGTTTTGCCCTGTGTTGAAAGCTCGTCGCTCCTTTCACTCAGGTTCTTGCTAATCTTGCCTTTTGAAACAAAAGCTCTGTTTCCGATTGAGTATCTTGTGTTTTCAATCATACCGCTGACGCCTTTGCCTGTTACCGATTCAAAATCTTCAACAATAAGCTTTACGTCCGAGTTTGTGTATTCAACTACCGCCTGTGCAAGCGGGTGGTCGCTCATACTCTCTATAGCGTTGCAAACAGCCATCAAGTCAGCTTTGTCTGCTGCTTCTGTTGTGAAATCTGTCACAACAGGTTTGCCGTTTGTGATAGTACCTGTCTTGTCAAGCATGACTGTGCTTACTTTTGCACCTGCTTCAAAGACCTCTGCTGATTTAATAAGAATCTGTAGTTCTGCGGCTTTACCGGTACCCACCATAATAGCAGTGGGTGTAGCAAGTCCAAGTGCACATGGACAGGAAATAACAAGGACAGAAATTCCAAAATTGAGTGAGGTCTCAAAGTCTTTAGTAACAAGGTACCACACAAGGGTAGTTACTATGGCAATAAGGATGACAGCTGGTACAAAAATACGGCTGATTTTGTCCGCAAGCCTTGCAATTTTAGGTTTTGTGAGTGTGGCTTCTTCAACAAGTCTGATTATTCCTGCAAGGGTTGTTTCTTCGCCAACTTTCTTTGCTTCGAAGTGAAGGTAACCGTTGAGAAGTATTGTGCCTCCGGTAACACCGGTGCCTACACTTTTGTTAACAGGAAGGCTTTCGCCTGTAATTGCAGACTCGTCTGCTGTACCGTTACCGCTTAGAACCACTCCGTCAGCAGGAAAACTCATACCGCCTTTTACTACTACAATGTCACCTTGTTTAATGTCCTTGGAGTCAATTTCCTTCTCAACACCGTCTACAAGTATTATGGAAGTTTTAGGTGACAAATCCATAAGTTTTGTAACAGCACTTGTGGTTTTTGCTTTGGACTTGCTCTCAAGGTATTTTCCGATGGTGATAAATGTCAGAATCATTGATGCCGACTCAAAGTAGTAGTGGTCAGCTCCTCCTGTTGCCATCTGCCAGATGCTGTAACCGATTGAGGCTGTAGCACCTACTGCAATCAAAGAGTCCATGTTTGGATTGAGTTTTATCAGTGCCTTGAATCCGGAGGTGAAGAACCTGAAATTCAGTATAACCACAGGCAGAAGCAAAACTATTTCCACAAACCCCTTCAGGAGCTTTTGTTCGTGAGTAAAAATATCTATTCCTACCATATGTCCCATAGACACAAGCATAAGCAGACATAAAAAAACCGAAGAAACAATTAGTCGAATTAATATTATCTTTGCATCTTTGTTCAGTGTGCTTTGTTTTTCTGCGTTTGATTCAGGCTTCTTTATATCAGCGTCATAACCTGCACTTTTTACGGCTGAGATTATATCATCAGCAGAAACCTTACTGTCATCATAAACTACCGACATTGAGTTAGTAAGCAGGTTGACGTCAGCTTTATCTATTCCCTCAAGCTTTGAAACACAGGCACCCACAGCACTGCTGCAAGCAGAACAGGACATTCCTTTTACATCAAAAACTTCTTTTTTCATATAAAACCTCCTTCTGTTTTTATATATTTTTATTTTATCATACCTGTATTTGTTGTCAATAAATATAATTGTGACCTCTGTCAGATATTTGGCAGAGGTCACTTTTTCAGCTTGCGTTTTTAAGTTGTAATCTCAGTTTATCTGCAATCATTGCAATGAATTCAGAGTTTGTGGGTTTTCCGCGGCTGATGTGGATTGTATATCCGAAATAGGAGTTCAGTACGTCAACGTCGCCTCTGTCCCAGGCAACTTCAATTGCGTGCCGTATAGCTCGCTCTACCCTTGAGGATGTGGTTTCGTATTTCTTTGCTACCGTTGGATAAAGTTTTTTTGTAACAGCGTTGATTATCTCCGGTTTTTCCACAGACATAATTATTGAATCTCTGAGGTAATGATAACCTTTGATGTGAGCAGGAACACCAATCTGATGCAATATTTCAGTAACTCTGATTTCAATAGAACCCGATATATCAAATCTTCTGATTGCTCCTTTACTGTGTTCGCCGTTAATAAGATTGTTAATGTTTTCAAGCAAGTTAGTCAGATTGTAAGGTTTAATTACAAAGTAATCTGCACCGCAGCTCATAATCTCTCTTTCAAGAGCAGGACTGTTAAAGGTTGACAAAATCACAAATAAAGGCCTGTCTGTTGTATCTTTGCTCAGTGTTTTCATAACACCGATACTGTCAAGTTTCGACATAAACACATCCATAAATACAACTCTCGGGTGTTCATCTTTGATTTTTCGCAAAACCTCCTCACCGTCGCGCTCGCAGAAAACAGGGGAGAAACCTGCTGTTTCAAAAGCTCGCAGACTATCTTCTCCAAACTGAGATTTTTCTTCTGTAATTAAAAATTTGATGTTGCTGTCCATATTTCATCCTCCAATAAATTTATTTGATGGTGAAATAATACCACAATATGGTAAAAATAGCAATAGTTACCAGTTAAATTTTTTTCAAATTTTCAAATAATAAGTTTGAAGTCAAATACTGACAGCATAATTCATCAATTAACTACAAGTTTCTGCAAGTACTTCAAACATTCTCTGGGCGAAGATTGCGTAACCGCAGTCTACATCGTCAATAATAACGTGGGTCACAGCACCTGCAAGCTTTCCGTTCTGAATAACAGGCGAGCCGGACATTCCCTGCACAATACCGCCTGTACGCTCCAGCAATTCTTTGTCGGTAATCTTTATAATCATATCTGCCTGCTGGTTGTTTCTGCCAATTCTAACAATTTCCGCATTATAGTATTCAGGCTGTTCACCGAAAACAGTCGTGTAAATCTTTGCTTTTCCGACTTCTATATCCTTGCAGTCTGCAATCTCAATTTCTGTGCCTGAGCAGTAATCCGATGTTCCGTATATACCTTCATTACTGTTAAGCGTAGCTGTACCGATGGTTCCATTTGTAAAGTACCCGTTAAGGGCACCAACCTTACCGTCAGAACTTTTTGTTACAGAGGCAATATATGCGTTCTCTACTTCCCCGTAGGCAAGGGGTATCAGCATACCTGTATTGCTTTCACATATTCCGTGTCCAAGTGCACAAAAACCATTTGATTCTTTTGTGAAAAATGTTACCGTGCCAATACCTGCGGCACTGTCTTTTACCCATAGACCTGCTTTGTAAATTCCTTCATCGTTTTTAACAGGTGCTATAATTGTTTTTATTAGTTGTTCGTTTCTTTTTAGCTCAATTCTTACATTTTCACCTTCAGAGTTTTCTATTATTTTCGCTAATTCTTCGTTGCTTTTGATTTCTTTTTCATTTGCAGAAACTATAATGTCATTAACCTTGATTCCCGATTTCTCTGCCGGGCAGGTTCTGCCTTCTATTGTTTTTACTGCTTCGGTTTTTATAACCATAAGTCCCTGAGAAAACATTTTTATCCCGAAGGGCGTTCCGCCCAATATAACTTTTTCATTTTCGGCAGCATAAATCTGTGTTGTATAAACCGATGAAATTATAATTATTAAAGCTAAATATATCGAAAATACTTTTCTTTTTTTCATTGTCCACCTCCTTTCTTTCAAATTTATTTTTTGTATTTGACAAAAGATTAAAGTGGAAAGTAACTTTTCAACAAAATCACTTACCAAAGAATATCGTACTTGACCTTGCAGATTGCGAAAATTTCTAATAATTCCAAGTCTTTATTATATTTTCTTTATGTGGTATAATATAAATTGAGGTGAAAATCTTGATAGCTATTCCCGAAAAATGTAAATTGATTTTTAATATATTGGAAAATAACGGTTTTGAATGTTTTGCAGTAGGCGGTTGTGTCCGTGATTCCGTTATGGGCAATGTGCCTCAGGACTGGGATTTTACCACCAATGCTCTGCCTGATGAAATCTGCAGGTGTTTCAGTGAATATGCTACCATTGACATCGGCAGAGAATTTGGCACAATATGTGTTGTTGTTGATAACGAACCCTTTGAAATTACCACTTATCGCTGTGACGGAGAATATACAGATTCCCGTCATCCTGATTCCGTCACCTTTGCCCGCAATATCCGCGAGGACCTGGCACGCAGAGATTTTACCATAAACTCTGTTGCTTACTCTGGAAAAGCAGGCTTTATTGACCCTTTTGGCGGAATTGCTGATATTCATAATAAGGTTATCCGCTGTACAGGTAAACCTTTTGAGCGGTTCTCTGAGGACGCTTTGCGAATTCTGCGCGGTGTCCGCTTTGCATCACGACTTGGTTTTACTATTGAAAATGAAACCGCAGATGCAATGCATCTTCTCAAAGATAATCTGGGGCTTGTTCATCCTCAGCGAATCCGCAAGGAACTTAAGGGTATACTTATGTCTGATAACGCCTGCACAGTTCTTTCTGAATTCAGAGATGTGCTCGCTGTAGTAATTCCCGAAATCAAGCCTATGTTTGACCTTTCACAGAACAATCCTCATCATATTTATGATGTGTGGACACATACCCTTAAAGCCTTGAAAAACGCACCAAACGATGACGAGGTTGTCCGTTTTGCAGTGTTCTTTCACGATATCGGAAAGCCTTTTGCAAAGACCACCGATGATATGGGGATAGAACATTTCAAAAAGCATCAGCTGATAAGTGCACAGATGACCTGTGATATCCTCAGAAGGTTTGGTTTTTCACATAATTTTATTGATGATGTATGTTTGCTGATAAAGCATCACGATGAACGTTTCCGTCTTATGGGTGCAGACATAAAGCGCGTGCTTTCCGAAATGGGCGAGGAGCTTTTCTGGAAGCTTATGGAGATAAGCAATGCAGATACGCTTGCTCAGTCCGAGTACCGCAGAAATGACAAACTTTTCCACAGAGAAGCAGTAATCAAAGAAGCACAGCAGATTATTTCAAGGGGCGACTGCTACAAGCTTTCACAGCTTGCAGTCAATGGCACGGACTTGGTTGATATGGGATTTAAGGGAAAGGCAATCAGCCATGCTCTGAACACACTTCTTAAACTGGTTATTAAAGGAAAATGTGAAAACACACGAGAAGATTTGCTGTTTTTTGCAAAATCCTTACCAAAGGAAGATGCACAACTTTACATTGACAAAACATAAATGATGATATAAAATCAATAATTGCGAGTGGATTGAGCAGTTGCGGGTATAAGCCGAAAGGCTGTATCCGAGGAAAGTCCGAGCTCCATAGAGCGAGAATAACGGCTAACGGCCGCCGGGGGCGACCCTAGGGATAGTGCAACAGAGATATACCGCCTGATTATTCAGGTAAGGGTGGAAAGGCGAGGTAAGAGCTCACCGGAATCGGGGAGACCCGATTGCCCTGTAAACCCTATTCGGAGCAACACCGTGGAAAGACACAAAGCGTCTGCTCGGCGCGTCTTGGGGAGGTGGCATTGAGCAGCGGTGGTAACACCCTGCCAAGATAGATGACTGCTTACAACAGAACTCGGCTTACAGATTCAGTCGCATAATAAAAAGAACCTGTCTTTCGACAGGTTCTTTTTATTAACGGTTATTTTTTTCCTTCGTTAAGCAGACTGTTTTTTATGTCCCAAAGCTTCTGAGAAAGGTCAACATAGTAGGTGTGAGGATTTTCGAATCTTGTAACCTCGTCCCAGAGTGTTTCCAGCTGGCTCTCACAATATGCTCTGATTTCTTTTATATCAGGCATTTTTTCTATAAGTTTTCCTTTTTCAATATATTTCTTTCTGATATCTACTGCAGTGAAGTTTTCAATCGTTTTTCTTTTCCATGTGTTCACAGGGTCGAATATTTCATAAGGCTTTGTGTCGTCTATTTCTTCATCGTGCAGAGCTATAACATCCGCAATGGATTTGCCTGTTTCCTTGTCATAAAGTCTGTAAAGTCTCTTAAAACAGGGAGTGGTGATTTTTCCTACGTTTTCGCTGATTTTGATTTTAGGGGTAATAACAGCATCTTTTTCAATGGCAACCAGCTTGTAAACTCCGCCGAACACAGGGGAGGATGATGATGTAATCAGTCTTTCACCAACTCCGTAGGTGTCAATCTGGGCACCCTGTAGCTGCATATCCTTGATTATGAACTCATCAAGGGAATTTGAAGCACAGATTTTGCAGTCCTCATAACCTGCATTGTCAAGCATCTTTCTTGCCTTCTTTGAAAGGTAAGTGATATCTCCGCTGTCAATTCTGATTCCCTTCGGTCTTTTGCCTAAGGGAGCCAATACCTCATCAAATACTTTTATTGCATTGGGCACACCGCTTTTGAGGGTGTTATATGTGTCAACAAGCAAGGTGCAGTTGTCAGGATAAAGTCTTGCATAATTTGCAAAGGCTTCGTATTCTGTGTCAAAGGATTGAATCCAGGAGTGAGCCATTGTTCCCAGTGCAGGTACCGAGAAATCCCTTTCGCAGATTGTACAGGCAGAACCGATACAACCTCCGATATATGCGGCTCTTGCTCCGTAAATAGCTCCGTCATAGCCCTGAGCGCGTCGTGAGCCGAATTCCATAACTGCTCTGCCTTTGGCGGCACGTCTTAAACGGTTGGCTTTTGTTGCAATAAGGCTCTGATGATTTATTGAGAGGAGTATCATGGTTTCTACAAACTGTGCCTGAATCAGAGGACCTCTTACGGTAACGATAGGTTCACCGGGGAATATAGGTGTGCCTTCGGGAACTGCCCATACATCGCAATCAAATCTGAAGTCTCTGAGATATTCAAGGAAGCTTTCAGAAAACATCTGCTTGCTTCTGAGGTACTCAATGTCTTCTTCTGTAAATTTCAGGTTAGTCAGATATTCCACCATCTGTTCTACGCCTGCCATAATTGCATATCCGCCCTTGTCGGGATTGCTTCTGTAGAACATATCAAAATAAGCAATGCGGTCTTTGAGGTTACACTCAAAGTATCCCCCCGCCATAGTAAGCTCATAAAAATCAGTAAGAAGTGTCAGATTTCTTGTGTTTATTGAATTTGTCATAATATCATCACCCGATTTACATATCTGTAGTATGTATGTTACTTTAATATAATATCATCACTTTTGAAAATAATAAAGTGAAAATTTTAATATTGACAAAAAACTTGGTTAATAAGTAACAACTTAATGATTTTGTAATCTTAGTTAACAAAATATTTCAATTTTTTAATTTTATTTACAAAAAGGACTTGATTTTTTTCGATTATGGCATTATAATTAAGTTCCACTAAAGTTTAATTGCATTATAGAATTCTTTTTTGGAATTAAATATAATAGTTCAGATTATATATTAAGGGAGTATCAGTATGAGACTACGTAAACAGGAACTCGGCGACCGTAATCTTATCGGTGCAAGAGTTGAAGCAGCCAGAAAAAAACGCGGTATGAAGCAGAAGGAGCTCCTTGCTCAGCTTCAGGTAAACGGCGTTGATATGAACGCATCAGGACTCTCAAAACTTGAGGGCCAGATTCGCTATGTAACCGATGTGGAGCTTGTTGCTCTTGCCGATATTCTCGAGGTTTCTGTTGATTATCTTCTCGGAAGAGAAAACTGATTTTCCCTTTATAATATTTTGTGTAATACAGACGGTGTTTTGCCGTCTGTTTTTTTATGTAAAAAATACCATTGTCTGTTGATATTTTCTTTATATTGTTGTATTATTAAGTGATGTGTTAATATATGTTTCATATAACTTCGATTTTACGGAGGTTTGTTTATGAATAAAATTAAAGAGTATTTTGATTCAGTAAAAGGTAAGAAGGTAGCATTTATCGGACTTGGAAGAAGTAATCTGCCGCTTATTAAAATGTTCTGCGAATGCGGTGCACAAGTTTTTGCCTGCGACAGCCGTGAGCGTGAATCCCTTGGTGTAAACGCTCAGATGGCAGAAGAATTCGGTGCTACCCTTTGCCTTGGAGAAGGTTATCTTGACAATCTTCAGGTTGAATGTGTTTTCCGTACTCCCGGTATGAATTATAACAGTCCCGTACTTTCCCGTATGAGAGAGGACGGCGTTGCAGTTACCTCGGAAATGGAGCTTTTCTTTGAGCTTTGTCCTTGCAAGATTATTGCTGTAACAGGTTCTGACGGAAAGACAACCACTACTACCATTATCTCAGAACTTCTCAAGAATGAGGGATATACAGTGCATCTCGGCGGTAATATCGGCAATCCTCTAATGCCTGAGATTTATGATATCAAGGAAGATGACTTTGCTGTTGTTGAGCTTTCAAGCTTCCAGCTTATTTCAATGCGTAAAAGTCCCTGTGTCTCGGTTGTTACCAATGTAGCTCCCAATCATCTTGATGTTCATAAGGATATGAACGAATATATTGATGCAAAACGTAATATTGTCGCTTTTCAGCAAAAAGGCAACAAAGCTGTTCTCAATATCGATAATGATATTTCTTATTCTTTCAAAGACAGCACATCTGCCGATGTATTCTGTTTCTCCCGCACACAAAAGCCTTCTTTGGGTGCTTTCGCAACAAAGGACGATATTTTCTACACAGATGGGATTACCGAAGAAAAGATTATGTCTGTAAGTGACATAAGAATTCCCGGACTTCATAACGTTGAAAACTTCCTTGCGGCTATTTGTGCAGTGAAAGATTTTGTCCAAAACGACACTATTCTTAAAGTTGCAAGAGAATTTAACGGTGTCAAACACAGAGCACAGCTTGTCCGTGAATTTGAGGGTGTTCGTTATTATAACGATTCCATTGCATCTTCTCCCACCCGTACAGCCTGCGGTATGCTCTCTCTCTTTGAGCAAAAACTCATCCTCATCTGTGGCGGATATGATAAAAATATACCTTACGCACCATTGGGACCTGTGATTTGCGACAAAGTGAAAACCCTCATTCTTATGGGTGCAACCGGTTCAAAAATTGAAGAAGCAGTCAAAAATTCTACAAATTACAAAGACGGATTACTTAATATTCTTTACGCAGACAGTATGGAAGAAGCCGTCAGCCTTGCAAGAAAAAATGCTCAGAAAGGTGATATTGTAGCACTTTCTCCTGCATCTGCAAGCTTTGATATGTACCGTGATTTTGAACAGCGCGGTGAACATTTTATGTCCTTGGTAAATGCTTTGAGTTGATATGATATATCTTTCAAACGATACTAAAGAAGTTTTTTCTGTTCTTCGTATGAACTTCGGGAATACAGCAATCCGTAATATCGTTGAGCTGTATCTCAGTTCCTACGGTACACAATTTGACTTTGCTCAGTTTTACATACAGACTAATGATAATTCAAACACAACTGCTTTGATTTTCAGGTATAATCAGACAGTTTATTGTCTATCGGATGTTGGCTGTGATATTTCAGAACTTTCTGGTTTTTTAAGAGGTTTTACAGATACCGAGGTTATAAGCGATGCACTTCTTGATGCGGATATACTTGAGCAGGAATGTGCTGTTATGTCCACAAAGGGCAGAGCAAATTCAGTACCCGACATAAATGTATCTCTGTGCACGGAACCTAAACTTGTTGCTTCTCTTGTGTGTGAAGGGTTTGGAATAAGCAAAGAAACAGACTTTTTTCTCAATACAGCTCATCAGATGCGGCATAACCTTTTGTCGGTTTATGGTCTGATAAGGGATAATAAGCCTGTAAGTGTTGCGTCTGTGTTTGAAAATGAAAATAAAGAAGCTGTTATTCCTTTTGTATATACTTCTCAGTATTTCCGCGGAAATGGTTTCTCTGCTGCTGTACTTATAACCTTGTGCAGTAATGAACAGGTTACATACAGACTTCTGTGTGAAAATCACAATGTTGAATTTTATAAAAAGTGCGGGTTTACCAAGGAGTCAACTTGGTATAAATACCTGCTGTGAGGTAAATATGTTCAGATTTTTTGATGTTGATAAAACAATCCGAGATGCTTCTGATAAAGCAATTCTTATGTGCCGTGAGCAGTTCGAGCGCATAGATGCAATCAGAGAGTATAATCAGATTAAGATGCTCAAGGCTTTTCAGAATGCAAGGGTAAGCGAATCAATGTTTGGCGGAAGCAGCGGATACGGATACGGCGACCGCGGCAGAGATGCTCTTGACGAGGTGTACTCCTTTGCTTTTGATGCAGAAGATGCTTTGGTTCGTCATAACTTTGTAAGCGGTACCCATGCTTTATGTATAGCTCTTTTTGCTGTTTTGCGTCCCGGTGACACAATGCTCTCTGTGGCATCAACTCCTTATGATACAATCCGCGGAACAATCGGTATAAACTCAGATTATTCTGGTTCACTCAAAGACTTTGGAGTGAAGTATGAGGAAGTTGACCTGAAAGCAGACGGCACCCTGGATTATGAGGCTATAGAAAAGAAGCTCTTTGATAAGCCGAAAATGGTATATATTCAGCGTTCACGCGGTTATGAACTGCGGCCTTCACTTCTTTTTTCAGATATTAAGAAAATCTGCGAGCTTACAAGAAAGATTTCTCCGGATTCTGTGATTATGCTTGATAATTGCTACGGTGAGTTTGTAGAATATGAATCTCCCCATAGTTGCGGTGTAGACCTTATGGCAGGTTCTATGATTAAAAATCCGGGCGGTGCCATTGCCCGCACCGGCGGATATATCTCAGGCAGACGCGATTTGGTTGAACAGGCGGCGTTCCGCCTTACTACTCCCGGTACAGGCAAGGAGCTTGGTGCAACTCTTGATACTGTCAGAGAGATGTTCCTCGGAGCTTACAACGCCCCTCATATTACAGGCGAAGCAATGAAGACCGCTGTTTTCTCTGCGGCATTGTTTGAGCTTTTAGGTTACGAGGTTACCCCAAGATACAACGAAGACAGAGGAGATATTATTCAGGTTCTTAAGCTTTCTGATGCACAGGAGCTTGTGGAGTTCTGCCGCGGAATACAGGCGGCATCTCCTGTGGACAGCTTTGTTGTTCCCGAACCCTCCGATATGCCAGGCTACGACTGCCAGGTTGTTATGGCATCAGGCTCATTCACTCTGGGTTCATCTATTGAACTTTCCTGTGATGCACCCTTGCGTCCGCCTTATGCAGTATGGCTTCAGGGTGCTCACGACTTTGATGCAGGCAAACTTGGAATTATGCTTGCAGCACAACGCGTAAATTCTCTTAAGAAATAATATATGTTTTAATTAAAGCAATCGAAATTAACTGTTTCGGTTGCTTTTTTGTACATTGATGATAGTTTTTCGGTGGTTTTGTCACCTATCTTTGGGTTTACAGATAAGTTGACAGATGTAAAGTGTGATGTTATAATTTTTATCGTAAACCTTTAATAAAGGAAAGATTGTATGTTTAACAGAATTCAACAATTAAAAAAGGAAAAGAACGCAGTAATTCTTGCTCATTACTATGCACCTGCAAAGGTACAGGAAATTGCCGATTATGTAGGTGATTCTTTTTACCTTGCAAAGGTTGCAAAGCAGAGTAATGCAGATATAATCGTTTTTTGCGGTGTGTATTTTATGGGGGAGAGTGCCAAAATTCTCAACCCCGAAAAAAAGGTTCTTATGCCTGATTTAACGGCTGATTGCCCTATGGCGCATATGGTGGAAGAGGGGCTTATTGAAAGAATGCGTGCTCAGTATGAGGATCTGGCAGTTGTGTGCTATATTAACTCTACCGCTGAACTAAAGAGTAATAGTGACGTTTGTGTTACATCTTCCAATGCTGTCAACATTGTTAAAGCACTTCCCAATAAGAACATCTTCTTTATACCGGACCGTAATCTGGGCAGATTTGTCAAGGAGCAAGTCCCAGAGAAGAATATTATCCTCAATGACGGATGCTGTCCCATTCATGCGAAAATCACCGCTGAGCAATTAATCTTTGAAAAGTCAAGTCATCCCGATGCATTGGTACTCACTCATCCCGAGTGCGAGCCTCAGGTTGTTGCTATGTCGGATTTTGTTGGCAGTACCGCAGAGATTATTGAATTTGCAAAAAACACAACAGCATCACAATTTATTGTGTGTACTGAAGAGGGTGTGGATTTTAAGCTTGTTACGGACAATCCCTCTAAGCATTTTTATTTCCCTAATCCTCATCCATGTTGTGCAGATATGAAACTTAACACTCCCGAAAAAATCCTCTCGGTTTTAGAGAAGGAAGACAGGGTTGTAAAAGTAAGTGCTGAAATCTGCAAGAAGGCGACTGCCCCTCTTGACAGAATGCTTCAGCTTGCAAAGTAAATTATGAAAACAGATGTTGTAATTGTTGGCTCCGGCGTTGCAGGACTATACTGTGCGCTGAATTTGCCATCAGAAAAAAGTATAATAATTGTTACTAAAGATGAAGCGGAAAAGAGCGATTCTTTCCTTGCTCAGGGCGGTATCTGTGTGCTTCGTGATGAAAGCGACTTTAACTCTTTTTATGAGGATACAATGAAAGCAGGTCACTATGAGAACACCCCTGAGTCCGTTGAGATTATGATAAACTCCTCTCGTGACGTTATTAACGACCTTGTTTCATTTGATGTTCAGTTTGAAAGAGAAGGTTCAGATTTTGCTTATACCAGAGAGGGTGCGCATTCAAGCGAAAGAATACTTTTTCACGAGGATGAAACAGGCAAGGAGATTACATCTAAGCTTCTGTGTGAGGTGCGAAAAAGAGCAAATATAACTCTCATCGAAAACTTTACCATGGTGGACCTTGTATGTGATAACAATGAATGTATCGGAATCATCGGACACGATAAAGACGATGAATATACGGTTATTAATGCTGATTATACCGTTTTAGCCACAGGCGGAATCGGCGGTCTCTTTAAGCATTCCACCAATTATAGGCATTTAACAGGTGACGCTCTGGCGCTTGCTCTTAAGTATGATATCAAACTTAAAAATATAGATTATATCCAGATTCACCCCACAACCCTTTACACAAAGAAACAGGGCAGAGAGTTTCTTATTTCTGAATCTGTCAGAGGAGAGGGAGCAATCCTTCTCAATGCAAAGGGTGAAAGGTTTGTTGACGAGCTTTTGCCTCGCGATGTAGTGGCTAACGCCATATTTGAGCAGATGAAAAAGGAAGGCTCGGAGCACGTCTGGCTTTCTTTTGCACCTATACCTCAGGAAGAAATCAAAACCCATTTCCCAAATATCTATCAGCATTGTTTGGAAGAAGGGTACGACGTAACTTGCGAGCCAATACCTGTTGTGCCTTCACAGCACTACTTTATGGGTGGCATTGATGTAGATTTGTACAGCAAAACCTCCATGAAAAGGCTATATGCAGTGGGAGAAACTGCCTGTAACGGTGTTCACGGCAAAAACCGATTAGCAAGCAATTCTTTGCTTGAAAGCCTTGTTTTTGCAAAGCGTGCGGCGATGCAGATTGCATCTGAATATTCTGATGTATCCGATTTTCCCTTAACTGAGATTAGCCCGATGTCTTATGAGGGGTATAAAGAAAAATATAAGGAGTCAGTGCTGACTGCCATTGAAAAGGAGAAACAAAAAAATGAATAATATTACAATGAAAATGAACGCAGACGAGTTTATTTTAGCCGCCCTTAAAGAGGACATCACAAGTGAGGATATCACCACCAATTCCGTAATGCCTCATTATCAGCTTGGCGAGGTTGAGCTTATTTGCAAAGAAGACGGAGTAATTGCAGGACTTGGCGTGTTTAAGCGTGTTTTTGAGCTTCTTGATGATAAGACAGAGTTTGAGTTTTTCTGCGCAGACGGGGATTTTGTCCGCAAAGGTGAGAAACTGGGTGTTATCCGCGGTGATATCAGAGTGCTCCTTTCAGGCGAACGTACAGCTCTCAATTATCTACAGCGTATGAGCGGTATTGCCACCTACACACGAAGCATAGCAGATTTACTCAAAGGCACCGAAACCAAGCTTCTTGATACAAGAAAAACCACTCCCTGTATGCGTATATTCGAAAAATATGCCGTAACTGTTGGCGGCGGTTACAATCACCGTTATAACCTCAGTGACGGTGTGCTTCTCAAAGATAATCATATCGGTGCCGCAGGCTCTGTAAAGGAAGCCATCCGAATGGCTAAGGAATACGCACCCTTTGTTCGCAAGATTGAGGTAGAGGTAGAAAACCTTGATATGCTCAGAGAAGCACTTGATGCCGGTGCAGATATAATTATGCTTGATAATATGTCTGTTGAAGATATGAAAGAGGCAGTAAGACTTACTAAGGGCAAGGCTCAGACAGAGTGTTCAGGTAATGTTACAAAAGAAAATATAGCAAGACTTGTTGATATCGGTGTTGATTATATTTCAAGCGGTGCATTAACTCATTCTTCTCCCATTCTTGACCTTTCTCTTAAGAACCTGCACGCAATTTGATTTGCAAGAGGTGACTTATGAAAGCAGATGAAAGAAGAAAAGAAATAGTAAACTACCTGATGTCAGAGGCTTCTGCAGTATCAGGCGGTACTCTTTCTGAAAAATTCTCAGTTTCCAGACAGATTATAGTTCAGGATATTTCCCTGCTTAAAGCTTCCGGTTACGAAATTCTCTCTACTCATAACGGCTACATAATTCAGAACACACCTTTGGTAGAAAGAGTATTCAAACTTTTTCACACAACTGAGCAAACAGAAGATGAACTCAATACAATTGTTGACCTTGGCGGAACCGTTGTGGACGTGTTTGTGTGGCACAAAGTATATGGCAAGGTTTCTGCAAAGCTTAATATTTTCTCTCGTCTTCACGTCAGACAGTTTATCGAAGGCGTCAGAAGCGGTAAATCCACAGAGCTTATGAATATTACAGGCGGTTATCATTACCACACTGTGCGGGCAGACTCTGAAGAGGTTCTTGATAACATTGAAAAAGCCCTGGAAGAACGCAACTACATTGCCCCTGAAATCTGATAATGTTTATTCTAAACTGACGGTGTTACGCTGTCAGTTTAGTTTTTTATTAAATTTTGATTAAGATTGTAGAATAAGCTTTGTAAATGTGTTATTATTAGCTTCTGATATAAGGGAGGTATGATTGTGAAACTTAAGAAATGCTTTAAGAGGATTTTTATTGTTGTACTGTGCCTGTGCCTTTTGTGTTCAGCTCTTGTTTTGGGTGTGAATTTCTACGTAAAGCACATTGGCTCAAAACATCTTGTTGCTCCTGAGGATATACAAACAATTGAGCAAGCAGATTGTATCGTTGTTCTCGGTTGTCAGGTCAGAGCTGACGGCACTCCCTCTGATATGCTCAGAGACAGGCTCGAACGCGGTCTGGAGCTGTATTTTGCAGGTGTTGCCCCTAAAATACTTATGAGCGGTGACCACGGACAGACTGAGTATGATGAAGTAAACACAATGAAGCAATATGCCATAAACGCAGGGGTTCCCTCTGAAGATGTCTTTATGGACCACGCCGGCTTTTCGACCTATGAAAGCATTTATCGTGCCAAAGAAATTTTCAAGGCAGAAAAGGTTGTGATTGTTACCCAACAGTACCATTTGTACCGTGCGTTGTTTATTGCCGATAAACTGGGACTTGAAGCCTGCGGAGTTCATTGCGACTATAATACTTATGCAGGCCAGATGAACAGAGATGTAAGAGAAATTCTTGCACGCAACAAGGATTTCCTTTCTGTAGTTTTTAAGCCGGAGCCTACATATCTGGGAGAGGCTATCCCCGTAAACGGCAACGGTAATCTTACAAACGATTAACTTGAAGGAAGTTATATGAAAGATTTTATAAAAGGATTGAAATCGGGAATACCCATCGGACTAGGATATTTGTCCGTTTCCTTTACTTTTGGTATTCTTGCAGTTTCTTACGGCTTTGAGTGGTGGCAGGCTGTGCTTATATCTATGACCACCCTGACCTCAGCAGGTCAGCTTGCAGGTATAAATATAATGCTGAATCCTGCTCAGTACATAGAGATGTTAATTTCTCAGCTTACTGTCAATATCAGATATTCTTTTATGTCTGTTTCTTTATCTCAAAAAACATCACCGCAGTTTTCTGGTTTAAGACGCTGGATTCTGGGCTTTTTTATGACCGATGAGATTTTTGCTGTTGCATCAAATGAAGAAGTTGTTACCACTAAGTTTTTTTCAGGACTTACCGTTTTTCCTTACCTTGGTTGGACACTTGGTACGCTACTTGGTGCGGTGCTCGGTAATGTTTTGCCTCAGGGTGTTATGAATGCACTTTGCCTTGCCATTTATGGTATGTTTATTGCGATTGTTGCACCTAAGGCAAAAGAATCCAAAACACTTCTTTTGGTTGTGGGTGTTGCTGTGACGCTCAGTTGTCTGTTTTATTATGTACCTGTAATAAATACTCTTTCTTCCGGTTTTTCTGTCAGTGTGTGTGCTGTTTTGGCGGCTTTGTTCGGTGCTCTTTTATTTCCTGTAAAGGAGGAGCAGGATAATGGTTGATACAGGTTTCTGGATTTATCTTCTGATAATAGCAGGTTCTACTTATCTTATCCGAGCAATCCCTTTTGCTGCGGTTCAAAAGAGAATTACTAACAGATACATACGTTCATTTCTTTATTACATACCTTATACGGTTCTTTCTGCTATGACCTTTCCTGCGGCCTTGTACGCAACAGGAAACATAATTGCCGCGTCGTTGGGGCTTTTGACAGCGGTTCTGTTTGCCGTAAAAGGGAAAAGTCTTACTTTAGTAGCAGCTGTGTCTTGTCTTACAGTTTTCATTGCAGAGCAGTTGTTGAGTATTTTATAGATTTTAATAACTACAGAGTAAATTTCCAATTTTCAGAGCACTTGCAAAAATCACTATGTTGCCTTATAATGTATCTGAATATATCTGTTTTTGTATTTGAAAAGGAGCATGGAAATGTCTGATACTAAGTCTGATTTATTAAAACTGCAAAATCAACTGTGTTTTCCCCTTTATGCTTCGGCAAGAGAAACAATTAAGCTTTACAGACCCTACCTTGCACCCCTGGACCTTACATATACTCAGTATATAGCTATGTTGGTTTTCTGGGAGCACAAGAAACTCAGCGTTAAAGAGCTTGGTAAAAAGCTTTTTCTTGATTCAGGTACACTTACTCCTGTTCTGAAAAGTCTTGAATCTAAAGGCTATGTGAGCAGATATCGCTCAGATACAGATGAGCGTGTACTGATAGTAGAACTCACAGAGGAAGGGCAGGCACTCAAAGAAAAAGCCGTGCATATACCTGAGGGTATGTCTGCCTGTGTTACCCTTAATGCAGAGGAATCAGTTCAGCTTTACCGACTGCTCTATAAGCTTTTGGGTGTTCCTGAGGATGAGATAGCATATTGATTCAGTGCAAGTCATCGGATGTTTATCTGAAGGGAGTGATTTACAATGTCTGCTGATATGAATACTCACGAAGGCCACAGAGAAAGAATGCGTAAGCGTTATCTTGCTACAGGCTTTGATTCTTTTGAGGACCACGAGATTCTCGAGATGATATTGTATAATTGCTATACCCGAATCAATACCAACGATATTGCACATCGTCTTTTGGATAAATTCGGCTCTCTCAGTGCTGTGCTGGAAGCCCCTGTAGATTCTCTCAAAGCGGCAGGTATTTCAGAGCGTGTTGCGGTGTATCTTCGTATGATACCCGATATTGCCCGTGTGTATCTTGACGACCGCAATAATTCTCAGGAAAAGATTATTTCTCTTGATACAATCGGAGAATATTTTATCAACAAGTTTATAGGCAGAGGCGATGAAAATTTAATTTTGCTTCTGATGGATGCTAAATGCAAAGAGCTCTTCTGCGGTGTAGTAGCTACGGGCACTACCTGGGGTTCTGATGTTCCTGTTCGTCATATAGTTGACCTTGCAATGAGATATAACGCTACCAATGCCGCAATAGCTCATAATCATCCCAGCGGTGTAGCTCTGCCCAGCAGAAACGATATCAAGGCAACGGATGTTCTGAATCAGACACTTTCTCTTGTAGGTGTCAGGCTTGTGGACCATATAATAGTTGCTGATAATGATTACATTTCTCTCAGAGAATCAGCGTTGTGTTCGTCTTTTTTTACAGGTGAATAACTAATAAAAGCCGGCCTTTTCAGAAGGTCGGCTTTTTTGTAACTTACTATTTACTTCTGGTATAAAATGTTTCAAAATAATACTATTTGTGTTGACTTGAACTTTTGCTTAGTGTAAAATTAAATTAATACCTAAATCGGGGATTTTACACATATTGATAATTTACGGAGGGATACTATGGAGTTCAATAAAGACATGCTTATTGAAAATATGACAGAGAATCTGCCCGTTCTTCGTGCAAGGCTTTGTATGACACAAGAAGAGCTTGCAAACAAAATCGGTCTCAGCAGGGGAACAATTATTTCTATAGAAAACAACAAGAGACCCATGACCTGGTCAACCTTTATGTCTTTGATACTTTTGTTTTCTCACAATGAACGCACTTCAAAGCTTCTTGAGGTAATGGATATTTTTACCGAGGAACTTCACAACTATCTTGATAATTGAGAACGAGAGGTAACTTCATGGAATTCAAGGATTTTAGTAATAACGGAAAACTTAAATTACTTATCATAGTAGGAACAAGACCTGAAATTATCAGACTTTCCGAGGTAATCCGTAAATGCCGTATGTATTTTGATACTCTGCTTGCACACACAGGTCAGAACTATGATTATAACTTAAACGGAGTGTTCTTCAAGGATTTACGACTTGCCCCTCCCGATATTTACCTTGATGCTGTAGGTGAGCATCTTGGAGCTACTATGGGCAACATTATCGCCAAATCTTACGAACTTATGGCAGAGATAAAGCCTGATGCAGTGCTTGTTTTGGGGGATACCAACTCCTGCCTTTCTGTCATTGGTGCCAAGCGTCTGCATATTCCTATCTTTCATATGGAGGCAGGAAATCGGTGCAAGGACGAGTGCTTGCCCGAAGAAACCAACAGAAGAATTGTTGATATCATATCTGATGTCAACCTGCCTTATAGTGAACATGCAAGAAGGTATCTTGCCGATTGCGGTTTGCCAAAGGAACGTACTTTTGTTACAGGAAGTCCTATGGCAGAGGTTCTCAGATGTAACTTGGAAAGCATAGAATCAAGTGATATCCACACACGTCTGAATCTTGAAAAAGGAAGATACATTCTGCTTTCTGCTCATAGAGAAGAGAATATTGACACAGAAGAAAACTTTGTTTCACTTTTTACAGCTATTAATAAAATGGCAGAAAAGTACAATATGCCTGTGCTGTATTCCTGTCATCCCAGAAGCAAAAAACGCCTTACAGAAAGTAAATTTGAACTTGACAGCCGTGTTGTTTGTCACGAACCTCTCGGTTTCCACGATTATAACTGTTTGCAGATGAATGCATTTGCGGTTGTGTCTGACAGCGGTACTTTGCCTGAGGAATCAGCCTTCTTTGCATCAATCTCAAAAGCTTTTCCGGCAGTTTGCATCCGTACTTCCACAGAGCGTCCCGAAGCTATGGAAAAAGGTTGCTTTGTTCTGGCAGGAATTGATACAAATTCTTTGCTTCAGGCTGTTGATACAGCGGTAGAAACCGTGAAGGCAGGGGAGCATTCTGCACCTGTGCCTGATTACTTTGAGGAAAATGTATCATCTAAAGTGGTCAGAATAATTCAGTCCTACACCTCTGTAGTAAACAAAATGGTATGGCGTAAATAATCGAAATTAAACGGTGAAATGTATGAACAGTAAACTTTTAGATTTCATAAATAATTCTCCCACAGCCTTTCATACTATCAAGGCGGTAAAAGATATTTTGACAGAAAACGGTTTCAATGAACTGTACGAGGGAAAAGATTGGATTCTGAATAAAGGTGAGAGTTACTTTGTTACCAGAAACCAATCCTCGTTAATTGCTTTCACAGTTCCAAATACTGACTTCAAAGGCTTTATGATAGGCTCTGCTCATTCCGACAGCCCTTGCTTCAAGTTAAAGTCAAACTCTTCTTTTGAAGATGGTCTTTACGTAAAACTTTCCTGTGAACGTTATGGCGGAATGATTAACTCAACATGGCTTGACAGACCCTTATCTTTAGCAGGAAGGGTTGTTGTATCTGCTAATGACTGCGTAAAATCACATCTTGTGGATTTTAAGGAACCTTTGGCAATTATTCCAAACGTGGCAATACACCTTAACAAAAACGCAAACGAAAACACTACACTTAATGCGGCTGTGGATTTGGTGCCTCTTTACAGTTGTGTTTCTGCAGATGCTGTTTCTGTTACAGAGCGTATAGCTGACTACCTGCAGATTGATTCTAAGGACATTCTTTCTGCAGATTTGTTCCTTTATAATCCGGATAAAGGAACTGTATGGGGAGATTTTATAACAGCACCCAGAATCGACGATTTGCAGTGCGTGTTCACGTCACTTCAAGGCTTTATTTCAGCAGAGGATGGAAGCAGTATGCCTGTTCTTGCAATTTTTGATAACGAAGAAGTAGGCAGCAGTACTAAGCAAGGAGCAGATTCGGATTTTCTCACCTCTGTTCTTTCAAAATGCATTGATTCGATAGATGAGTGTAACAGAAGTCTTTCTGATTTTATTGCAAACAGTTTTATGCTTTCCTGTGATAACGGTCACGCCGTGCATCCCAACCATCCTGAGCTTACCGATAAGAATAATTGCGTAAAGCCTAACGGCGGTGTTGTAATCAAGTACAACGCAAACCAGAAATACTGCACCGATGCAGTGTCTTCAGCACTTGTAAAACTTCTGTGTAAACGTGCCGGTGTGCCTTTTCAGGAGTATTCAAACAGAAGCGATTTGCCGGGTGGCTCAACCCTCGGCAATATTGCAAATACACATCTTTCTCTTATTACTGCTGATGTGGGACTTGCACAGTTTGCAATGCATTCATCCCTTGAAACAGCAGGCTCTAAAGACACAGAGTATATGTTTGCATTTTTGAAGGAGTTCTTTTCTTCATCTCTGTCCC
Organism: Ruminococcus sp.; assembly: GCA_045593025.1. Classification (GTDB taxonomy): domain Bacteria; phylum Bacillota; class Clostridia; order Oscillospirales; family Acutalibacteraceae; genus Ruminococcoides. The sequence goes on along the minus strand of JAZNVW010000003.1, from coordinate 68,293 downwards.
GTTCAGAAGACGGTGCTTATTCAATTTAATATTAGTGTATATAACAAAAACAGTCGGAACCAAAAAATGTTCCGACTGTTACTTTTTATTCAGTTGTTTCGTATCTTTCTGAAAAAATCTGAGAGTACAGCACTGCAATCGTCCTCCATAATTCCGCCGTAACATTCGGGAGAATGAATGTTATTCAATGAAAACAAGTTGATTGCTGAACCGCAGGCACCGTAGTTCAGGTCAAAAGCTCCGAACACAACCTTGCGGATTTTTGCATTTATTATTGCACCTGCACACATAAAGCAAGGTTCAAGGGTAACATAAAGGTCGCAGTCATTAAGGTTTGCTCTGCTGAGCTTTTTGCTCGCTGTTTCAATAGCAAGCATCTCAGCATGTTTTGTTGCAATGTTGTCTTGTAAAGAACGATTGTGACATTCCGCTATGATTTCGCCGTCTTTTACGATGACGCAACCAACAGGTACTTCTCCTTGCTTCGATGCTTTTTCAGCAAGAGCCAATGCTCTTTTCATATAATCGTATCTGTCCATTTGTCAAACTTGTGTGAGAGTTGTAATCGATTCAAACAGCATCATAACTGTAAAAATGATTATGGTGGGGCTTGTTACAAGCATTTTTGTTCTTGTTTTTCTGTCAAGAATACCTTCGTATTTAGCAGGCTTCAGAAAGTGTTTATCCTTTTTAGCTAACTTAATAACAGCAACTAAAGCCAATATTGCAATTGCACCGACAAGAAGCAGGGTGAACGCATCTATAAAGCTTTCGTTGATGTTCATACTTTCTGCATTTGTATAAAGTATATCGTTCAATACACTGAAACCGTTATTTGCAGCGTGAATCAAAATTGCCGGAAGCATAGAGTTTGTGTATACAACTGACCAGGCCAGCACAAGTCCTACTATGAAGGCAAATGGTATCTGAACAAAATTTCCGTGAAAAAGTCCGAAGAGGGCGGATGATACAAAAATAGCAAAGGCATCACCGTGTTTTCTCAGGGATGAGAGCACAGCGCCTCTGAACAGAATTTCTTCGGAAAAAGCAGGCACAATAGCGGTTGAAAGAAAATATACCAGTATTTCAATAAATGAGTTGCTGACGGGTGTTTCGTAGTCAAAATCAAGGTTTATGCCCAGCGAAGCAGTGATTTCAAGGTAAAGGCTTGTCATAATATTTGACAGCATACAAACAGTGAAGCCTATGGCAACAACAGAAAAAAGCTTCTTAGGGCTAACCTTTTTGAAGATAAGCACATCAGAAATATTTCTTTTTGAAAATTTGATAAATATGAATCCGCAAATTCCAATGGCGGCAACATTTGCAAGACCGCCAATAATATTGTCGGGAACAGAGTCGATAAAAGAGGGGAGAGATTGGTATCTTTCAAAAATACTGTATGATAATACAATGAATAAGCTGAAAGTTAAAAACACCGCTGAAGCAATAATCATCATAAGTCCAATCTTGTTGCAGGTGCTTCTCATTTCTCTTTTTTCTTTGTCAAACTGAATTACCGCAGGGTCAACTTCAGGGGCTGAAGCTGTGTAGCTGAATTCATTTTCTTGATTAATCATCTTGTGCCTCCCATTACAATATGATATAATACTAACAGATTATAGCATCTGAGTGTGTTTTTTTCAATAAGAAACCGAAAATTCTGAAAAAACTGTTGACAAATCACCTTGGATGGTTTATAATTCTTTGCGTACAATAAAGCAAGGCATAAAGCTTTCACCTGTGGGGTGTCGTCTGCACGGGTCAATATTTTAGATTTCTCTCACTCTTATGTGATGTGTTAATTTAGTATTGTTATGCGGACGGAAGCTTTCTGTCCGCATTATTTTTACATCATTTTGGAGGTGCTTTAACATTAGCAAGAAAGAGAAAGAAACCCTCATCAATGAGGATATCAGATGCGAAGAGCTCAGAGTAATCGGTTCTGACGGCGCTCAGCTCGGCATTATGCCTACTGAGAACGCACAGAGACTTGCTGAGGAGCAGAACCTTGACCTTGTCCTTATCGCTGCACAGGCTCAGCCTCCCGTAGCAAAAATTATGGACTTCGGCAAGTACCGCTTCGAGCAGGCTAAACGTGAGAAAGAAGCCAGAAAGAATCAGAAGGTTATTAACATCAAAGAGGTTCAGCTTTCACTGAATATCGATACTCACGACTTTGAAACAAAGCTCAATGCTGCAATTAAGTTTCTCAGCAAGGGTGACAAAGTTAAGGTTTCTATCCGCTTCCGCGGCAGAGAAATGGGTCACTCTCAGTATGGCTACGACCTGATGCAGAGATTTGCTGAAGGTTGCATGGAGGTTTGCACTATCGAAAAGCCTGCAAAGCTCGAAGGCCGTAATATGCTTATGTTCTTAGCCCCAAAACCCGTAAAATCATAACAGGAGGAATATTAAAATGCCTAAAATCAAAACTCACAGTGGCGCAAAGAGGCGCTTCAAGCTTTCCAAGAACGGTAAGGTTATCCGTGCACACGCTAACAAGAGCCACATCCTTAACAAGAAGACCACAAAGCGTAAGAGAGGTCTTCGTAAGACAGCTGTTACTGATGTAACAAATGCACGTCAGGCAAAGCGTCTGATTCCCTACAAGTAATTAATCAAACGATTCGGAGGTAACATACAATGGCAAGAGTAAAAGGCGCGATGATGACTCGCAAAAGAAGAAAAAAGGTATTAAAGCTTGCTAAGGGCTACTATGGTGCTAAGTCAAGACACTTTAAGATGGCTAAACAGGCTGTTATGAAGTCTGGCAACTATGCTTATATCGGCAGAAAGCAGAGAAAGAGAGATTTCCGTCGTCTTTGGATTACCCGTATCTCTGCAGCTTGCAAGGCTAACGGTACAAACTATTCCACATTTATGAACGGCCTTAAGAAGGCTAACATCACTCTCAACCGTAAGATGCTTGCTGAAATCGCAGTAGCAGATGCTGCAGCATTCACAAAGCTCGTTGAGCAGGTTGTTGCTAAATAAAAATCTCGAGTTGCGTCCGGTTTACGCCGGACGCACTTTTTAATTTCATTTTCAGGTGATTCAATGAAAGAAATAACAAGCAAAGACAACAAGCTTATTAAATATATTTCAAAATTGCAGACCAGCTCAAAATTCAGAAGAGAAGAAAAATGCTTTGTTGCCGAGGGACTGCGGGTCTGTGTAGAAGCTGCTTTAAGCGGTGCACAGGTGCTTACCGTGCTGCTTACAGAAAATGCTCTAACAAAGCATTCTGAGGTTTTGAAACCCTTGCTTGAAAATTGCAAGGATGTTTATATTACAAGCGATAAAGCAATGGCTGCCGCTTGTGACACACAGACACCTCAAGGGGTGATTTGTGTAATAAAAACTCTTGACAATAATATTGATTTAGATACAATTAATAATAAGTATATATTGGCGGAGAATGTACAGGACCCCAGCAATCTCGGCACTATCCTCAGAACAGCTGATGCTCTGGGGCTTTCAGGTGTTATAATGACAAAAGATTGCTGTGATGTTTACAGTCCTAAGGTTTGTCGCGGAGCAATGGGTGCTCTTTACCGTGTGCCTTTTATGATTGTTGACAATGCTCCTGATTTTATATCCGAGTTTAATAAAACAGGTACTTCCTATGCGGCGGTTGTCCGCGATGCGCAGGTTGTAACAGACAGTAATTTCGATGGAAAATGTCTCGTTGCTATCGGTAACGAGGGGAATGGACTTACTGATGCCTGTGTAGATACTTGCACGAAGCGCATCACTATTCCTATGAACGGTAACGCCGAGTCCCTTAATGCTGCTATAGCGGCAGGAATTCTTATGTGGGAAATGATAAAATGACAGACAGAACGCGATATTGGATATGGCTTACTCAGGCAACAGGATATTGCAATCCAAAGCACAGACACTTGTGCTCTGTTTATTCTGACATAAAAACTCTTTATGATGGTGGGGAATCAGAGCTTCGCTTGTGCGGTGTTTTTACAGAAGGCGAAATTTCCCGCTTGCTTAAAACCGACATATCTGTTGCCGATAAAATAATAGCAAGATGCAACGAATTGGGCTACAGAATTCTTTCTTTTGAGGATGAGGACTACCCTTCTTGTCTTGCTGATATTGATACGGCACCTGCTGTTCTATATATTCAGGGAACCTTTCCTGATTTTGATAACGTTAATTCAGTATCTGTTGTAGGTACACGCAAAGCCACTGTTTACGGGGTGCGTACAGCCTTTGAACTTGGTGCAAACCTTTCTGATGCAGGTTTTGTTGTAGTAAGCGGCGGTGCTTTGGGAATAGACTGTGCCGCCCACAGAGGTGTGCTTCAACAAGGTGGCGTTACCGTGTGTGTTTTAGGTTGTGGTATCGACTTTGATTATCTTCGTGAAAACAAAGGTATGCGTCAGGCTATCGCTGAAAAAGGTGCTGTTATTTCCGAGTATCCTCCGGGCACTCCTGCATCAAATAGGAACTTCCCTCAACGTAATCGGATTATTTCTGCACTTACAAAAGGCCTTGTTGTCGTAGAAGCTCCCAAGGGAAGCGGCTCTATGATAACCGTCGGCTGTGCACTTACTCAGGGCAAGGATATCTTTGCTGTTATGGGAAATGTTGATTCTCCTTATTCGGAAGGTTCCAACGCACTTATAAAAGACGGAGCAGTACCCGTCACATCTTACAGAGATGTTGCTGAGTTTTATCTTGGTGTTGGTTTTGATTGTAAACCAACGCACCGCTTTTCCGAGGAGGTTATATCCTCGGTTCCCACTAAACTCAGACGTTCTGTGGATTCCACTAAAAAAGACAATTCGCCTTTACCTTCCCATAAATCTGATGTGTATTTATCAGAGGAGGAAAAGGCTGTATACTATCTGATTGGTAATACACCTATTCATACTGATTCCATTGCAGAACAGTCAGGCTTGCCTGTGTATAAAGTTCTCAGAATCTTATCTGTGCTTGAGATGAACGACCTTGTCAAGGACATCTCGGGCAGAAATTACGTCATAAAATAATCTTCGGAGGTATATTATGTCAAATCTCGTAATCGTTGAGTCTCCTGCCAAGGCAAAAACGATAAAGAAATATCTTGGCAAAGACTATGAGGTAGTAGCCTCTATGGGCCACGTCCGTGACCTTCCTCAGGCAAGACTCAGTGTTGATATCAATAATAACTTTAACCCCAGATATGAGATTATCAAGGGCAAAGAAAAGCTTGTTGACGAGCTTATTGCTCAGGCAAAGAAGTGCGATAAAGTGTATCTTGCAACTGACCCTGACCGCGAAGGTGAGGCGATTTCCTGGCATCTTGCATATATTCTCAATCTTGACCTTAGTGACGCCAACCGTGTTGAGTTTAACGAGATTACAAAATACGGTGTAGAAACAGGTATGAGCTCTCCCAGAGCCATAAACCTTGACCTTGTAAACGCTCAGCAGGCAAGAAGAATTCTTGACAGACTTGTAGGCTATAAGCTCAGCCCCTTTGTATCCCAGAAAATCCGCCGCGGACTTTCTGCAGGCAGAGTTCAGTCTGTTGCGGTTCGTATAATTGTTGACAGAGAAAACGAAATCCGTGCGTTCAAGCCCGAGGAATATTGGAGCATTGACGCAAAGTTTACTCCCAAGGGAAGCCGTAAGGTGTTCTCAGCTTTCCTTTACGGAAATGCTGACGGCAAAATGGAGATTTCAAATAAAGAGCAGGCTGACAAAATTCTCGCTGACCTTGAAGGTGCCGAATACACGGTAACCAAGGTTAAAACCGGCACAAGAAAAAAATCCCCTGCACCTCCTTTCATTACCTCCACACTCCAGCAGGAAGCTTCCAGAAAGCTTGGCTATCAGTCCAGACGTACAATGCGGATTGCTCAGGAACTTTACGAAGGTATCGATATTGAGGGAATCGGCCCCACCGGTCTTATCACCTATATGAGAACAGACTCACTTCGTATTTCCACAGATGCTATGAACGAGGCTGCATCATATATCAGAAGTACTTTTGGTGAGACTTACCTTCCTGCAAAGCCCAGATACTTCAAATCCCGTTCCAATGCACAGGACGGACACGAGGCTATCAGACCTACATCAATAACCTTAACTCCCGAAAGAGTAAAGGCTAACCTTACAACTGACCAGTACAAGCTCTATAAGCTTATCTGGGAGCGTTTCACAGCTTCCCAGATGGCAGATTGCATCCAGAAAACAACTCAGATTGATATCGAGGCAAACGGCTATATCTTCAAGGCAAACGGCTATCGTGTTGATTTTGACGGCTTTACACAGCTTTATGTTGAGTCAAAGGATGAAGAAGAAGTAAAGGAAAGTGCACTTCCTCCTGTAGAGAAAGGTATGCCTCTGAAGCTTAAAGAACTTCTCGGCAACCAGCATTTCACTCAGCCTCCTTCAAGGTTCACAGAAGCATCCCTTATCAAGGCTCTTGAAGAATTCGGCATCGGCAGACCTTCCACATACGCTGCTACTATTTCTACCATTGTTAACCGTGAATATGTCAAACGAGCAGGCAAGCTCCTTCATCCTACAGAACTTGGAGAGGCAATGTCCCAGCTTATGAAGGAACGTTTCCCCAAGATTGTAAACGTTAAGTTTACTGCTCAGATGGAGCAGGACCTTGATACTGTAGAGAGCGGCACTGTTGAGTGGAGAGAGCTCTTGGGTGACTTTTACGCTGACTTTGAGAAGAATCTCAAAAAAGCAAAAGCCGATATGGAAGGTGTAAAAATTCAGCTCAAAGAAGACGAAACCGACATTGTATGTGAAAAATGCGGCCGTAAGATGGTTATCAAGGTGGGCAGATTCGGCAAGTTTATAGCTTGCCCCGGTTACCCTGAGTGTAAGAATGTCAAGAAGTACACAGAGAATATCGGCGTGAACTGCCCTGTCTGCGGTGCTGATGTAATCGTCCGCAAAACAAAAACAGGAAAAACATTCTACGGATGTTCGTCATATCCGAGCTGTAACTTTATGTCATGGAATGAGCCTACAGCTGAGAAATGTCCTCAGTGTGGTGAAGTTCTCTTCAAGAAAAAAGGTAAAAAGCCCACTCTGTACTGCGCTAAGGACGGATGCGGCTACGAGAAGAAATAATGAATAATACTTACGTAAATGTGGTAGGTGCAGGTCTTGCAGGCTGCGAAGCGGCATACCAGATTGCAAAGCGCGGTATACTCGTTCGTCTGTATGAGATGAAGCCTTCAAAAAAATCTCCTGCACACCACACAGATAAATTTGCTGAGCTTGTATGCTCAAATTCACTGAAGGCTCAGCGTACATCCTCAGCCGCAGGACTTCTCAAAGAAGAAATGCGCAGATTGGATTCACTTTTGCTCAGATGTGCAGATAAGTGCACGGTCCCGGCAGGGGGAGCTTTAGCGGTAGACAGAGATATTTTTGCTTCTCTGGTAACTGAAGAAATCCGTTCAATCCCTAACATTGAGGTTATCTCCGAGGAAGTACTCGAAATCCCCAAAGACGCTCCCACGATTATTGCCACGGGTCCGCTTACAGCTGACTCACTTTGCGATGATATAGTATCTCTTATGGGCGGCTCTTTGTCCTTCTTTGACGCGGCGGCACCTATTGTAACTGCTGAGAGTATCGACCCCGCAACTTCCTTTGCCCAGTCAAGATACGACAAAGGTGACGGTGATGATTACATTAACTGTCCCTTGAATAAAGAAGAATACGAGCTTTTTTATAAAGAGCTCGTAAGTGCCGAGCGTGCACCTCTTCACGACTTCGATGTATCTGACCCTAAAGTGTACGAAGGCTGTATGCCTATTGAAGTTATGGCACAAAGAGGTGAGGATACAATCCGCTTTGGTCCCATGAAACCTGTAGGACTTCGCGACCCCAGAACAGGCCACCGCCCCTGGGCCTGCCTTCAGCTTCGACGTGAGAACTCCCAAGGCACAATGTATAACCTTGTAGGTTTCCAGACTAATCTGAAATTTCCCGAGCAAAAACGTGTGTTTGGTCTGATACCTGCACTTAAAAATGCAGAGTTTGTCAGATACGGGGTAATGCATCGCAATACCTTTATCGACAGTCCCCGCGTGCTCAATAGCGATTATTCCGCCAAGTGCAGGCAAGACCTCTTCTTTGCAGGTCAGCTCACAGGAGTAGAGGGCTATATGGAGTCAGCATCATCAGGACTTATGGCAGGTATTAATCTGGCATACAGAATTCTCGGGAAAGAAACAATAACACTTCCCGAGAATACAATGATTGGGGCCCTTGCAAGGTATATTACCGATGAAACTGTAGTTAAGTTTCAGCCAATGGGTGCAAGTTTCGGACTTTTGCCCGAACTTGAAAACCGTTCAAGAGATAAGAAAATCCGCGGCGAACAGTATGCCGAGAGAGCTCTTGCTTCTCTTGAAAATTTCAAAGCAGAAAGGATGAATGAAGCATGAGAATTATCGTAGACGCTTTCGGCGGAGATAACGCTCCTTTGGATATAATCAAAGGCAGTGCTGATGCAATAAAAGAACTGGGAGTGGATATTACACTCACAGGTGATGAAAATATAATCAGAAAAGTCTGCTCGGAACAGGGAATAGATGCCGGACAGTTTACAATTGTTCACGCTGATTCTGTAATTAGCCAGAACGAAGCGGGCTCAGAGATTATGAAATCTAAGTCCGATTGTTCTATGGCAGTAGGTCTTAAGCTTCTTGCCGCAGGTGAGGGAGATGCCTTTATTTCTGCAGGAAACAGCGGCGCGGTCTGTGTAGGAGCAACCCTTATTGTAAAACGTATCAAGGGTATTTCCCGTCCGGGTTTTGCACCTGTTATCCCCGGAGTTAAGGGCCACTTTATGCTTATGGACAGCGGTGCAAACCTTCAGTGCAGACCTGAGATGCTTCGTCAGTTCGGTATTATGGGTTCCATTTATATGAACAAGGTAATCGGTGTAGAAAACCCCAGAGTAGGACTTGCAAACGTTGGTACAGAAGAACATAAAGGTACCGAGATTCAGCAGGAGGCTTATGCACTTCTTCAGAAAGCCCCCGTTAATTTTATCGGCAACATTGAGGGCAGAGATATTCCTAATGATGCCTGTGATGTTCTTGTATGTGATGGTTTTACAGGTAATCTTATCCTCAAAACCTATGAGGGTGTTGCTATAGCCCTTATGAAAAAAATCAAAGGTATCTTTATCAAGAACTTAAAAAACAAGATTGCAGCTGCCCTTGTTATGAAGGATGTAAAAGTCCTCAAAAAGCAGTTTGACTATAGCGAGCACGGCGGAGCACCTATTCTTGGTGTCAAGAAGCCTGTGTTCAAAGCTCACGGTAATGCAGATGCAGTTACCTTCAAGAATGCTATTAAGCTCACAGTTCAGTATGTAGAGCGTAATGTTATCGGTGAGATTTCAGAAGCACTTGAAAAAATCAAGGCAGAGGGTTGATAAGAATGACCGAACTTCAGAGAAAAATAGGATATGAGTTTAGGGATGAGTCTTTGCTTTCAACAGCTCTTACTCATTCTTCATATTCCAATGAGGTTGGCAAGAACACAAAATGCAACGAAAGAATGGAGTTTTTAGGCGATTCAGTCCTTTCTTTGGTTGTTACAAACTACATATATATGAATTTCACTCAGTTTCCTGAGGGGGATTTAACTCAGTTGAGAGCTTCTCTTGTATGCGAGAAAACCCTTTTCAAGTTCGCAAAGCTTATTGATTTGGGTAAACATATTAAACTTAGCCGCGGTGAACGTCACGGCGGAGGCGCTGAGAGACCTTCTATCCTTTCAGATGCTTTTGAGGCTTTGATAGCTGCCATTTATCTTGACGGCGGTTACGAAGAAGCCCGCAAGTTTGTTATGTCTTTTATCGAGCCTGAGGTTAAGAACATCCGTAAGAAACCGCAGAAGGATTACAAAACAACCCTTCAGGAGATTGTTCAGAAAAATCCGGGTGAGAAGCTTGAGTACCGACTTGTAAGTGAGAGCGGCCCCGACCATAACAAGCACTTTGTTTCTGAGGTTCTTCTTAATTCAAACTCCATCGGCAAAGGCGGCGGCAGAAGCAAGAAGGAAGCCGAGCAGCAAGCGGCACGTGCAGCATTGGAGTTGATGGGCTATTAAGCGCTCAAATGTTTCAATATTCGTTCCCTTTGCGGGCTGTCCGAACAGATGCAGTTTTTGTGACCAACACCGAATTACAGGTGTGAATAAATCCACAACTGCCATTGATGTGAGAGAAGCTATAGAAACAGCTCTTTTGTCCGGCGGTATAGATTCATTGCAATCTGAGATAGCATTTTTTGGAGGCAGTTTTACAGCAATTAACAGGGAATATATGATTTCGCTTTTGCAGACTGCAAACGAGTATATAAATCATTTTAAGGGTATCCGAATATCTACAAGACCCGATTGTATTGATGAAGAAACACTAACAATTCTTAAATCATACAATGTGACTTCCATTGAACTTGGTGCTCAGTCTATGAGCGATAAAGTCCTTGCAATGAATATGAGAGGGCACAGCAGTGAGTGCGTCAGAAAAGCATCGATGCTTATAAAGTCTTTCGGCTTTTCTTTGGGACTTCAGATGATGACAGGGCTTATGGGAAGTTCTGATGAACTTGATACATATACCGCCGATGAGTTTATCAAACTCGCACCGGCTACTGTGCGTATATATCCTACAGTTGTTTTACAAGGCACTAAGCTTGCTGAGCATTTTCTCAGCGGAGAATTTTTCCCTCAAAACGTTGATTCTGCTGTAAACCTTTGCTCAAAGCTTATTCCGATGTTTGAGGATGCAGGAATAAAGGTAATAAGAGTAGGACTTCACAGCAGTGAAACAATGGAAAGCAGTATCATAGCAGGTGCTTATCATCCTGCTTTCAGAGAATTGTGTGAAAACAAAATTTTCTTAGACAGAATTATTCACGAGATAAACAAGAATAAAATTACAGAAGGTGAGATTGTTATTAAGACATCACCCTGTAATATATCAAAAGTAATTGGACAGAAAAAGAAAAACCTGACAATTCTTGAAGGTCTGGGTTATAAACCCACTGTGGTTTCAGACGCAACGCTTTCAAAACGTCAGATATTAATACAGGAAGGCTGAATTTATGCTCCTTAAATCGTTAGAGCTTCAAGGCTTCAAAACTTTTCCCGATAAAACAAAATTAACCTTTAATACAGGTATTACCGCTGTTGTAGGACCCAACGGTTCAGGTAAAAGTAACATCAGCGATGCCATCCGCTGGGTGCTTGGTGAGCAGGCACCTAAGAGTTTGCGTTGTTCCCGTATGGAGGATGTTGTTTTCAACGGTACCACAGGCAGAAAACAGCAGGGTTTTGCCGAGGTAACACTTACCATTGACAACGCAGACAGAGCTTTGCGTTATGACGGCGATGTTGTATCTGTTACCCGCCGTTTTTATCGCAGCGGTGAGAGTGAATACCTGATAAATAAAACTCAGGTTCGTCTCAAAGATATCAATGAGCTGTTTATGGACACCGGTCTTGGCAGAGACGGTTACTCTATGATTGGACAGGGTAAGATAGACAGTATCGTATCCTCAAAGAGTGACGACAGACGAGAAATCTTTGAAGAAGCCGCAGGTATCTCCAGATACAGATACAGAAAAATCGAAGCCGAAAGGAAACTTTCACGTACTGAGGAAAACCTCGTCAGACTTCGTGATATCGTTTCAGAGCTCGAAAGCAGAATAGGTCCCTTGAAAACACAGGCTAAAAAGGCACAGAGCTTCCTTGAACTTTCAGAGGAGAAGAGGGGTCTTGAAATTGCTCTCTGGCTTGATACTCTCAATAAATCATCGGGAGTTATCAAAGATTACGAGGACAAAATAGCAATCTGTGAAAACCAGTGTGCAGAGGCTGACAAGCTTCTTGACGAAATCTCCGAAAAAACAGATTCTCTTTACGCAGAAAGAGGTAAGATGGCTGTCCTTCTGGAACAGCTTAGAACCCTTATTTCCGAATGCGAAGCAGAAATTTCACAGAAGCGTTCAGAGGTTTCAGTTGCTAATAACGACATTCTGCATAACAACGAGAATATAAGCCGTATTCGTCAGAATCTTCTTCAGATAGACGAGCAGGCTTCAAACATACAAAAAGAAATCGCAGATAAGCTTAGTGCTATTGAGAATATCAGAAAAGCAATTGCACACAAGCAAAAAGAATACGATGAAATCGCAGATGCGCTCAATAATATAAACGTAGACGCAAGCAGAAGCTCAGATACTCTCCAAGAAATAACTGCTTCTGTTGCCGCTTTGAGTGCAAAGCAGGCAGATGCAAGGGTTACTCTTATGACAAGTGCATCTTCTGTTACTGAGCTTGAAAACAGAATTACTGTGCTTTCCGATAATAAACAGAAAAAACAGGAACAACTTTCAACACTTTCTGAAATGCTTGCTGATTATAAAGCAAAACTTGAAAGTGCTCAGAAAACCGTAACCCAGTTTACAAATTCTATCAAAGGTCTTGAGATGAAGCTTTCTTCAAAGGAAGAAAGACTTACACAGCTTCGTGATACCGCAGACAAACTTTTGCTCGATGCAGGTGAAAAAGCAAGACGTGCAAAGGTTCTTCAGGATTTAGAGCACAATATGGATGGTTTCAGTCAGTCTGTAAAAGCAGTTATGCAGGCTGCAAAGGCGGGCGCACTTAAAGGAATCAGAGGCCCTGTCTCCAGAATCATTTCTGTACCTTCCGAGTATGCTGTTGCTATAGAAACGGCACTTGGCTATGCTATGCAGAATATTGTTACAGCTTCTGAGGAAGATGCAAAGCGTGCCATTGCATATCTAAAACAGCACAATTCCGGCAGAGCTACATTCCTGCCTATAAATACAATCAAAGGCAAAAAGCTCACCGAGCAGGGACTTGACGATTGCTACGGTTTCGTAGGGATTGCCGCTGACCTTTGTTCCTGTGAATCACAGTATGATTCAATTCTGCTTTCTCTTCTTGGCAGGATTGCTGTGTTTGACGACCTTAACAGTGCTACCACAGCCGCAAAGAAATACGGCTACAAGTTCAAGGTAGTAACTCTTGACGGTCAGGTCGTAAATGCTGGCGGTTCACTCACAGGCGGTTCATTTGCTAAAAACTCAGGTATTCTCAGCCGTTCATCTGAAATTGCTAAAATCCGTCAGGAAGCCGATGAACTTATGAAAAAGGCGGAAAGTGCAAAGGCTGATTACGCAAATGCACAAAGCGAAACCGCCGCTATTGAAGCAGAACTTATTGGTTACCGTGCTGACCTTTCCAATGCTTCTCAGGAGCTTGTAAGACTTGAGGCGGAAGCTAAGGCTTGCGAGAACGAATATTCAGCAGCAGAAGAAACACTCTGTGAGATCGACGCTGAGATTGCTTCTTGTAACACAAGAATTGTATGCCTTAAAAAGGATATGGCTCAGGCTGAAACTGTAATTTCTAAGTTCACGCAGGAGATTACTTCACTTGAAGAACGTGCAGCGGAAATCAGCGGAAGCCGCACCAGTCTTAAAGAAAAACGCGAGGAGTTTTCCTTAAAATTACAGGAACTGCGCCTTGAGATTGTAACCCTTGAAAAAGATATCGAGAACCTTACTTCTGAAATTGAGGTTGCTAAAACTCTTGAAACCAATCAGGAAGCACACAAAGCGGAATTTGAAAAAGAGATTGAAGCTATAGAGATTGCTAATGTTCAAATCAAAGAAAAAATCTCAATCCTGGAAGAAGAAATAAAAACACTCGAAGAAAAAATCGCATCTTCAAAGGATGAGATTGATAAATCTTCAGAAAGACGTGATGAAATTGAAGCTGAGTCAATCCGCTTAAGACAGCTTGAAAAAGATAAAATGTCCGAGCGTGAGACCGCTTCTTCTGAGCTAGCACGTCTTCAGGAAAGAAAGCTCAATATGCAGAGTAAGTACGATTCTATTATCCAGAAACTCTGGGATGAATACGAGCTTACGCGTCTTGAGGCTGATGCTCACGCGGCAGAGATTGAAGATGTAAACGCGGCAACACGCAGGCTTACTGAGCTTAAACAAAAAATCAAAGCTCTTGGTTCTGTCAATGTTGGTGCTATCGAGGAATACAAGGAAGTTTCCGAAAGATACGAGTTTATGTCAGCTCAGGTTGAGGATGTAGAAAAATCCAAGAAAGAAATTCTCAGTCTTATTGGTGAGCTTACAAAGAAGATGAAGGAATCCTTCATTGAAAGTTTTGTTCAGATTAATAAGCACTTCGGTGCAACCTTTACTGAGCTTTTTGGCGGAGGTACAGCAAAGCTTGTGCTTACCGACCCCGAAGATACCCTTACAAGTGGTATTGATATTTCTGTACACCCACCCGGAAAGATTGTTACCAATCTGGATGCTCTCTCAGGCGGTGAGAAGGCTCTGGTAGCTATAGCATTGTATTTTGCTATTATGAAGGTTCGTCCTTCTATGTTCTGTGTAATGGATGAGATTGAGGCTGCTCTTGACGAGGTTAACGTTGACCGATTTGCAAGGTATCTCAGAAACCTTACGGATTCAACTCAGTTTATTACAATCACCCACAGACGCGGCACAATGGAAGAAGCAGACGTGCTCTATGGTGTTACTATGCAGGAGCAGGGTGTTTCAAAGCTTCTGGAACTCAGAGCAACAGAGGTAGCCGAAAAACTTAAAATGTCTGCAACTTAATTAATTCAATTAATTCACAAAGGAAGATATATATGGGATTTTTCAGTAAAATCAAAGCGGGACTTAAAAAGACCCGTGATGCTGTAGCAGGTCAGATTGATAATATGCTTAAATCCTTCAAGAAGATAGACGAAGAGCTTTTCGAAGAGCTTGAAGAACTTCTTGTTATGGGTGATGTTGGTGTTCCTACTGCAGAAAAAATCTGCGATGAACTGCGTGAAAGAGTAAAGAAAGAAAAAATCACAGACCCTTCTGAGATTAACTATCTTCTCTGTGAGATTACCGCAGACCTTCTCCGCGGCAATCAGGAACTCAACATTTCCACCAAGCCTTCTGTTATTCTTGTAATCGGTGTTAACGGTGTAGGTAAGACTACAACCATCGGCAAACTTGCCAATGACCTCAAAAGCCGCGGTAAACGCGTAACTCTTGCTGCTGCTGATACCTTCCGCGCGGCTGCTATTGACCAGCTTCAGATTTGGGCAGACAGAAGCGGTGCCGATATTGTAAAGCAGAATGAAGGCTCAGACCCTGCGGCTGTTGTGTACGACGCGATTTCTTCAGCAAAAGCAAAGGGCAGCGATGTTATTATCTGTGATACAGCAGGCAGACTTCATAACAAAAAACACCTTATGGATGAGCTTGCAAAGATTAACAGAATTATTGACCGTGAGCTTCCCGATGCTGATAAGGAGATTCTCCTTGTTCTGGATGCCACCACAGGTCAGAACGCAGTTAATCAGGCTGTAGAATTCAGAAAAGCTACAGGTATCACAGGTATAGTTCTTACCAAACTTGACGGTACTGCAAAGGGCGGTGTTGTGCTTGCTATCCGTGACGGACTTGATATTCCTGTCAAGTACATCGGTGTAGGTGAGCAGATTGACGACCTGCAGCCCTTTGACCCGGATTCCTTTGCAAAGGCGCTCTTTGACAGAGGTGATAGCAATGACTGATTTTCTCATTGCTACCAACAATGCTCACAAGGTTGAGGAGTTCAAAAGAATTCTTCTTCCTTTAGGTATTAATGTGCTGTCGGCAAAAGAAGCAAACATTGACCTTGGTGATGTGGTTGAAGACGGCAACACTTTTGCAGAAAATGCAAAAATTAAAGCTTTATCAGCTTTCAGAAAATCCGGCATTCCTTCCATTGCAGATGATTCCGGTTTATGTGTAGATGCTCTTTCGGGGGCACCCGGTATATATTCCGCAAGATTCGGCGGTGAAGATATTCCTCAGTCTGAGCGTAATGCACTTTTACTGTCAGAAATGCTTAAAAGCGGTAATCCTGTCAGAACCGCGAGATTTATTTGCAGTATCTGCTGTGTTTTTTGCGAAGAGGATATAATTGCACTTGAAGGTGTATGTGAAGGTACCGTTGCAGAAACCCCCTGCGGTGAGGGCGGTTTTGGTTATGACCCTCTCTTTATTTATGAAGACGGCAGATGCTTTGGTGCTATAGACGGTGATGAAAAAGACGAGGTAAGTCACCGTGGCAGAGCTCTGCGTGCTCTGCGTGATGAATTAATAAAAAGAAAGGATGTGCTGTAATGCTTACAAGCAAACAGCGTGCATATCTTCGCGGACTTGCCAATTCCTATGATACAATACTTATCGTTGGTAAAGGCGGTCTTACAGAAACTATATATAAGCAGGCTTCTGATGCTCTCAAAGCAAGGGAGCTTATTAAAGGAAAGGTTCTTGAAACCTGCGAGTATACCTCACGTGAAGCTGCAGACATTATCTCAGAGCAGGTAGGTGCAGATGTGGTGCAGGTTATCGGCTATAAATTCATTCTTTATAAGCCTAATCCCGACGAACCCAAAATTAAACTTCCCAAGTCAAACAAAAAATGAGCAGGATTGCAATGTTCGGAGGAAGCTTCAATCCTGTGCACGAAGGTCACAAAGCTCTTGTGCTCAGAATGATTGAGGAGTTTTCTCTTGATAAGGTTTATGTAATTCCTACCTTTTGTACTCCACTGAAGGATAACACTCCTATGCTGTCACCAGAGCACAGACTTAATATGTGCAGGCTGGCTTTTTCGGATGTTCCAAAGGTGTTTGTAAGTGATTTGGAGATTTGTCGGGAAGGAAAAAGCTACACAGTGGATACTCTCGGAGAAATCCGTTTAATGCACCCTGATGATGATTTGTTTCTCATTGTAGGTGCTGACAGCTTTATGCAAATGACACAGTGGTATAAAGCTGAGGAAATCTTCCGAATAGCAACTGTCCTGACTATTTCGAGGGGAGAGGTAGACTACCAAAAGCTTCTTGCTCAAAAAGCAGTGCTTCAGAATAATTATAGCGCAAATTCGTATGTTTTGGAGGAACCCGTTGTGCAGGTTTCTTCAACTCAAGTCAGAAACCTTATATCTGCAGACGGTGATTTTACCCGCTTGCTTTCAGAACAGGTCAGTGAGTATATAAGAAGAAACGGGTTGTATGATTATGGAGCTTAAAAGTTATTATGAATTAGCAGAAAAACGCTTAGGCGAACGACGTTATAACCATAGTAAAAATGTTGCAAAAGCGGCTGTGCACCTTGCACTCAAATACGGGGAAGACCCCATAAAAGCTGAAACAGCAGGAATTCTTCACGACATAACCAAAGAAGTAAATACAGAAAACCAGTTGCAAATAATCGAGTCGGGTGGTATAATACTTGACGATATTTGCAAAAAATCACCACAACTTCTTCATGCCATTACGGGAATGATATATTGCAGGGATACTCTGGGGATTTCTGACTTTGACCTTCTCAACGCAATCCGATATCATACTACAGGCAGAGCAGGTATGTCGCTGCTTGAAAAGATTATCTTTATTGCTGATTTTATCAGCGATGAGCGTGATTATCCCGATGTTGATATAATGCGTGCAGAGTGTGAAAAATCATTGGAAGACGGTATGCTCTATGGTTTTGGCTTTGTAATTCCTGACCTTGTAAAGCGAGGTCGTGCTGTTCACCCTGATGCTATAGCCGCTTACAATGAACTGGTACTGAATAAATAAGAAAGGAAGATTAATATGACATCCTTTGAACAGGCAATAGAATCTGCAAAGATTTTATCAGATAAAAAAGCAAGAAACCTTTCTGTTATCAAGATTGGCGAAGTGTCCTCACTTGCTGACTATATGGTTCTTGCAACAGGTAACAATTCAACCCACGTTAAAGCTCTTGCTGATGAACTTGAGTTTCAGCTTAAGGGTATGGGTTTGAGCGTTCACCACATTGAAGGTCACAGAAGTGAGTCCTGGATTCTCCTTGACTATACCGATGTGATTGTTCACGTTTTCTCTGACGAAGCAAGAGAGTATTACAGCCTTGACCACCTCTGGCAGGACGGCGATGCTGTGGACCTTTCTTCATACATCACAGAGGATTAATCAGTAAACTATTATGAGGAGGACTCATTTTGAGATACGAACATAAAAACGTAGAGCCCAAATGGCAAAAGATTTGGGAAGAAAACGGAGTGTTTGAAGCACAGGATAATTCTGATAAAGAAAAATTCTATGCTCTTGTTGAATTTCCTTATCCTTCGGGTGCGGGTATGCACGTAGGTCATATCAAAGCTTATTCCGGTCTGGAGGTTGTTTCCAGAAAGAGAAGAATGCAGGGATATAACGTACTTTTCCCCATAGGCTTTGATGCATACGGACTTCCTACAGAAAACTACGCTATCAAAACCCGCATACATCCCAGACAGGTTACAGATACAAACATTGAAAGATTCACAAGTCAGCTCAAAAAAGTTGGTTTCTCTTTTGATTGGAAAAGAGTAATTGATACCACAGAAGAGGACTATTATAAATGGACACAATGGATTTTCCTCAAAATGTTTGAAAACGGTCTGGCTTTCAGAGATAAAACTCTCGTAAACTACTGTCCTTCCTGCAAGGTTGTTCTTTCAAACGAGGATTCACAGGGCGGTAAGTGCGACATCTGTCACAGTGACATTGTACAGAAATCCAAGGATGTATGGTATCTTCGCATTACAGAATATGCAGACAAGCTTCTGGACGGTCTTAAGGATGTTGACTATCTGCCAAACGTTAAGCTTCAGCAGGAAAACTGGATTGGTAAATCCACAGGAGCTTTTGTTAACTTCACTGTTAAGGATACAGAAGAAACCCTCAGAATTTACACAACCCGTCCGGATACCTTGTTTGGCGTTACCTTTATGGTAATGGCGCCTGAGCATACCATGCTCGATAAATACAAGTATATGATTGCAAATTTTGACGAGGTTGAGGCTTACAGAGCTGAGTGTGCTAAGAAGACAGAGTTCGAGAGAACTCAGCTTGTCAAGGATAAGACAGGCGTTAAACTTGACGGCTTTGTGGCGGTTAATCCTGTGAACGGTAAGGAAATTCCTATCTTCATTTCCGACTACGTAATGATGGGTTACGGCACAGGTGCAATTATGGCAGTGCCTGCACACGACCAGCGTGACTACGACTTTGCTAAGAAGTTCGGCGTAGATATCATTGAGGTTATCAAGGGCGGTGACATCTCTAAGGAAGCTTACACAGGCGACGGCGAGATGGTTAACTCCGATTTCCTCAACGGCTTTACCGACAAAAAATCTTCAATCGCAAAGATGCTTGAAGAACTTGAAAAACTGGGTATCGGTGAAAAGGGTGTTCAGTACAAAATGAAGGACTGGGCATTCAACCGTCAGCGTTATTGGGGTGAGCCTATTCCCATTGTTCATTGTGAGCATTGCGGTATGGTGCCTGTTCCTTATGAGGAGCTTCCCCTCAGACTTCCCAAGGTAGAAAACTTCGAACCCGGTCAGGATGGCGAAAGCCCCCTTGCCAAGATTGATGACTTTGTAAACTGCACTTGTCCCAAGTGCGGTGCCAAGGCTAAACGTGAAACCGATACTATGCCTCAGTGGGCTGGTTCTTCCTGGTACTTCCTGCGCTATATTGACCCTCATAATGACAGTGAGCTTGCAAATATGGAAAAGCTTAAGTACTGGATGCCTGTTGATTGGTATAACGGCGGTATG
Source organism: Ruminococcus sp. (assembly GCA_045593025.1). Lineage (GTDB taxonomy): Bacteria > Bacillota > Clostridia > Oscillospirales > Acutalibacteraceae > Ruminococcoides. Next base: position 48,589 of record JAZNVW010000003.1, on the reverse strand, counting down.
GAGCACGTAACACGTCACCTTATTTACTCCCGTTTCTGGCATAAGTTCCTTTATGATATTGGTGCTGTACCTTGTGAAGAGCCCTATGCAAAAAGAACCGCTCAGGGTCTGATTCTCGGTCCTGACGGTGTTAAGATGAGTAAGTCCCGCGGAAACGTTGTTGACCCTAACGAGGTAGTAGATCAGTATGGTGCTGATGTTCTTCGTACATACGTATTGTTCATGGGTGACTATGAGCAGGCAGCTCCCTGGTCTGAAAACTCAATGAAGGGATGCAAGAGATTTATTGACAGAATCTGGAACCTTCAGGAAATCCTTACAGATGGTGACGAGTATTCTTCTGAGCTTTCTTCTGCCTTCCATAAGACCATCAAAAAAGTCAGCGAAGATATCGAGGGTATGAAGTTCAATACAGCCATTGCTGCTTTGATGACACTCATTAACGCAATATACACAAAGGGTCAAATTAACAAAGCAGAGCTTAAAACATTCCTGCTTCTCGTAAATCCCTTTGCTCCTCATATTACTGAAGAAATCAACAGCCTTGTTTTCGGCACAGAAACTCTTCTTGCTCAGACACAGTGGCCTGAGTTTGATGAGTCCAAGTGCAAGGATGAAACAGTAGAGGTTGCTGTACAGATTAACGGTAAAATCAAAGCAAGACTTAACGTTCCTGCACAGGCAGAGCAGGATGAAGTTATTGCTCTTTGTCTTGAGGACGAAACCGTTAAAGCTGCAATCGGCTCAATGCAGATTATCAAAAAGTTCTATGCAAAGAGTAATAAGGGTAACCTTGTAAACATAGTTGTTAAGCCTTAATAGGGGTTTTTCGACAAAAATTTATAATTCTTCTGTTTTTCTCTTGACATAATAGGGTTAATTATGTATACTTATTAAAGTATTTTTGATAATCCCGTAATTCAGATGGGAGGGAAGAAAGATGGCAGAAGTCAGATTAAAAGAGAATGAGTCCCTTGAAAATGCTTTGAGAAGATTCAAGAAGCAGTGTGCAAGAGCTGGTGTTATTGCCGAGGTACGTAAGAGAGAGGCTTATGAGAAGCCTTCCGTTAAGCGTAAGAAGAAATCCGAAGCAGCTCGCAAGCGCAAGTATAGGTAATCTCTTAGGCGGACAGCTTTGTACTGTCCGCCTTTTCATTTTTTTCAAAAGGAGAGTTTGTATGTCTGTTTTTAATCCAAGAATAGAGAAAATTTTTAATATACTGACCGGCTCACAAGCAGCACTTGTCACTTCAGATATCAGCATAACATATCTTACAGGCTTTCAGCGTTCAGAGGGCTATGTGTTTGTAACGGGTGATAAGAGTTACTTCCTTATCGATTTCCGTTATGCAGAAGCTGTTATGAAAGCAGTAAGCCATATGGAGATAGTTATGTTCAGCAATGCATATGAGTCAATCAATGAACTTGTGGCAAAACACAATGTATCGGAGATACTTGTTGAAGATGGTGCGGTAACTCTTTCTGCGTTTTCAACTCTTAAGGAAAAACTCAATGCAGAGGTACTGAGCACACCTGAACTTTCAAAGATAATTTCTGACTCCAGAATTATCAAAACTGAAGATGAGGTTGAAAAGCTTCGCACTGCCCAGAAGATTGCAGAAAAAGCATACCTTGAAGTTCTGAATTTCGTTAAACCGGGTATTACCGAGCGTGAGATTTCAGCACGTCTTGAGTTTCTTATGAAAATGAACGGTGCAGAGCGTGTTGCTTTTGAGCTTATAACTGTTACAGGAAAGAAAACCTCTCTGCCTCACGGTGTACCCGGAGATGTAAAGGTGCAGTCAGGCGATTTTGTAACCTTTGATATCGGCGCAGTTTATGACGGATATCACAGCGATATGACACGCACTGTTGCAGTAGGTTCTGTTTCCGATGAACAGAAGATGATTTACGATATCGTTCTCAAAGCACATCTTGCAGGTCTTGATTATGTCAAGGCTGGTGTATCCGGCTTCGATGTTGATAAGGTTTGCCGTGACATTATTACAGAGGCAGGCTACGGTCAGTATTTCGGTCACTCCACAGGCCACGGCGTAGGACTTGAAATACACGAAGCACCTAATGCAAGTCAGAAGTCTGAATATATTCTTAAGGAGAATATGACTTTGACAGTTGAGCCCGGCATATATCTGCCGGATAAGTTCGGTGTCAGAATTGAAGATACGGTTCTTATAACAAAGGACGGCTATGAAACCTTTGCCTCAATTCCCAAGGAATTAATAATTCTTTAATCCCTATTGACAATATATCGGTATTTTTTGTATAATGTTTAAGGAAATTTGCGGAATGACCGCATAATCAATACTTTTGGAGGAATCATTTATGATATCTGCAGGCGATTTTAGAAATGGCGTAACATTCGAAATGGACGGCCAGGTTGTTTCTATCGTTGAGTTCCAGCACGTTAAGCCCGGCAAAGGTGCCGCTTTCGTTAGAACTAAGATAAGAAACGTTATCACAGGTTCTGTTGTTGAGAAAACTTTCAACCCCAACGACAAGTATCCTACAGCATTTATTGAGAGAAGAGATATGGAGTATAGCTACAACGACGGCGACCTCTATTATTTCATGGACACAGAGACATGGGAACAGGTTCCCATTGGTAAGGATATTCTTGGCGACAACTTCAAGTTCGTTAAGGAGAACATGGTTTGTAAGGTTCTTTCTTACAAAGGCTCAGTTTTCGGCGTAGAGCCTCCCAATTTTGTTGAGCTCGTTGTTGCACAGACAGACCCCGGTTTTGCAGGCAACACAGCTACAAACGCTCTCAAGCCCGCTACACTCGAAACAGGTGCTGAGATTAAAGTTCCCCTCTTTATTGAAGAAGGCGAGCTTCTCCAGATTGATACACGTACCGGTGAGTATATCGGCCGCGCATAATCAGAGAGGTAGGTTTTTACTATGACATTAACCGAGAAAATTGCTTACATCCGCGGTCTTGCTGACGGTCTTAAGCTTGACGAGACTAAGGATGAGGTTAAAGTTATCAACGCAATGATTGAACTTCTTGAGGATATGGCAGTATCTATTGCCGACCTTGAGGATTTTACAGACGAAATGAGCTTACAGCTTGATGAAGTAGACGAGGACCTTGCAACTCTCGAAGACGAGATTTATGAGGATTATTGCGATGATGACTGCGATTGCTGTGACTGCTGTGATGATGACTGCTGCTCATGTGATTGCGATGATGATTGTGATTGCGATTGCGTTTACTATGAGGTTACATGCCCTCAGTGCAATGAAACCATCTGTGTAGACGAGGACCTTCTCCTTGAGGGTGAGGTTATGTGTCCCGAGTGCGGTGAAATCCTTGAGTTTGATTTCAGCGAGCTCGAGCTTGACGGTGATTGCTGCTGTTGCGGTTGTGAGGACGAGGATTAATCTTCTCCTTGCATAATTTAATATCAAGGACAACGCCTCCTGTGTATGATACACAGGGGGTGTTTTTTTGTTAGCACCTAAGAAACTCAGCAAACTCCGTAGAAATTTGATAGTAATTTTATCTGTTATGTTAGTTATTGCAGTCGGTTTTTTCTGTTTGTTTGAATATAAAGCAAGGGATTTAGTACATAATCTTGTGGACAATGAGCTTGAAATTCTGGCGATGAATGCCATTGATGAAGCTGTCTTGTCTGTTCTGGAAGAAACATCTGTAGATTACAACAGCATAATAATTACAAACGCAAACAGCAATGGCAATGTTAATTCCCTGCAAACAGATACTTTGGCTGTAAATAAGCTTAAATCAAAACTTTCTTTGCAGATTACCGAGAATATAAGACAGGAACAAAGAACAAAAGTCGGAATACCAGCAGGAGCTTTTACAGGTCTTGTACTTCTTTCTGATTTTGGACCGGACATATATGTTAACCTTACATTAGGTGGTAGTGTTACCACAACGATTAAATCCGAGTTTTCATCTGCAGGAATAAATCAGACTATTCACAGAATATATCTTGAGGTTGATGCAGACGTAAGTCTGACTTGTCCCATAATATATTATGAAACACAGTTTGTAACCGAATATGAACTTTGTAATACGGTAATTGTAGGCAATACCCCCAATTTTTTTGCAAATACAGGACAGTGAAAACCACCATAGTCTTTCAAATTCATCGTTATTCTATATATTGTATTAATTCTTGTCATAAACACTTGAATTTAATAAGATGTTGTGGTATGATATACTAATCAAATTATAACATTGGGGGAGTATGCCCTGACACAGTTTTATCAGTATAAAGAAATGCCTCAAAGCAGAAATGAGTATATTAATCTCATTGCTGAAATAATGGAAATAAGAAAGCGTTCTGACAGGCCCATGGCTTGTATCCATACATACGGCTGTCAGCAGAATGTAGCAGACAGCGAAAAAATCAAAGGTATGTTACATCTTGCAGGCTTTGAGTTTACAGATAATGCAGAAGACGCTGACCTCATACTTTTCAATACCTGTGCTATAAGAGAACACGCTGAGGACAGAGTTTTCGGCAATGTTGGTGCACTAAAGAATATCAAACGTCGTCATCCATCCGTTACAATCGCTCTTTGCGGTTGTATGATGGAGCAGAAGGCGGTAGCTGACAGAATTTACAAAAGCTATCCATTTGTCAATATAGTGTTCGGCACTAATTCTATATCAAAATTTCCCGAACTTTATTATAATCAGCTTATAAACGGAAAGCGTATCTTTGATACAAGTGATGACAACACTATATACGAAGATGTACCAACCCTCAGGGACAAGCAGTTCAAAGGCTGGCTTCCTGTAATGTACGGTTGCGACAACTTCTGTTCTTACTGCATTGTTCCCTATGTAAGAGGTCGTGAACGTTCCCGCAGTAGCGAAGCAGTTATTGCAGAAGCAAGAGCTATGATAGAAGCAGGGTATAAGGAAATTACCTTGCTCGGACAAAATGTAAACTCTTACGGTAAAGGGCTTGATGAGGACATTACCTTCTCACAGCTTCTTCGCAGGATTGATGCCATTGAGGGTGATTATATTATCAGGTTTATGACCTCGCATCCCAAGGATTGCACCCATGAACTTATTGATACTATTGCTCAGTCTAAGCACATTTCAAAGCATCTTCATCTGCCCTTCCAGTCGGGAAGCAGTAAGATTCTGAAAGCTATGAACCGACGCTACACTCGCGAGAAGTACCTGGATATTATTGCTTATGCAAAAAGCAGAATTCCCGACGTATCCCTCACTAGTGACATTATTGTCGGATTCCCCGGTGAAACTTACGAGGATTTCTGCGAAACCATATCCTTGATAAAAGAAGTAGGCTTTACTTCACTCTTTACCTTTATTTATTCACGCCGACCCGGTACTCCTGCGGCTGAACTGCCCGATGTGGCTACAGAGGAAGAAAAAGGAAAGTGGTTCACAGAACTTCTGAAAACTCAGGAGGAGATTGCAGCTCAAAGATGCAGGTCTATGGTGGGTACCACTGAACGCGTGCTGGTTGAAGAAGTCAACGAGAAAAACGGCTTGCTTTCTTGCAGAACCTCAGGCAACATTATTGTTGAAGCTCAGGGTGATGAATCGTTAATTGGAACTTTCTGCGATGTTAGAGTTACCGAAGCGCGTAACTGGATACTTCGCGGTGAATTTATTTAATCAAATATTCAATGTAAATAAAAGGAGAAATAAAAATGGATATTATCGAACTTTCAAGAGAACTTGGCAGAAAAATTCAGCAGGAAGAGTCTTATGTGGCTCTTCAGGATGCAAACAAGGCAGTAGAGGCAGACGAGGCTCTTCAGGCCCTTATCGGTGAGTTTAATCTCTTTAAGCTTCAGCTCAACGAAAAGCTTACTGCAGCGGAGCGTGATGAAGAAGCAATCAAGGAACTCAACACAAAGATGCGTACACTCTATGCTGATATTATGTCTAACGAGTCTATGATTAGCCTCAATGAGGCTAAGAATACTTTTGACAGCATTATTCAGAGAGTATTTGCTATTGTTTCTAATTCTGCAAACGGTGAAGACCCCAACACTACAGATTATCACGCTTGCTCCGGCAGCTGTGAGACTTGCGGCGGCTGTCACTGATTTCACAAAAATTTAGGCTTAAAAGGAGTGGAGAAAAGTGGCAGAGCTGTCTCCTATGATGAAACAGTATTTTGAAATTAAAGAACGCAATAAGGACAGCATCCTTTTCTTCAGACTTGGTGACTTTTACGAAATGTTCTTTGATGATGCAAAGGTTGCATCAAGAGAACTTGATTTGACACTCACCGGCAGAGACTGCGGTCAGGAAGAACGTGCACCTATGTGCGGTGTTCCTTTCCACAGTTGCGAAGGTTATATTGCCAAACTTGTAGCGAAAGGCTACAAAGTTGCAATATGTGAGCAGACCGAAGACCCTGCAACTGCGAAAGGGCTTGTTACCCGTGATGTTATCCGCGTAATTACCCCGGGAACCGTTGTTGAGTCTTCAATGCTTGACGAAAGTAAAAACAATTATATCTGCTGTGCTTATTATCGTGATAAATCTGTTGGTGTATGCTTTTGTGATGTATCCACAGGTCAGTTGTATGCAACAGAACTATCTGGCAAGAATTGTCTGGAAAACCTTAAGGACCAGCTTGTAAGCTTTAATCCTCACGAGATTTTGCTTGGAGGCTTTGGAGGCTCAAGCTCTTCTTTGGAAAAGTTTATAAGAGAAAGACTTGTTTGCAGTCTCGAAAAACTCTCCGAGGACGAGTTTTCTTATCTGGATTGTCTTGATGCTGTAATGGCACAGTTTCCGCAGGCTCAGTATGAAGCTGTCAAGGATTCTGCAGAGTTGGTTTGTTCTTTAGGTGCACTTTTGTTTTATCTGAAAAAGACTCAGATGACAGGACTTGAACGAATCAGCAATATTGAGCTTTACAAAGACAACCAATATATGCGTCTGGATTTCAACACAAGACGTAATCTTGAACTTACTCAGACTATGATTTCAAAAGAGAAGCGTGGTTCGCTTTTGTGGGTTCTTGACAAAACAAGAACTGCAATGGGCAAGCGTCTTCTCAGAACCTGGATTGAAAATCCTCTGATGAATGTAGCTTCTATTATCAGACGTCAGTCTGCAGTAGGCGAGCTTTTTGACGATACTGTAAAAAGACTTGAACTTGTGGCTGTTCTTTCGGGAATTCTTGATATCAAGCGTATAATGACAAAGATTGTCTATGGCAGTGCTAATGCCAGAGAGCTTCGCTCTTTGTGCAGTGCCACAGTTAATCTTCCTCAGATAAAAGAGCTGTTAGCTGACAGCGTTTCACCTTATCTCAAAGACTTATATTCCTCCGTTGATACTCTGGAGGACATACATACACTTATCGATACTGCCATTGTTGACGAACCTCCCTTCACTGTACGTGAAGGCGGTATGATTAAACGCGGCTATAACGCAGAACTTGACCTGATCAGTTCTGATATGACCGACTCCACCTCTTTGCTTGCTCAGATTGAAAGTGCAGAGAGGGAGAAGACGGGTATTCCGAAGCTTAAAGTTGGCTACAGCCGTGTTTTCGGATATTTTATCGAGGTTACTAATTCATACAAGAATATGGTGCCTGATTACTATATCCGCAAGCAAACCTTGACCAATTGCGAGCGATATATTGTTCCTGACCTTAAAGAACTTGAGGGCAGAATACTTGGTGCTAAGGATAAAGCCACAGCCCTTGAATATGAATTGTTCAACGACGTGCGTACTAAAGTTGCTAATGAACTGCAAAGAATTGAAAGAACCGCTGATGCTATAGCTCAGCTTGATGTTCTTTGTTCACTTGCAGGTGTTGCTTCCGATAACAGATATGTTCGTCCCGAGGTAGACCTTTCTTCTGTGATTTGCCTTAAAGCTTCGCGTCATCCTGTTGTAGAGGAATTACTTGATTCTGCACGTTTTGTTTCAAACGACGTATACCTTGACAATTCTGAAAACAGAGTTGCAATTATCACAGGTCCCAATATGGCAGGTAAATCCACTTATATGCGTCAGACAGCGCTGATTGTTATTATGGCGCAGATTGGTTCTTTTGTTCCTTGTGATTCTGCTCATATCGGTCTGGTTGATGCTGTTTTCACCCGTGTGGGTGCATCCGATGATCTTGCATCAGGCCAGTCAACCTTTATGGTCGAAATGAGTGAGGTTGCAAATATTGTCAAATCCGCCACTTCAAAGAGCCTGCTTGTCTTTGATGAAATAGGCAGAGGCACATCAACTTATGATGGTATGAGCATTGCCAGAGCAGTTCTTGAGTATGTAGCAGATAAAAAACGGCTTGGCGCGAAATCACTTTTTGCAACTCATTACCACGAGCTTACCGTTCTTGAGGAACTTATAGACGGTGTCAAGAATTACAATATTGCTGTTAAAAAACGCGGGGACGATATTACCTTCCTTCGAAGAATTGTTCCCGGCGGGGCAGATGACAGCTATGGCATTGAAGTTGCAAAACTTGCAGGTGTACCTGAGTCGATAATCAATCGTGCAAAGCAGATATTGAAGGAGCTTTCCGAGCAACCTGTTCAGGATACCAGGGATAACCTCAGAAGCATTTCGGCACACAGTGAAGATTTACAGCTTTCACTAATGCCTGCGTCTGATTCTGCTGTTGCTGAAAAGCTCAGAAATACTGATGTTGATACGCTTACTCCAATTGAAGCTATTAACCTTTTGTATGAACTCAAAAAATTACTTTAATTTTAATATTTTTGACCGTTGGAGGTGATTTGTATGGGTAGAATCAATGTTCTTGAAAAACACGTGGCTGAACTTATAGCCGCAGGTGAGGTTGTGGAAAGACCATCTTCTGTCATCAAAGAGCTTATTGAAAACTCTATAGATGCAGGAGCAAAATCCATAACTGTTGAGATAAAAAACGGCGGTACTACCTTTATGCGAGTCACCGACGACGGAATGGGTATAATGCGTGACGATATAAGAAACGCTTTTCTTCGCCATGCTACAAGCAAGGTTTGCGTTGAAGGTGACCTTGATTCCATTGCAACCCTCGGGTTCCGTGGCGAAGCCCTTGCGTCTGTTTCCGCTGTTGCAAAGGTTGAGCTTATTACCTGTGCTGATTGTGAGGAAGTAGGAACAAGCTATATAATCGAAGGCGGGGAAGAAGTCGCATTCAATGATGCAGGCTGTCCTGTTGGAACAACCATTGTTGTCAGAGATTTGTTCTATAATATTCCTGCACGCCAGAAATTCTTAAAAAAAGATGTTGCGGAAGGAAACGCTGTAGCTCTTGTTATAGACAGAATCGCACTTTCTCATCCTGAGATATCATTTAATTTCATACGCGATTCAAAGCAGGTACTTAAGACTGCAGGAGACGGCAAGCTTCGTTCAGCTATATATGCGGTTTACGGCAGAGAGTTTTCTAACTCTCTTATTGAGGTAGACTATGAGCTTGATGGTATTAAGGTTCAAGGATTTATATCACGACCTGAGTATTCACGCCCTAACCGCAATTTGCAGACTTTCTTTGTAAATAACAGATATGTCAGAAGCCGTACAGCAGGTGCTGCTGTGGATGAAGCGGCAAAGGGCTCTGTTATGGTAGGCAAGTTTTTGTGCTGTGTTCTCAATATAACCATGTCTTTTTCCGCAGTAGATGTTAATGTCCATCCTGCAAAAATTGAGGTTCGCTTTGTGAACGAAAGACCTCTGTTTAATGCTGTTTACCATGCAGTAAAATCTGCCCTTATGAAGGGTGATAAACGTAAGGAAGCTGTGCTTTCACAGCCTGATGTTAAAAAGCCGAATCCTTTTGCTCAGTTTGACTTGCGCTCAAGGGATGTAGCGAAAGCTACACCCGAAGCAACGGTACCTTCTTCAGTATCTGAGCATAGAAAGTCATATATTCCCGATGCTCCTGAAACACCCTTGATTAAATCTCAGCCTGTTGGTGATAAGAAATTAACACCTTTTTATATGAGAAAGATTGAGGTTGCAGACCGCGGTAAAATCGATAATTATCTTTCAGCTCTTGATGTTATCAGCAGCAGTCACTCAGTGAAAGAAGTTGTTGATTCAAATGATTCGTCAGTTGAATTGTCAAGTGAAAATTCAGCAGATTTTACTGTTGATAGCCACTCGGGTATCAAAGAAACCCCTCTTGTATCCGAGGTATCTGTGCCTGTTGATAATTCAGAAAAACTTACTGTTCATGCAGAGAACGAAACTCTTTTCCGCGATAAAGATGAAACAGTTGATTTCAGGTATCTGGGCGAAGCTTTCAGAACGTACATAATTATCGAGGTTGATAAAGAACTTATTCTCATTGATAAACACGCTCTGCATGAGAGAATGATATACGAGCAACTAAAGAAACAGGCAAACTCCTGCAGTCAGCTTCTGTTGGTACCTGTAACTATTACCCTCGACAAGGCTGTTTACACAAACGTTGTAGAAAACCTTGATATGTTTACCGAGTGCGGATTTGATGTTGAGGATTTTGGTTTTCCCACACTTCTTGTTCGCAGTGCTCCTCAGTATATTACCGGTGAGGACGTTACCGACACCATAATTGAAATGGCTGACTATATTTCACAGAATAAAAAAGATATCCGTTCAGAAAAAATGGATTGGATTTTTCACAATGTTGCTTGCCGTGCTGCTATTAAAGCAGGTAACAGAAGTACAGAGGTTGAACTTATTGATTTAGCTCGTAAGATGCTTTCAGATGATTCCCTCAGATATTGTCCTCACGGCAGACCTGTGTGTATTGTACTTAAAAAATCAGAAATAGAAAAACAGTTTGGCAGGGCGTGATATTTTGTCAGACAAAAAAATAAGAGTTGTTTCCTTAGCAGGCCCCACAGCATCGGGCAAAACAGCATTATCCGTCAGACTTGCTCAAAAGTTTGACGGAGAGATAGTATCTGCCGACTCTATGCAGATTTATAAAGGCATGAATATTGCCACCGCTAAACCTACAGAGGAAGAGATGTGCTCAATACCTCATCATCTGATGGATTATGTGGATACAGATGAATCTTATAGCGTAGCAAGGTACATAACCGATGCAAAAAAAGCAATTGAAGCTATTAATTCCCGTCATAAGTTGCCGATAATTACAGGCGGAACAGGTCTTTATATTGACAGTTTGTTATCAGGAATTACTTATTCTGAGGGTGAAGTTGATTTGTCCCTCAGAAAAAGATTGCATCAACAACTCGAAAATGAAGGCATTGATGCAATGATTTCTTTGCTTTCGACAATTGATCCTGATAGTGCACAAAGACTTTCTTCTCAGCGAAACCCTAAAAGGATTATCCGTGCTTTGGAGGTTTATTACACCACTGGTATAACAATGACTGAGCAGAATCTCCGTTCAAAGGAAAAAGGTTCTGATTATGCTCCTGTCAAGCTTGCTCTGAATTTCAGAGACAGGCAGAAGCTTTACGACAGAATTAACCTCAGAGTAGACCTTATGCTGGAGCAGGGACTTTTGAATGAAGCTGAATGTTATTTTTCACAAAAACATTCGGATACATCTGTACAAGCTATAGGTTATAAGGAACTGAAACCGTATTTTGACGGTGAATGTTCACTTGAAGAATGCATAGAAACACTTAAACGCTCAACAAGGCGTTATGCTAAGCGTCAGCTTACCTGGTTTATGCGCGATGAACAAATCAAGTGGTTTTATGCAGATGAATATGAAGACAGTAATATGTTGTTTGAAGCGGTATCAGAATATCTGATTCAAGAAGGATTTGAAGTAGAATGAAACGTTCTGAAAAAACAAAAACTGATTCTAAAAAGAAAAATAAAATAACCATAGTTGCGGTGTCTTTGTGTGTAATGATTGCCGCGGTGTTTATATTTTCCCTCATTAATGCAAATATCAATACGTCTAATATAGTTGATACAGAGATTGCCAAGAGGTATACGTATAAAGAAAATATTACAACAGAGTCTTTTGTTGCGAGAAACGAAACTCTTCTCACTTACAACGGAAGCAAGGTTTTATACTATACAGTAAACGACGGTGATATAGTAAGCGCAGGCTCTGAGGTAGCTCTGGTGTTTGCCAACGAAACCGATGCACTCAACTACAATCGCATTGCTGAGATTAATAAGCAGATTGAAATTCTTGAGGGACTTAATACTTCTCACGAGAATGTGAATACCGACTTTTCTGCTGTTGACAAGCAAATCGAACTTAACCTTAAGAACATGATTCTTGCTGTTAACAGAAATTCAACATCTGAGATTGGAATAAACGGGGACAACCTTCTCCATTCTATTAATCAGCGTCAAGTGATTACAGGTGTTGTTTCCGGTTTCGGCGAGCAGATTTCACTGCTCAAAGAAGAAGCACGCAATTATGAGCAAAAAGGCGGTTCATATATTGATGCCATAAAAACAACAAAAGGCGGGTATTTTGTAGCGTCTGCAGATGGTTATGAAAATCTGATGGATTACAGCAAGGTTACAGAGCTTACAGTAGACACTCTTGATATGGAGTTTTCTCCTGTGCCTGTTGAAGAGAATGTAATTGGTAAGGTTGTAAGCGGTCTTAATTGGTATGTGGTTTGTAAGCTTTCGGCTGACGATGCTTTAACTTTGTCGCATTCAAATATGTATCCAACTCTAACTTTCCCCAATACAACCTGCACAGATATACCTGCAGATTTGGTTGCACTTAATCAGACAAGCAAGCAGGCTGAAGCAGTAGCTGTGTTTCGTTGTAACTATATGAATACTCCCATAAGTCATTTGAGAAATGAAACAGTTCAGATTACCGTAAACTCTTATACAGGACTGAGAGTCAGCAAAGAAGCGCTTCACGATGATTATGTAGAGGTTTATTCAAGTAATACAGGAGAGCAGAAGAAAGTTCAGGGTGTTTATGTAAGACACGGTAATGAGCTTGACTTCAAAGAGGTATCGATTCTTTATGCAGGCACTGACTTTGTTATTATTGATGAATCTCCTGCTGACGGTATGCTAATCAGTGGTGAAACCTTAAAATTAAACGATGAAGTGGTTGTGAAGGGGGATGATTTGTTTGACGGAAAAAATGTTCAGTAATATTAAATATAATTATGAAACTATTGTGCAGAACATTTCCGATGCAGCAGTGCAAAGCGGAAGACGTCCTGAGGACATTACCTTTCTTGCGGCAACCAAAACAGTTGAACCTGAGTTTATAAATTATGCAATATCCTTGGGACTGAAATTCATCGGTGAGAACAAGGTTCAGGAACTTCTTTCCAAGTACGATAGTTACGACCTTGAAAGTTCTCGGCTTCACTTTATCGGTCATCTGCAGAGTAATAAGGTTCGCCAGATTGTAGGCAAAGTAAGTATGATACAATCTGTTGATTCCTTAAAGCTTGCTGAGGAAATTTCCCGCCAGAGTATAAAGCAGGGGATAACAACGGATATTCTCGTTGAGGTGAATGTTGGGCGAGAAGAAAACAAATCGGGTGTAATGCCTGAAAATCTTGAAGATTTGCTTTGTCAGATTGCCCCCCTTCAGAATATTTCTGTTCAAGGTCTGATGGCAATTCCGCCAATTTGTGAAAATGAACATAAAATTCGCGGATATTTTCAAATTATGCGTAATATGTTTCTTGACATATCGTCAAAAAAGATAGATAATATTAAAATGGGTACCTTGTCTATGGGTATGTCAGGCGATTACCGTGAAGCAATTCTTGAGGGTGCAAACCTCGTGCGTATCGGTTCATCGCTTTTTGGTGCAAGAAATTATAATTAATATTTTTATTGGAGGTATTTATAATGGCAGGTTTTGTAGATAAGTTTAAGCGTATGTGGGATGCTCCCGATGACGAGTATCAGTATGATGAGTACGGATATGGCGAAGAGGAAACAGAAGACTTTGATGAGGACGTTACAATCCGTGACAACACATCTAAGAAGAGTAAGGTAGTTAATATCAATGCAACAGCTAAGCTTGCGGTTGCTCTTTTCAAGCCTGAGCGTTTCGGTGAGGAAACAAGAGCTATTGCTGATGAGCTTATTAAAACACACACCGTTGTGCTTAACCTTGAGAATACAAACAAGGATATGTCCAGAAGAATTATCGACTTCCTTTCCGGTGTTGCTTATGCAAACCGCGGAAAAATCAAAAAGGTTGCTTCAAGCACATTTATCATCATTCCTAACCACGTTGACCTTACAGGTGATGATTTGCTGGACGAGCTTGAAAACAGCGGCGTTTATTTCTGATAATGGATGAAACCAAGCTTCTTTTGTCAAGACTTGAAGATCTTGTGTATAAATGCTCATATGAAGGTTTAGCATATATGGGTTTCCTTAATGAAAGAGAATGTGCTGCAGCTGTTGGTTTTCTTAACAGAACAGGTGCAGAGTTTTCTCTATATGGAGGATATAAAAACGCAAGCCGGGTTTATGTTTGTGTAACACAAGGCGTTGAGCCGTCTTTTCCTATTAAAGCTATCAGAGTTTCTTCAAAAGGAAACAGAGAACTTACACATCGTGATTATCTTGGTTCTTTAATGGGGCTTGGCATTAAACGTGAATGTATTGGTGACATCATAACACTTAACACAAAGGAAGCGGTTGTGTTTGTTCGCGATGAAATTGCTGAACATATACTACGTGATTTGGATAAGGTAGGGCGTGATTCTGTGTCTGTCTGTGAGTATGCAGGAGATACAGACAAGCTCAACTCTGCTACTGAAGAATTAAAACTTATCGTAACCTCTCTCAGGATTGACAACTTTGTATCCGCCTGCATTAATAGTTCTCGCAATGAGGCAACAAGACTTATATCATCTGATATGGTATTTGTTAACTATCTGCAGGTTAAGAAACCTTCCCAAATGTTAAATGAGGGAGATGTTGTCAGTATCAGAGGTTACGGAAAGTACATAGTGGGTTATGAAATCGGAAAAACAAGACGTGACAGATTAGTAATTAATGTGTTGCACTATATTTAAGGGGGAAACGGAATGCTGACTATTGATGAAATCAAAAATGTGAGTTTCAGAAAAGCCGGTATAGGCGGTTATAAGCCTGAAGATGTTGATACTTTTATTGACCAGGTGCTTATTACTTTTGAGCAACTCAGAAAAGAAAAATCCGACCTTATAAAGAAGATGGATATTCTTGCAACAAGGGTAGAGGAGTACAGAGCCGATGAGGATTCTGTGCGTAATGCAATGCTTTCTGCTCAGAGAGTTGCTGATACTACAATAAGGGAAGCCAGAGCTAAGGCTGCACGTATTCTTGAAGAATCCGAGAATATGGCTAAAGCTAAGCTTTATGACCTTAATGTGCAGATTAAACAGCAGAAAAAGCAGTACACCTTGCTTCTTGCTGAGTGTAACAGACTCAGGGACGATATTATCAATCATTGCAATAAACATATTGCTGTGGTTAAAGAACTTCCCAGTCTTCAGCGTACACAGTCAATGGAAGCTTCTGTTGAAGAAAGATTCCCCACAGATAATTCCGGTGATTACGAGCGTGCTGATGAGGTTGCAACCGTAAACAGCGAGCCTGTAGCAAAGGCTGCACAGGAAATTCTGCCTGAAATTGACACTCAGCCTGTTGTTGAAGCTGATACTGCTATTGATACAACGTCTGTTGTACCACAAACTGAAAATACTAATGCTGAAGAGCTATTCGATATCAGCATAGTCAGTGATATCAGTGATACTGCTGTTGAAGAATCTTCCCAGGATTCATCTAAAAAACGCGGCAGAACGTTCTCTAACCTTAAATTCGGCGATAACTATAATATTGATGATGACAGCGACAGCACTTCAGATGTTGCTGATTCAGAATAAAACATATTTGGAGAGTAGATAATTATGTCTCAGGATTATAACAAAACATTAAATCTTCCCAATACTGACTTTCCTATGAGAGCAGGTCTTCCTCAGAGCGAACCTGTTACTCTCAAAAAATGGGACGATAATGATATTTACGGTAAGCTTATGGAGAAGAACGCAGGCAAGCCTATGTTTATTCTTCACGATGGCCCTCCCTATGCAAACGGCAACATTCACCTTGGAACGGCACTCAATAAAGTTCTCAAGGATTTCATCGTAAGATACAAGAATATGTCCGGCTTCTGTGCTCCTTTTGTGCCCGGTTGGGATACACACGGTCTGCCCACAGAGCTTAAGGCAAGAGCAAAGGCAGGCGTTTCAAGTTCGGATGCGATTTCCGACGTTGAGCTTCGTCAGATTTGCCGAGACTTTGCTTTAGGCTATCTTGATGACCAGCGTAACCAGTTCAGACGTCTTGGTGCAATCGGTGATTGGAGCAATCCCTACATTACTCTTACCAAGGATTTTGAAGCAACACAGATTGAGATTTTCTCAGAAATGGCTCAGAAGGGTTATATCTATAAAGGTCTTAAGCCTGTTTACTGGTGTCCCGAGTGTAAGACAGCTCTGGCTGAAGCAGAGATTGAGTATGCTGAGGATCCTTGTTTCTCTATTTACGTAAAATTCCCCGTATGTGACGATATGGGCAAGATTTCTGCTTTAGGCGTTGACCCTCAGAAGACTTATTTTGTAATCTGGACTACTACTACATGGACACTCCCCGGCAACGTAGCTGTTTGTGTAGGCCCTGATTTTAACTATTGTGTAATCAAGTCTGGCGACGAATTCTATATTATGGCTGAAGAACTTTATAAGAGTGCTTTTGAAGCTGCCGGAATCGAAGATTACGAAGTAGTTGCAGAAATCAAGGGTAGTGAGCTTGAATATATCAAGACAAGACATCCGTTCCTTGACCGTGAATCTCTTGTTATCGTTGGTGACCACGTAACTCTTGAAAGCGGTACAGGTTGCGTTCATACTGCTCCCGGTCACGGTGTAGAGGACTATGACGTTTGCCGTAATTATCCCGAAATTCCCATCATTGTTCCTGTTGATGCAGACGGCAGACTTACTGAGGAAGCAGGTCAGTTTGCAGGTCTTCTCACTGATGATGCAAATAAACCCATCGCACAGCATCTGGAAAGCTTGGGACTTCTTTTCGGTCTTAAGAAGATTATCCACCAGTATCCCCATTGCTGGAGATGTAAGAAACCTGTTCTTTTCAGAGCAACTAACCAGTGGTTCTGCTCTGTTGATGATTTCAAGGCAGATGCAGTAAAGGCAATCAACGATGTAGAGTGGATTCCCGGCTGGGGTAAAGACAGAATCACTTCCATGGTTCAGGACCGTAAGGATTGGTGTATTTCCCGTCAGCGCAGATGGGGTGTTCCGATTCCGATTTTCTTCTGCAAGGAATGCGGTGAGCCTTATATCGACAAAGCTGCAATGGACGCAGTTGCCGCTCTCTTCAGAGAGGAAGGTTCAGATGCTTGGTTTACTCACAGCGCAGAGGAAATTCTTCCCGAGGGTGCAAAGTGTTCTAAGTGCGGACACACTTCTTTTGAAAAAGAAAGAGATATTATGGATGTATGGTTTGACAGCGGTGTTACTCACGCTGCTGTATGCAAAGCAAGACCTAACCTGACATGGCCTGCTGACCTTTATCTTGAGGGCGCAGACCAGTATCGTGGCTGGTTCCAGTCATCCTTGCTTACTTCTGTTGCTGTGTTCGGCAAAGCTCCCTACAAGAGTGTGCTTACTCATGGTTGGGTTGTTGACGGCGAAGGCAAGAAGATGAGTAAATCTCTCGGCAACGGTATTGATCCTCAGGAGGTTGTTGACCAGTATGGTGCAGATGTTCTGCGTCTTTGGGTTGCATCTTCCGACTATCATGTTGATATCAGAATTTCTAAGGAAATTCTCAAACAGCTTTCTGAAGCATACAGAAAAATCCGTAATACAGCAAGATACATTCTCGGCTGTATCAATGATTTCAATCCCGATACAGATGCCGTTGCTGTTGACGAGCTTATGCCTATTGATAAGTGGGCAATCAACAAGCTCAACGAGCTTATGGCAAAGGTTAAGGCAGGTTACGATTCATACGAGTTCCATCAGGTATATCACGCTATCCACAACTTCTGTGTTGTTGATATGTCTAACTTCTATCTTGATGTTCTCAAGGACAGACTTTACACAGAAAAAGTTGATTCCAAGGCACGCCGTGCTGCACAGACCGCTATCTACATCATCCTTGATTCTATGACAAGAATGATTGCACCTATCCTTGCTTATACATCTGACGAAATCTGGAAGTATATGCCTCATCGTGCAGATGCTGATGCAGAATGCGTGCTCTTCAATGAAATGCCCAAGCCTGTTGAAATTGCACTTGATGCAGACTTCATTGCAAACTGGGACAAGATTCACGAGCTTCGTGATACTGTTAAGAAACAGCTTGAGGTTGCTATCAAGGATAAGATGATTAAGGCATCTCTTGAAGCGTCCGTAACACTTTCTGCATGCGGTGCAGAGTACGACTTTATCAAGTCTGTAGAGGGTGAGCTTGCTGCTGCATTCATTGTTTCTGAAGTTATTGTTGAACAGGCTGAAGGTGAACTTCAGGTAGCTGTTAACAAGGCTCAGGGTGAAAAGTGTGAGCGTTGTTGGGCTTACAGCAAGACTGTAGGTGAAAATGCAGAACATCCTACTCTCTGTGCAAGATGTGCAGCTGTTATTGATTAAATTATTTGTTAAATAGCCAAAGCGGTGTATTGAAAATGCACCGCTTGTGCTTTATTAAGGAGGCATTGTAATGATAATTGCCATTATCGTTGCGGTTTTGCTTGTTGTTTTAGACCAGGTTTCTAAATATCTGGTAGTTAATAGTATGGAGCTGGGTGAATCAATAACCGTTATTCCTGGACTTCTTGATTTCACCTACACCCATAATGACGGAATGGCTTTTGGATTAGGTTCCGAAAGTTTCAGATGGGTATTTATTGTTGTCACTCTTCTTGTGTGCGGTGTTCTTGTTTATATGATGACAAAGCCCGATTTTAAGTCTAAGCTTTATTACTCAGCAGCTACCTTTATTGTAGCAGGGGGAATAGGAAACCTGATAGACAGAGTACTCAACGGTTATGTTGTGGATTTTCTGGCTTTGTCATTCTTTCCGCCTGTGTGTAATATTGCCGACTATTGCGTAACAGCAGGAACAGTACTTTTGCTGGTTTTCATCGTTTTTTATTACGGAAAATCCAAAAAATCATCTGAACCTGCAAAATAAGACTGAGTAAGATATGGAACACAGAATTTTTGTAGAAGAAAGTCAGAACGGAATGAGAATAGACAAATTTCTTTCTGATTGTATAGAGGGAAAGTCACGCAGTTTTTTTGCGTCTGTTATAGAAAACGGCGAAGCTTGTGTAAACGGCAAGGCTGTGACAAAAAGCTATAAGGTTTCTGTAGGTGACGAGGTATTGATTAATATCCCCGAAGCCACAGAGTTGGAAGCAATACCTCAGGATATACCATTGGATATTGTCTATGAAGATGACGATATTATTGTTGTAAACAAGCCTAAAGGAATGGTGGTGCATCCTGCGGCAGGAAATCCGGATTCCACCCTTGTCAACGCTCTTCTTTTTCATTGCAAAGGTCAGCTCTCGGGAATTAACGGTGTTATGCGTCCCGGTATAGTTCACCGAATAGACAAGAATACAAGCGGACTTTTAGTTGTTGCAAAATCTGACAGAGCACACGTTTCCCTTTCTGAACAGATTAAAGAGCACAGTATGACGCGCGAATACAGAGCCGTTGTTTACGGACACCTTAAAAGTGAAGAGGGGACTGTTGATGCACCTATCGGACGTTCTGCGAATGACAGAAAGCGTATGTGTGTCACTGATAAAAACTCAAAGAACGCAGTAACACATTACAGAGTCATTGAAGAGTTCCGCGATTTCACATATATCAAGTGTAAGCTTGAAACAGGACGTACTCATCAGATACGCGTGCATATGTCTTATATTGGTCATCCTCTTGCAGGTGATGACGTTTACGGACCCAAAAAGGTAATAACCGAGCTTACAGGTCAATGCTTGCACGCAATAAAACTAGGCTTCAAGCATCCTGTAACCGGGGAATATATGGAATTTGATTCTGATTTACCTGAGTATTTTAATAGTTTTCTTGAAAAAATAAGAAAACGCTGATAATTAATTTTCCAAATCAGCAAAAAACTCTTGCATTTTCCTGAACAATGTGTTATTATACTGTAGTGTTTGAAATTCCGTCGTTCTCAGCGACGAGTTCAATCAAGCGGTAAAACCGCAATATTGATATGGATAGTCCTCTGCCGAAAGGTATGAATTTCCGAAAAAATAAATGGAGGTCATAAAAATGGACGCAATCAAAGCAATTTCCGCAAGCTCAATCAAGGCAGAGAAGCCTCAGTTTTCTATCGGTGATACAGTAAGAGTTGCTGTTAACATCCGTGAAGGCGAGAGAGAAAGAATCCAGATGTTCGAAGGTACTGTTATCGCAAAGCGCGGTAGCGGTGTTTCCGAAACATTCACAGTAAGACGTGTTTCTTACGGTGTTGGTGTTGAAAGAGTATTCCCTGTGAATTCCCCCAACGTAACTGACGTTCAGATTATCAGATACGGTAAGGTTCGCAGAAGCAAGCTCTATTATCTCCGCGACAGAGTTGGTAAGGCTGCTAAGGTTAAGGAAGCTATCAAAAAGTAATTTACAAAATAATTTTGAAAAAAGGGACTTTCCGTCCCTTTTTTTACTATCATTCAGGTGTTAATATGAGAAAAATCGATCTTGATGAATATGATATTGATATTCAGGATGAATCCTTTGGTATTGATGAAAGTCAGATGACCAAGGTCACACCTAACAGTTCTTCGGCTACAAACACCCTTTATGAGTGGATTCACTCTATAGTTGTTGCTATTGTAATCGTAGTGCTTCTGTTGACCTTTGTTTTCCGTCTTATCAATATTGACGGAACATCTATGGAAAATACTCTGAAGGATAATGATAAAGTAATACTTACAAACTTCTTTTATGAGCCCGAAGTAGGGGATATTGTTGTTATTCCCGCAGGTAAGTATTACGACAAGCCTATCATCAAGCGTATTATCGCTCTTGAAGGTCAGGAAGTGTATATCAATTACGAAACCCACGAGGTTTTTGTTGATGGTATTCTTCTTGAAGAGGATTATATTTCTACCGAAACAATATCCAAAGAGGGTGAGCTTGAATACTCAATCACAGTCGGCAAGGGTGAGGCTTTCATCCTTGGTGATAACCGCGATGTTTCTTTTGACAGCCGTTATTTTGACTGTGTAAGTGTTGATGATATTATCGGTAAAGCTCAGTTTATAATTTATCCTTTCAACCATTTCGGTTACTTATATTAAGAGCAATCAAAAGCTTACATCATCTGATGTAGGCTTTTTTGTTTAGAGGTGAGAGTTATGAGTACAAACCAGAACATACAGTGGTTTCCCGGCCATATGACAAAAACCAAGAGGATGATTGAAGCATCTCTGAAGCTTGTTGATGCTGTTGTGGAAATCAAAGATGCAAGAATTCCCGTATCATCGACAAATCCCGATATAGATTCCCTGGTAGGAAATAAACCCAGGTTAATCCTTCTTAATAAGTGTGATATGGCAGACCCTTCTGCTACTGCAAAATGGATTGATTATTATAGTAAAAAAGGAATTCGTGCTCTTGCAATAGACTGCAGAAGCGGAAAAGGTTTAACAAGTGTTGTTCCCGAATGCAGAAAACTTCTGAAGTCATATATTGAAAAAAAGCAAGCAAGAGGTATAAAAAATCCTTCAATCAGAGTTATGATTGTAGGTATTCCCAATGTTGGTAAATCTTCTTTTATTAATAAAGTTGTAAAGCAGAATCGTGCAAAGGTTGAAGACAGACCCGGTGTAACCCGCGGTAATCAGTGGTTTACACTTGACCGAGGTTTTGAACTTTTAGATACTCCCGGCGTTTTGTGGCCTAAATTTGAGGACCAGCTTGTGGGCGAGCGTCTTGCTTTCACAGGGGCTGTTAAAGACCAGATTCTTGATACCGAACTTCTGGCTGTACGTCTGCTTGATTTACTCAAAGAAATCAAACCTCAGAAGTTTATTGAGCGTTTTTCATTGGATACCGACACAGTTGCAGATATAGATTCTTATGAACTTCTTGAAGCAATCGGCAGAAAACGCGGAATGCTTATTTCAGGCGGAGAAGTTAATACCGAGCGTGCATCCGTTATGCTTCTGGATGAATTCCGCGAGGCTAAGCTTGGACGCATTACTCTGGAGTTTCCTCCTGTTTCTGAGGTGTAATATGGATTGGCTTGAATTTGAAAACCTTGCCTATGATAAAGGTTATAAATCGGTATGCGGAGTTGATGAAGCTGGCAGAGGTCCCCTTGCGGGTCCTGTATGTGCCGCGGCAGTAATATTGCCACAGGGTATGATTCTTGACGGCGTCAACGATTCAAAGAAGCTTACAGAAAAGAAACGTGAAAAATTATTTGATGTTATTACACAGTCTGCTGTTACATACAGTATAGCCTTTGCTACTGTTGAAGAAATTGAAGAGATAAACATTCTTAATGCTACAATGCTTGCTATGAAGCGTGCTGTAGAAGGTTTGCAGGTTCCTGCAGATTTTGCATACATTGACGGTAACCGCACACCTGCTCTTTCTATACCTTGTGAATACATCATTAAAGGAGATGCCCGTTCAATGTCTGTTGCTGCGGCATCCATACTTGCAAAAGTTTCAAGGGACAGACTGCTCCTTGAGTATGCAAAGCTGTATCCTGAGTATCGCTTTGAAAAGCACAAGGGTTACGGAACAAAATTACATACGGATATGATTAAAGAACACGGCCCCTGTCCTGTTCATAGAATGAGTTTTCTTAAAAATATTTTGAAGTGATATGAAACCTTTTACTCACATAATAAAGGGAGAAGTCGGCGAGAATTACACCGCTAAATTTCTTAAAAAGAATAAATACCAAATTCTTGAACGCAATATACGAAATAAGTATTCTGAGATAGACATTATAGCGGAGAATAAAGAGTATATTATTTTTGTTGAAGTTAAAACCCGCACAGGTGAGGGTGCAACCCGTCCTGCGGATGCCGTCAATTACCGCAAACAGCAAATGATTATTAAAGCGGCGAAATACTATCTTACCTACACTAACCCTTCTGCAAAACAACCAAGATTTGATGTCTCAGAAGTTTTTCTGACTGATAATGGAAAACCTTATAAGATTAATTATATTGAAAACGCATTTATCCAGGGAGGAAGCTATGCGGTATTTTGATCTGCATTGCGATACTTTGTATAAAGCTGTAACTGAAAACAGCGGGTTTAATAATCCAAAGTATGAAGTGTCTTTGGACAGAGGTAAAATATTTGACAACTGGACACAGTGTATGGCTATCTGGATTCCTGATAGCCTTGATTGCAATGCTCAGACGAAACTTTTTTTCGATGCTTCCATAAAATTTCGGGAAGAATGCAACAGATATCATTTGTCTGTTGAATCTGCAAACGCTGAGAATCTTCTCAGATTTTTTCTTACTGTTGAGAACGGAGCTTTTCTTAACGGTGATATCAGAAGAATTGAGCTTTTGAAAGAAGCAAAAGTCAGAATGATTACTCTTACCTGGAATGCAGAAAACTGCATTGGCGGAGGAGCAGATGCTCAAAGCTCAGGGCTTACAAGTTTTGGAAAAGAATGTGTAAAAGAGCTTGAAGATAACTCCATTATAATTGATATATCTCACGCAAGCGACCGCTTGTTTTATGATGTAGCTCAGATTGCAAAGAGACCTTTTGTTGCATCACATTCAAATTCGCGAAGCATCTGTCCGCACAGACGTAATCTTACAGACGAACAGTTTGAGACTATTAAAAACCGCCAAGGTATTGTGGGGCTTAATTTTCATCGTGATTTTCTTTCATCAGAACCTCAGAAAGCTTCAATTAAAGATGTTTTGTGCCATGCTGAACATTTTCTGTCTTTAGGCGGCGAAGACACTCTCGCAATCGGTTCTGATTTTGACGGAAGCAATCCGATTGCAGAGCTGAATACAATTGAAAAAATCCCGATTTTATACGAAGAATTTCTGAAAATAGGATATAATGAGCAACTTGTACAAAAAATTATGTACTACAATGCTCATAATTTCTTTAGTAGATTTTGACTTTTACACAAAAATAGTGTAAAATAATATATTATTCGCGATGAAAGGGTGGTTTGGTTAATAATGCTTTATACCAGCACACAGAATAATAAAGAATCAGTTTCTTCAGCACAGGCTATTGCTCAGGGTATTTCCCGTGAGGGCGGTCTTTTTGTGCCTGAAACATTTCCCGAATATGACGGGATTACATTTGAAGCTTTACTAAAGCTTGATTACAGAGAAAGAGCTAAAAAAATCCTCTCTGATTTCCTTACTGATTTCACCGAAGAAGAAATTGCAGATTGTGTTGACAAGGCATACACAGCTGAAAAGTTCGGCGGTGACAATCCTGCTCCTATTGTTTCCGTGAACCACAATGGTGCACAGCTTAACATTCTTGAACTCTGGCATGGTCCTACTTGTGCCTTCAAAGATATGGCTCTTCAGATTCTGCCTCATCTTCTTACCAAATCTCTTAAGAAGACTGCAGACGGTAAGAAGGCTGTAATCCTGGTTGCAACATCCGGTGATACAGGTAAAGCTGCTCTTGAAGGTTTTAAGGATGTAGAGAATACAGAGATTATAGTTTTCTATCCTTCCGACGGCGTAAGTCCTATGCAGAAGCATCAGATGAACACCACAGGCGGTAACAACGTTGGTGTGTGTGCTATCAAGGGCAACTTCGATGATGCACAGACAGGAGTTAAGAAGATTTTCACAACTGATGAGGTTATCAGTGCTCTTGAAAGCAACGGTCTTATGTTCTCCAGCGCTAATTCCATCAACTGGGGCAGACTTCTTCCTCAGATTGTTTATTACATATCTGCTTACTGTGATATGGTAAATGCAGGCAAGATTAATCTTGGGGATAAAATCAACGTTGTAGTTCCCACAGGTAACTTTGGTAATATTCTTGCTGCTTATTTTGCAGGTTGTATGGGTATGCCTCTGGGCAAGTTAATCTGTGCTTCAAACTCAAACAACGTACTCACAGATTTTATTAACTCAGGTGTATACAATAAAAACAGAGAGTTCATTACTACGGTTTCACCTTCAATGGATATTCTCGTTTCTTCAAACCTTGAAAGACTTCTTTATGTTCTCTCCGGCAGAAATGATGCTCAGACCAAGGAGTATATGACTGCCCTTAAAACTAAAGGTGCATATGAAGTCAGCGATGAAATCAAGAAGACTGTGTCAGATTTCTTCAGCGGCGGTTATTGCTCAGAAGAAGAAACCATTGATACAATCTCTGCTCTGTATAAGGACACAGATTATCTTTGTGATACACATACTGCTGTTGCTGTCAATGTATATGAGAAGTATCTTAAGGAAACAGGTGACAACACTCCTGCAGTTATTGCTTCAACAGCAAGTCCTTATAAATTCTCCCGTGCTGTACTTTCAGCTGTTATGGGTAAGAAAATCACCGATGAGGATGAATTCGCAGTAGTCGATAAGCTTACAGAGATTACAGGTGTAGAGATTCCTGCACCTCTGGAAGCTACAAGAACTATGGCTGACCGTTTCTCTGACGTTATTGAATCTGATACAATGCCTGAGTATGTGCTCAGCGCTCTTGGCCTTAAGTAATGTCGGTTTATGCAATAGCTGACCTTCATCTTTCTCTCGGTACTGATAAACCTATGGATATTTTCAGCGGTTGGAGTGATTACGTACAGCGACTGGAAAATAATTGGCGTAAACTTGTAACTGAGGAAGATACGGTTGTTATAGCAGGTGATATATCCTGGGCTATGAAGCTTGAAGAGTGCGACAAGGACTTTGAGTTTATCAATTCCTTGCCCGGAAGAAAGCTTCTTGTCAAAGGCAACCACGACTATTGGTGGGCAACTAAAAAGAAAATTGACGAGTATCTCAAAGAAAAAGGATTCAGTACCATTAGTGTTATTTTTAACAATGCTTATGTGGCGGGAAACATTGCAATCTGCGGAACACGCGGTTGGAACTACGAATCCACAGGCGAGAAGGACATGAGAATCTTAAACAGGGAAGTGGGACGTCTTGAAACTTCGATCATAGAAGCTGAGAAGACAGGTCTTGAACCTGTTGTGTTTCTTCATTATCCTCCGGTATACGATTCAATCGTTTGTGAGGAAATAATCAACACACTTAAATCTCACGGCATCAAAAGGTGCTACTACGGTCATTTGCATGGTGCAAATACTCACAAACACGCAGTGACAGGAGATTTTGAAGGAATTAAACTTAATCTGATTTCATGCGACTTTACAGGCTTTTATCCTGTACCTGTCGTTTGAATATACCAAAAAACCATTATATGGAGGAATTTCAAAATGGCACTTAAATCATCAACACTTAAAGAAACAAACAAGTACGAACTTGAAGTAACTGTTGACGCAGCTACTTTTGAGGCAGCAGTACAGAAATCCTACAAGAAGAACATTGGTCAGGTTTCTATCCCCGGTTTCCGTAAGGGTAAGGCTCCCAGACAGATGGTAGAGAAGCTCTACGGCAAAGATGTTTTCTATCCCGATGCAATCGAGTTCTGTTATCCTGAGGCTTTAGAGGCAGCTATCAAGGAGGCAGGTCTCAAGGTTGTAGCAGTTGAGTCAGTAGAAGAAGTAAGCACAGACAACGGCTTTGAGTTCAAGGCTCTCGTTGTTGTTGAGCCCGAGGTTACAATCGAAGGCTACAAGGGCATCGAGGTTAAAGCAAAGGCTGTTCGTGTAACTGAGAAAATGATTAACGAAGAAATCGACAAAATCCGCGACAGAAACAGCCGTATGATTACTGTTGAGGATAGAGCAGCAGCAGACGGAGACACAGCTGTTATCGACTTCGAAGGATTCCTTGGCGATGTAGCATTCGAGGGCGGCAAGGCAGAAAACTACAACCTTGCTCTTGGCAGCGGTTCCTTTATCCCCGGTTTTGAGGAGCAGATTGTTGGTCATAACGCAGGCGAGGAGTTCACTATCACAGTGACATTCCCTGAGGACTATCAGTCTGAGGAACTCAAAGGTCAGGAAGCACAGTTTAAGATTAAACTCCACGAGATTAAGACCAAGGAGCTCCCCGAACTTGACGATGAGTTTGTAAAAGATGTAAGCGACAAGGAAACTGTTGAAGATTACAAGAAGGAAGTCAAGGAAACAATTTCCAAGAGACTTAAAGAAGAGAGAGAAAACGACATCTCCAACCAGATTACAGATAAGCTTATCGAGCTTGTACAGGGTGAGATTCCCGAGGTTATGTATGAGAATGAGGTTAACTCCATGATTCGTGACTTCGACACACGTCTTCGTTCACAGGGTATGGATATGGCAACCTATCTCGGCTATATGGGTATGGATGTTGATGCTCTCAAGACTATGTATCGTAAGGATGCAGAGCGCAGAGTAAAACTCAGACTTGCACTTAAGAAGATTGCACAGCTTGAGAACATCGTTGTAACAGACGAAGAGGTTGATGCTGAGTTTGCAAGACTTGCCGAAGCTTACGGTGTAGACGTTGACCGTATCAAGATGCTCGTTGACGTTGAAGACCAGCGTGATGACCTTGCTGTACAGCGTGCAATGGATGTTGTAAGAAACGAAGCAGCAGTTAAGTAATTTAATTTAGAACATTTGCATATCTCTCACTGATTTTGTTAAGTATTATTCTGAAAGGATGATTTTTAATGAGCGTAATACCTTATGTTGTTGAACAGACAAGCCGCGGAGAGCGTTCCTATGATATTTTCTCCCGCCTTCTCAACGATAGAATAATTATACTCAACGATGAGGTGAATTCAGTTTCTGCAGGCCTCGTAGTTGCACAGCTTCTTTACCTTGAGGGTCAGGACCCTTCAAAGGATATCAGTCTTTACATCAACAGCCCCGGCGGCTCTGTAACAGACGGCATGGCTATCTACGATACAATGCAGTACATCAAGTGTGATGTTTCAACTATCTGTATGGGTATGGCTGCATCTATGGGTGCATTTCTGCTTACTGCAGGTGCAAAGGGCAAGAGATACGCTCTGCCCAATGCCGACATTATGATTCATCAGCCCAGCGGCGGTGCAAAAGGTCAGGCTACAGATATTGAAATCCACACCAAACACATTCTTCACACAAAGAAGAAGCTTAATGAGATTTTAGCTCAGAACACAGGTCAGTCTATTGAAGTTATCACAAGAGATACAGAAAGAGATAACTTTATGACTGCACAGCAGGCTCTTGAGTACGGACTCATTGATAAGGTAATCGAAAGAAGATAAGAGGAATATTATGCCTAACAACAAAGACAACAATGATGTTTGCTGTTCTTTTTGCGGCAAAACTCAGGGTATGGTTGGAAAGCTCATTGCAGGCAACGGTGTTTATATCTGCGATAATTGCGTTGAGCTTTGTATGTCTATTCTTGAGGAAGGTGACCTTATTAAGCCTGTCGCAACAGATGCAATCGATGCTTCACAACTTCTGAAACCCCACGAAATCAAAGCTATTCTTGATGAATATGTAATTGGACAGGATAAGGCTAAAATCACCTTAAGTGTAGCTGTTTATAATCACTATAAACGCGTTTTCAACGAGGATGATGACGTTGAGTTTTCAAAGAGTAATGTTTTGCTTCTGGGTCCCACAGGTGTTGGTAAAACTCTTTTGGCGCAGACCCTTGCCAAAGCACTGGACGTACCCTTTGCCATAGCTGACGCTACTACTCTTACTGAGGCCGGTTATGTTGGCGAAGATGTAGAAAACATTCTTCTTAAGCTGATTCAGGCTGCTGATTATGATATTGAGAAAGCACAGACAGGCATCATTTACATTGATGAGATTGATAAGATTTCCCGTAAATCAGAGAATCCTTCAATTACAAGAGATGTAAGCGGCGAGGGTGTTCAGCAGGCTCTCCTCAAGATGATAGAAGGAACCGTTGCCAATGTTCCTCCTCAGGGTGGCAGAAAACATCCGCAACAGGAGTTCATCAGCATTGACACAAGCAACATTCTTTTTATCTGCGGAGGTGCTTTTGACGGACTTGAGAAAGTTGTAGAGAAACGCACCGATTCTTCTTCACTTGGTTTTGAGGCTAATGTTGTTGATAAGAAAACTCTTAACAAAACCTTCTGGATGGAAAAGGTTGTATCTCACGACCTTGTGAAATTCGGCTTGATTCCTGAACTTGTAGGCAGACTTCCTGTTATAACCGCTCTGTCAGGTCTTGATTCGGATGCTCTTGTTAAAATTCTTACAGAGCCCAAAAATTCTCTGATGAAGCAGTACAGAAAACTCTTTGCATATGATGATGTAATGCTTGAGTTTACTGAAGATGCACTTTTGGCTGTTGCTGAAAAAGCACTTGAACAGCAGACAGGTGCCAGAGGTTTAAGAGGTATTATGGAGCAGACACTTACTCAGCTTATGTTTGATGTGCCTGCAGATAAGACAATCTCAAAAGTTATCATAACCGCTCAGGTAATAACTGATGGGGCAGAGCCGACTGTTATTCGCGGTGAAAACCCTGTTTTGGATGCTACTGCATCCTAACAGGAAAAATAGTATTATTAATGCCGTACGCTGATGTTTTTTCGGCGTACGGCAGTTGCAATTTTTTCACGAGAGGTATTTTATGATAGAAAACGACTCTTTGATATGTAACGTCCCTGTTCTGCCTTTGCGCGGAATAGTCGTTTTCCCGAAGATGATGCTTCATCTTGATGTGGGCAGAAAGAAATCAATCAGTGCAATTAATCATGCTATGCAGGGTGAACAGCTTATTTTTGCATCTGCTCAGTTTGACGCATCCGAAAGCAACCCTGAGGTTTCTGACCTTTATCAGATGGGTGTGATGTGCCGCGTTGTTCAGGTTGTTAAACAGCCTGAGGGCGTTATCCGTGTTATATTAGAGGGGCTTTACAGAGCTGATATTAAGTATATCGTAGAAAACGATACCTTCCTTAGTGCAGATGTAATGAAGGTTAAGGAAACAAAATGCTCTGATAAAACAATCGAGCAGGCTTATGTCCGTACCCTCAAAAATAGTTTTGAAAAATATATGGAGTTTAATTCCAAACTCCCTTCAGATATTATGTTCAAGGTTGGTCTTTGCCACAGATGCGGTGATCTGAGCGACTACATAGCAGGACACATTCCTCTTGAATATCATAACAAACAGGTTATTCTTGAATTTACTGATGTTGTGGAGCGTACCGAGAATTTAATCGGAATGCTCAACGAAGAACTGCAAATTATCTCTATTGAGCGAGAAATCTCTGACAGAACCAAGGTGAATCTTGACAGAGCTCAGCGCGAAATGTTCCTGCGTGAAGAAATTCGTGCCATTCAGGAAGAACTCGGAGATGCAGAGGACCCGGATATGGAGGGTGAAAATCTCCGCGAAGCTATTAGAGAAAAGAAAATGGGGGAAGAAATTCAAAAAATCCTTCTCAAAGAGTGCAGTAAGCTTGAGCGTCTTCCATACGGTAGCCAGGAAGCAGCCCTTATCCGTACATATATCGATACTTGTCTTGAGCTTCCCTGGCATATTTATACAGAAGAGAATATTAACCTGAAAAACGTACGTGCTGCACTTGATAAAAATCACTACGGACTTGACAAGGTTAAAGACAGAATTATTGAATCTCTTGCTGTAAGAAAGTTAAATCCTGAATCAAAAGGCAATATTATTTGTCTTGTTGGTCCTCCCGGTGTTGGCAAAACTTCTATTGCACTGTCTGTTGCTGAGGATATCGGCAGAAACTCTGTTCGTATTTCTCTTGGCGGTGTAAAGGATGAGGCTGAAATCAGAGGCCACAGACGCACATATATCGGCTCTATGCCCGGTCGCATTATGGCTGGTATGAAGCGGGCAGGCTCAATGAATCCTTTGATGGTTCTTGATGAAATTGATAAACTGTCTAATGATTATAAGGGTGACCCTACATCTGCTTTGCTTGAGGTGTTGGATTCAGAACAGAATTTTGCTTTTGTTGACCATTATCTTGACATACCTTTTGATTTGTCAAATGTTATGTTCATAACAACAGCAAATGATTTGAGTGCTATTTCTGAGCCTCTTCGTGACCGTATGGATATTATTGAACTTTCAAGCTATACCCGAGAGGAAAAGTTCAACATTGCAAAGAAGCATCTTATAAAAAAACAGCTTGCCAACAACGGTCTTGATTCAAAACACTTCAGACTTACCGACAGTGCCGTTTATGCTCTTATTGATAAATACACAAGGGAAGCCGGTGTTCGTTCTCTTGAAAGAATTATCTCTAAGTTAATGCGTAAAGCAGCAGTTGAGGTGGTTCAGAACGATACTTTGGTGCGTATTAATGCGTCTGATTTGTATGAATATTTAGGTCCCGCTAAATACACAGGTGACTATTATTCAACCAAGAATCAGGTTGGCGTTGCCAATGGACTTGCATGGACTTCTGTAGGCGGTGAGATACTTCCGATTGAAGTTGCAGTTATGGATGGTACAGGAAAGGTTGAACTTACAGGTTCTTTAGGCGATGTTATGCAGGAATCAGCCAAGACAGCCATTACATGCATCCGAAGCCGTTCAAAACAGTATGGTATTGATGCAGAGTTTTATAAGAATAAAGATATCCACATACACGCACCCGAAGGTGCGGTACCTAAAGATGGACCTTCTGCAGGTATCACTATGGCAACGGCTATATGTTCGTCGCTCACAGGTCTGGCGGTCAGACACGATATTGCTATGACAGGTGAGATTACCCTGCGCGGAAGAGTTCTTCCCATTGGCGGTCTAAAAGAAAAAGCAATCGCGGCATATAAATCAGGCATCAGAACTGTTATAATTCCCGATAAAAATCTTCCTGATGTATCTGAAATCGACCCGATTGTAAAAGAAAGTATCGAGTTTATACCTGTTGATACAATCGATAAGGTTCTTGAGATAATGCTTGTGAAACCCGAAAGTTCTAAAAAGAAGTCACAGGTAAAAAAGAAGGCTGTACAAGCACAAAGCATAGTAACGAATTAACCTCTTTGGAGGAATCTATGGATATTAACAACGTAAAATTTGAGATGGCTTGCGGAGTATCATCTCAGTTACCTGAGTCAATACTTCCCGAGGTGGTTTTCTCCGGCAGGTCAAATGTAGGAAAATCATCACTGATTAATAAAATCACTAATAGAAAGAATCTTGCACGAGTAAGTGCTACTCCCGGCAAAACCGCCACTATTAACTTCTTTTCTCTGAAAGAGTTTATGCTTGTGGATTTGCCTGGATACGGTTACGCTAAGGTTTCCCGTGATGAAAAAGAGCGTTGGGGAGAGCTTGTGGAAGGTTATTTTGCCGATGAACGTAAGTTTGCTCTTGTTATTCAGATTTGTGATATCAGGCATAAACCTTCTGCAGACGATATGCAGATGATAGAATATTTGTCTGAACTCAAGTTTCCTTTTGCTGTAGTTCTCACAAAGAAGGACAAGCTTAACAAAACTGAGCTTGCAAATCAGCTAGCTTATTATTCTGAGCTGCTTTCGGAATATAACGCTGAGTTTGTGGCTTTTTCTGCACTTAATGGCGATGGCACCGAAGATGTCAGAAATTTAATTGATAAATATTTAGAGAGGGGAGAGTGGAACTGATGTTAACTCCCGGACTTGAATTTGGTGAAAACGGACATCTGTATATTGAAGGCTGTGATGCAACGGCGCTTGCACAGAAATACGGAACACCCTTGTATGTAATGAATGAAACTCTTATCAGAAACAATTGCAAAAGATACGTTTCTTTTGTAGCCGATAATTTTAAGAGTGGAAGCTTTCCTTGTTATGCAAGCAAAGCGCTGTCCTGCCTTGAAATTTACAGAATAATGTCAGAAGAAAAAATGGGAGTTGATGTTGTATCAGGCGGTGAGCTTTATACAGCACTCAAAGCAGGTTTTCCTGCACAGAGAATTTTCTTCCATGGTAACAACAAAACACCTGATGAGCTCACAATGGCTGTAGAATGCGGCGTAGGACGTATAATTGTCGATAATCTTACTGAGCTTCATAATCTGCAGAAAATCGCATCAGAGGCTCAGAAAACCGTTAAAATAGGTCTCAGAATCAAACCTGGTATAGAAGCACACACTCACGACTATATCCGCACAGGACAGATTGATTCAAAATTCGGATTTTCAATTGAAAACGGCGAAGCTATTCAGGCTGTGCTTGAAGCTGTCAAGTGTGAAAATATTGAACTTTGCCAGCTCCATTGTCATATCGGCTCTCAGATATTTGATACTCAGCCTTTCTGTGATGCAGTTAGAGTTATGCTTGAGTTCTTTGTCGCTATCCATAAAGAAACAGGATTGTGGATTAATGAACTTAATCTTGGAGGCGGTTTGGGTGCAAGTTATACTGATGCAGACACTCCTCTTGAGATTGAAGAGTATCTTACTCCTGTTGCAGAAACTTTGAAAGTTGTTTGTGAGGAATTTGATATTCCCGAACCTGAGTTTCATATCGAACCCGGCCGCTCCATTGTAGGCGAAGCAGGAACAACTCTGTACACACTGGGTAACGTTAAGGAAATCAAAGATGTAAGGAAATATATTTCAGTTGACGGTGGCATGGCTGACAACATCAGATATGCGCTTTATAAAGCTGAATATACAGTTCTCAATGCTTCAAAGACACACGGCGAACTTGTTTCTAATGTTACTCTGGCAGGTAAATGCTGTGAAAGCGGAGACCTTATTCAGGAGAATGTCTCAATTATAAATCCTGAGGTAGGGGATATCGTGGCGGTACTTACTACAGGAGCCTACAATTATTCTATGGCTTCTAATTATAACCGAATCCTCAGACCTGCTATGGTTATGGTCAAAGAGGGTAGAAGTCGTGTTGTGATTCAGCGCGAATCCTACGAAGACCTTCTTAACAATGATATATAAAATTGCAACTCCCGCTGACGATTGTGTCGGTGGGAGTTGTGTTGTTTATTCCGATATTATGTTTCTTTCTTAACATTTGCAAGGGGATTTGCTTTGGCGGCATCTTCTTTTTGCTTAGTGTTCAGGTGTGTGTATATCTGAGTTGTTCCTAAGTTTGCGTGTCCAAGTATATCCTGCAAAACCAAAACATCAACGTTACCGTGTTGATACATAAGTGTTGCCGCAGTATGTCTGAGTTTATGACAGGAGTATCCTTGGGAATCAAGCCCGATTTTCTCTAAATATTTGTATAC
Organism: Ruminococcus sp.; assembly: GCA_045593025.1. Classification (GTDB taxonomy): domain Bacteria; phylum Bacillota; class Clostridia; order Oscillospirales; family Acutalibacteraceae; genus Ruminococcoides. The sequence continues at coordinate 14,300 of JAZNVW010000003.1, read as the reverse complement.
TAACTTCTGAACAGTTACAGGGCTCATTCTTTTCAGTTGCGCGCTAACAAACAAAGCTTTTCTGTCTTTGAGACCATCTACAGGCCTTACTTTGAGGTAGTCGTTGATAGCGTTTATACAGGCGTCATTGAGATATACGATTCTTTCCTTGTTGCCTTTGCCCAGTACCCGTATGTAGTTGTCGGGGCTGATATCAGTCACGTTGAGACCAACCAGCTCTGAAAGACGTAATCCGCAGTTGAGAAATAAAGTAATGATGCAATAATCTCGTTCTTTATGTTTTCCTTCTACAGCGTTCAACAGTTGTATAGATTGGTCTAATGTAAGAAACTTAGGCTTTTGTTTTACTTGTTGTGGTGTTTCCAGGTCTTTAAGCGGATTTTCGTCAAGGACTTGTTTTTTTACACAAAGGAAATTAAAGAACCCGCGTAGGGCAGAGGTTTTACGAAGACGTGTTGAGCTGTTGTTACCGCGTTCATCTGTTAGATACAGCATAAAGTCATAAGCGTCGCTCAAGGTCACAGAACGTATTAATTCAAGATTAACATCATCAATAGCAATTTCATCGAAAGGTAAGTCAGAAGGAACCAGGCCTCTGTGAACTTTTAAGAATCTGAAAAAAGTGCGAATGTCTATGTAGTACTCTTCAATAGTTTTTTCTGATTTTGCTTTAATGACACGCAGGTGAATCAGGTAGTCACGTACCAGAGGCGGAGCAGAATCTTTATAGTTTTTTGCTAACATTAAAATCAACACCTTTAATTTAATCTTATTTGAATGATTTCATTGTTTTTATATATTATAACACAAAAGATAGGGGTGTAATTTCTTATACAGAAAATTACACAAAATGAATATTTTGTGTAATTTGGGGGAGGAGAAAATATACAAATAGTTGATTTTTCGGTTGGTTTATGCCTATTTGTATTTGCTAGTGCGTTTTGATGATTTTGGTTCATTACAAATTTTTGAATTATAAAATTGTAAATATTCTTTTTTGCTACAGTTTCAGTTGTAATAAACCACATTATATTTTTATAAAGTTTCTTTATGACTGATACCAGTTTTAATTTTAATGCCAGATTTGATTTCTTTTATTCTACATTCTTCTTCATATAAGTTATGATATAAATTTTATGTCTGAACAAACATATTCCGCTATGACTGTTTGATAATAAATATTGGAGTGAATTAATTTGAAGTATTTTTATTGTGTCCGATTAAAGGAACTCAGAGTTTTACATTCTTATACTCAGTCTGATATTGCATATATTCTTTGTATACGTCAAGAGCAATATTCTAAGTATGAAACCGGAGTTCGTGAACTACCTCTGCACTTGCTTATGAGACTTTGTAAAATTTACAAAGTTTCTTCAGATTATATACTGGGTTTATAAAAAACAAATGTTCGAATATGCGTTCAAAAGAAAAGCAGACTACATCAGTCTGCTTGTACATATGTTCGAATGTTCTTTGATGTCTAAACTAGTAATACAAATCCGCCTATATCTGTTAATGTATCTTGTAATAGGTTAACGTGTTTCATATTGTGTTTAACCAGGAAGTTAATGATTTTATGGGCATCAGGATGTTTAGTGACATCTCCGAAAAAGTATACTGTATCATTGATAGTTCCGCTGCATCCACCGATAAAACCATAATCAGCTCCTTCAAGAAATATGTGACCTGCTGTGATTTTTAGTACCTCTATCCCCTGTTTTTCTGCTGCTTCAGATATTGTCTGGTCAGAGGTAATAATTGCTTTGTTGTCTAAAATCAGAGTAGAACATTTGGTGTACCCTTGGTTTACATCAATAATCTCTATTCCTTCAGAAAGGCAGTATTCTCTTATTCTGTTGTCAAGCGAAGAGCTTTTGCAGAACAGTTTATTACCAATCAACGCTACATTCAATGACACGTTTTCAGGATAATCTCTGGATAAGGAGCAACACTCTATTGTATCATAACCGTATTTCGAAAGTTCATTTCCTATCGTTGAACAGTTTTTTGGGATAAAGGCTTTGTCGTTGATTATGCAAAGCTGCATATCTGCGTGAAACCTTTCGTTATCTCTTAATTCCAACAAGTTTTCGCTTGGTAATACCTGTATTCCTCTCATCTGCAATTCTTTGCATAATTCACGGTGAGGTGCCATCAGCACGATATGTTCTTTATTATGTAAGCGCATCAAAAGCCTCGCGTATGTTTTTTACTCCGATAATCTGAACATCTTCAGGATTTTTAACGTTTTTCAAATTGTTATACGGTATAATGATTCTGTTGAATCCCAGACGTGATGCTTCGTTGACGCGTTCCTGTGTGTGCGAAACACTTCTTATTTCGCCCGCAAGTCCAATTTCACCAAATGCGATTGAGTTTTCAGCTATAGGCATATCTTTTAGACTTGAAATGAGTGCCATTGCTACTGCTAAATCTGTTGCAGGTTCGTCAAGACGCAGACCGCCGATGACATTAATATAAACATCTGTATTTGAGAAATAATAGCCTGCACGTTTTTCGAGTACTGCAACAATGAGCGACATACGGCTGTAATCGAAGCCCGTTGCCATTCTTCTTGGGTTGCCGAAAGCAGATGCAGAAACAAGTCCCTGCACCTCAGCAAGAATTGGACGAGTGCCCTCCATCGTGCAAGCAACACAAGTGCCCGAAACATTTTTTGGTCTGCCTGAAAGGAGCATCATAGAAGGATTCTGTACTTCTTCTAAACCATTTTCAGACATCTGAAATACACCTATTTCATTGGTTGAACCGAATCTGTTCTTAACGGCTCTGAGTATTCTGTAAGACATCTGTTTGTCGCCTTCAAAGTAAAGCACAGCATCAACAATATGCTCAAGAACTTTGGGACCTGCTATGGAACCCTCTTTGTTTACGTGGCCAACTATAAACATGGGTATATCAAGGCTTTTGGCAACTCTCATAAGGAAGTTTGTGCATTCTCTTACCTGAGTTACACTTCCTGGTGAAGAGCTGAGCTCAGAAATAGACATTGTCTGAATGGAGTCAATCATAACCATGTCAGGTTTATCTTCTCTTATTACTTCAGCCACCACTTGAGCATCTGTTTCAGTGAGAACCATAAGATTATCATTTTCGGCATCAAGCCTTGCGGCACGCAGTTTAAGCTGGCGTTTTGATTCCTCACCTGATACATAAAGGATTTTTAAGGATTCTGTGAGGCGCTTGCAAATCTGCAAAAGTATTGTAGATTTACCAATGCCGGGGTCACCGCCCAGAAGAATCAGACTTCCCTTTACAATACCCCCGCCCAACACACGGTCAAGCTCGGAGATTCCTGTTATGTATCTGTGTTCATCTGTAGTTGAAATCTCCGTGATGCTGACAGGCTTGGTGTAAACAGCTTGCCGTTTAAGCGCAGCAGGCGTGTCTGTTTTACTTATAACTTCTTCATTCATTGTATTCCAGTTTCCGCAGGAAGGACATTTTCCGTACCATTTTGGTGATTCGTATCCACATTCACTGCAGATGTAAACACTTTTAATTTTAGCCATTTTATCACGTCCTGTAATTATTCGTAATTTTGATAGTAAAATTCAAGAAAGCCTGAAAATATAGAAAAGGCTAACTGATTTCTGTATTTGTCTGTTGATAACAGCTCGGATTCTTGCGGGTTGGATAAAAAACCGCATTCCACAAGAACTGCAGGAACAGTTGCATTTTTTAGAATATACACATTATCATCAGATGGTTTGCATTCCCTGGTGTTATCAGGCTGAAGCAAGCCCTTGACAGATGTGCTGATGCATTGAGCCAAAGGATTGCTAAGTTTATTATTATCAGAATAAAACACTTGGGTTCCGCTATATTTGCTTTGCTCAAATTTGTTTTGATGAATGCTTATTAAAATATTATTGCTGTAATTATTGCATATTGCTGTTCTGTTGTGTATGTCTGAAACCTTCTTTTCTCTGAGGCTTGAGGCACCTTCAGAATATATTGATATATCATCAGTACGAGTCATTGTAACTTGAAAACCGCTTTGTAAGAATAATTTTTCGAGAATCAAGGCTATGGATAGATTAACATCTTTTTCCATCAAACCTGTGTCAGCTACAGCACCTCCGTCCTCTCCGCCATGACCGGCGTCGATAACAATAATAGGTTTTTCTGACAAATCTGTACTTGTCGCCTTGATTTGTTTAATTTCAGTAAGTGCCAATGATGAGAGTAAACAACTGATAATCAGTATTGAACACATACATATAAGCAATCTGTTGTTATTCATTTGAATCACCGATTAATTATATGCTGTGTTTTATTCATTATATCACACTTTTTGGGTTATGAAAAGATATTGTTAACGCTGAAAATAGCAATCGCATAATATACAATGTGAAAATACACTAAAAGCGGGATTGTATATGCATAGTTTTACATTAGATAAAGTTAATGTTGGAGATACGGCTACAATATCCGGAATAAGCACAGAATGTAATTGTAGAATCAGATTGATGGATATAGGTTTTTCCATAGGTTCTTCTGTGATTCCTGTGTGGCAAAGTTTTGACAAAAGTATTAGGGCATACAGAGTTAAAGGAACTTTGATTGGTTTAAGATGTGAAGATGCAAAGTATATTAATGTAACTTAAGCCAAACGGTGAATTTATGCGTGGTTTTAATACCAATGTTGTGTGTACGGACATAAATGTTGTGTTATCAGGGAATCCGAATGTAGGAAAGACCACCTTGTTTAATCTGCTGACAGGAATGAAACAACACACAGGTAACTGGGCAGGTAAAACTGTAACACTTTCGTCAGGTGAATTTTCGTATAAGAACAAACACATCAGAGTTACCGATTTACCCGGCACCTATTCCCTGCTTTGCGACTCACCGGAAGAGCACATCGCAAGAAACTATATAGCAGATGCTGACTTTGATTGTTTGATTATTGTTGTTGATAGCACGGCTTTAGAGCGTAATCTGATGCTTGTTTTACAGATACTGAATTTAACTCAAAAAGTTGTTTTGTGTCTGAATTTTGCTGATGAACTTCGAAAGAAAGGCATCAGTATCGATACAGATGAGTTATCTTTACAGTTAGGTGTTCCTGTTGTCTCGGTTTCAGCTTCGCATAATAAAGGTGTGAATCAATTAATAGATACCGCAGTAAGAGTGGCTGATAATCAGATTAGAACCTTTTCTATAAATCAAATTCAGAAGATTTTTACCTTAGAGGATTCTATTGAATATACCGAATTGTCAGAGCGGCTTTCAAAGGAATGCAGACGCATTGCTAATTTGTGTGTTACAGAAGAAAGAGATTCTTATCAAGGATTTAACAGAAAACTTGACAAATTTCTACTTTCGCCTTTAACAGGGATACCATCTATGGTCTTTGTGTTTGCCGTTATATTCTGGCTGACAGCCTTTGGTGCTAACTATCCGGGTGAGTTGTTAAGCCTTGCCTTTGACTATATAAAAAGTTTATTAATCAGTATATTTGCTCAATGCTGGCTTACAGATTTGTTTATAGACGGAATATTCACAACTGTTTCTTGGGTTGTGTCAGTTATGCTGCCGCCGGCTATTATATTCTTTCCTTTGTTTGCTGTTTTGGAGGACATAGGAATATTGCCGAGATTCGCCTTTAACCTTGACAGAGTGTTTTCAAAAGCAGGAAGTAACGGAAAACAGGCGTTGACGATGCTTATGGGGTTTGGTTGCAATGCTTGCGGTGTTATGGGTTGCCGAATAATAAACAATAAAAAAGAAAGAATATGCGCAATAGTTACCAACAGTTTTATTCCTTGTAACGGTAAACTGCCTACACTGATTGCTTTTATATCAATTTTCTTTTGCGGTACTGTTGAAAGCGGTTTTCTTGGTTCCCTGTGCACTACCGGAGCTCTTCTGTTAATTCTGTTTGTTTCTGTTTTGGTTACTCTGGGAGTAACATATCTTTTGTCTCGTGTGATAAAAGATGATTCCAAAAGCAGTTTTATTCTGGAACTTCCTCCGTATCGCAAACCGCAGTTTTTGAAAGTTATTTTGCTTTCTATGAAAGAAAAGGTATGGTATGTATTGTCAAGAGCGATAATGGTAGCTGTTCCTGCAGGTGCGCTAATTTGGTTTCTTGCAAACATTAGTATTAATAACATATCTTTGCTTGAATATATTAATGTTTTCTTTGACCCCTTCGCTACGCTTTTGGGAATTGACGGTGTAATTCTGACTGCAGTATTTTTAAGTTTTCCTGCCAATGAAATTATTATCCCGATTATACTAATGTCATACTGTTCCGGCAGTACTCTTGCAGAGTATTCTTCTTTGACTGCTTTGGGACAGCTGCTTGCAGATAACGGGTGGGTTTTATTGACTGCAATTTGCACCATATTACTATGTATGTTTCATTTCCCTTGCTCCACCACCTGTATTTCTATAAAAAAAGAAACAGGAAGTTATTTGTGGATGCTGATTTCTATGCTGATTCCTCTTGCTGTGGGATTTGTACTTTGTTTCTGCATAAACTCTGCTGTTAACCTTTTTCATATCGTTTTCTGAGAGCAAGCAAAGCTTTCTTTTCGATTCTTGAAATGTAGGAACGTGATATTCCCAGATGTTTTGCAACTTCTCTTTGTGTCAAAGGTTCTTTTCCGTTCAGTCCGTATCTTAAGATGATTATTCTTTTTTCCCGTTGGTCGAGTTCGCTATTGATATACTCTTTGAGTTTTGATGATTTTATCTTGAAATCCAGATCATCTGCAAAGGTTTCTTCCACCGAGAGCACATCCATCAGGGTTAAAGGGTTACCTTCTTTATCGGTATCAATTGCATCATTCAGAGAAACATCCTGTGCAGATTTTCTGCCGCCTCTGAAATGCATCAGAATTTCATTTTCGATACATCTGGAAGCATAACTTGATAACCTTATCTGTTTTTGCGGGTCAAATGTGTTGATTGCCTTAATCAGTCCGATAGTGCCGATTGAAACCAAATCATCGTGTTCGCTTTGAACGGCGTAGTATTTCTTTATAATATGTGCAACCAGCCTCAGATTGTGTTCAACAAGTTTGTTTCTTGCCTCGATATCTCCTTCTTTACTCCTTTTAAGACACTCAGCTTCTTCTTTTGCCGACAACGGTTTGGGGAAGCTTCCGCTTTTACAAACATGAAGAATTAAGAAATAACAGTAATTGGCAATCCATACTAAAAAATCAAACAAAATAACGCACTCCCTTATGATTAACTAAATAATCATATTCGGGGAGTGCGTTTGTTTTGCGTGTCCTATATTAAGTTATCAGGAATTTCTGCCAAACTCTTCCAGAATAAGTTCCTTATTGTGGTCAAGAGCCCAGTCGATGCTCCATTCACTTGTAAAAAGCAGTAAGTGGTTTCCTTTTAAGTCTTGAATGCGTTTTGTGTCAGATGCAAGGTCAAGGGTTTTGGGGTCAAGGTCTTTGTTGCCAATCCAACGGATAAACTGATAAGGAAGGGATGTCATAATGATTTCTACATTGTATTCGTTTTCCAATCTGTGTTTAAGAACATCAAACTGAAGCGTACCTACAACACCTACAATAACTTCCTCCATACCTGCATCAAGTTCCTGGAAAATCTGAATTGCACCCTCTTGTGCAATCTGAGATGTACCTTTAATGAACTGTTTACGCTTCATGGTATCTTTCTGGCGTACTAAGGCGAAATGCTCAGGAGCAAAGGTAGGGATTCCTTTGAACTGTACCTTGTGTCCTACAGTGCAAACTGTATCTCCGATTGAGAAAATACCCGGGTCAAAAATACCTATGATGTCACCGGCACAGGCTTCTTCAATCATTTCTCTGTCGGATGCCATCATCTGCTGTGGCTGAGAAAGCTTGATTTTTCTGCCTGCCTGTACGTGTGTTACTTCCATATCCTTCTCAAACTTACCTGAGCATATTCGCATAAAAGCAATTCTATCGCGATGCATCTTGTTCATATTAGCCTGAATCTTAAATACAAATGCAGACATAAAATCAGAGTCAGGCTCAACAATACCATCAGCGGTTTCTCGTGGCAGCGGTGAGGTTGTGAATTCAAGGAAATCTTTGAGGAAAGGCTCAACTCCGAAATTATTCAGAGCAGAACCAAAGAAAACAGGAGTAAGTTTACCTTGTCTTACAAGTTCAAGGTCAAGCTCATCTCCGGCACCCTCCAAAAGCTCAATATCAGACAGGAAATCATCAATCATATATTTGCCGACGGTTTCAGTGATTTCAGGACTGTCAAGAGAAACAACTTTTTCCTCCACTTCCTTTTGGCCGTTGTTTGCAGTATATGCCAACACACTCTTTGACTTTCTGTCGTAAACGCCTTTGAAATCTCTGCCTGAGCCGATAGGCCAGTTTACAGGACATGTGTTAATGCCGAGCACTTGTTCAATTTCATCCAGCAAATCAAAGGGATTCTTGGATTCGTGGTCCATTTTATTGATAAAGGTAATGATAGGGATGTTACGCATAACGCAGACCTTAAAGAGTTTGATGGTCTGGCGCTCAACACCCTTGGAAGCATCGATCACCATTACTGCAGAGTCTGCAGCCATCAGTGTACGGTATGTGTCTTCAGAGAAGTCTTGGTGGCCGGGTGTGTCAAGAATGTTGATGCAATATCCGTTATACTTAAACTGCAAAACTGAGGACGTAACAGAAATACCTCTCTGCTTTTCAATTTCCATCCAGTCAGAAACAGCGTGCTTTGAAGTTCTTTTACCCTTAACAGAACCTGCAGTGTTAATTGCACCTCCGTACAGAAGCAGCTTTTCTGTCAGGGTGGTTTTACCTGCGTCAGGATGGGATATAATTGCAAACGTACGGCGTTTGCTGATTTGTTCTTTCAAATTACTCACTTTATATGTCTCCAATGCTTATTATTCCAATCATATATTATACTTTTACGCAGGACATATGTCAAGAATTCTGAGGCTTGTGACATAACGACATTATGTTGTTGTTAATTAATTGTCGAATAATTATTCATAGTCTTGACATTTTTTGTTTAATTTGATACAATGTGCTTGTAATAAAAGATCTTTCCTATTTTTCATATACCTTCCAAATTTGAGGCAGAGACCTGTTGGTTTCTGCCTCAACCCTTTTAACGAAAGGATAAATATAAAATGAAAACTGTCGGATTATATATTCATATCCCTTTTTGTGTAAAGAAATGCAATTATTGCGATTTTTTCAGCGTTCAGGCTGAAGCAAGCATAATGGACTTATTTACCGAAGAACTTATTAACAATCTGCAAAAATGGTCATTGAGAATCAAAGACAGATGTATTGATACTATATACTTCGGCGGCGGTACACCGAGTATTCTGGGTACAGAGCGGATTAATAAAATCCTATTTGCTATATTGCGCTTGTTCAATGTAACAGAAAATGCTGAAATAACAATCGAAGTTAATCCTAATTCAACAGACAATCTTGATTTTTCATCACTCAGATTCAATGGAGTTAACAGAGTGTCAATGGGATTGCAAAGCTCTTGTGACGAAGAACTGTGTGTGCTCGGACGCTCCCACAATTCATCAGATGCCGGCTACACAATAGAGCGCATTCTGTCATCAGGTATTAACAATTTTTCACTTGATGTTATGCTTGGGATTCCTCTGCAGACATATGATTCTTTAATAAAAACGCTTGATTTTTGTATTGAAAGCAATGCAACCCATATAAGCACCTATATGCTTAAAATTGAAGAGAACACGCCTTTTTTTGCTAATAAGAAAAAGTTATCTTTTGCTGATGACGATATGCAGGCGGATTTATACGAGTGCGTTTGTAAGTACCTGTCTTCTGCCGGATTCAGACATTACGAAATATCTAATTTTTGTAAGGATAACCTTGTAAGCAGACATAATATGAAGTACTGGCTGCTTGATGATTATATCGGCATCGGGCCTTCTGCACATTCATTGCTTGACGGCAAAAGATTTTATTTTCCCCGTAATATGCAGGATTTCTTTGATGATAAGGTTATGTTTGAATCAGAAGGACATACACCCGAAGAATATATAATGCTGTCGTTGCGTACAGATACAGGTTTTGTATTTCAAAAATACAAGGAGCTTTTCAATCTTTCACCTTCAAATGGATTTATATCTGAAGGAAAAAATCTCGAAAAGCTCGGACTTGTATTAATTGATAATTATTCTGTGAGGCTTACGGAAAAAGGTTTTCTAGTTTCAAATGCTGTTATCTCACGGTTTCTTAGTACAGAAATCTTATAAATTTTATGTTGTAAAAATCACAGGCGGTTACATCGTTTGTTCCTATTTCATTCAGAAGGATATAGTTTGCACCCACACCAAGCAGATAACCGTCCTTGGTTATAATTTCGTTGTTGCCGATAAGAAAATCAACCTGAACACGTCTGCCGATTTGTGTGCGTATAAAACCATTCAGATATTGGATACTTTCAGCTGTTACAGGAAAAGGTTTGCTGTAGTCGGTAATCTGCTGTGAAGCAGTTTCTGATGATGTTATGGGTAACTCAGTTGACGCAGAACTTTGCATATTGCCCGTTGAAGGCATCAGAATATCACTGATATCATTTGTTCCCATACCGATGGTTGTAGCAGGTGTTGACATATTTGGGTTTATCTGCGGGGTTGCCGGCAAGCCTTGCGGCGACATTCCTGTTGAATTGTTTGTTCCTGTTGCTCCTTGCAACGCAAGATTGTATGAAGCAATCTGTTCAAGAGAAGGCAGGTTTGCATAAAATAAATCTGCAGGGTCGTTTTCGTTATATCTTGCAGGGGGGATGCCGTATATTCTCATAAGGTCAAAAGAATTATTCATGTTATTCTCCTTTAATTATGTGTTTGCATAAGCATTCGTCGGCGCGTAAAAGCAATGGTCCCCTACCCTGTTGTAAATCACGCCTACATCAGACGGGAAGTATCTCGGGCAGTTAGAACTATAGGGATTAAAAAAGAAAAGAGAATTGCCTACAGAACTGTCAGTGTTTCCCGATAAAGCCCAGTCGGCAATTTCATAGTGAATATTTTCAGGATTCATATTGTAAACATTCTGGGAATTGTATTCTCCATTTACAAATTCTTTCATACAGACAAATTGACAGGTTTGTGTAATAATCGCCCGAACGTCCCCGCCGTTACTTACTCTGCCAAATTCTCCGGTATTTGAGTTCGCGCGATTTATCAGTACGGACGCAACGGCTCGCATTCCTATTTCGCCTTCGCCTCCTGCTTCGCACTGAATTAGTCGTGCAAACAGCTCTCTTGTATCGTATGCCATGAGTTCACCTCGCACTCTTTATCATCATACTATGAAAATATAGAATAATAGTGACAAAACTAAAGTGAGTATTTGACATTATGAAATACACATCAGTTAAAAATTATTGACATCCTTAAAATCTGATGCTATAATATATTTTAATTTAATACTATAAACCGTTGACGCGGAGATAACGGCAGTTATGCCTTTACAGAGAGCCTGTGATGCTGGAAGTCAGGTAAGAAACAGATTGTCAAATGGACCGCTGAGGGTGCAGTCAAATGTATTCATATACAGAGTATTCTGCAACGTGTTGCATACGTCAGTTGCAAAGGATATGTAAGTATCCTGAAAAGTGCACGGTTAAACGTGAATTCAAGGTGGCACCGCGGATAAAGCTTTATTCGTCCTTGACAGAAAGCTCTGTCAGGGACTTTTTTATTTGAACTTTATTTAACAGGGGTAGATATTATGCTGCTTACAAAACGATGGCGATTTTGATTTCTCTCTAATTAACAATACATTAATATAAATCTGGAGGAAAATATAATGAATTTCAACGGTATTGAATTTGACACCTATTTTAACAATTATCCTGATAAAGATGGCTATTTCGGTAAGTACGGCGGAGTTTATATCGAAGATAAACTCAAGGCTGCTATGGCTGAAATTACAGAGGCATATTTCTCTATCTGTCAGTCAAGAAAGTTTATTGCAGAACTCAGAAGAATCAGAAAAGAGTTCCAAGGCAGACCTACCCCTGTATCACATCTTGAGCGGCTTTCAGATATGTTGGGCGGTAAGGTTCAGCTTTATGCAAAGCGTGAGGATTTGAACCACTCAGGTGCGCACAAACTCAACCACTGTATGGGTGAAGCTCTCCTTGCAAAGTACATGGGCAAAAAGAAGGTTATCGCAGAAACAGGTGCAGGCCAACACGGTGTAGCCCTTGCTACTGCGGCCGCTTATTTTGGTCTTGAGTGCGATATTTATATGGGTTCTGTTGATATCAAGAAACAGGCTCCTAACGTTGCGAGAATGAAGATTCTGGGTGCTAATGTTGTTGAGGTTACACACGGACTGCAGACCCTTAAAGAGGCTGTTGACGCAGCTTTTGATGCATACAGTAAGGAGTATAAGGATTCTATCTACTGCATCGGCTCCGTGCTTGGTCCTCACCCCTTCCCCATGATGGTCAGAGATTTCCAGAGTGTTATCGGTATAGAAGCAAGAGAGCAGTTCCTTGATATGACAGGTCATCTGCCTGATGCTGTTGTTGCGTGTGTTGGCGGCGGTTCCAACGCAGCAGGTCTTTTCTCCGGCTTCCTTAATGACCATGTTGATATTTATGGCATAGAGCCCTTGGGCAGAGGTCCTAAGATGGGCGACCACGCAGCAAGTCTTAAGTACGGTACAGAAGGCGTTATGCACGGATTTAACAGCATTATGCTTAAAGATGAAAACGGTGAGCCTGCTCCTGTATATTCTGTTGCAAGCGGACTTGACTACCCCTCTTCAGGTCCTGAGCATGCATTCCTTCAGGAGCTTGGCAGAGTTAAATATGATGTAATTGATGACGAAGAAACTATCGATGCATTCTTTACACTCTCCCGTCTTGAAGGTATCATTCCCGCTATCGAAAGCTCCCATGCGGTAGCTTACGGTATGAAGCTTGCAAAGAGAATGGATAAGGGTTCAATTCTTATTAACCTCTCAGGCAGACGCGACAAGGATATGGACTACGTTATTGAGAAATACGGTATCAGATAAAATTCAAAGCGGACAGTTTTAATACTGTCCGCTTTATCTTTTGCTTGACTTTTACTTTGGATAACAGTAAAATAAATAGCAGTGATTTCCACAATAATATGGAGATGTATCGAAGTGGTCATAACGAGAACGACTCGAAATCGTTTTGTCCTTAATCGGGCACGTGGGTTCGAATCCCACCATCTCCGCCAAAGAATAACCGTAATCTTGATACAAGGTTGCGGTTATTTTCTTTTTATGGTATAATGAAGAAAAAGGCGGTGATTGAATGAGTAAAATACTTGGTTCTTGGAGCGGAATGAGGAAATACTTGGAACAGGAGATGCTTGCAGAATCGTTACGAGGAAGAATTAGATATGGCTGCACTTCTTATGTCGGAATGGACGGGTGCCACATCTTCGAGATTTGTATCGATGGCAAACAAGTGAAACGCTTTTCGTGGGAAACTGTTAACTCCTATTTTATTGATAATGGATATAAGAGTAATAAGAATCCAAGTGGCATAGCCGAGTATTGGGTAGAGTTTTGGCCATTACTTGATAAACACCCTATAACGGATCGAACAGAATATACTGACGAAGAATTTTGTAATGCCCTCGAGAATTATCGCAACCAGGATATCCAAGAAAGTCTACGCTCAAATAATCCGCTAATCAAAATGTTTGCGATTTTTGACAGAAGGGTCGGCAAGCGAACGCTTACCAAATTGGAATCCGAACTTGATAAACAGCCAGAGTGGTTACGACAAATGTACTTGCTTCGATTTAGAGCAGAGTTAAACTAATAAATTATGCACCCCAAAAACCCGATTTGCACCCCCTTAGTTCAAAAGGGGGTGCATTTGTTTGAAAATCAGGGATAAACTTTATCCACGGCAGGAATTAATCCAATCCTCCGCCAAAATACCGTAACTGCAGATATCGCAGATCCCCTGATTGTTCCTGCCAGCCTGCCGTGCAATTCCTTCGTAAACCATGCCGCATTTTTTCATGACGGCACCGGAGCGGGGATTCTTCACATCATGTCTGGCTTCGATCCGGTTGACGCCGACTTCCCGGAAGAGGTAATCCATCACCGCGGACAACGCCTCAGCCACGATGCCCTTCCCCCACCAATTTGTTCCGATGCAGTATCCGATCTCCGCCTTATTGACCTGCGGGTCGAAGGCCCCAACGCTGATAGAACCGATGGGCTCATCAACCGCCTTCCAAACGATCATCCGCTGATAATAATTCTCTTTTTCAGACTCCGCTTCCC
>JAZNVW010000002.1:0-23969 GCA_045593025.1 Ruminococcus sp. | reverse complement strand
AGGAATATCTTTTTAAGGAAGATCTTACATACCTTGTTGCACATTCAGATGTGAAATCGTACGATGATACTGTAGCTGAGCTTGAAGAGGCATTGACTGAGTTCATTTTTGCTTCGATCAATATAGACTCTGTTGAAGACAGAAGGTTTGATTTGGCATTGCGTGCCCTGGGTGCAGAGACTGTAAGCGAGCTTGCAGCAACAATTTTTACACAGCAGAGTTACAATTCAGTGCTTATCTACAAGACAGGTACATTCTTTGCAGGTGAAGGTGTATTTACCCTTGATGACACAAACTACACCTACGAGATTATTGGCGACACAATGACGTTCTCGGATGCACAGGGTAATATCGCAAAAGTTCTAAAAAAACCAAAGACCATAGACAGTGAAATTATCGGTCAGTGGTTGGTAGAAGTTGACCTTGCATCAAAAATTAATAACAAGATTGTAAGTCCCGTTGACGATACCAAAGAGAAAATCAAGTTCAAGGATTACGTTTCAATTGAGTCTTACACCGCAACTATGACATATACCTTTAACGAGGACGGCACTTATTCAATTACTTATCCCAAGAAAGCAACCTACCTTTCTGTTGTGACTGAGCTTGAAGAGGATTTGACTGCGTTCCTTTTAGCGGCAACAGAAGCAACCTCCACAGAGGACAGAAAGTTTGTGATATTCCTTAATGCCCTTGGATATGAGTCTGTGACAGACTTTGCTACATCGCTCTTTACGCAGGCAGATTTTTCTGAGCTAACAGCACCTTCTGCGGGTAAATACTTTGCCGCTGACGGAACAATTATTCTGGACGAAAAGGTGACTGCCGCATATACAATAAATAATCAGGTTTTGACTATTACCATTGATAAGGGAGCTTTTATCAGACTCCAGAAACACTTGGACCTTGATATCAAAAAGTAAACAAAACTGATTAAAAAAGGAAGAAAAGAAAATGAAGAGAATATTTGCGATTATACTTGCAATTCTTATTTTGTTTTCCTTGGTTGCTTGTAAGAATGCCAACGAAAAAACACTTATCGGAGTGTGGCGTCTTACAGACGCAGAAACAGAAACCGACTACGGCTTAGGCATTGAGTTTACTAAAGACGGAAAAATTCGTTACGGTTTAACAGAGGAAGTGTTTGAGGGCCTTTCGGAAGGCGAGGATGTTGACGATGCTCTTGCAGGACTTGATATGCTGATGAAAATCAAATACAAAGTTATCAGCGATACAGAAATCAAGATTACTGCCAGTGCACTATTTGGCCTTGCCAAAGAATCTGAAACAGTAGAGTACGCTCTTAATGGAGACACCCTTGTTTTTGATGGTGCAACCTACACAAGAGCAAAGTAATACACACTGTTTTGAGTGCTTATTAACCGGCGTAATTACGCATCATTGAAATATAGATACATAATAGAAGGATACAGATATGGCTGTATGTAATAAATGTGGAATAACAGTAGATGGAGGAATAAAATTCTGCCCTCAGTGCGGAGCAGAGATAGTTGCATCTCCTGCTCAGGAAAATGTAAACACCGAGGAAAAAGAAAGCTTTGCCGATAAGGTAAAGGGCATAAACGATACGCCCGATACTACAGCAGACTTTGAGGCTAAAGACATTCAGGATAACAAGACTATTTCCTTTCTTTCTTACTTGGGTCCCCTTGTTTTTGTGCCTATGTTTGCCAGAAAACGCTCAAAGTTCGCACGTTTTCACGCAAATCAGGGTTTGGTGCTCTTTATTGCCGACGCGGCTTATGTTGTAGTTCAGAATATTCTTTTAGCAATTCTCAAGGCAATCTTCCCCTGGAACTGGAACTATGGTTACCTCGGCGGCAGAGGCTTTGTCTTTGATATGCTAAGCACCATTCTTGGTCTTGTGTGGATTGTGTTTGGCGTTCTTGCTGTTATCGGCATTATAAATGCCTTAAAGGGTAAGGCAAAAGAGCTGCCCTTTATCGGAAAAATTAAACTGCTTAAGTAAAGCATAAAAAACTTATAAATATAATTTGCAACCCCTCTGCGTGAAAACAGAGGGGTTATCTTTTTCTTTCCCCTGCTAAACTCCTGCTGTGAATGGCTATATGGGGAATAGGCTGTGTTATGTTTAATTATATATGCATATCAAAAGATAAAACCGAATAGAAACAATAAAAGCCGTTGAGCGGGCGTTAAAGCGGCTTTTGTGTATGAATTCGAACTCTTACGATTTTTAGTGAAATCGTTCGCTTGTGCTCACGGTGAAATAATTTACTCTGTAAATTGTGAAATTTGATACTGACGCATTAAGTGAAATTAAATCCACCCACTCGCCGACGAGGCGAATTTCACACGCCGTAGGCGTATTTCATATTGCGAAGCAATATTTCACCCACCCGCAAGGGTGGATTTAGTTGAAAAGAGCACTTACGAAAGCAAGTGCTCTTTTCTGGCAGGGGCAGAAGGACTTATCCGTTTGCGGTGCCCAAAATCGGCGGACACAACAGTCGTTGTTGCCGATTTTGACCGCTGCACCCGCTTTTGCCTCGTTGTATCTGCCACTGGCAGCACTCGGCACCGCGTCCCACGGCACGCGGTTTTGGAGCCAATGTAGAAAGCCCGAAAACCTTGATGAACACTGGGTTTGCGGTACTTTTCTGTGAAGCGCTGAAATCCCGAAACCCGCATTCTAAAGCCGTTTTTGCAATTCTCTTTGCAAAAATACCCCGTGCCGTGATTTTGTGATGCTTTTCTATGCTCACACTTTGATGCTGTTTTGGTGCTTTCTGTAAATTCTGCCCTTACTTATATTAATAACAGATGTTATTTTGATGCTTAAAAATTCAAAGGCTGATGCTCTTTCGGGTATCAGCTCTTTTTTTCTTAAAAATTTATTTGAAATTTTTTGTTTTTGTGTGATATTTCAGTTTGCGGGATTGTATAGTGGGTGAAAGGCAAAGAAAACGCAAATAATTCTGAGGAGGAATTCTTATGAAGCTCAAGTGATTTTCCCTGACATTAAGACTGTATTTATTCTTAGGAGGTAATGTTATGTTAAAGTTTAATCGTTTATTTTCAGTATTATTGGTAGTTGTGATAATGCTTTCGTCTATGTCGGCGCTTGCAGTTAATGCACAGACAGAAGAAGGTACATCCTCAGAGATGCTTCAGAATATTTTAGTAACAGATGAAACTGAGGATGTCCTTGACGCAACAGCGGATGAAGCTGTTATCCCCGAGGCAACAGAAGACGAGGTGGGTGCCGTCGAGCTTCCCTCTTACGTTGACAACAGCCTTTCAAAATACTTCCCTGAGATTGTAGATAACTTTGAATATTTCGATGATGAGGCAATTATGAGCCCTGTGATTGCAACTGTTTACTATCAGTTCACTTACGAAATGAATAAACTCAGAGATGTAGAAACTACAAATGAAAACACTTTTTCGCCTCTCTTTGTTTACGATGTTATAAACAAAGGAATCTATATTCCGGACTATATGATAAGCAGATTTGCTGGTATAATCGTTTTTGGTTTAAGAAGATCGGCAGATAATTACACAGATGCTCTGGAGGAGACTTACAACTTCCTTATGAATGTAGGCTGCACTACCAACGATCTGTATCTTTACGATCCCATGGCAAGTAATAGTTATGATCGTTGGCCCGGTGGTGCAAAAACGTGGCGTGACGCTTACAGATATCGTATGGACGGTTACTATACATTCCCGGAAATCGGTGACGAGGACACAGCTATTACATCTCCTGATGACACCGACCTGAATGAAATCAAAGAAGCCCTTAATAACGGATCTGTGCTTACTGTTGATACACCTGTATACTATTACAGTGAAAAAATCAAAACTCATGAGGATGCTCCCGAGAATGAGAAGTTTGTGGGAATGTATGTTGCAAGAGCAGCAAACGACGTTCATGACTATTTGGATACCAAGGTGCTTGTGGGCTACAACGATAATATCTGGTGCGATGTTAACGAAAACGGCGTTGTAGACAGCGGCGAAATGGGTGCTTTCAAAATTATTGAAACTTTGAATAGCGACCGTCCTTACTGGCTCGCTTACGATGCTCTCAACGTGACCTCATTGGTTGAGGGTGCAAAGGCAGAGAGAGACAGAGTAAAAGCTATAACAAACGTTAAAAAAATAACTGTAAAAGCTCCCGATGAGGACAATGATATTTATGTTAAGTTTACTCTTGATTATGGCGTACATTCAAAATTTGCAGTTACATTCACAGCAGAAGGTAACGGCGAAAAATACGAGAAAAGATTCCTGCCCGAAGTGAATTATCTCGTTGACAAAGATAAAAATAGATTTAGCCATAATCAGTTTGCTTTCTTATTGAGTGATCTGATCCCTGACCTCACTGCAGAGAATTTTGATGATTACGAAATTTATATGACAGTAGAGGATATGGCGGATGATGGTTATGAACTCAGATTAGAGGACGCTGCGCTTGTGAATGAATTTACAGGTGAAGAGTGCGTGATTCTTGATGGCAAAGAAAAAATAAAACTGGAAAATACTGAATACAAAGTAAAAGTTTCCGGCGGTATGTATATTTATTACATCGGTTATGACGATCCCGTTATGTACTATAAAACTGATGACGGTGAATTCAGAGAAGTCCCTATGAAATATACTACTGAGGAAGCAGGGTACCTTTACAAATATTTTCTTGCGGATACAAGTGAAGCTCTGGTTTATTTTGCTGATGGTAATGGTAATATAGATGACAACAATGGTGAGTACTTTAAGGCAGTAGAAGGTTTTAACTACTATACTACCGAAGGCCTGAAAGAGCCGCTTACCATCCATGAATTTGCTATTGCCAACGGTCTGCCTGATATATCTTCAGGAGGATATAACTATAAAAAAACCAAATACAATGTAGATTTCAGCGGCGGATATGCTCCTTATAAGTACAGATTGACATATAAAGATCTGGAAACAGGCACTGAAAGCAACACTGCTTTCTACACCTTTGATGAAAAGACCGTACTTGAAAAGACTTGGTTTGATGAGTACAATGCTTTGGAAGTAACGCTGGAGATAAAGGACCAGCGAGGAGATATCGCATCCAAGAGCATTACCTTTGAGGTTAAAGACAGACCCTTTGACCTTTCTATAGTTACAGCTGATAAGGATGTTTACTATTTATCCGAAAGCGTTGATTTCAGAATCGATACTGAGTATATGGCTGTGAATAACACTAAAAAGACTGCTCCCAGACTGGACTGTGTAGTAAAAGACAGCGACGGTAACATTGTCTTTAGTGACAGATTCAGAGATTGCGATGAAGTAAACCTCTATGATATGACCACTACAACCTATCTGAACTTTATGCCTGAAAAGGCAGGAGAGTATACTCTGACTGTATCTGCTACTGACGATAGCGGCGCATATGCCGAAAAAAACATAACCTTTGCGGTGCTGGATAAAGTGACAGGTGACGCTGACGGCGACGGCGTGGTGAATATTAAAGACGCAACTCTGATTCAGAAGTATATCTCTGGTCTGGCAACAGCAGATGAAATCAATACAGAACTTGCAGATTGTGACGCAGACGGTGAAATCACCATCAAGGACGCAACAAACATTCAGAAGTATCTGTCGTTGTTTGATGACTGTGCAGGCGCAGGTCAGATCAAAGAGTTTGTTTACCCAACATATACGGTTAAGTTTGAGAACACCCTTGGCTGGGACCACGTGTATTGTGAGATTTTGAGTCCCTACAAAGCGTTATCTGCCGGTTGGCCCGGTGTACTTATGACTCCTTGCGGAGTAAATGAGCAGGGCGAAACCGTATATTCCGTTCAGGTTCCCTATGGTGTAACACAAGTTGCTTTTGTAAACACTACCAATAATGGTGCCTACTGCGAAGAAACCGTGCGTATCGGTTTCAACAATAAAGATACCGTTTATTACGGTATCAGAAACGAGGGTATCACATTACACGAAGTTGCTGAAAAAGAATGCAACTGATGGTTCACATAAAAATATGTTTCTGTTATTTTGAGAGTATAAAAGTTCAGAGAAAGGGGTCCTTCTGCAGATGTTTTGCAGGAGGACTCCCCTCTGAGAAAACAATAAAAGTTTTTTGTGATGTTTTGTATTGTGAATTTGTGTATTGAATGAAAGGCAGAAAAAGCCGGATTAAATAAAGGAGGATTGTTTATGAGAAGAAAAGGTACAAGAGGGATAATTTCCTGTCTGCTGGTGCTTGTTATGCTTATGAGCACGATATCTGTTGTTTGTGTATCGGCAGAGAGAATAGATTACAATACATACGAAAAATACCTGGAGTCCATAAAACCCGAGAACAACTACGGTCTTGAAGACACCGTAAACGACGGTAAGATCATCCAGGCTTGGAACTGGTCTTACAAGAATGCCATTGATCTCCTGGAGACAGTAGCACGGCAGGGTTTCACAACTCTCCAAATTTCTCCTCCAAATGAAATCAAGATGCCCACTAAGGGTGTTCATGTTTGTGAGCCTGAAGGTGAGGGAGGTGCTCCCAACGGTTGGTGGATGTTCTATCAGCCTGCAGGCTTCCAGCTCAACGAGTCTGAGGACAACGCTCTCGGTACAAAGGCAGAGTACATTGAACTTTGCGAGAAGGCACACGAGCTGGGACTTAAGATTATTGCTGACGCGGTTATCAACCATATGGGTACAGATGATGACCACATCGGTGTTTATAACAACCCTTCTACTGACCCTATGGATCACGTTAACCCCAGAGCATGGGAGTTTGAGCGTGAAATCCTTGAGGCAAAGGCTTTCCATTCTCCCTGGGTCAATATGACCTATAAAGAGAACGATTGGGAGTACTCCGAGTATGAGATTGAAGAAGACCTTACTCAGCACTGTACTTCAGGTCTGCCTGACCTTGCAACAGAGACAAAGGTTGTTCAGGACGCAATCTACGATTATTTTGTAGAGCTTGTTGAGGCAGGTACAGACGGCTTCCGTTTCGATGCCGCAAAGCACATCGAGACAAAACACGACACCTATTTTGCATCTGATTTCTGGGAGAACACCCTTCTTAAACTCAGAGCAAACTATCCCGATAAAGAGCTCTACGCTTACGGCGAAATCCTCAATAAGTGCGGTGACGGTCGTCCCTTCCACGAGTACACAGAGCTTATGGACGTTACTGACTCTTCCTCTTATTGGGGGATAAAGACCGCAGTTGAAGATATGGGTAACGGCGGTAACCCCACACCTTTCTATCAGTCAGAGACGGAGGGTTGTGACCCCACAACTGTAAAATTCACAAAAGAGAATGTTATCCAGTGGAATGAGTCTCACGACACATACATCGACGGCGGTACATCTGCTCTGACAGTGGAACAGAGAAACAAAATCTGGGCTCTTACAGCAGCTCGTCAGAAGATATCAGGTATCTATTTTGCACGTCCTACCGATACTCCTTCCAGCACACACTGGGATGCGGAGGTAAGAAAAGCTGAAATTCATGCACTGTGTCAGAATGTTCTTATTGGCAATGCAAACGTTACATCCTGGGCACTCCCCGAGGTTGCAGCGGTTAACCGATTTGATAACTTCTTTGGTGATGCAGGCGAGTACAACACAACTTATGACAAGGTTACAATCATCGAGCGTGCAGATGAATCTATCGGCGTTGGTGCTACACTTGTAAACCTTGGCGGTATGGGCAGGAATATCAGCAATATGCCCACACACACACTCCCCGACGGTACTTATATAGATTCACTCACAGGCAACGAGTTCACAGTAGTTGACCAGAAACTCACAGGTACAATCGGCAATACAGGTATTGCTGTTATCTACTATGCAGAAGATACAGAGTGGAAAATTCCCGAACCTCCCTTCGATCCCTATTCATATCCCGTAGATCCTTCTTCAGGTACATATCCTGAGTTCGAGGGCTATACAACACTGGTTCTTTCATCCAAAACTTGGACAACAGCATATTCCTACTGCTGGGTTGCGGGTACAACAGATTGCTTCGTTCAGTGGCCCGGTACTCCTATGAAACTTGTTACCGAGGATAACGGTTTAGGCGAGAGACAGTGGGTTGCATATATCCCGGATGCTTACAATATGTACATACTGAACAACGGTTACGACAGCGGAGATAATCAGACTGCTGACCTCTGTGTTCCTCAGAGTTCAGGTGTGTGGCTTGATAAGCTGAACTCAGACGGCAACTGGGAAGTTGGTCACTGGACTCCCACATTCATCACCACTCCTATCCCCGGTGGTGATGACGATGTAACAACAGCTCCCACAGAAATCATTGATACAACAGCTGCTGATACCTATATAATCGGTGACGCAGATGACGATACACAGGTCAACATCAAGGACGCAACTGCTATCCAGAAGTGGGTTGCTGCTATGAATCCGGATTACTTCAACGAAGATGCCGCTGATGCCGACGGCGATACACAGGTTAACATCAAAGATGCCACAGCAATTCAGAAGTGGATTGCAGATATAGAAACAGGTTGTGATATCGGTAAAACCGCAGGATAACATCTTCGAATCCGTAAAATGATTTCAGGATAACTTTCATATTAATTTTGCTCCATTAAAATCGTGGGGATTTCGCTAAGGTCTCCACGTATCCGTAAAGTGCGGATAATAAAAGTGCCCATCTGTCTACGCAAACAGGTGGGCACTTTTTATATGTGTTGGGTTGTATGAAAGATAAAACAAAAAACTGAGTTTATGCACTCTGAAAAGGACCTTTGGGGAAGTCCGGGTTCAGTTGCACAAGGAATTTCTGGATAGCAGTTGCATCTTTGATGTTAAGGTTGCCGTTACAATCAATATCGGCATTTTTATACTCGTTATAGTCGAGATGTATTAATTCTGCAGCGTACTTCTGAATTTCTGTTGTATCTCTGATGTTCACTTCGTCGTCATGGTTGGCGTCACCCCATAATCTGGCATTGGGAGCATGGCTCAGTGCAGCCAGATTATCTTCTACCAATGCACCTACAGATGCTGTATTCCTTTTTTCATGTTCAACAACAACAGGGTAAGCTTCACCGACCAGGTAATCGTTTTTTGTGGTGCTTTCTGAGAGTTCTTCTGTTGAAGACGCACCAACAGGCTGTATGGTTGCTTTTGATTGAGTGATTGTTTCATCCTTTGTGGATTCAGGTACAGTTGCATCGGGGTCAAGAGGATTTTTATCGGGAGAATATTTATATGTTCCTAAATACAGCGGATCATTACCCGCTATATAGAATGCGTTATTATCGTCAATAATTTCGGCACAGCCTGACTCTTCGGTTTGTCCGTTACTATTAGTGCCGCAGAAACGAACTGTTGTTGTATCGGGCGTGTAAAATATATAGATATCCTGGCCAAAAGCGTTTGTTTCATAGAAACTCATATCTGTTTCGGAACTCCATATGTTACCGTTTTCTGTTGGTTCATTCAGATAATAACTGATTCTGATGTCTGTCCAACCGATGGTATTTGCAAAGTATATTGCTTTGCGTTCTTCGACAGGAAAACCAAAGAAGGGGTCGCTTTCTGCATATATAAATCCTTCGGCTTCCCAGAAAACTTCACCCTTATTTCTGATGCCTATTCCATTTTGCTCTGTGAAATTGCTATTGGCGATGTAATCGGTACGTCTGTTATCAATAGAACCATCGGAGAATTTTATGTAATCTATATCTGAGGGGATTTCTGCAGTATAAAGCTTCTGTCCGTATGGATTTGTTGCAGAGTGAGTCATATTAATGCCGGGATATTCTCCCAAAGGCTCATCTGTTTGAGTTTCAGGTGAAGCACCGTAAATGCCAAACACATACGCATTCTCCCACACTTCAGATGATAAAAAGAAGATTGTGGTTGTACCTGTGTTTTCATAAGGGTTGCCTGCAGGAGTGCCTTCGAAAGCACTTGGAGAAAGAGTATCGCAGGTTTCGTTGAGATTGTTGATTTCGTCGAGAGTTGTACAGTCTGCAAATGCCTTTTCACCGATGGAGTTGAGAGTTCCGGGAAGAGTGATCGTCTCAAGTCCGCTGTTATAAAAAGCGTAGTCGGATATTTCTTCGGTTTTTTCAGGGAGAGTTAAGTTGTTGAGACTCTGGCAATAAGCAAACATACCCTTGGGAATAGAGGTGACCTCAGAGGGGATGTTCACACTTTCAAGAGTATTGCAGGCGTAGAACAGATATTCACCCAATTCAGGACTTGAATCAGTACCTGCAAAGGTTACATTTTTAAGATTCTGGCAGAATCGGAAGATTGCCGTACCTGTGCTTTCAAGGGTAGAGGGTAAAGTTACGTTTTCAAGAGACTGGCAGTTATAGAACGCCTCTTCTTTTATGACAGTAACACCCTCAGAAACAGTAACTTCTTTAACATCTGTGCCAAAGAACGCCCATTTCTCAATACTCTTAACAGGCAGACCGCATATTTCAGCAGGGACTGTAACTGTGTTTTCTGTACCGATGTAGTAGAGAATTGAAATCTCGTTGGTGTCCGTAACCTCAAAGATATAGTCTTTGTTACGATAAACAGCAGGTTCCTCCAAGGCTGATACAGAAACCAAAGGCAATGCAGTCAGAGTGCAAAGTAATAAGCAGAGTGTCAGGGATAAAATCTTTTTCATGTGAACTTCCTCCGTTAATTTAGTATATATCAGGGATTGCACCCACAGAATATGTGTTGTCAATTATGTGAACTTCTGAGTTTTTAACTTCAAGAACACACCATACATTATCCTGAGTATCAGGGGTTATGCTGAATGTATCAACGACAGCATCGCCCTTATACAAAGTTACCTTTGCTTGTGACGTTCCTATATCGGGAGTTTTGTTGTAAAGAGAGGAGTAGGATGTTACTGAGAAACGGAAGATACCCTCATCAGTTGCATTGAAGGTGATGGTCTCGGGGGCACCGGGAACAGCGCTGTCTGTATCAAGAGTAGCTATAAGTTCATTTTCTTCGTTGTAGATGTTACTGTTGAAATAGAATAGTTGCTCTTTTTTGTCGCCGTTAGTAATCGTGAGAATTGCGTCAAGGTCACAATTGTTTTCCCATGTCAGCACTGCACGATATGTGTTTTCGTCCATAACAGGGCTGACATAAACGTGAGAATCACCGACAGTAGCTTCGTAAGGAATATATCCTTCGGCAGAAATCATAGCAATGTAACTGTCTGACTCAGGAAGGGTGACGGATACGTTACCGTTACCATCTGTGTGAGCGGTTATGGGAGTGCCATCCTCGTTTTTGATGATTTCACCATCGTTGTTGCGGAAGGTTATTCTTGCGCCTGAGATGTTCACAAGATTTGTAGCGGATGCTACTGTGAAGTTCAGGTTCTTTGTTGTGGGAATATTTGAAATTCCCATATTTCTTATGAGCAGTACCGAAGCAATAATGACAATGGCAGCAGCGATGCCCGAGATGATTCCAAGGTATCGCTTTACAGAATTGTTCCTTTTGGGTTTTGCAGATTCGATGGGAACAACCTTGGTGTCGTCGGGGATAGTTTCGGAAACTTCCAGAGTTCCGGTTTCCTGTGTATCGGTAGTTTCTGTGATTGTCTCAGGTTCTTCAATTTCTGTGTTTTTTGCTTGTTCTCTGAGGGCGGAGAGGATTTTTGATTTATAGTCAGTAGGCAGGACAACGTTCTCTATAACATCAGTTACAGAGTCTTTGTATTCAGCTTTGAATTTGTTATCTGTCAAAATAATCATCTCCTATCATATTTTTTAGTAAGTTGCGACCTCGCATAAGCCGCGTTGACACCGATGTTTCGGTGATATCAAGAATCTTTGCTATCTCTTTCTGGCTGTACCCTTCGTAGTAGAAAAGGTGGATAACTGTCCTGTATTTTTCGGGTAGAGAGTTTACAATCTCTGCAAGTCCCGTGAAGTATTCATCGGTGACGCTGATGTTTTCGTCAAGCTCCGAATAAGTCTTTCGATATGTAGATGTAAGAAAGTTTTTGCATAGATTGATTGTAACGCGTATCAGCCAGGCTTTTTCGTGTTCGTCACTTTCAAAAACCGGCGCTTTCGTCATAAATTTTAAGAAAGAATCCTGCACTATATCCTGTGCGTCGTCCATATTCTTCGTGTAAGAATATGCAAGGTACATCAACGAATCACCGTATTTATTCAGAGCGGCTTCCGCTCGTTGCAAATTAGAGGACATATTATCACCTCCCCTTCGTATGTAATACAATAATACACAGGTAAATATCACGTTTTTCTGAAAATTTATATGGTAAACGAGTCTGTGTTTCCTTGTGTTTAATATCATAAAATCTGTTGTGTTTATGTACTATATGTAAATAGTATCACGAACACAGATTTATTTCAATAAAATTAATTCAAACCCCCGTAAATAGAATCTGACGGAGTAAAACAACCAGATGGAACAATCAAATCCTTAACACCAAGACAGGCTGGTGACCTTCTTGGACACAGTACCTCACAGATAACGGAAATGCATTACGTCAAAAGAGAGAACTTAAGGCTTGTGGGTATAACAGATAATTTTGAACTGTAAAATTACATTATTCAATAGCCTCAGCAGATTTTGTCAACTACGGAGGTTTTTTCTTATCTTCTTATGGTTTATTAAGATAGAATCACCTTAAAAATATTGACACGGATTTTAAGAATATATAAAATGTTAAGTGTAATAATGGGTAAGTTTGGCTGTATCAGATTGCTATGTTTTTAAGGCGAAATGTTACCGAAAAGAACTGCTCATATTCTGAATTCCCAAGGGCTTTTTATTTTGCGTTTGTCCCCCTTTGCACAATGCCCTTGTTTATATATATTTACAAATAAAAGGAGGAATTTTAGTGACAACTAAGAAAACTTTAGTAAGAAGAGCTTTAAGCTTATTGCTTACACTCTTAATGGTGCTTTCATTAGTGCCTGTGTCGGTTATTTCTGTCTATGCAGCGGAAGAACCGAAACTGAATGACGATGGTTATTATGAGATTGAAACTTATGAAGATCTTTGTTGGTACAGAGATCAGGTTAATGCCGATCGTATAGATATTAACGCTATTTTGATGAATGATATCGTTGTTAACGAAAATGTGCTTGATGATGAAGGAAACCTTAACGACGGAACTTTTTTGAAATGGGAAGGAATCGGCGATAATTTTAACGGCCCTACTCTTGTCGGATTTTATGGTATCTTTGATGGAAACGGAAAAACTATAAGCGGAATATATACCAATTTTAGCAATGGTAGCTTTATTAGGCAAAACTACGGTGTTATCAAGAATCTTAATATTGTAGATTCTTATTTTGGAGGCGCAAGCTTCTGCGGTAATTATAACTACGGAAGTATCATTAATTGCTCCAGTTCTGCTACTATATACAATACGAGCATTTCAATGGGCGGTATTTGTCAGACAAATGACGGACTTGTTGAGAATTGTACTTTTACAGGAAAGATTATCACAAGAACATCGGATTCATGGTATGTTGGCGGTATTTGCGCAAGAAACTATTCTACAATCCTAAACTGTTATAGCAGTGCAGATGTTAGCGGATACAGTGGATTTGGCGGAATAAGCGGACCTAATAACGGTACTGTAGAAAACTGCTGCAGTACGGGTAATGTTACTATTTCGAGTACTTCCATGGGTAGGGAGTGCTATGGTGTAGCAGATGGAACAGTTATAAACAGTTATTACATCAACACTTCTATGGATTCAGGCAGTAATGCCGTTGCTGTGTCTCAGGACCAGCTTGAGTCCGGCGAGGTTGCGTACCTCTTACAAGGCACCCAGACAGATGAAATCTGGGGCCAGAAAATTGGCACAGATACTGCTCCCGTACTTGGCGGCGACAAGGTTTACTACGGATACGATTCTTGTGCAGATGATGCAACAGAGGTATATACTAATAATAGTAATGTAACAGCAGATAAACCCAACCATAACTTCGAAAACGGCTTTTGCACAGTTTGCGGTGGCTTCGAGCCTGCAACAGACGAGAACGAAGACGGCGTTTTTGAGATCGCTAACGCAGGCCAGCTTTATTGGTTTGCAGATAAGGTGAATAACGACAACGCGAACTTCGGTTCTGCTGATGCAATTCTTACATCAGACATCGTTGTAAACGAAGGTGTTATGAATAAAAACTCTACAGACGTAAGAGTTTGGACACCTATCGGTATCAAGTCAAAATCTTACACAGGTATCTTTGATGGTAACAACAAAACTGTTTCCGGTCTTTATGTAAATGAAGAAAATAAGCAGTTTATTGGTTTGTTTGGTTATGTAGGTACCGGTTGTGAAATTAAGAGCATAGGCATAATTAATTCTTATTTCAAGGGCCTTATGTTTGTTGGCGGTGTAGTAGGTTATGCCCAAGGAATTACAATTACAAACTGCTACAACACAAGTTCTGTCGTTGGCCAGAATTATGCCGGCGGTGTGGCAGGTTATGCCGAGGAGAGTACAGTGGCAAACTGCTATATTACAGGTAATATCGAGGGTACTGACGGCATTGGTATGATCGGCTGGGTTATGAATATAACGGTCGAAAATTGTTATTACTTAAATACGTCTTGTGATGTCGGTATAGGCAATGTTTCAGATGCTGAAAGTTCTATAAAACCAAAGACAGCCGAAGCTTTTGCGAGCGGCGAGGTTGCTTACCTCTTACAGGGCGAGCAGGAAGAACTTGTATGGGGTCAGACAATCGGCACAGAGACTGCTCCCGTACTTGGCGGAGATAAGGTTTACTACGGATACACATCTTGTGAAGATGATGCAACAGAGGTATATACTAACAATAGTAATGCAACAGCAGATAAACATGTTGCTAGCTTCATAAATGGCTTTTGTACAGATTGCGGTGTTTTTGAGCCTGCAACTCTTAACGATAACGGCACTCCCGATGACGAGTGGGACGATTACTATGAGATTTCTAACGCAGGCCAGCTTTATTGGTTCGGAGAAGTTGCAGCAGCTAACGATAACTACTCAAAAGCTGTGTTGACAGACGATATTATCGTAAATGAGGATTTGACTGCTGAGAATCTCAGAGAGTGGATTGCTATCGGCGAATCTTCATCCATGCCATATTGCGGCACATTTGACGGTCAGGGTCACTTTATAAGCGGTCTTTACGCTAAGAGTGAGCTGAATTACATCGGTTTGTTCGGTGCCATAGGCTGGGGCGCTACAATTTCAAACCTTGGTATTAAGGACAGCTATTTTGAGGGTAATTATTATGTAGCGGGTATCGCAGGATACAATGACTATAGTTACGTGATTAACTGCTATGCTGAAGATGTTGAGATAGTAAGCAATAACGATGGTGGTGCTGTGGTTGGCTATAACTACGGCGAAGTAAGCAACTCCTACTCTACATCTGACTCCTTCGTGGGAAATAACAACTACGGCACAATTACAAACTGCTATTATCTTGCTGACGAAGAAATTCATAATGAGGACGGCTTAACCTTCAAGACTGCCGAGCAGTTTGCAAGTGGCGAGGTAGCTTACCTCTTGCAGTCAGGTGTAGTCGGCGAAGAAATCTGGGACGATGAGCTGGGCGAGTATGTTCAGATTGAACCTGAGCATATCTGGGGTCAGAAAATCGGCACAGATTTGATTCCCACTCTCGGCGGCAACAGGGTTTACGCAATTACAGATTCTGAGGACAATATTACAGGTTATACCAACACAGTTCAGACCGATAAGCTCGCAGGTTACAGCATAAGCCTTGGCGACAAGATTGCCGTAAACTACTATATGAGCCTTACAGAGAAAACTCTTAATGACGCAAATGCAAAGATGGTATTCACAGTTCCCGACACAGGCTCTACATACACACTTGAAATCCCTGTAAGCGAAGCAGTAAAGTCAGGCGACTACTATGTATTCACCTGCGAGGTTGCGGCTAAGGAAATGACTTCTGTAATTTCCGCAAAGCTTGTAACAAGCGAGTCTGAACTCCAGCTGGATGACTATACTGTTCAGGAATATGCAGAGGTTATCCTCTCAGATACAGTGAAGTACGCAAAAGAGCAGGAGCTGGTTAAGAAAATGCTTAACTATGGTACTCAGGCTCAGAAATACTTTGATTACAACACAGACAGCCTTGCAAACGATACAGAGCTTATGACCGAAGAAGAAAAGGTTACAGAGCTTTATGGCTTTGCAGGTGCGCCCTTTACACTTGAGGGTGAGGAAACAGGTGTTACATACTACGGCACAGCACTTTCTCTTGAAACAGAGCTTGCGTTCAAGCACTATTTCATTATCGACGAAAGCGTTGATATTGAGAGTCTTAAAATCACCTGCGACTACCCTGCAACTCTCAAGAAGAACGGAAGCTTCTACGAGCTTATAATTAGCGATATCCCTGCTCATAAGATGGGCGAGGGTAGCTTAAAAGTAAGCCTCGGCGGTATTACGCTGGATTACACAATCTATAGCTACGGTGCCCTTGCTCAGAATTCAGGTAAAGAGGAGCTTTGGACTGTAGTGAGTGCGTTAGCACATTTTGCTGGCGAGGCAACTATGTATGCATATAAATAAGGAGACGATCAAAATGCAGAAGAAAGAATATACAGGTATTGAAATAAAATTCAATATATTTACTTCTGACGAAGTAATCGTTGCAAGCAGTATAACCCCATCAAAGCCTGAATTTGATGGAACTCAAGGTTCTAATGATCTCCCAATTCTGTAAAATGGATTTGAGAGAAACTTAAATGCCTAAATCAAAGCTCCTGACAGATATTTGTGTGTCTGTCAGGAGCTTTTGTATAATATAATTAAAGAGAGTGAATTTTTAGTTTCCCTGCTAATCTCCTGCTACAAAAGGATATACAAGCAGTATGATGTGCTTATGTTAAATATATAGGCGTACCAACAGAAAAAACCGAATAGAAACAATGAAAGTCGTTGAGCGGGCGTTAAAGCGGCTTTTGCGTGCAAAACAAAAGGAGCACATGCGATTATTGTAAAAATCAAAATATATTACGAAAAAGTTGTATATCCTCTTGTTTTATAATACTATTGTGCTATACTTAAATTAATTATTGTTTTAATTCGTCGTTTGGTCAAGGTGTATCTTTGTTTGACAGAGTTCAGAATTTATGAGCGGAGGAAGAAAAATGAAAAGTCGAGCTTTCAGAAAAGGCTTGTCAATGCTGTTGGTGTTGATAACTCTTTTCAGTATTATGCCGTTGAGTGTAACAACTGATGCAGCAGATGCTGTACCAAAGGTTGAGATTGTAAGCTTTATGCGAGGTACTCAGACCGATCTGCGTGCAAGTGAACTTCTTGAGGCGCGTGTTACAGGTTATGACGGTAATGTGCAGGAGCTTACCTATGAGTGGACGAACACGCTGGGTACATACCTTTATTGTTACAACTCGCATAATATGTACTATATCAATGGTACTGACGGTGAGATAGAGATTTATAACAGCAAAGTTCCGTCAAGTAACAATATGGTGGGCAGAAGCTATAAGGATTCTTTTTCCGGCGTGGGCTATTGCTGGGCGGCTGTGTACGGTTCTTTTACTAATGGTACAGGCGACAACATTTCTGCCGGAAGTGCTTTTAATGGAACTATATCTGTAACAGTCAAGGATAAAGACGGCAATGTTATCGGTACAGATTCTCACACAGGCAAAGTTACCACTTCGGGTTTCTTATGGTGGCAGACACATACCTACAGCGGTATTGTTGAGAGCAAACTACAGTCAGATATGGACGATGTCACCATCGGACTTTTTGAAGGTGACAAGAGAAACGTTAAAGACCTTCTTGGCGAGAGTGCGATTATTCATATTACCTGTGTAGAGAGCACGGTAAACAAAGGCACAATCAAAAGCGGCGGAGAATATATCAGCCTTACAACAGAAAACGGAGATTATTACATAACAGGTACAAAAGCAGGCGCCAGCACTACAGGCGATGCAACCGTAGACCTGACAATTCAGAAGAAGCAGTGTAAATTCCATGAGAATACAACTGCTTCCGCCACCACAACTGTTTATGTATTCAAAAAACCCGATACATCAACAACAGCCTACACACTTACCCTGACAGATAATATTGACAGCCGTTGTGAGTATTCCATTAACGGTAACAAGGGTGTAAAGCAGGCTGACGGCACAATCCTCTTTGAGGGACTTAATCCCAACACCGAGTATATGGTAGAGGTAAGGGCTGAGTATAAAGACGAGCAGAATAACACCCGTTATACCTATGCTTATGTATACGACACAACCTTGCCTGTTTACAATGGCACGGTGGAGGTGTACCTCAATGGTACATACGACTCTGCAACCCACACAGCAACAGGTACAAAGGTTAATATTGAGGATGTTTCGGATTACTCAGAAATTTATGCAAAAGAAGTAAACGGTAAGGAGTTTATAAAACTTTCCAAGCCCGAAACCGCAACAGGTACCTACACCTCAATTCTTGATACAGGCTCCTATCAGCTGTATTACACCGCTGATGAAAGCACAAAAATTGATGAACAGCTTATGGTTATGCACCATGCTGACCGTACAAGATACCTGTTCTATAACTCTGTTCAATACAAAGACGGCGAAACTGACCTTGGCACAGACTATTATGTAACAGGCTCTTCTGTAAATACCAGACCTGCACTTGATAAGCAAGGCTATGTGTTTACAGGGTGGCAAGATGAAGACGGCAACCTTTACTCTGCCGACAGCCTTCTTACAAGCGGGATTTCAGCTGCCTATGTGCTTACTGCTCAGTGGGTAAAGGGTATAGATGTTTTTATAAATATTAATGTTGACCATTACGACAAAAACAAAGCAGGGCATTATACCGATGATGAAGACAGACACGATATATCTATGGACCTTATGAGCAGACCAAAGGGCAGCTCAGATAAGGACTTTGCCGACGTATTCGATGCTCCTACCGTGATTGACTGGGACGGCGAATCTGTATTCAGTCACGAGTTGTTTGAGGTTTCAAGGTATGTAGATGTCGACACCCATACAGACGAAACCGTTTACACAGCAAAGGCACCTCTGCTTTCAAATGTGGCACCCGGTGATGATTATTCGGTTGAGATAACAAAGTCAGGTTATGAGATTACGGGCCTTACAACAACTACCGGCGAATCAGGAAACGTTACTGTGGACGTAAAACTCCGATACGACCCCAAGAACGCTGACCTTACCTTTACGGTTGAGCTTGACGAAAACTCAAAGCAGCTGGTGGCAGAGCATCCCGAGTACAAGCCTAAGGCGGTGGATGTAAAGGTTCTTTCCTGGTACACCGATGACTATAATAACGGTGAGCACACTTTGGAGGCTAATAACTGGCACCACATTTCACAGCACCATGATACTTTCGTCACGTTGCATCTTGATGAAAACGGCACAGCTACAGGTTCATACCCTGTATGGATGCACAATGCGTCAGGCACAGAAACCTATTACTACCGCATCAAGGTGGTTTCCTATGTTCTTGAGAACGGAACTATTATTTATACACAGGACTCAGCAGATGAGGATTTAAAGAACATCGAATACGTTACACCTGCAGGAAGATACAAGGCAACAATTTGTGTTGACAGCGGAGCAAATCCTGATAGTGTAAACACAGCACTTGAGGGTGCATATTTTAGTGCCGATGCCGTTCAGCAGGGAAGCCTCTTAGGTGTTATCAGCATTAATACCTATACGGTAACCTTTGAGCCTGACGGCGGTAAATTCTCAGACGGTACAACTGAAAATAAGGCCCAAGAAAATCAGATTGAAGTCCCTGACCTTTCTCAGTACACTCCCACAAGAGACGGCGGTTATGTGTTTGACGGCTGGTATGTAGTTGATGAGAATGGCAATATTACAGATGAACCCGTAAATACAGGCGACGGACTTTTTGATGACCTTACTCTCCGTGCAAAGTGGAAAGAGCCTCTTACCATTCAGGGCGTTATCTCTGTTGCGGGATTCTATCACTTAGACGGAGATGCTGATGAGCTTCGTGTTATTAATGCGGTTGACCGAACACACTCAGTTACCGTATATCTTCAGAAGCTTCTTCCCAATGGTTATACAGAAACTATCCAGTCTCAGAAGCTGGATGTTGTGTACAATGATATGGCTCTTGATGAGGTAGAAAAACCCATGGGTACGGCAGTGTATATGTTTGCATCTGTTCCCGATGACGGCACACAGTACAGAGTTCTTATCAGTAATCCAAACTATGCCGTAAAGTATCAGAATGAGCCTGACAGTATAAATCCTCTTGTAAAGTTTGACTACGATAAGTATAGCACTGCAAACTTTATGGCGGAGCTTGGAGAAGTAGAGCCTCTTGTGGCGGATGTAAACGCCTATATGGAGTTTTCAACCCGCGATTTTGACCTTCAGTATAAGGTTATCGCTTCTTCTATAGGCGAGGGATATCGTCCAAGCAGTACAGAGGTGCTTGTTTTATATGATGATGACCTTAGCGGCGATTTGCCTCAGGGTTGGCCTGTAATCAGCCAGATGGTTGACGATGATATTGTAAAGGGGCAGGACACAGCTCTTGGTAAAGAGGGTACAGGTGAAAACAGTTATCCTGTCTGGATTTCAAAGCCTGACGGACACACCCTCTATGATTACGCAGTTCTTCTTAAGGGTTATACAATCAACGGCATAGAAACAGAAATGAATTCTGCCACAGCACCGTTCTTTGTGTACTACAACGGTTCTGCCCGCTATAGTGCCCGCGAAGGATTAAATCCCGAGCATCAGACTCAGCTTCTTACCATTGAACTTCAGCCCAAGAGATATGATGTTATCTTCAATCATAATTTTGTTGAAACAGAAGAAGACCATATGGAGAACTTTGACAAGTACACAGTGTTGGTAGACGGACAGCTTACATACCGTACAGGTCATATCTGGAGTTATGAGACCGATATTTCCGATGCAGTTCCCACACGTGAAGGTTATAAGTTCCTCGGTTGGTATGACGAAGATGGCAATCTTGTAACAAAAATCGGTGCAGAGGTAGCTCGGGATGTTATCCTTACTGCAAAGTGGGAAGAACTTTTCAAGGTTACCTTCCACGCAAACAACGGGGATGTTTTAGGGGATATCTTCCGTGTATATTACGAAAAGGGCGATGTTGCTGACGGTGCTTTTGTACTGGAAGATAATAATACGGTAGCATCTTTCTATGATATTCCTGAATTCAGCTATACCGACAACAATAAGTATATATTCAAAGGCTGGTATCTTGACAAAGATAACAGCAATAACTCCCGCCCTGTTAAGTGGACTGATGTTTACACAGAAGATACTGATGTTTATGCACACTGGATTGAGGTAGGGGAAGTTGCACAGGATTCTCTGGATTCCAAGGTTATTCCTTATGAAGGCGGAATGTATCCCGGTTATGATCTTGCCGGCGTGCAGATTCGTGATGTGAAAAAAGACGAGGGCCATCATTACGGAAAAGAAGGTACAGGTCTTAGATTTATCACAGTTCTGAGCGAATGTGTATATGAGGAAATCAATACTATCAGTACACGTGACGGCAAAGTTCTCAATGAAAAGGGTGCAGAATACGGTTTTGTTGTTGCAAGAACCGATACAACCGAAAAGGCAGCAAAGCACTATGGTGTTGATAAGAACGAATATCGCTTACATTATTGCGGTGAAAACGTCAACGGCATCGATACCAGAAACACTTACGCATACGTTCAGAACATGAAGTGCAGCGGTTATGATGACCACCGTACTTACGATGGATACAGATTGTATACAACGGTTATTACCTATGACGGGCTTGAGGGAGATGCACTCTCAGCGGCGCAGAATACTGCCATTACAGCCCGCTCCTATATCCGTTATTATGACGCTAACGGACTTTACAGAACTTACTATAACAACTACACAGGCACAGTAAGTTTCGGCGGCTGCAGTGCAAGTTTTACAAGTACTGTGAACAGTATGGAAATTTCAAGAAACGCTGGGTAATCTGTCAGGTTGTTCTCAATGACTGTTGCTTCACCCCTAAGGTGGAGCAGCAGTCAGATAAAAGTTAAAGTTGGTTATTGATACAGATAACCTTTTTGATTAGAGTGATGTTTATGAAAAAATATATAGCAATCTTGACTATTGTGCTTTTGATTGCAGGCAGTATTACTGCATTGTCTGTTTTTGCAGGAACCTATGGCGCAGGAGATGCCAATTGCGACGGTACAGTTAACATAAAAGATGCTACAGCTATTCAGCGGTACTGTGCATCCTTGCAAAGTTTTTCTGATGAAGAGTTACGTCTTGCTGATGCAGATGCTGATGGAGTAGTAAATATCAAGGATGCAACAATGATACAAAAGTATATTGCAGGTCTTGTGGATAGTTTTCCTGCCGGTACAAAACCTGAGGCAACTTTGCCCAC
Source organism: Ruminococcus sp. (assembly GCA_045593025.1). Lineage (GTDB taxonomy): Bacteria > Bacillota > Clostridia > Oscillospirales > Acutalibacteraceae > Ruminococcoides. The sequence continues at coordinate 1,555 of JAZNVW010000002.1, read as the reverse complement.
AGAGATTTCGTCAGAATATATAACTGAGAGTACCGAAAATACAGAATTTCCCATTTATACAGAGGAAAATACAACAACCCCACAGGCAGATACAAATCCGGATGTAACCGAGCCTACAGAAGAAACTGGAACGGCGGATAAAACCGACCCCACAGAAACTCAGACGACAATACCTTCTGAACCTCAGGTGACATTCCCTTCCAAGGATGATGATGGTTATTTCAACCAGATAGTTCGTCCCTGAGTGAAAGTGAAAGGAGATTTTTAGTATGAAGAAACCATATGAAAAATTTGAAATGGAGATTTTCTTGTTCAAGAAGAAAGATGTGGTTACTGCATCTTCTGCAGAACCCCGTGACATTGATAATTCTTATGTGAATTTCACAGCGTTGTTCAACGATTTCTTCACTTCTTGATATTCAGACAGGTGCATACTATGTTTAAGCTTATTTCTGTTGCTCTTGAGAAAATGGGCAACTGGTTTGGCATAATTTTTAAGATGATTATACCTTTTGCGGTTATGTACCGTCCCATAAAAACCTTTACGTTTTCCATTGTGCTGGCAGGAACCTTTTGCGGGGGTGACTCCCATGCTTTAAGTGATATGGGCGTGATTGTGTTCGGAATTCTGTATGGTGTATTTGCCTTGTTGCTGATTTTCCTTCCAAAGGTCGCATCTGTAACAGAGTTCGTGCTGATTGGTTTCTATTTTGCGTTTTTGGCAATTGCCTATATCGCAGGATTTTATAGTGATTTCTTTGCTGCAATGTCACAACTTTTGCATACTTATGCAAAAGCACTTCCGCTGGTTATTGTGTTTCTGATGGGAAAAATTCTATTCTTCTTTTTCATAAGAACAAACAATGAAAGTTATGAAAAGATGAAGGACCAGAAGAATCAGTGGATTCTGCGTTCCTGATTTGCGTGATTGAGTATTGCAATAAAGCAAAATAAAGGTAAGAGTGGAGAGTTTATGAAAATCAGATTAATAACTATACTTCTGATTGTGTTATCGGTGATGCTTCTTTGTGGTTGCAACGAAACTGATGATGTACATAATCATAACGACGTGTCCGCATCAGATTCTTCGAATACGACATATTCAGAGGTGCCGTCCGAAAGCGTTGTGTTAAGTACAGATGAAGGAGTAAACACCGAAACTGATACCGACGATTCATCACCTTCACAGGTAATCGATAGCGTGCCGAAAGGTGAAAGCACCACCGAAACTGAAACAAATGCTGTGTCTGAAATACCTGACACAACAGATTCAACACAAAAAAACACAGGCGAACCCGAAATCAACTTTTCCGATCTGATATAAAGTATATCTGAAACAAAGCCGGTAATTACTCGTGTCGTCGATGATAAATGATAAAGACCAATGTTCAAAAGAACATTGGTCTTTTTTTGATTATGGTGAATTATAATATCAAGTGCAACACTTTAAGAAAAATAAAGAAGTTCATACAAATCTCTGGTAGAATAGAGTTACCACACAACTAAACTAAAAGGAGAGATTTGTATGAACTACCATCATCTTACCATAGAAGAG
>JAZNVW010000001.1:0-27442 GCA_045593025.1 Ruminococcus sp. | reverse complement strand
AAGATGAAGGGCAAGAAGGTAAAGCCCGAAAAGAAAAAGAAGAGCATGCTCTCCTACACCACAGAGAGACTCTGATAATTTTGATTCACTTAGAGGACACGGCTTCGTGTCCTCTTTTTTGTGCATGGTGAATTATAATATCAAGTGCAACACTTTGAGAAAAATAAAGAAGTTCATACAAATCTCTGGTAGAATAGAGTTACCACACAATAAACTACGGAAGGAGATCAGTATGAACTACCATCATCTTACCATAGAAGAACGCTGTTGTCTACGAGAATACTACAATAAAGGATACAGTTATCGAAAAATAGCCGAGTTAATAGGAAGAAATGTCAGTACGGTTTCAAGAGAGATAAATCGCAACAGAACGTATATGAACGTCAAGCCTGCATACTACCCACACACAGCACAAAAGAAATATTTGCTTCGTCGTTCATACTGTCACAGAGGAATGTTCCACAAGCAAGAAGTAATTGATTACATACAAGAGAAACTACTTGAAACATGGTCACCGGAACAAATAGCAAATACACCTTGTGAGCTGCCGATGCCAACAGCAAGAACAATATATCGTTGGATATATGAGAAATATATACCGGTTAAATTAAAAGTGCTCAGAAGAAAAGGAAAAAGTCACGGCAAAAAGGAAACTCGAGGCAAATTCAACCTTGGTAAATCAATCAGAAAGCGTGACAAAAGTGTGTACAAGCGATTAGAATTTGGTCATTGGGAAGCTGATACGGTTGTATCGGGCAGAGGAAAATCAGAAGCTTGTTTTGCCACACTTGCAGAGAGAAAAACGAGATTTTACATAGCAATTAAAATGCCAAATCGCAATGCGGATACAATGGCAAAAGCAATCATAGGGGCATTGTCTGAATTTCCAGACGATGCGGTTAAATCCATAACCTGTGACAGAGGTACAGAGTTCGCTAATTGGCAAACAATAGAGAATGAACTTCATTGTAATGTATACTTTGCTGACGCTTACTGTGCCTGGCAGAAAGGAACAAACGAAAATCTTAACGGACTTTTGCGTGAGTTTTATCCCAAAGGTAGAAACTTATCAAGAGTTAGTCCCACAACACTAAAAAAGAACCTGGCGTTAATTAACGCCAGGCCCAAGAAAGTTTTAGGTTTTCTAAAACCAGTGGATTTGTTTGAGCTGAATATCAAAAAGTGTTGCACTTAGTTTGACAATTCATCTTTATCTCTTTGTAAAATCAGAACAGTATGCGGACGGTGGTGCCTTTGTCTAATTCACTTTCTACAGTCACATAGGCATTGTGGAACATTGCTCCGTGTTTTACAATGGAAAGTCCCAGACCTGTTCCGCCGATTTCTTTGGAATGGCTCTTGTCTGCACGGTAGAAGCGTTCGAATATATGCTCTAAGTCGTCCTTTGAGATGCCTATGCCTGTATCTGAAACTGTAAGCTCAACGCCGTCAATGCATTGTCTGACGGTAACATCTACCTTACCGCCCTCTTTGTTGTATTTTACTGCATTGTCGCAGATGTTATATACAATCTCGTCAATAATAACTTCAGCACCCGTGATTTCTGCACGGTCGCCCGCAAGGGAGAAAGTGATGTTTTTCTTTTTTGCCTGAGTTTGCAGATTGCTGATAACAGCTTCACAGCAAGCATAAAGGTCAAGCTTTTCCATCTTTACGGAAATTTCGTTTTCATCAAGCTGAGAAAGTTTGATGATGTCGCCCACAAGGTTTATCATTCGCTTGGATTCGTCGTAAATCCTGCCTGCAAAGGTGGGAATGTCTTCGCTTTGCACCAAACCGTCGCGGATAATCTCTGCATAGCCCGAGATTGATGTAAGAGGAGTTTTCAGTTCGTGAGAAACATTGGCGGTGAATTCCCTTCTCATCTTATCCTGTTCTTCGTGCTTTTCGTCCATTTCTCTGAGCTGACGCTCCAACTCTTTGTTCTGCTCGTTGATTCTGTCTACAAAGGGAGCAAGCTCAGGATATACCTTTGATTTATCAGGAGCGGATAAATCAAGATTGTTTACAGGCTCAATTATTTTCTGTGACATTTTCCTTGCAAGGAAAATGGAGAGCAACACCGCAACTCCGAGAATAATTATAATATAAACGTGCATATATCCAAGCAAGGATATAAAGGTGTGCTGAATTCCGAACACACAAAGCACCGAGCCGTCTGAGAGAAGCACTGCAGCTCCAATTTGTTTTTTAGTAATGCTAAGATGCTCTGATGAGCGACTTTCGCCATTTTCTTTTGCATCTGCTGTCAGGTCGGCATTTGCTTTTGTTCCTTCAGATGAAAATACCGTGGTGCCGTTTTTGTCAACAATGCAAATCTGCTGAGAAAAACCAAGGCTTGAAAGGTGCTCTGTGCCGTGTTCCTCTACCATATGCTGCAGATAATCAAGGTTAGTTTTCAGTGACTCGGCGTATTCCTGTGAGTAATATCTGTAAAGGAAGCCTGAAATCAGAATTATACAGGCAAGGATTACGGCAATACAGGTAAAAAAGGTACCTGTGAAAATTCGTTTTTTCATAGGTTATTCTCCTATTGTGTAGCCGATACCGCGCACAGTTGTAATAAGTTCGCCTGCTTTTCCCAGTTTCTGTCTGAGGGTACGCACGTGCACGTCAACAGTACGGCTTTCGCCGTCAAAGGAATATCCCCATACGCGGTTGAGAATCTGGTCGCGGGAGAGAACGATACCTCGGTTTTCAAGAAGCAAACAAAGCATCTCAAATTCTTTGAGCGTGAGAGCTACTTTTTCGCCGTCAACCTTTACTTTGTGTTTTTCGGGATAAACAGTAAGACAGTCTATGGTGTATTCGGACACGGTTTCTTTGTCTGCGTCTGTACGCCTGAGCACAGCCTTAATGCGTGCTACAAGCTCCATCATACCAAAGGGCTTGGGTACATAGTCGTCGGCTCCCAGGTCGAATCCCTTGACCTTATCGTATTCATCGGCTTTTGCGGTGAGAATGATAACAGGAAGCTTTTTTGTGGTTTTGTCGGCACGGATTTTCTTGAGTATTGAAAGTCCGTCCTCCTGTGGGAGCATAATATCAAGAAGAAGCATAGAGGGGATTTCGGTTTCCATAGCTTCCCAGAACTTGCCGGGAGTACTGAAACCTGTTGCTTCAAGACCTGTTGAGTTTAACGTGTAAACTACCAGCTCCCTTATATTGTCATCGTCTTCTACAAAGTAAATCATATTAGCCTCCGCTTTTTACACAAAGAATAATAACTCATATATCGGGTAAAGCCATCCTTACCCATTATATTTAATATAGCACACTATTTTTACAAAATAAAGAATAAATTTTAATTGTAGCCATAAAAACATAGTCAAAATATTAACACCGCATAAAGACCGGTTGCTTTATGCGGTGTTTTGTTTACAGGTTATAAGTTTCCTTGATACACTTTACAAGTGCAGGAGTGAACATCACTGAAAGCTCATCGGGTTTGTCGGGCAGGGCGATAATTATCTGTTTACCGCAACGGATAAGGTAGCCGTATTGCTTGCCGAGTTCATTTCTGAGTTTGCGTATATCAGAGCTTGTAACCTTTGTGGCGGATAATGCCTTTGAAAGCACCTCGGATAATCCGTTTTTGCCAGAGAAACCTAATCCTCCGATAATGAAAACCAGATTGCATCGGTTCAAGGATTCTATGAGCTTTTCACCAAGCATCAGGGGAGTGGTGGAGGCTGTAACCTGGTTAAGGGAAAGTGACAGCTCCTCCAACTGTTTTTTCAGAGCTTTTTCACAGTAACTTGTTTTTTTGGCAAGATAGAAGATAAGGTCACATTTCATTTTGTTCACTCTTTTCCGGTAGGTTTACTGTTGCGTGGTTGCTTCTATAGGGTCAGATGCCATAGTAGGAGCCTCGGTAGGCGGGGTAGTAGGTGCCTGGGTAGGAGGCTGAGTAGGTGGCTTTGTAGGCGGATTGGTAGGTGTTGGAGCCGGTGTCACAGGAGTAACAGGAGGCTGAACCTGAGGCTCGGGAGGCTCTGTTTCTCTTGCGGTTGTTTCGGGGATTTCCATAAGATGTTTATTGAAGATAGGTTTGATGGTAAGATTTTTTGTTACTTTCTTATAGCTCTGGTCCCAGGACTTGAAGGTGTAATAGTATGTGCCGTCAGAAGCTTTTCTGGGAGCTTCCTTGGGCGGGGTTGCATCCTTGCCTTTAAGAACTTGCTGTTTTGAGATAACTTTTCCTGAACCGTCTAAAAATTTAACGGTATACATCTCGCTCTGAGGCAGGTACTCAAGGCTTTCGTCACCCTCAAGTTTTCCTGAGCCGTCATACCACTTGATGTTACCTTCCTCGTATTCCTGTCCGAAAGAGGAATAAATAATGCTTTCGGGAGTTCCCTGCTTTGCACTCTTTACATACTTGTCGGCTTTCTCACCTTCGCGCAGCATACGTGCAACTATAACTGTGCGGGTGTTTTCCGATTCGTAGGAGCAGGTGGACAAGGTGAGAAGCCTGTCGTTCTCGTTTACGGGGACATCTATATCGAGGTAAGAACGCTCCTTGATATTGTATATGAAATTCATATACTGAGCGTCGTTTGCAAACTCAGTTTGCAGATAATTGAAGATGGTTTTGTTGCTGTTGGATACATTAACCTTAATGGCTGCAAAAATGATCCACTCGGCATCAAGCTCGGGAGTGTCAAATTTCACAATAGGATGTTCTTTGTAGTACTTGACGTTACCCTGCGTCCAACCCTTGTATCGTGAATAATTGAGCAGACGGTCAAACATAGCCTTGTCACTGCTCATATTGTGTCCGTGAAGAATTACGTGTTTGTTTTCCGCTCCCTGAGCGCATCGGTAGTCAACGAAAATACTGCCGAAGTCGGAATACTGCTTTTTGTAGTTTCTGTAAATATAGAACTGAGAATCGGCATTGTCCTCTTTATGGAAGAGAACGGGATAGTCGATGTTTGTTCCGTCGATTTTAATCCAGCCTACAATTTCATCGTTGATATCTTTAAGCTTTGACCAGTTTTTTGCGGGTTTGGTTTCGTCGGGAGTTGCAACGAAGTTACCCTGGGCGTCTGTTTCAAGGGGAACAGTTTCATAGAAAATATTCTGAATTTCAGAGATTACTGCATTGTTCTGCCAGGGCTTGATTACATAGAAGTTAATGAGCAGGGCGGCACCTGTAATAAATGCCAGCGTGGCAACAATAACCACAATTTTTGAGATGATACTCCGTTTGCTGTCACCCTTCTGGGGGAAAACGCTTCTGAGAAAAGCCTTGAGTCTGCTTTCTTTATGTTCTTTATCTTCAAGGGTGCCTTCAGCATCAGATGAGATTTCTTCTGCTGCTGGGTTTTCAGAGCATACATCTTCAGTTTGTGCAGGCTCTGTGCTCTGCACAGCTTCTTCCTTTTCAGAAGACTTTGCAGGGAACATATCGTCCTGCAGAATCAAAGAAGCAGAAAGGTTTTCGGTTTGTTCTTCTTTACTTTCCTTTGCAGGGAGCTGTTCGCTTTGCTGTGCAGTCTTCTGCATAGGAGTAGCGGCAGGGCTTTGCACGCAGCTGTCTTGTCTCTTCTTTGCAAAAAGGGAAGTAAAGATATTGTTCTTCTTAGGTTTTACAGCGGATAATACAAAGCCGTCGGGACATTCTGTGAAGGCTCTGTTAAAGATTTCTTTGGCACAGTTTACTGCATCGCAGAGATAGTCTGTAAGCTCTCCGCCTGCTAAACTTATTCTTGGCAGAGCGAGAACTTTTTTGTTTCTGAAAACAAAGCAGTAGGCAGGATAACTGCCTGCAAGGCTTGTAAGAGGATAAACCTTTATGTGAGGATAAAGCTTTGTTTTGCCGTCTTGTGCCACCTCATCCTGCGGAAGCTCCTTTTCGAGCCTTTCTATAAGAGGGGAGAAAAGATATCTGAAAGAAGAGTCGTCCTGAGTATCCAGAGCGTTTACGTATATGTAAAGCTCGGGAGGATTATCGGCAGAAAGACTTTCGATAAGGTCGGTTTTGATTTTTCTGGGGTTATAGTCAATCTCGGTTTTGTAAAGAATCCGCACAGCAGTCCTGTCTGAAAGAGCCTTTACAACTTTGCGAAGATTTTTATTGAGAAAAGACATTTCTTCGGCGCTTGAACGCACAGAATAAAGTTCGGTTCTCATATACATTCCTCCAAATATATATTATCTTAATCGGATTGTCTGAGCTGGGTGATTTTAACATTTTCAACTGCTTCGTCAATGAGTTCGTCAAGTTTGGCGTCTTCCTCGGCGAAACGTACGAATTTAAGCACAGGCTTTGTTCTGGGGTGCTTTGGAGTAAAGACGGTACAGCAGTCCTCAAAGGGCTCAATGGAAATATCGAAGGTGTCGATTTTTCTGGAAATCTGAACGATTTCTTCTTTATCCATACCTATTAAAGGTCTGAATACAGGGAGAGTTGCGGCATCGTCTGTGCAGGCAATGGCAGAGATTGTCTGGCTTGCAACCTGACCAAGGCTTTCGCCTGTAATGAGTGCCGAGCAATCATACTTTTCTGCAATGATAGAGGAAATCTTCATCATCATTCTTCTCATAATGATAGTGAAAAGCTCCTCTTCGCACTCGTCCTTAATCCGCTCCTGAATAGCTGTGAAAGGAACAGTGAGCATAGTTACAGGCCCTGCGTAACGGCAGACCTTCTGAAGAAGTCTTTGCACCTTATCCTCGGCACGCTCTGAGGTGTAGGGAGGGCTTGCAAAGTGAATTGCTGTGAGGCTCACACCGCGTTTAGCCAGCATATAAGCAGCAACAGGGGAGTCTATACCGCCGCTTATAAGAATTGCGGCTTTTCCTCCTGTGCCCACGGGGATACCGCCTGCACCCTTGAGGGAGCCGGCGTGAATATAAGCGCCAAAGTCACGCACCTCCACAATAACCTTTACATCGGGATTGTGAACATCAACAGTAAGATGAGGGAACTTCTCGAGAAGAAGGCCTCCCACCTCACGGCAGATTTCGGGTGATTTCAAGGGGAATTTTTTATCGGAGCGTTTTGCTTCGACCTTGAAAGTGGAAGCGGTGCTCAAAGCATCTTCCAGATAATCGGGAGCTTTCTCAAAGATTGATTCCATAGATTTTTCGCACACACAGGCGCGGCAGAAGCTTACAATGCCGAATACTCTGGAGATACGGTCGCAGACCTCGTCCATATCCACATCAGCAGACTGAGGTGTTACGTATATTGTGGACTGAGCAATGGAAACCTTGAAGTAACCCAGTCCGTAGAGTGTGCTTTTTATATTCTTTTTCAGAGCGTCCTCGAAGGAGAATCTGTTAAGACCTTTAAGGGCAATCTCACCAAGTTTAATGAGTACAATTTCTTTCATAATATATCCTTACCTTCTGGCTAAATTTTCTATTCCGTCTTTGAGGGCACAAATGAGAGCATCGCAATCCTCAGTGGTGTTGTACTTTGAAAAGCTTACCCGCAGGGCACTGTCTGCTCTGTTGTCTTCAAACCCTAAAGCAGAGAGTACGTGGCTTTTGCCTCCCTTTGAGCAGGCGCTTCCGCTTGATACGTATACTCCCTTTGACGCAAGGTGGTGAAGCATTGTTTCGCTCCTGATACCCTTTACCGAAAAGTTCAGTATGTAGGGTGTGGCAGTTTCGGGGGAATTTATTGTTATATCCTCAAAATTTAAGAGTTTATCAGCGAGATAGCCTTTGAGTTCTTTTACGGTGTCAAGGCTTTTTTGAATATCAAGTTCGCTTACAGCCACTCCGAAAGCTCCTATAAGAGGCAGAGCCTCTGTGCCTGTCCGCAGTTTTCTTTCCTGCTTTCCGCCAAAGGTTCGGGGCAGAATACGGACACCTTTTTTTACATACAAGGCGCCTATGCCTTTGGGTGCGTGGATTTTGTGACCGGATATGCTCACTAAATCAGCAAAGAGCTTTGCGGGTTTAATCTCGGTTTTGCCAAAAGCCTGTACTGCATCCGTATGAACGAGGACAGAAGGATTCTTTCTTTTTGCGCCAACGGCAATTTCACGGATAGGGTTTATTGCACCTGTTTCGTTGTTTGTGTGCATTATGGAAACAAGAACGGTATTGCCGTCAACAGCGTCAATTACCTCTTTTGCATTTATGCATCCTGTGCTGTCGGGTTTTATGAACACAACCTCAAAGCCTTCCTTTGAGAGCTCGTGCATTGTTTCGTAAACAGAACTGTGTTCAAAAGCGGTGGTGATTATTCTGTTGCCTGCACGTTTCTTTGCGTTGACTGCACCGAAGATTGCAAGATTGTTTGCCTCTGTGCCCCCTGAGGTAAAGTATATTTCGCTTACATCAGCACCCAGAGCCTTTGCAACCTGCAAGCGCGCTTTTTCAAGCTCCTTTGAAGCAGCAAAGCCCATAGAGTGCAGGGAAGAGGGGTTTGCATAATTTGTGCGCATAAGCTCAAGTGCTTTCAAAGCAGAAGCCTCTGACACCTGAGTTGTGGCGCTGTTGTCAAGATAATGTTCTGTCATAATACCATTCCTACATATTTCATCACCCTACATTATACAACAAAACTTCAAGAAAGAAAACAGTTATTTTTATCATATTCAAAGAATTTTTGGGAAATATAAAATCGGTGATATTTATGATGAAAAAAGAAGAGTATTCAAAGCTTGTAAAAGAAAAATCTCCCCCAAGTCCTGTAATCCTTGATTGTGTCAAGGCGTTCCTTGTGGGAGGTTTGATTTGTCTTTTAGGGCAGGCACTCACAAACCTGTATATTTATCTGAAAGTACCTGAGAAGGACGCAAAAACTCTTTGCTCAGTGTCTCTTATTTTTCTGGGGGTTCTGCTTACTGTCCTTGGGCTTTACGACAAAATCGCAAAGCACGCAGGTGCCGGCACACTTCTGCCCATTACAGGTTTTGCAAATTCCATCGCCGCCCCTGCCATTGAGTTTCGTAGCGAGGGCTTCATCCTCGGGGTAGGTGCAAAAATATTTTCTATTGCAGGCCCTGTCATTGCCTACGGAGTTGCGACAAGTGTAATCTACGGCTTTGTGTACTGGATTTATACTCTCATTGCAAAATAAAAAAACGGCTTGCAAACCTAATCGTTTGCAAGCTGTTTGTATTTTAGTCTTATTGATAATTAACCCAGAAGTTTTGCGAGGAATGCTGTCTCCTCGCGGGAGATTTTCTCATCGCAAGCTGCAACAGAAGCAACCAGCATTACCACGTCAGCCTTCAGCTCTGCTGTGAGTGCATCAGCAAACTTGTTTGTAAGCTCTGCCATACGGCTGTCATACATACCGATGTACTGGTCAATCTGCTCGTCGGAAAGGTCAAGAAGCTCTTTGAGGAACTTTTTTTCAATAGCTGTGAGCTTGCCGTCAGCGGCAATAGCAGAAAGGATGATGGAAGTCATCATGAAAACGCCCTTGTTTTCTTCGTCTACAGCCTGACAAGCAGGATAAACCTTACCAATTGCAATTTTTGCAAAACCTAAGAGCTCATCGTAATCTTTGTTTACTAAATTCTGGAGAGTATCATTGAATGACATTTTATATTACCCCTTAAAATACAAATTATGTCAGTTTATCTGACTAAATAATTGTAACATAATGTACAATTTGTGTCAATGTAAAAGTCGTTGCCCCATAAAAGCAAAAGGCACCGCTTTTGGCGATGCCCAAGGTGTTTTTTGAGGAAAAATCAATCCTTTGAAACGTGAACATCCACCTGAGGATAGGGGATAGTGATACCGTTTTCATCAAAGGCAACTTTAACACCCTCGATAATATCAAAGTTTACATCCCAGTAGTTCTCGCTCTTGCACCATACACGTACAACGTAGTTGAGAGCACTGTCACCGTGCTGTGAAACTCTTATGAAAGGTTCAGGGTCTTTGAGTGTTTTGGGATGATTTGCGATAACCTCTGCAATAACCTTTTTGGTTTTCTCTATGTCACATTCATAGCCTGTGGAGAAGGTCATGTCCACACGGCGAAGTTCCTCTGAAGAATAGTTTTCTATCACAGAGTTTGTAAGTGAGCCGTTGGGGATTGTGATGCGTTTGTTGTCAGGTGTGAGTATAACCGTGTAAACAACAGAAATCTCTACAACTGTGCCCGATTCGCCCGATGCTTCAATGAAGTCGCCAACCTTGAAGGGCTTGAAGAGGAGAATCATCAGTCCTCCTGCAAAGTTTGAAAGGGAGCCCTGCAGGGCAAGACCGATTGCCACACCGCAGGAAGCAAGGATTGTGATAAAGGATGTAGCAGGTACGCCCAGTATCATTGCAACTGTGATGATAAGCACAAAGTAGAGCATAATACTTGAAAAACTGCCGAGGAAAGAGCGGAGGCTGTCGTCCAGTTTGTCAAGCTTGTGTGAGGTCTTGATAAACTTCACAAACACCTTTACTAATTTAATGCCTACTACAAGAACAACAATGGCAATAAGTAGTTTAATACCCCAGGACGTGAGAAATTCTGTGGCGAATTTCAGTAGGTTTGTCCAGATTTCATTCCAGTTCATATTTTTCATATCTCCTTTGTAAAAAAGTTTGCTATATTATAATGTATAGTAAATTGATTATCAAGATATTTATAATAAATTGTCAAAAATTGCGTAAAGGTTTTCGTCCGAATACTCGATTTCGCAGGAAAACATTCGGCAAAGTTCAACCTGGCTTTCAAAGGTGAAATTGCCGCTTTGCTCAAAAAGCAACGCTCCAAGAGTGTGAATGAGTTTAACACTCAGCACGGCGAAGCATGCCCTGGTACTTGCTTCTTCAAGGTCGGGGGCGTTTGCAAAGTGACGATAGATAAGATAAACCGCCAGTTGCTCGTACTCCTCTTGTCTTTCTTTCATATATAAATCAAAGGCTTTTGTGTCTTCGGCGTCGCCTTTGTCTTTGAGAAGCTGAAGCAAAGGTGTCCAATTTTCATCCAGACGCTCAAGTTCAAGGAGGATTTCTGCCCACTCTGATGTTTTACGGCAGGGCAGGGAAGTGTTGCACAAAAGAAGGGTTTTATCAAGTCTTTCGTTTAAGCACACACTTCTGTCCTGTAAGTTTCCGATTACCTTATCACGGAGAAGTATAATCTCATCATCGGTGGCAGAATCCTTTTCATATATAAATGTAACCGTATCTTTCTTTGAAAGAATTATCCTTGCGGCTTCTTCACAGCAAAGTCCCAGTCCCGATTCCACTCTGTCAGGCAGTTCGTTGTGAAATCTGGGATGCTCTGTACAGATTGTGCAGAGCTTTTCGTGACCCAGCTCTGTGATTATGTCGCACAGGTTGTCCTCTGAGAGAAAAGGACAGCGTTCATCTTGTTTTAGTATGAAGTGAGGAACCTCAGCTTCAAAATCAATATTATCCTGCAGTCGGTTTCCAAAAGTACCTTTTGCGGATTTGTAAAAGTCAGCGGTTAAGGGGTCTATGTCGATCTCCCAGCCGATACAGCAGTTGTGACGGCATTTGTCTGCGATGCATCTGAATTTGTTGTAGTAATCGGGATATATGTGTTGCATACGAATACTCCTTAACTTGAAGGTTTGAGCGGTTTCTGATATAATTATAGCACAAGTCGGATATTTCGCAAGAATACAGAGATTGTTTGGGAATCCTGCACATAGAAGAAAAGGCTGAAAGTCCTGAATTTATCGGCTTGTTAAAATTTCAAAAAACTGCAAAAAACTATTGACTACTTGAAAATCTTATGATACAATGATTCTACCTCGGAAAAGGGGTTCTTTTTTTGTGCCCTTTTTGAGGGAGGCTGGAATATTCCGAAAAAACACGGGAGGTGCCGTTACAATGAGAGTGAAAATTGTTCTAGCATGCACAGAGTGCAAACAGCGTAACTACAACACAATGAAGAACAAGAAGAACGATCCCGACAGACTTGAGATGAACAAGTACTGCAGATTCTGCCGCAAGCATACTCTGCACAGGGAAACTAAGTAATCACGGAGGAAAAGTATGGCTGACAAGAAAAAAACTAATGTTTTTGTGAAGCTGTTCAAGTATCTTCGTGAGTGCATTGGCGAACTCAAGAAAATCACTTGGCCTACAGTTTCTCAGACTACAAAGAACTTCGGTGTAGTGCTCCTTGTTATTCTGGTTGCAGGCGTTCTTATCTTCGCACTTGACCAGGGCCTTTACGCTCTGCTCGGTCTTGTAATGAACGTCAGCGGCAGCTGATTGTCCGAAACTCTTACTTAACTTTTTAGAATTCTGAAAGGGTGAAGTTAACTGTGTCGGGCGAGGCAAGATGGTACGTAGTACACACGTATTCAGGTTACGAGAACAAGGTCGCTTCCAATCTTATGACCACAGTTGAGAACCGCAATCTTCAGGATATGATTCTTGAGGTAAAGGTTCCCACAGAGATTGTTACAGAAATCAAGCCTCCTACAGAGGCTGAGGTCAGAAAGCTTGGCGACCAGGCAAAAAGCAAAACCGTTGAGGTTGAGCGCAAGCTTTTCCCCGGTTATGTTTTCGTAAAAATGATTCATACTGATGAAACCTGGTATGTAGTCCGCAACATCCGCGGTTGCACAGGCTTTGTCGGTCCCTCATCCGAACCCGTTCCTCTTACTGAGGCTGAGGTTTACAGGATGGGTGTTGAAACCCGCGTTGTTGAGGTTTCTTACAAAGTCGGCGACAGTGTCCGCGTTATCGACGGTCCTCTGGAGGATTTTGTCGGCGTGGTGGACGAGCTGAACGTCGAGAAAAACTATGTCCGCGTTCTGGTATCTATGTTCGGACGTGAGACACCGGTTGAGCTTGAACTTAATCAGGCTGAACTGCTTACAGATTAATTTCGGAATGAACAGTTATATACTGTTTATCTGAGGGACAAAGGCTATGTCCCTTGTGGGAGGAGCATAATTTTTTCAGGTGCTCCGCCATCAACCACGAATTTTGGAGGTGCAACAAGCTATGGCTCAGAAGGTAATCGGCTTTATTAAGCTTCAGATTCCTGCCGGAAAGGCTACTCCGGCTCCCCCCGTAGGACCGGCTCTCGGTCAGCACGGCGTTAACATCGTTGCGTTCACAAAGGAATTTAACGAGCGCACAAAGAACGACATCGGTATGATTATTCCTGTCGTTATCACCGTTTATGCAGACAGATCTTTCTCCTTTATCACAAAGACTCCCCCTGCAGCGGTACTTATTAAGAAGGCTTGCGGTATTGACAAGGCTTCCGGTGTTCCCAACAAGAACAAGGTTGCAAAGATTTCCAGCGAGCAGATCAGAAAGATTGCTGAAACAAAAATGCCCGACTTAAACGCTGCATCCATCGAGGCTGCTATGAGCATGATCGCAGGTACAGCACGCAGCATGGGCGTTACTGTTGAAGACTGATTCGTTTGCTAATTTATCCGGGTGGGAGGAAATATCCGCTTAACCACCTAACAATGGAGGAAATATTCTTATGAAACACGGTAAGAAGTATGTCGATAGCGCAAAGCTCATCGACAGAAGCAAATTATATGATACAGACGAGGCACTTGACCTTTGCGTTAAGGCTTCTACTGCAAAGTTTGACGAAACAGTAGAGCTTCACGTAAAGCTCGGCGTTGACTCACGTCACGCTGACCAGCAGGTTCGTGGTGCTATCGTTCTCCCCAACGGTACTGGTAAGAACGTTCGTGTTCTTGCTATCTGCAAGGGTGACAATGAGAAGGCTGCTCAGGAGGCTGGTGCAGACTATGTAGGCGCAGAGGATATGACACAGAAGATTCAGTCTGAGGGCTGGATGGACTTCGATGTTCTTATTACTACTCCCGACTGCATGGGTCTTGTAGGCCGTCTTGGTAAAATCCTCGGTCCCCGTGGTCTTATGCCTAACCCCAAGGCTGGTACAGTTACAACTGATATCGCTAAGGCTATTCAGGAGGCTAAGGCTGGTAAGATTGAGTACCGTCTTGACAAAACAAACATCATCCACTGCCCCATCGGCAAGGTTTCCTTCGGCAAAGAGAAGCTCCAGCAGAACCTGGAAACTCTTATGGAGGCAATCGTTAAGGCTAAGCCTGCTGCTGCAAAGGGTCAGTACATCCGCTCCTGTGCTGTAGCTTCTACAATGGGTCCCAGCGTTAAGCTCAACCCCAACAAGTTCACAGCAGTTTCTAACAACGGCTGATTTGTTTAGCCTGAGGAGCAAACTTATCTACTGATATTTGGCGGGTTTCCGCACAAATATATAAATCGCTGTTCTAAAGACAGCAGGTTCGGCTTTGCCGTATAATGGGTTTTATTATCCGCCTGCCGAGGAAGAAGCATTTACAATGGGTTAATCCCCTTATTTGTAATCTACGCCTCTTCCTTAAGTGGAAGAGGCTTCCTTTTTTATGAACTGCGTTATCATTTTAACGGAGGTGAAAACATTGCCCAGTGCTAAGGTTTTAGAGCAGAAGCAGCAGCTCGTTGCTGACCTTACCGAAAGAATCAAGGGTTCCTGCACAGGTCTCCTCGTTACTTACGAAGGTATCAACGTTGCTGATGATACAAAGCTCAGAAAAGAACTGCGTGAGGCAGGCGTTCAGTACACAGTAATTAAGAACACACTGCTTCAGAGAGCATTTGCAGAAACAGGTCTTTCCGATTTGGACCAGCACCTTGCAGGTACAACTGCAATTGCTACCAGTGATGATGACTATGTTGCTGCAGCAAGAATCCTTTGCGGATTCGCAGAAAAGTCCAAGAAAGGCTTCGAGGTTAAGGGCGGCTACATGGACGGCGAAGTTATCTCTATGGATAAAATCGTTGGTCTTTCCAAGCTCCCCTCAAGAGAGGTTCTTCTTGCAAACGTTCTTGGTGCATTCCAGGCACCTATCGCAAGCTTCGCACGTGCTGTGCAGGCTATTGTTGACAAGGGTGGCGTAGAGGCATGCGCACCTGCTGAGGAGACAGCTCCCGCAGCAGAAACAGCAGAGGCTCCTGCAGAGGAAGCTCCTGCAACAGAAGCAGCAGAATAATTATCTGCTCAACTAAATTAAAAAATAACTATTTAATTATTGGAGGTTACTAAAATGTCTGAGAAGATTACTTCTATCATTGGAACACTTAAAGGCCTCACAGTTCTCGAGCTTTCTGAGCTTGTTCACGCTGTTGAGGAAGAGTTCGGCGTATCCGCTGCTGCTGCAGTTGCAGTTGCAGGTCCCGCTACAGCAGCTGCTGCAGAGGAAGAGAAGACAGAGTTTGACGTAGTTCTTAAGTCTGCTGGTGCAAACAAGATTGCTGTTATCAAGGCTGTTCGTGAGGCTACAGGTCTCGGCCTTAAGGAAGCTAAGGAAGTTGTTGACAACGCTCCTAAGGCTCTCAAAGAGGGTATCTCTAAGGATGATGCTGAGGCTCTCAAGGCTAAGCTCGAAGAGGCTGGCGCAGAGGTTGAGCTTAAGTAATTTAAGCCCCTTAAAAACTTGCTTATGCAAACAAAACCGAACGGTTTCTGCCGTTCGGTTTTTTGTTTTCTGTCTGCCTCTCTTAATCCTTGACATATCGGCTTCAAATTCATATAATTAACTTATTATTTGTTTATGAGGTGTCGTATGAAAATTATTACACATAAAGATATACTTAATCTTAATATAACCCCTGCAGAAGCTTTTGATTGGGCCGAATATGTTATCAAGAATAAGTCAAAGGCAATCCTTCCCCCAAAAATCAGCATAAAGCCTGATGATATGGAGGGTGTTTTCTGTAATGTTATGCCTAGCTATTTTGGCGAGTTCGGCGGTGTAAAGATGGTAACCCGCTATCCTGAGAGAGAGCCCAGCCTTGACAGCCAGCTTCTGCTCCTTGATACAAAAACAGGTGTTACAAAGGCATTGATTGATGCCAACTTCATTACTGCTTTGCGTACAGGTGCTGTTTGTGTGCATTCTCTTCTGCAATTTGCATTGAAGGATTTTTCTGTAATCGGTATGATGGGACTGGGTAATGTTGCAAGAGCCACAATGATGATTCTTCTTGATAAAGTAACAGACAGAAAGCTCACCATAAAGCTCCTTAAATTCAATAACGAGCACGAACTCTTTGCAGAGCGTTTCAGCGGTTTCGATAATGTTACCTTTGTGTATTGCGATACTGCACAGGAGCTTGTGCAGGATTCTGATGTGGTTATTTCTGCGGTTACTTATGCAGGTCAGAATGTTTGCGAGGATAAGTACTTTAAGCCAGGAGTAGTGGTTATCCCTGTTCATACTCTTGGTTTCACTAACTGCGACCTTTTCTTCGACAAGGTTTTTGCCGACGATTACGGACACGTCAAGCACTTCAAGTATTTTGATAAATTCAGAAGCTTTGCTGAAGTTTCTGATGTTGTCAATGGTGTAAAGCCGGGCAGAGAGTCTGATGAAGAGAGAATACTCGTGTATAATATCGGCATTTCTCTGCACGATATTTACTATGCAGGCAAGATTTACAACAAGACAGGCGAGAGTGCAACCGATGTTGAGTTTGCGCCTCCTGCAGAGCGATTCTGGCTCTGATGTTTCTATAATAAAACAAGCCGACAAGGTTCTTTTTGAGGATTCCTGTCGGCTTTTTTCAGTTGAATGTCTGTTTTGAAATTCTTATTCTTCCATCTGCTTGCCGAGAAAAGCGGCGGCAGATTGACAGAGCTTGATTTCTGCCTCAGAGGGGACTTTAACCGTGTCACTGGCGAGCATAACCACAGCACCCGTAACATCTCCTGCGGCAATGATAGGATAGATAACAGCCGCCTGATGCTCCACACCCTCCACAGGTAAAACAGGGGACACATCACCTTGATGAGCCGCAAAGGAGCGTCTGTTTTCCATGTAGCCTTCAAGAGTGGCTGTAACTCTCCTCTCCAAAAACTCCCTCTTTGAAACACCTGATGCCGCAATCACGTGGTCCCGGTCGCAGATAATAGTAGGCAGTGCACTGATGCGGCTTAACACATCTGCATACTGAGTGGCAAACCCTGACAGCTCACCCACAGGTGAGTATTTTTTGAAGATAACCTCTCCGTCTGTCGCGGTATAAATTTCTAAGGGGTCTCCCTCACGGATGCGTAGGGTTCTCCTGATTTCTTTAGGAATAACGACCCTGCCAAGGTCGTCTATTCTTCTCACTATTCCAGTTGCTTTCATATATACAAAATCTCCTTGTTTTAGTAATAGTGATACTATTATCTGTATATACAGGAGATTTATACTTTGTTGATTTGCTTTTTTTGGTGGGTGTGCTATAATTAAAAATATTAGATTTTGCTCTTGGGAAGCGTGTTGAAACCGTAACCTGAGTTTTGAGTTTGTGCTTGGAGGTTCCTGATGAAAAAAGAAGCTAAAAATTTACATATTGTTCTGCAATACGGTGTTTATTTAGCGGCTTTTATTTTCTTTGCGTGGCTTTCATATCATATACCTTTTTCAGCAGATGATTGGCGATGGGGAACGGATATTGGAATCAAAGAACTGCTGGGTGCTACCCAGAATAGCCGTTATGCAGGAAACTTCTTGGTTGTTATTATGACACGCTTTCCTCTTGTAAATATGATAGTTATGGGCTTTGTGCCGTGCATTATTTCAATGTTAATAACAAAGCTTGCGATAAGAAAGAAAAACGAACCTTTGTCTTATGCTTTCTTTTTTGTCCTCGCAAGTATTTTGTTCCTTTGTGCAGGTTCACGTATCTGGTCAGAAACCAACGGTTGGATTGCGGGTTTTGCAAATTTCGTAGTATCTGCAGTGTTTGTATTGGTTAATCTGCTTGTGTGGACACAAACAATGGGGCCGGAATATTCACACAAAAAAGATTCTGTTCTTATATGTATTCTTATGTTTCTTGTGTCCTTTGTAGGACAGCTCTTTATTGAAAATCTGGCAATTATCAACGTAATACTATCTTTAGTTTTTCTGTGTGTCTATTATAGACAAACGAAACACATTTCATTCAAATATGTTTCAATGACCCTTGGTGCAATACTGGGATTGATTGTTATGTTCAGCAGTTCCCTGTATTCAAATCTGTTTTATACAGGAGAAGCCCTGAACGGATATCGTCAGATTCTCTTTTTGTCCCAGAATTCTATTGGGGAATTGATATTCTCTTTTGTTTATCAATGTGCACGTCTTGTAGTCAGAATCGGAGAAGAAAATGTGGTTCTGACCATATCTGTTCTCATCAGCCTGGCGTTGCGGTTGAATATCAGGGTGCGTGACAAGGGTACAATAACCCTCGCTGTCAGCAATCTTGCTTTTTGTGTCTATTATCTGATTATCGGTGCTTTTGGTGTCACATATAGCAGTGATGATTTCAAGTCAGCAATGATTTCAGCAGTTATTAATCTATTGTATGTGCTTTTGGTTTTTTTTGAGCTTTTTGTTTTGTGCCGCCGTGAAGAAACAGATGCTAAGAAAGTTCTTTTCTATTGGACTTTCGCCTTGTTTACTATAGTGCCGCTTTTGTTTACCAGCGAAAACGGTGCACGTCTGTTATATACATTTGAGACGGTTTCTGTTGTGATTGTGGTAACACTGCTGTATCCGCTGTTCAGTAAGTTATCTTATAAAAAAATGTTGATTTTTACTGTCCTTGCAGTGTTAATTGCGGTACTTCCTGCAACGCGTTATTTTGTTATTTACACAGCAAATAAAGACTGTGAAAATCAAAGGATTGAACTGATTGAAGAAGCTGTTGAGAACGAACAGAGCAGTGTAATGCTGGAGCGCTTC
This sequence comes from Ruminococcus sp., assembly GCA_045593025.1. Classification (GTDB taxonomy): domain Bacteria; phylum Bacillota; class Clostridia; order Oscillospirales; family Acutalibacteraceae; genus Ruminococcoides. Next base: position 8,744 of record JAZNVW010000001.1, on the reverse strand, counting down.
CCTTATCCTGAGTATGCCCCCAGGTCTACTCCGCAAAGTGAAGAAGCCATGGAAGACTTTAAGAATTTCTTCAATGTTCCCGATGCACTGGAAATTACAATCGAATAAACGGCGTACGTTATGTTAATTCCAAAAACGGGCGAAGGTATACAAGACAGTAAATAATCAAAAATAAAGCGAGGTGGATTTCACCTCGCTTTTTACTTATCTAATGTTTGTTTTGAATTAATCCCAGATGGATTTCATAATAACAGGGTAAGCTTTATCTGTGATACTTACCATTCTGTGAACCATGTTCATGCACTCTTCGCCTGTGGAGCCTGGAGTTACATATGCATCGCACTCAACACGAACATCGTTGTCGTCGTCAAGATAGAACTTAACCCATCTGTACTTCTGGTTGAGAGAGTTACAGGTAATAAGGCCTGCAGCAAGCTTTTCCTGCTTGTATTTTGCAACCTCAAAGCATACGAACTGAACCATATTCTCGCCGTCTTCATCAAAGATAACGAGTACGGGGATGGAGTTAAGATTATCTCCGGAATATGCAACGCGGACTACATAGTCGCTACGGTCTGTGTATTTGATGCCTTTGCTGTCCATATAGCGCAGAAATTCTTCTTTGTAAGTGTTTGCCATATCAATAACCTCCGATGTATGACAGATTTTTATCTTTATTTAATTTTATCATTTGAACCTATCTTTGTCAACAAATTCCTTGTTAATAATGCATTAATTTGTTACAAGAATAAGAGCAGAATTGTATAATAGATATATTATATATGTTTATGTGGGTTGGTGGATTTGCAATGCTTAAAATGTTATATAGACCAAGCAAAATAAAGAACATAAAAGACAGACCAAAGGTGTATTTTTGTTGTCATCCCGAGGATTTTGAACTATGTTTTGAGATGCTTTCAAAGGAGTATTATGAAAAAGCAATAGATATTCTCAGGAAAATTGCAGAGGAATATCCCCACGATATAGAATGTGCAGAGTATATAAAACAAGTTGAAACAGTTTACGTTCTTACATTCAAATCACAGAGTGCAGATTAAACATAAGAATCCCGAAGCAAAGCTTCGGGATTCTTATGTTTGAATAATTGAGTTAATAAATCAGTTTACGTTTGCTACTGCATACTTGTCTCTATACTCTGCAAAGAGGCGGTCAAATTCGGGGTCGCCTGCTTTAATCTTTGACATATATTCGTGGGTGTCCATTGAGTGGTGTGCCATCTCGATGATGCATACTGCGATGTTGGAGCAGTGGTCTGACACACGCTCAAGGTTTGTAAGTATGTCTGCCCATACAAATCCGCACTCAATAGAGCATTCGCCCTTTTGCAGACGGACAATATGGTTTGCTCTGAGTTGCTTTTTGAGCACGTCTACAACCTGCTCCAGAGGTTCAATAAGAGTTGCCGCCTCTGCGTCATTTCTGACGAATGCATCAAGAGTAAGAGTGATAATCTCGTCAACTGCACCGATGATTGCTTTGAGCTCTGTCTGAGCTGAGGGTGTGAACTCAAGTTTTTTGTCCTTAATCTCCTGAGCAGAGCGGAGAATGTTCATTGCATGGTCGGAAATTCGCTCCAAATCTCCGATTACAAACAACAGCTTGCTTGCCTCGTTGCTGTCAGTATCAGACATAGGATAGGTGCTCAGCTTTACAAGGTAGGAGCCTAAGATGTCCTCGTAGTGGTCAACAGAGGCTTCATCAATGACAATCTGCTCTGCAATTTCCTTGTCGTAGTTTTCAAGAAGTCCAAGGGAGGCTTGCAGTGTGTTCATAGAAACTGCAGCCATCTGATTTGAAACTACGCGGCAACGCTCAATAGCAACTGCAGGGGTAGCCATCAGACGCTCGTCAAGCTCAACCTTCTTCTCAATGCCCTTTTCGCCTGCAGGCTCTTTGATGAGTGCGTAGGAAAGCTTCTCAAGCAGTCCTGACAAAGGAAGCATAATTGCAGTGCAAAGCACATTGAACACAGTGTGGCAAATAGCGATTGAAAGCTCGTTTGCAGGGTTGTTGATAATCTCAAAGCTGAAAATTGCATTGAGTATGCAATATATAGCAAGGATTACTGTTGTACCGATTACGTTGAAAAGAAGATGAACGATTGATGCTCGTCTTGCGTTGCGGTTAGTACCTACAGAGGAGATGAGAGCGGTTACACAGGTACCGATGTTCTGACCCATAATGATGGGGATTGAAGCACCGATGGTAACTGCACCTGTTGAGGAAAGTGCCTGCAGAATACCTACTGATGCAGATGAGGACTGGATGATACCTGTGAGCACTGCACCTGCAAGAACACCTAAGACGGGGTTCTGGAACATAATGAGAATGTTTCGGAATTCGGGCACATCTTTAAGACCTGATACAGCTGTGGACATAGCGTCCATACCGAACATAAGTGTTGCAAAGCCCAGAAGAATCATACCGATATCCTTGTACTTGCTTTTCTTTGACATCATAAAAAGAACAATTCCGATAAGCGCAAGTATGGGGGTGAATGATGTGGGCTTGAACATTTTAACTATTATGTTACTGCTTTCAATACCTGTAAGTGAGAGTATCCAGGAAGTAACCGTGGTGCCTACGTTGGCACCCATAATAACATTGATTGCTTGCTTTAAGGTCATAATACCTGAGTTTACAAAGCCCACCACCATAACTGTGGTAGCAGAGGAGGACTGTATAACCGCAGTTACACCAAGACCGGTCAGAAAGCCTGCTAATTTTCCTGTTGTAAGCTTTGAAAGAAGCTTGTTAAGTCCGCTTCCTGCGGATTTTTCCAAAGAATCGCCCATTACGTTCATACCAAACAGAAACAGGCAAAGTCCGCCGATTAAGGCGAGTACGTCAAATAAGTCCATTTGATTCACATCCTGATTTTAATTTCATCGTATTACAATATAGTCGTGCGGTGTTAATTCTAAAAGGTAGTTTTTGTAAAATAGCGGTAAAATAATATGTGGTTTTTGAAAAGTTTATTTTACAAATATACTTTTAGTATGTGAAAAAAGGACTGTTTCGTACCAAAAACTTACGTATAAAGATTTCTATTTGTTTGTTTTTAACAGAAAAGCTTTTTATGTATTGCTTGTAAAATCCGAGTGTTGTATAATAGGTAAAGTCAGACTCAGAATTTATTATGGAGGCGTGTGTGCCTTTTTGGTAGAGGAGAGGATTTTGTGATTGAAACAATCATCAGATATATAAACTACTTTGTTTGTCTTTTGTTTATTATTTGTTATTCATATCAGTTTTTTTACATTTTCGTGTCTTTTTTCAGAAAGCCTGTTAAGTTCAAAAAAGCTGAGCAGAATAAACGCTATGCATTTATGATAGCCGCCAGAAACGAAGAGGCAGTAATCGGAAACCTTATAAAAAGCATTTTGCAGCAGACCTATCCCTCTGAGCTTATAGATATTTACATAGTTGCTGACAACTGCACGGACAATACAGCGGCAGTTGCAACCAAAGCAGGTGCAACCGTGTACGAACGCTTCAACAAGGAGTTGGTGGGTAAGGGCTATGCTCTTGACTTCCTTTTTGGAAAGGTACAGGAAATGTGCGGTGAGGAGTACTACGACGGCTACTTTATCTTTGATGCAGATAATCTTCTTGATAAACGCTATGTTGCAGAAATGAACAAAGCTTTCTGCGCAGGCCACAAGATTATCACCAGCTACCGCAACTCCAAAAACTACGGTGCAAACTGGATTTCTGCAGGCTACGCTCTGTGGTTTCTGCGTGAAGCAAAGCACCTTAACAATGTCCGTATGATTTTAGGCACAAGCTGTGCTGTTTCAGGCACAGGTTACCTTGTCAGCAATGAAATAGTAAGACGCAACAACGGTTGGAAGTTCTTCCTGCTTACTGAGGATATCGAGTTTTCAATTGATTCTGTTCTGCATAACGACAAGATTGCCTATTGCCACGCGGCTAAGTATTACGACGAACAGCCCACAAACTTTGTTTCTTCCTGGCATCAGAGAATGCGTTGGACAAAAGGCTATATGCAGGTATTCAAAAAGTACGGCAAAAAGCTTTTGCAGGGTCTTTTCGGTGTTAATGCCTTCTCTTGCTTTGATATGTCTATGGCGATTATGCCTGCCACAATCCTTACTCTTTTCAGTTTCTTTGTGAACTTGGTTACAATCATTGTTTCACTTGTTACAGGCTCTGAGCCTTTGGGTGTTCTCAAATCCACTCTTGAGTCTGTATTCAACTCGTCCTTGATGATGTTTGGCGTAGGTGTTGTGACAACCCTTGCCGAGTGGAAAGAAATCCGCTGTCCCTGGTGGCAGAAGATTCTTTATATTTTCACTTTCCCAATCTTTATGTTCACCTATGTGCCCATTGCAATCACAGCGGTGTTCACCAAGGTTGAGTGGAAGCAGATTAAGCACTCTGATTCAAAGTCCATCGAGGAAATGGAAAAGAGAAATTTCAAGAAACCCTCAAAAAAGGAAAAAGCAAACAAATAAAACGAAAAAGCTTTTTTGCCCCCTGATACAATCGGGGGCTTTTGTTATATATGAAAAGGACACAGCACTCGGCTGTGTCCCTTTTTATATAAAGCAGATGAATAAGAATTTTTACATATCTGAAGTAAAAGTGAGTTTCAAAATTAGTGAATAAATTTCACATCAAGAAGCAAAAAAATAAACCCTATGTTATGACAGGATTCCGTAGGGACTGCAATAGAGGTTTACGGTCTGGGTGTAATCTTTTGAACCGATAATAAGTTTTTGAGTTGCAGTTGCAGTAGCTGTTGCGCAGTTTCCGCTTTTGCTGCAGGAGGAGCTTTTGATTGACCAACTGCTGTCGTAAGCAGCTGCACTGCGGGAAACACTTGTGCAGGAGGAGGTTGTGCCGTTGTAGGTAAAAGTACCGTTTACGGTAACAGACCACATAATTTCATCACTGCTGTTTTTATAGTTTGTTGTTTTTGAGCCTGACTTTGTGGCTGCTCTTGTATTTGTTTCGTAGTAGGTAATTATAGTTTCGATGTAATCACCGTTATCCAGATACTCAATGGTTGTTTTGGTTTCTGTTGCTTCAACTGCACTTGCAGGAATGCAGAGTGCAGAGCAACAAATGATTGATAAAATTAAAGTGATAATAAGAGTTCTTTTCATTTTTTACCTTTCTTTTAATTGTGTTCTGTTATTGTGTAGCTTACTCCGACCATTTCACTTCTCTTTACAATTTGATACTGAGTGTACAAAGCTATGCACAGAGCAGAGGTTGCTACAGTTGCCAGAACAAGCAATGCTACAACACAAGTTGTAATTAATCTTTTGATGCTGATTTGCTTTGCAATGTATTCTGTTTCAACTGTAGAGAGGTAGTTGTTAACAACGTCGTTGGGTCTGCCGTAGTTTTCGTACAGCTCCTGTTTGGTTGTAACCTCTGCTTCTTCGCAGAAATTCTCAATATCAACCTTGATTTTTTTGATGTAATCTCTTTCACTCTTTCTTATTATGGGAAAAAGCGCTTTGACTTCAGAGATGTATTCATTGCATAGTTTATTCATCTGCTTTATCTCCTTTTTCAAGAAACGAAAGAATGTTATTAACACCGTCAATCGTGTTCTTGTAGTTTTCCGAAAGCTCCTCAAGGCACAGCTTGCCCTCAGGCTCAAGATGATAATAAACCCTTGTTCTTCTCTTGCCCACAAGCTTTGAGTACTCGCTGATTTTGCCTTCATTCTGCAACTTATACGCGGCGGTGTAAATTGTGTTCTGAGAAATAGAGAGCAAACCATCGGAAAACTCCTTGATGGATTTCACAATCTCATACATGTAGCTGTCGTGACTGTCAAGTATAGAGAGTATAAGCAAATCTGTTATTCCGTTAATAAAGTAGTTTTTACTCATAAACACTCTCCTTCCTATTAATATATATTAAGTATATAATAACACACAAAAAAGTTCAATACTACGAAGCAAGAAATATTGTTGACAAATATTACGTTTGGTGTTATGATACAAATGTAGGGAATATATATGATAAATTTTAGTAAAATATATCATACACCCTGCTTGCTTCAAGGTTAATAAATAATCAACGTAAATAATTTAGATTGGAAGTGCTTCCGATGTGGTGTTTTAATTAAAATGAATGTAAATTTATACGGAATGTGTTAGGAGGATAAATATGGTGCATAATAAAAAAGTATTTTGTATAATTTTTAGTGTTGTTTTGATTACATTGATAGTTTTGTCATCGCTATCTCCAATTGGTGCAACTGTGTCTTATAATCAAAGCAAACTTTCATCTGAATTGATAGAAAAAATGAATAATATGAGTGAAATCGATACAGAACAAGTTTATGTTTTTCTTAAGAGAATAAATAAAAATATAGTAGAGAATAAATTACTTAGTGAATATGGAAGAAGTATAGATGTTTATGAGAATTCTGAAAAGTTTTATGGTGAAATAGTTCCTGATTTGAAAGTCAACAATCAGGAAATCTCTCGTATAGCAGGAACTTCTAAGATTACAGAAGATTTCTTAACTAATGAAGATATTGATTCAGCACTTGTTTTGAATACAAAAAAAGAGATAATTGCCGAAATCCAAAGAGAAATGAATGAATATATTTCCGACAAACGCAATACATATAAAGACATAATTGGTAACTATACAAGCGAATTATTGACATCTTGTTCTATAGATAAAGATGTCATTATTTTTGATTCGGATTATGCTGAGTTTTTTATTGCAGAATTAAATAAGAATGAAATAATCAAGTTGTCAAACTCCAGTTGTGTTGAAACTATCAGCTGTTTTATAGATTATGAACAAACTTGTTCTACGTGGAGTACAATTGAGCTGGTGGAAGCAGATTCAACAATTGGTCTTGGTAGTGGAAACTACGCTTCATCAAACGGACAGTTGTACGATGGCACAGGTGTTACCATCGGGATTATAGAGGCGGCATTGGGCAAATATGATCCTAGTAACTATAATCTGTCTGAAGCTTGTGGTAGCAAAAGGCTTGATTTTGTTCCTACCCCAGGTGCTTCAACTGCATCTATTAATAGTCACGCTACAAATGTAACTTCTATTATATGTGGAAAGAAAACTACAATTGGTGGAAGAACATATGAAGGCTATGCGCCAAATGCAACAGTTTATCAAACCGCTGTATCAGTTCAAACAGATGTTCTTAATGCGATAGATATGTTTGGTGATATGGGTGTAAATGTTATCAATTATAGCGGAGGCAGAGATACTGGTCCAGGTTATAGTTCATATGATAAAGCAGTAGACATACTGATTGGAAATTTGGGAATCACTTTTGTTGCAGCTAGTGGAAATACAGATCAAATGGAATATGTAGCTTCTCCTAGTAAAGCATACAATGCAATATCAGTTGGTAATTTAGAAACAAAAAATAATAATAATTTTGAATTGACATCTCCTTTCTGTATGAGGTCTTCCTCTGTTTATCAACGTAGTAGTACTTTAGCCACAAAGCCCGATGTTGTAGCACCAGGAACAAATATATTTCTTCCGAACTCTGATACAACAGCTTCCAATAAAGGTTCGGGTACCAGTTATTCTGCTCCTGTTGTCACAGGAATTGTAGCACAGCTTATGACAAATAGTGCTGTTTATAAGGTGAACTCTAATGCTGTGAAAAACGCAATTATCTGTGGGGCAAGTAATTCACAGATTACAGGTACAACTACCTCGTACGGTCAGCTGAAAAACGAAAGCGGAGCAGGACTTGTAAATGCAGTTGATTCAGTTATTCCAACTGTTAACAAATATTATGATGTTATCACCGCAGGTCATGAAAACACAGAGTATGAAACAATAACGGATATTTATATAAAAAAGGGAGAAACCATACGAATAGTATTAACATATAACAAAGAGGAAGATATTCCCCTTACATCTGAATACGGAAACAATCTGGATATCAGACTTGCACAGACTGCTGGCTTTGCGATACATGCTGTATCAGAATCGACTAAAGATAATGTTGAAATTATAGAGTTTAGAGCTACTTCAAGCGGAACATATAATTTACAGCTTAGAATGATTAATTCTATCCTTAGCGAAAGTGATAATTCTGAACTGCGTTACTGGATATCTTGGCGAATATTCAAATGATTGTATTTATACCTGGAGGTTTCATTATGAAGAAAATTTTAGCTTTTTTTCTATTTCTTTTAATGGTCTTGTGTGGCAGTGTGGTTGCCGTTTCAGCACAATCATCTGATGCAATAACAATCAGTCCCGACTATGAGTTTTGCAGACAGGCATACATCGATTATAAAACAGCTCTTAGAGGAAGTTGTGATGCAGAGTATCTTAAATGCTATGTATACGCTACAACCGATGAATTTTCCATATTCCGTGCTTACAATGATGAGGATTTCCCTTTTTTAAGCTGTCAGTTACGAATAGGAAATTATTTGTTGACTTGTAATAATACTATCGGAGATGAAAGTGAGAACGGCGTAGGAATTTATGTTGCTGATAAAAAAGGTGATGTGGTTTTTCTGAAGAGAGCGGTTGAAAACGGCTTGTTTGATATTGCAGACTATGCACAGTATTTGCCTGACTGCTATCTTGTAGGAGACGCAGATATGGATAACGAGGTTACCATTAAGGATGCTACCGCAATTCAGAAGTACATTGCAAAGATTGCAGGGGAGCATATTCTTGTTCCCGATTCAGGCTTTCGGGCTGTGGATATGAATGGCGATATT